>JAUWOY010000106.1 GCA_030611885.1 Chloroflexota bacterium | reverse complement strand
AGGTGTCTTATGTACAACTTCACAATCTTTAGCGGAAACTAAAGGATCATCAAATCCAAGAAAGGAGGGGACAACCCGGGTAACATTATCTTTTGACTGAACGATCACCGTTCGGTAACATTTTCATTTGACTTGACAGGGGACCGATACAGAAAAGTCCTCTGAGGTCTTGCGATTACGTCTGCCGCGCTCGCAAAAGCGGAATTTGACAAAAACGCCAGACCGTTGTAAAGTATCTGTCGCTTGCCTGATTTGGGCAAGCCCTGTATAACTTGGCCGTTGCCCTTATCTGCGAGGGCTGGTCTTCAAATGAGCAAAGGAAGGAGGTGAAAACCGTGGCCTATATGATCACCGACGAGTGCATCCTGTGTGGGGCCTGTGAGCCGGAGTGTCCTAACGAGGCCATCACCGAAGGGGAGGAAATCTACGTGATTGACCCCGAGAAGTGCAAGGAATGTGTGGGCGATTACGATGAGCCCCAGTGCGCCCTGGTGTGCCCCGTGGATTGCTGCGTGCCCGACCCGGATCACCCACTGGAGGACTAACTTGACAAGATAATCAGGCAATATCAGGTGCGCTCTCGCTACGACGGGGGCGCACCTGATACTCTTCAGACACCTCACGACTGTTCAGCGCTTCTCCCCGAACAGGAAAAGCCGACCTTGACCAGCTCCCACTGGGTTTCAGTCGGCTTCTACTCACATAAGCCACCTCCGACAAAGCATATCCCTTGAGTTTCTCGCCGTGTAGAAACACCTTCACTCAAAAATCCAGCGATCGGCGTCGCGGGAGTAGGAAAGGATCTCGTCGTCGCTGAAAAAGAGTGGTATCTCGAATGTGGCGGTCTCCGGCGAGTCGGAGCCGTGCACCAGATTGCGCCCCGTCTCCAGGGCCAAGTCGGCGCGAATGGTGCCCGGCGCGGCCTTAGCGGGATTGGTGGCCCCCATGGTTCGCCGCACGGTCTGGATGACGTCCCTCCCCTCCAACACTATCACCACCACGGGGCCAGAGGTGATGTACTGAAGTAGCGGCTCGTAGAAGGCCTTGCCCTTGTGGACGGCGTAGTGCCGCTGAGCCAGCTCCAGCGAGATTTGCATCAGCTTCAGGGCCGCGATGCGCAGTCCCCGGCGCTCGAAGCGGCTGATGATATCCCCGGCCAGCCCTCGCTGCACCCCATCGGGCTTGATGATGACTAGAGTTCGTTCCACAGGTTCCTCCTTATCAGTGAAATGTCAATCAGCAATGCCCCCAAGACGGGCGCATGTAGAACTTGGGGGAGCGAGCGCCGATTGAGTAGCAAAGCGTATCGAAATCAAGCGAGCGGCTCTATGGACAACCCGCTTGGCCTCGATACGTCGCTTGTTTCGACAAGCTCAACACAAGTCGCTCCTACTCGGCCGGCGCTGGACATGCTCTTTTCTCGGTACTCTTCCAACTTGTATATGCAACCCGTCTTCATCTTCAGACCAGCCTGTGCAAGCCCTTGAGTTGATCAACCAAATCGCCGACATCCCGCTCCGAGCGGCGGGCCGGGCCAAGCGGGTCAGCGATCTCCTCATCACCCAGCAGCACGTGAAAGGTATTCAGCACAGCGTAGGACAGCACCTCGAGCTGGTAGCCACCCTCCAGCGTAAAGACGAGCCTGCCCTGGCAGAGATGGTCGGCCATCGCTTTCAGCGTTCGCGCCAGATGGGCGTAGCCCGTTATCGAAAGCGACATCGCGGCCAGGGGGTCAGCCCAGTGGGCGTCGTAGCCAGCCGAGACCAGAATGAGCTGGGGACGGTAACGCTCGGCCATGGGGTAGAGGAACTCGTCGAAGATGCGCTCGAAGCCCTCATCGCCGACGCCTCCCGGCAGAGGGACGTTGGCCGTGTAGCCTTCCCCCGCCCCCTTTCCGATCTCTCGCCAGTTGCCTGTGCCCGGATAGTAGGGGTACTGATGGGTGGAGAAGTAGAGGACGGACGCTTCTTCGTAGAAAGCATCCTGGGTGCCGTTGCCGTGGTGGACGTCGAAATCAACGATTAGCACTCGTTCCAGCCCTTTTTCCTCCAGGGCGTAGCGAGCGGCCACGGCCACGTTGTTGAAGAGGCAGAAGCCCATGCCGCGTGCCGTCAGGGCATGGTGGCCCGGCGGCCTCACCAGGGCGAAGGCGTTGTCCACCTCCCCTTTCAGCACCGCTTCCACCGCGTTCACCAGCCCCCCGGCGGCCATCAGCGCTGCCTCGTAAGAGCGTGCGCTCATGTAAGTGTCGAGGTCCAGATGGCCGCCGCCCCTCTCGGCCATCTGCCGCACGGTGTCAATATAGCCCCGGCTGTGGTTCCTGGCCAGTCGCTCCAGCGAAACAGGTGTGGCCTCCACAGCCACCAACCTCTCCAGCATGCCCTGCTTCTCCAAGAGCTCCATGATCCGCACCAGCCGCTCTTTGTTCTCCGGATGGCCCGGCAGGTCGTGCTCCAGATAGATGGGATCGTACACATAAGCTGTGCTCAACTTGTTTCCCCCCTCGTATGTTTGCAGACCATTATATCATGGTACGCACAAAAAGGGAAGGGCCGCCTGTTCGCGACCCTTCCCTTTCTTTTTCTTTAGCGCCTGGCCTGGAAGCCGATCAGTAGCATACCTCTACCGACACATCATCCAGGTACATAGCTGTCTTGAGATTACCTACCCCGTCGTTTTTAACATTGAAGTAGAGTGTGATCGTCTGCCCCTTGTAGGGCATCAGGTCGAAAGTGTGATGCGTCCAGGTTTGGCTGTTAGAGCAGACTTGCGGCAGCGCATAGGCTAGTTTGTGAGTGACGGTGGCGTCATAGATGATCGCCTCTTGCCAATCGTATTGGACAGTATCCTGGCAGAGAGGGTAGTACCAAAACGACAGGGTAGCGCTCGTTGCGTTCCAGGGAATAGTCACCTGCTGATAGGCGGAGGACCAACTGTAGGCATCACTCAGGTAAGTGATCCCTAGACGCAGGGACCAGGAACCCGACCGAACCACAGCCGTGGAGTAAGTCGCTGGGCGCGGGGTATTCCCGATGGTCCAGCACCCACACGTTTCAAAGCCGCCGTTGCAAACCTTCTCCTCGCAAGGAATTGGCGTGGGCGGTTTGGGTGTATTTGTTGGAGTGGGTGTGTTAGTCGGTGTGGGCGTCGGAGTAGGCGGCGGATAGAGTTTGACGACCATAGGCAAGTACACTTCATAGGATGTGGGAGTTTCAGTCGGCGTTGGCGTTATCGTAGGTGTAGAAGTCGACGTGGGCGTGTTAGTAGACGTTGGCGTAGAGGTCGGCGTATAGGTCGGCGTCGGTGTGGGTGTGTTAGTCGGCGTGGGTGTGATCGTCGGTGTGGATGTGTTGGTCGGTGTGGAGGTGATCGTGGGCGTATTGGTTGGCGTGGACGTAGGCGTATTGGTGGGCGTGCTGGTCGGCGTCGGCGTGTTAGTCGGCGTCGAGGTGGCCGTCGGCGTCGGCGTCGGGCCGTTAGTGGGGGTGGTCGGATTGGTGCCCGTCGGCGGGGTGGTCGGGCAGGCGGGCGCGGGCGGCCTCCGC
>JAUWOY010000002.1 GCA_030611885.1 Chloroflexota bacterium | reverse complement strand
TTGAGTAGCGTAGCGTATCGAAACCAAGGATGCGAGCGGCTCTGTGGCTACCCCACTTGGTTTCGATACGGCTTTCCGCTACGCTCCAAGCCTACTCAACCGGCGCTGGATGTGCTCTGCCCCGGTTTATTGAGAAGATACAGAAGGAGTCTCACCAGATATGTGATTATCCGTTCAATTCGTTCCAGAAATCCGTTGACAGTGTGCCCTACGTAAAAGTGCAAAACTACTGAAAGGAGTAGACAAGCATGAACCTCAACGAATACGTTGGCCACATCCACCTGCACACCACTTACTCCGATGGAGTCGCTACTATTGAGGAGGTCGTCCGCATCGCCAACCGGGCCGGGCTGGACTTCATCATCCCCACGGACCACAACGTCCTGATCAAGGGATTAGACGGCTGGTACGAGAATACCCTCCTCCTGATGGGCGAGGAGGTCCACGACCAGCAGCGACAGCCTGAGTCCAGCCATTACCTGGCCCTCAATCTCAAAGAGGACGTGGCCCCTTACGCCCAGGATCCCCAGGCGGTCATCAATGCCGTGAACGCCCAGGGAGGCTTCGGCTTCCTGGCCCACCCCATAGAATACGATGCCCCGCCTTTCGTCGAAGAACCCAACCTCTCCTGGCGTGACTGGCAGGTCAGCGGCTACACCGGCCTTGAGCTCTGGAACTACATGTCCGAGTTCAAGAACCGCGTGCCCAACAAGGCAGCCGCCATCCTGTTCTGCTATTTCCCCAGGCTGGTCATGCTGGGGCCCCACATCGAGACCCTGGCTAAGTGGGACGAGCTTCTGCAAGACAAGAAAACAGTGGTCATCGGCGGCTCCGACGCCCACGGCAACACCTATCGTCTGGGCCCCCTCAGCAGGGTAGTGCAACCATACGATTACCTGTTTCGAACTGTCAACACCCACATCCTGAGCCAGGAAGTCTTCGACGGCCAGTTGGCCCACGACAAGCGGGTAGTCTACGACGCCTTGAGAGAGGGGCGCTGCTTCGTGGCCTACGATCTCCTGGGCGATACTCGCGGCTTCCGCTTCACGGCCACGAGCGGCGATGCCGGGAGGAGGACTTCCCGCGCGATCATGGGCCAGGAGATCGCCCTGCAGGGGGAAGTGTCGCTGGAGGTGCACTCACCTCGACGCGCCGATATCCGGCTGCTGCGGGACGGGCGGATAGTAGCGCGGAGAAGCGGGAAAAGCTTGCGGTGGACGACCAGCCAAAAGGGCGTCTACCGAGTCGAAGCCTATCGCCCCTTCCTCCTCAAAAAGCGAGGCTGGGTCTTCACCAATCCCATCTACGTGCGGTGAACGAGTAAGGCTATTCAGTTTTCCGCCCGGAGACGAGCGAGCGCCGATTGAGTAACCGTAGGTGTATCGAAATCAAGCGAGCGGGTCTGGCTGAGTGCCTCGCTTGGCTTCGATACGGCTCTCCGTTACACTCCGAGCCTACTCAGCCGGCGCTTTCGCGAAAACTGAATGACCCTGGGTGAACAAGGTCCCCGTAGATAGAGCTGCCCACTACCTTCATCGTGACCCTGTGCAGCGGCAGGTACCCCTTTTGAGCCAGCTCCGGTCGGGGGATAGACGACTCATCGGGTTTGTCGGTCAGGCCGAAGAGGAGGACGCCCTTCTCTCTCAGGAAGCGGCAAACGTCGGCCACCTCGCGGGTGATGACTATCTCCTCAGCCAGAACCCTCTCCTCACCCACCTCGTCGGGCAAGCAATCCATCCGCCTCACCGTCTCCTCGTATTCCCGGTAGCGAAAACTTTTGAAGGGAGTGGGGTCGCCCCGCCGGAAGTTGGCGTAGACCTCCCGGTGAACAGGAATCAGTTCGTCGCCAACCTCCCTCTCAGCACAGGTGACGACGAAGTGGGCGAAAGAAGAAAGACGTTCGGCCTCGAGGTCGGCCAGGAGCTGGGTAAAGTCATAAACCCCGCCGCTGACCATGAGGCAGATGTAAGCCAGGTAGTCCTGATTGTCGGCAGTGAAGGGATGGTAGCGGGGCTGGTTCAGCTCGTCGTAGACGGCCCGGAACTCTCCCTCGTCGAAATCGCCCCCCAGGACCTCCTCGACAGTACGGCGCACTGCCTCCACCCGCGCTGCGTCAATGACCTGCGAGTTCCTCCCCCGTGCTCCAAAGGCCGTCTTGTCCAGGTCAATAAGAGCCGCCGTCGCCTCGTCGAAAGCGAAGCCTTCCCTCTCAAGGAAGTGGATAAAATCGGCCAGCGCCGCCCAGCGGTTGGCCAACATTATGCTGGAGGTTGGAGGTTGGAAGTTGGAGGTTGGAACTTCACCTCTCTCGTGGCCGATGAAGCCGTAGATGGGCAGATGCCGGCCCAGGTTGCGGATGGCCTGGCCGTCGTTCATGGCCGTATCGCCGATGTAGATGAGTCGCTGCAAGCGCTGGTCGGAGCGCAGGGCCTGAGCCTGACTCAAGATGCGCAGGATAGCCTGGGCGTAGGCTGGCTCCGCCTTGCGAGGGATGACGCCCCCAACAAGTTGGGGACTCCGCAGCCGCTCGTCGGCGGGCTCCAGGTTGCGGTAGACTACCAGGTCACCGATGATATCGTGAATCGTCCCTCGCTCGAACATCTTTTCTCCTTCTTCTTCTGCAGACCCTAAGGGTTTCTGAAACCCTTAGGGTCTTCCTAGAAATCCAAATAACCCTGCGCTTGTTCAACATCCCGACCTCCCCAACCTGAATTCCCGATGGATGTACCGCACTGCGTCCTCCATGTCTGCCTCGTCCACCACGAAGGAGATGTTATACTCCGAGGAGCCCTGGGCGATGGAGATGACGTTGGCGCCGTGCTTCCCCAGCGCGCCGAAAACTTTGGCCGCTATGCCCGGCGTTCCCTTCATCCCTGCTCCCACTACGGCCACGATTGCCACCTCATTCTGGGCCCAGATGCGGTCCACGTTGCGGCGAGCCAACTCCGTCTCGAAGGCCATCTCCAGTGCGGTCAGAGCGCGTTCCACAGCCTCTTGTCGGATGACGAAGCAGATGTTCTGCTCCGAAGAGGACTGGGAGATCATCAGCACGCTGATACCCTCCTGGGCCACGGCGGTGAAGACCCTGGCGGCGACGCCCGGCACGCCCAGCATCCCTCTTCCCTCCACCGTAACCAGGCTCAGGCCCTCGATGGAGGTGATTCCCTTCACCGCAAGCTCGCTGGGCTGAGGCTCGGCGACGATCAGGGTGCCGGGTTTAGAGGGGTTGAAGGTGTTGACGATGCGCAGGGGGATGCCTCGCTCCACCGCGGGCAGGATGGTCTTGGGATGGAGCACTTTGGCCCCGAAGTAGGATAGCTCCGCCGCCTCGGCGTAGGAGATCTCGGACAGGGTGCGGGCCTCCGGCACCACCCGCGGATCGGCGGTCATCACCCCGTCCACGTCGGTCCAGATCCAGACCTCGTCGGCATCTAAGCAGGCGCCCAGGATAGCCGCCGTATAGTCGCTCCCGCCGCGCCCTAGGGTGGTGGTCACCCCTTCTTTGGTAGCAGCGATGAAACCGGTCACGATCGGTGTCACCCCTTGGGCCAGGAGGGGCAGTAGCCGGGCCTGGGCTGCCTCCCTCGTCTCGTCCATGAGGGGCGCGGCTGAGCCGTGGCGGCCATTGGTGATAACTACTTCGGTCGCCTCCACCGCCGTGGCCCTCTCCCCCCTGTCTCTCAGGGCCGCAGCCAGGATGCGCGCCGTCAACTTCTCCCCCAGGGAAACCACGGCATCGGAGCCTCGGGCCGTTAGCTCGCCCAGGATGTGAATACTGCGACAGAAGCTCTCGAAATCGGACAGCAGGGCCTCGATCTCCTCCATCAACTGCTGCCGCGTTTCTTCGCGGGTGATGGCTTCAGTCATGGCCAGGCGATGGCGGTCCGAGAGGGACCATCGCGCCCGACGGAAGCTCTCACCATCCCCTTGAGCCGCGGAGGTGGCCGCCGAGAGCAGAGTGTCGGTTATTCCGCTCATGGCCGAGACCACCGCCACGACCCCTCCTTTGTCCTTCAGGGTTTGAATGACGATGTCCACTGCTCTGTTGATGCTCTCCCCATCGCCCAGAGAGGTGCCGCCGAACTTCATCACAATCATAAGCTTCCCTCCAAGTATCCATGTCGGAGTCCCGAACTTGTTCGGGTGGACGAGAAGACCCCCAACAAGTTGGGGGCTCCCCTGGGAGAATTATAAGCTCCCTTCCAATGCTTCCTGCACTGCCTCTAGCGTCGGCTCAATGGTCACGGGACGATTGGCGTGGGACGGAGTCAGGCCCGCCAGCTTACCCAGGTGGTAATCAACCGTCGCCTGCGGGTCTTTCAGGAGATGTCCGGTGAGAATGACCAACACCTTCTCCTTTCGCCCGATGATGCCCGCCTCGACCAGCTTCTTAGCCCCGGCCACAGCGGCAGCCGAAGCCGGCTCGCAGCCGATGCCCGCCGCATCTACCCTGGCCTTGGCGTCCATGATCTGCTGATCGCTGACCTCGGCCACCAGGCCGCCCGTCCAGCGCAGGGATCGCACCGCTCTGGCGTAGCTCACCGGAGCGCCGATGCGGATGGCGGTGGCTACGGTGTGGGCCTCCACTCTCTCCCGCTGCTGGAAGCCTCCCAGGAAACTGCGGTAGAAGGGGTTGGCTCCCTGGGCCTGCACAGCAGCCAGGCGCGGCATCCGGCTGATGAGGCCCAACTCCTTTAGCTCGTAGAGGGCCTTGCCGAACGCGCTGGTGTTGCCCAAATTGCCCGCCGGCAGGACGATCCAGTCGGGTACTTCCCAACTCAACTGCTGCAGAGCCTCGAAGATGATGCTCTTCTGCCCCTCCAGGCGGAAGGGGTTGAGCGAATTCAGCAAGTAGATGCCCAGCTCGTCGCAGGCCTGGCGCACCAGCTTCATGGCGGCGTCGAAATCGCCCCTGACTTGCAGGGTCTTGGCGCCGTAGGCCAGAGCCTGGGCGAGCTTGCCAAAGGCTATCTGTCCCTGGGGGACGAAGACGATGGCCGCCAGCCCTGCCAGGGCCGCGTAGGCCGCCAGCGAGGCCGAGGTGTTGCCCGTGGAAGCACAGGCCACGGCCTGGCAACCCAGGAACCTGGCCTGGGTTACGCCCACCGTCATCCCCCGGTCCTTGAATGAACCTGTAGGATTCTCGCCCTCGTGCTTGAGATGGAGATCGTCCACCCCCAGCCAATCGCTCAGGCGGGGGCTGCGGTAGAGATTCGTGTTGCCCTCAGGGCGGGAGACGATGGCCCCCTCGTCCAGGGGCAGAATCAGTTCCCGGTAGCGCCACACGCCGCTGGCGTAGGGCAGCGCCAGATCACCTAGACGACTGTCGAAGAGCTCCCTGGATACCTGCCCTCGCAAAGAGTCTAAGTCGTGCTCGACGTCCAGCAGGCCGCCGCAGTCGCAAGTGTAGCGAATCTCCTGGGGAGAATATTCCGCGCCACAGGCCATGCACTTTAGCTTAAAGTCCACCCTTCTCTCCTTAACTGGACTGGCTGTTTTTTCGTAGTGACGACTTCAGTCGTCCACAATGGAGCCATAGCGACTGAAGTCGCTACTACGAACCTCATATCTTGCGCCGGTCCTTAAAATGGCGTGAAGCCGCCTATTGAACTAGACGGCTTCGTCGTTGGGACTGCGATGTCCCATAACACTACATCAGATTGAGAAAGGAACGGATCATTTGCTTCCAATCCGCTTTATTCTCAATCCGTTGTAGTCTTACAGATCACTTGTACTGATCCAAGAAAGCCCGCATCTCCGGATCGTCGGCAAACTCGTCGTCCAGAACCACGACTTGCCCCTCGTGACCGGCCACCGCGCCCTGACTATCCAGCTCCAGCCTAACCACCCCGATCCACCTACCCTGATAGCCAACCTGAGCGATCACGATGCTGCTCGGCTCGTCCCACAAGGGCGGATCCAGGACGTCGCGGGAGTAGCCTCCGACGATGAGGTCAATACCCTGCACCTCGCCCGCTATCTGCATATCCACAACCGTGCCCAGGCGGGAGAGTACGATGATGACGTCTGCCTCCTCGCTCACCTGGGCCATGTAATCCTGGAGCGCCTCCAGCGGGTTGCGGACAACGATGGCTCCGCCCGCTGCATTAACCGCCTCCTGATTCGTCAGGCCGATGATGGCTGCCTTGTGATCCCCTATCTCCTCGATAACGTAGGGCGCAGCTAACAACTGATCCGTCTCCGCTATCACCACGTTGGCCGAGAGGATGGGAAATTCGGCCTCCTCCATGCGCTGACGCAGCACATTGAGACCCAGTCGGAAGTCCTGGTCGCCCAGAACCAGGGCATCATAACCCAGCAGATTCATGGCCTCCACGATGACCCGGCCCTGTGTTTCTTGGGCCAGACGGTTGCCGAAGAGGGCATTACCCCCATCCAGCAGCAGCACGTTCTCCGAGGCCTCTCGTTCCTGTTTCACCTTTGTGGCCCGCCGGGCCAGCCCCCCTTTGGGGCGTCCTCAACCGCAGGGTTCGGTGAAGCCCAGGGTATCGTTCGTGTGCAGGACGGTCAGCTCGAGAGGCCGCTTAGGTGTAGGTGAGCCACAGCCAAGAAGAGCCAAACCCATAACCGCCAGCGCAACGAGCACCGCCAGTTTGACTCTACGCATAGTCTCTTTCAGAGTACGTCCAAAAATCAGAGTGCGGCCTTGAGGCCGCCGCATAGTATAGCCCACTAGAGGCAATTTGTCAAAGAAGCCTGACGCAAGGCCCAGAGATCCATATCCCCAGAATAGAGCGCAAGGCAGAAGGTTCTGGCGGATGATTCGCCAGAACCTTTTGTTTTGAGCGCCAGCGCGTCGAGCTGGACAAAAGCGGCCAAGTCAAGTATAATTCCCCCTGGGAGGATGAGAGATGCCAGAGTTCAAACTCGTATCCGATTTCCAACCCACGGGCGACCAGCCCATGGCCATCGAGAAGCTGGTGGAGGGGCTCCATCAGGGCTACAAGCACCAGACTCTGCTGGGAGCCACCGGCACCGGGAAGACCTACGTCATGGCCCAGGTCATCGAGCAAGTGCAGCGCGCAACCCTGGTGATGTGCCACAACAAAACGCTCGCTGCCCAGCTCTACGCCGAGTTCCGTGAGTTCTTCCCCCACAACGCGGTGGAGTACTTCGTCAGCTACTACGACTATTACCAGCCCGAAGCCTACATGCCCCGGCACGACCTCTACATCGAGAAGGACGCCTCCATCAACGAGGAGATTGACCGCCTGCGGCTGGCAGCTACCTCGTCTCTCTTCTCCCGCCGCGACGTGATCATCGTGGCCTCGGTCTCCTGCATCTACGGCATCGGAGACCCCGAAGAGTACGGCAAGGTGGTGGTCAGCCTGCACCAGGGGCAGGTGCGCAGTCGAGATAAAGTGCTGCGTCACCTGGTGGACATCCACTACGAGCGCAATGACGTGGACTTCGCTCGCGGGCGGTTTCGGGTGCGGGGCGACACCCTGGAGGTCTTCCCTGCCTACAGCGACCTGGCCTACCGGGTGGAGTTCTGGGGCGATGAGATCGTCCGCATCACCGAGATTGAGCCCCTGACCGGGGAGGTGTTGGCCGAGCACCCGGACATTGCCATCTACCCGGCTAAGCACTTCATCACCCCCCAGGAGAAGCTGACCCTGGCCCTGCGGGACATTGAGGTAGAACTGGAGGAGCGCCTGGCGGAGCTCAAGGCCCAGGGGAAACTATTGGAAGCCCAGCGTCTGGAGCAGCGCACCAAGTACGACCTGGAGATGCTGCGTGAGGTCGGCTACTGCGGGGGCATCGAGAACTACTCCCGCCACCTCTCCCAGCGCGCGCCCGGCAGCCCCCCCTGGACCCTCCTCGACTACTTCCCCGACGACTTCCTGCTCTTCGTGGACGAGTCCCACATGACCATCCCCCAGGTGCGGGGCATGTACCACGGCGACGCCTCCCGCAAGAACACCCTGGTAGATTACGGCTTCCGGCTGCCCAGCGCGCTGGACAACCGCCCCTTGAACTTTGCAGAGTTCGAGGAAAGAATCAACCAGGTCATCTACACCTCGGCCACGCCGCGGCCCTACGAGTTGGAACACTCGGCCCAGGTGGTGCAGCAGATCATCCGCCCCACCGGCCTGGTTGACCCTGAGATCACCGTCAAGCCGGTCAGGGGCCAGATAGACGACCTGATCCACCAGATCAACCAGCGGTTAGAGAGGGGCGAGCGGGCGCTGGTGACCACCCTCACCAAGCGCATGGCCGAGGACCTGGCCGATTACCTGGCCGAGATGGGGATCAAGGTGCACTACCTACACTCGGAGATCCAGACCCTGGAGCGAGTGGAGATACTGCGAGACCTGCGCCTGGGTGTCTACGACGTGGTGGTGGGGATAAACCTGCTCAGAGAGGGATTGGACCTGCCTGAGGTCTCGCTGGTAGCGATCCTCGATGCCGATAAGGCGGGCTTCCTGAGAAGTGACCAGGCCCTCATCCAGACCATCGGCCGGGCTGCCCGCCACGTCAACGGCCAGGTGATCATGTACGCCGACGGTCTCACCGACTCCATGAAACGGGCCATTGATGAGACCAACCGTCGGCGCAGCATCCAGACGGCTTACAACCAAGAGCACGGCATCGAGCCACGGAGCATCGTCAAAGAGGTACGTGACCTGACCGCCCGGGTGCGGGCCGTGGCCGAGGAGCGGGCCGAGTACCGAGTGGCCGCCGAGATACCCAAGCACGAACTGGCTCGTTTGATCAAGGAGCTAGAGAAGCAGATGAAGGCTACCGCCCAGGCGCTGGAGTTCGAGAAGGCGGCCCTCCTGCGCGACCAGATCTTCGACCTGCGCCGCGAACTGTCGGACATGGAAGAAGACGTGCCGGAGTGGGAGAGAGTGAGGAAGTTGGGGCGTTAGTGGAGGGATTTGCAAGAGTAAAGAGAACCTCGGATAACAGAAATACACGATGGTAAGCAGTCGGTTGAGACGAAATGCACCCTTTCAACTCGCAAGGGCCCGATTATCGTGTATTTCTTCTATCCGTGGTACTCTCTCTCGCACACGAGATTTCACAATTCTCAAGTGCGCTGAGTATATCAGGAGATGTGAAGCGATGAGAAGAACACAAGTTTGTCCGCCTGAGGAACTGCACGAAGAGGTAGAGATTGCGCCGGGAGAGGAGAAAGAGCTCAGCGAGGAGGAGCTAAGAAACCATCCTCTGTACCAAATCATCGGCATGTGTTCTAGCGGTCTCGAAGATGGAGCCGAGAACCATGACTACTACCTCTACGGAGAGAATATGTCTTGACTGTGACGCAACCGTGAGTATAGAGATACTTCCCAGCTACCTCAACTTATATCAGAATAGTGAACTGGCCCGCCGCATCGAGCGGGCTTATGCTTGTTTGGAGGATTGCCGCCTCTGCCCGCGGGAGTGCGGGGTGAACCGCCTGCAGGGGAAGCAGGGTTTTTGCCGGGTAGGGGCGGAGCCCAAGGTTGCCAGTTGGAACGTGCATCCCTGGGAGGAGCCGCCCATCAGCGGAACCCGTGGCTCAGGCACCATTTTCTTCTCTGGCTGCACCGGCCGCTGCCTCTTCTGCCAGAACTACCCCATCAGCCAACTGGGGGTGGGCAACGAGGTCCCCGTGGAACGCCTGGCAGAGATGATGCTGGAGCTACAACACAAGGGCTGCCACAACATCAACCTGGTCACACCGACCCACTTCGTACCCCAAGTCCTGGCCGCCCTCCCCCACGCCATCGAGAGGGGCCTCCGCCTCCCCCTGGTCTACAACACCAGCGGCTACGAGACGGTGGAGGTGCTGGAACTCCTCGAAGGCGTGGTGGACATCTATTTGCCCGACGCCAAATACGCCGACGACGAAACCGCCCACCGCCTGTCGGGCTTCGTGCGCTATGTGGAGGCCAACCGCGCCGCCCTCAAAGAGATGTACCGCCAGGTGGGCGAGGAGCTGCTTCTGGATGACGGAGGCATCGCTCGGCGGGGCCTCATCGTCCGCCACCTGGTCTTACCCGACGGCCTGGCAGGCACGCCAAAAGTGCTGCACTGGCTGGCCGAGAACTTATCACCCCGCGTCCACGTCAGCCTGATGGATCAGTACTTCCCCGCTCACAAGGCCGTGGGCCATTCCATTCTGGGTCGTAAGATCACTGCCGAAGAATACGAGGAGGCATTGAGCGCTTTCGACGAGGCAGGGCTGGAGAACGGCTGGAGGCAGGAGCACGGGGAACACGGATGACACGGAAGGCATGGAGGCACGGAGGCACGAAGAATACGAGGAACACAGGAGATAGGGTCGTATCTTCTCAATATTTGGGGGAAGAGGGGTGCATGTGGGTATAGCGAGCATCCGCCGGTTGAGTAGACCTTCAGGTCGTATCGAAACCCAGGATGCGAGCGGGTCTACCGACAACCCGCTTGGCCTCCCTCGACTTTTTGAGAAGATACATAGGGTCAATGGTTCAAAAACAGGTAACTACCCAGAGGCTCCTGCTGGATCGTCAGATCCAGCAGGTAAGGCGGCTCAACAACACCGGTAGGCACTGAGAAGTGCTGAAAATCCGCATCTTGCGCCGCTCTTGGCCTGGATTTGACAATCCAGGCCGAGCAGGCTGGGTAGTTACAAAAACAGGGCATTGGGTAGCATTCGTGAACCCGATGCCCTGTTTTGAAGCTGGAGACCTATGCGATCAGACAGTGACCTCTTCTGCTTCTCCAGAGGGAGCCTTGAGCCTGGGCGTCAGACTGAGCGTGAGCCTGGTGAAATAGCTCTGGGGGAGTGCAGCCCCGTCGCCGTATTCCATTTCGCTTATCTCGGCATCAACCCGCAGGGTGGCTGTCTCCAGGACAATGGTCTCGCCAGGCTCGACCAGGATGGCTTCTCCCTTAGAGGCCAGCTTGGCCCGCAAAGCATCGTCGTCGTAGGCATACTTGCTCATCAACACCTTGGTGACGGTGCGGATGTCGTTCTTGTCGAACAGCCAGACCTCAAACGCCGTTACACTGGCAGGCGGCCCCGCACTGCCTATCTCGGAGATGCCCATGCCGCACTCACCCAGGAATTCCCTGGTGGGCGACTCGATGCTGAACGACTGGTCATAGCTGTCCTGACCTATGGTATAGCTGGCGACGAAGTGGCCCAGTGGCTCCCCAACACGCTCTGGCTTGGCTATTTTCTTCGCTGGAGAAGGCCGTCTGCCCAGACCCCCTG
Source organism: Chloroflexota bacterium (assembly GCA_030611885.1). Lineage (GTDB taxonomy): Bacteria > Chloroflexota > Anaerolineae > VGOG01 > VGOG01 > JAUWOY01. Next base: position 130,114 of record JAUWOY010000002.1, on the reverse strand, counting down.
GTTCCTCCGGGCGGCGTCCCCGCAAGAGCGGAAGGCCTACCATCACCCCAGCGATCACCAGGACTGCCGCCACGACAATGCCAAAAATAGGCGCCAGACGTCGAAGCAGCGTACTTGCCGTCGTTGGCTGCGCAGCAGGCTCAGAAGGCGCCGCCTCTGCCCTCACCCCCAATGCTGCCGCCAGCTTATCCAGACGCTGAACCTGTGCCCCATCGCTGGCTTTAGCCTGGAGCTGGCCAATGACCTGGCCCAGGTCCTTGGGGTCCCAACCCTCAACCCGCTGTCTGGCCAGCGCCACGTTGGTGTTCAGGGTGTAGGAATCGGCCAGCATGCTGATATATGCCTCTTTGTGCTGCTGGCGCAGGTCGAAGGGGTCGGCATCATACCACTCCACTGGGAACACCCACCAGCCCAAAATGGGCAGGCCGATGATCAGCCCCACGACGAGCCCTATCACTAACCCAATGAGAGTTTCGCGTCCTATTCTTGCCATGATTTCATTCATTTCCCCTCACCTTTCATTACTAACTAGCAGGAGGAGCCAATCATCCCCCAGCGGCTCTGGCAGCGATTGCTCCATTTCGATGATATATTCTATCACAAGTCGCTCTTTTCGACAAACGAGGAACTACCCATTGAGTTCCTTCCTGGCCTGGGTCAGTATCTCTACCCCATCCTCCCTCATGACCACGATGTCCTCGATGCGCACCCCGCCCCAGCCCGGCAGATAGATGCCCGGCTCGACGGTGAAGACCATGCCCGGCTGCAGGACATCCTCGGATAGACGCCCTACCCCAGGCTTCTCGTGCACAGCCAGCCCCACGCCGTGGCCCAACCCGTGGCCGTAGTTCTCGCCATAGCCTGCTTCCTCGATGACTTTACGGGCTATGGCATCAGCTTGCTTGCCCTGCATCCCAGGCCGGATGTTCCGCTCGGCTGTTAGCTGGGCCTCCAGGACGATGGCGTGGATTTCCTGGAACTTATCGTCCGGTCGGCCTGCACAGATGGTGCGGGTCAGATCGGAGTTGTAGCCGTCAACCATCGCCCCCAGGTCAATCACGATGGGCTCACCAGCTTGAATCACACGCTCGGAGACGGTGGCGTGGGGCATGGCCCCGTTAGGCCCGGAGCCAAGGATGGTGTCGAAGGCCAACTTCTCCGCGCCGTGGGTGCGCATGAAAACCTCCAGCTCCCAGGCCACCTCCTTCTCCGTCATGCCCGGCTCGATGAAGTCCGCGATGTGGGCTATGGCCTGGTCGGCCAGGGCGATGGCTTTCTTGATCTTGCCTAGCTCGCCCTCGTCCTTGACGGCCCTGATCCTTTCCACTAACTCCGTGGTGGGCGCCAGATCGAAGTCCTCGGCGACCTCCTGCCACTCCTGGTGCTGATCAACGGTGAGATGCACGCTCTCGAAGCCAACCGTCTTCGCCCCCACCTGCTGCACCAGTTCGGGCAGAAGCGACTTGAACTTGGCCGTAACCTTCGCCAACCGGAAGTCGGGGGCTTGCTTCTCGACCTGTTCGTAGTAGCGGAAGTCGGTGGCTATGATGGCCTCATCAGCGGAGATCAGGAGCACCCCGTCCGAGCCGGTGAAGCCGCTGAGATAGCGACGGTTCTCGGGCTGGGTGATCAGGATGGCGTCCAGGCCCTCGGTTGCTAAGGTCTCACGTAGTTTCGTTAATCTCATACTTGGCCTCCTCTAAAGTTTTTTGCCACGAATTACACGAATTTTCACCAATTTGTCCTCTCACATCGTTGGTCATTGGTCATTGGTCATTGGCTCATTCCTTTTCCCTCGCCCTGGGGTGCGCCTTTCGGTACACCTCTTTCGCTCGGGCCTGGGAGACGTGGGTGTAGATTTGGGTGCTGGAGAGACTGGCGTGGCCCAGGAGCTCCTGAACTGTCCGCAGGTCAGCGCCGCCGTCCAAGAGATGGGTGGCGAAGGTGTGCCGCATGACGTGGGGCGTGACGCGCCTCTGCAAGCCGGCCAGTTTAGCGTATTTGTCCAGGACGTTGCTCACGCTGCGCGTCGAGAGGCGAGTGCCCAGGCGGCTCAAAAAAAGAGCGTTGGTCACCCTGTTCTCTTTGATCAATTTTGACCGCCCGTCCTGGATGTAGCGCGTCAGGGCTCTGCACGCCGGCTGGCCTAACAAGGCCAATCTCTCTTTGCCCCCCTTGCCCCAAACCCTAAGCTCACCGTGGCGGAGATCCAGATTACTCAGGTTGAGGCTCACCAGCTCGCTGACCCTCAGTCCTGAGGCATAGAGCACCTCCATGATCGCCCGGTCGCGCTGGCCCTGGGGAACCGTCGCGTCCGGGGCCGCCAGCAGGGCCTCGACCTCGCGCAAATCTAGATAATTAGGCAATCGCTTGGGAATCTTGGGCGAGGAGATAGTCCTGATGGGATTCGTGTCCAGTATGTCTTCCCGCACGAGATAGCGGCAGAAGGAGCGCATCTCTGAGATTCGGCGGGCTATGCTGGCCTTGACGTAGCCCTCGGCCTGCAGCCACGCCAGATACCGACGCAGGACGTAGCGATCCACCCCATCCCAGGAATCAATCCCCTGCTCTTTCAAAAAGCCAAGGAACTGCCTGATCTCGTGGCGGTAGTTCTTGATGGTGTAGGGAGAGGCGTTTTTCTCGGCTATGAGGTAGGTGATGAATTTGTCCAGGTGTTCGTCCATGGCTTCTTCAGGTGTTCAGCCCCTGGCTTATCTTACAAGATCAGGCTGCTATGTCTATCTCGTCCACGATGCCCACGACGACGGCGCGGATGGGGGCCGGGTCCATGCCCACCACCTGCCTGGCCGAGTTGCCCTCGTCAATGACCAGCACTGTATCGCCCACGCCAGCCTGCACATCATCAACGGCGATCCAGTAGTGGCCCGTGGGCTCCCCCTCTGGCGTCAGCCGATCCACGATGAGCAGTTTCTTGCCCTCGAAGACCTTATCCTTGAACGTGGCTACTACCGTACCGCTGACCTTCCCGATGTGCATGGCCAACTCCTCAATTTGAGCTTTGAACTTTGAGCTTTGAACTTTGAGCTTTGAGCTTTAACCGACGTCTACCTCGTCCACGATCCCCGTGATAGCGTGATCCACGGGCACGAACTTCTCCGGCAGGGCCTGCGCGGCCTCCCGCGACTCAACGAAGAAGACGATGTCTCCGGGGCCGGCCAGAGCCGTCCCGTCGGCAGCCACCGCCGGCTCACCAACGGGATTCTGGAACTTGTCCAAAGGCTGGATGATCAGGAGCTTGATCCCCTCCAGCCCTTTGTATTTTTGGGTGGCCACTAATCTACCAATCACTTTGGCCAGTTGCATAGATGCCTCCTCTGGCTGGAAGTTAGAGATTGGAGATTGGAGGTTGGAAGATCTAACATTCCAACATCCAACTTCCAACTTCCAACCTCCAACTACACGATTTTAGCCTTCATCTCCTCGTGCAACTGCGAGATGATGACCTTGCGCACCAGAAGCCCTTCCTGCTCTGGGAACTTCACCCCCGCCTCTACCGCGGCCTCGACCTCGGAGACCTCCCCCTCGATCAGCACGAACGATTTCCCTCCCAGGCCGTTGGCCAGGCGCAGCTCCAAGAGCGAGACGTCGGCGGCTTTGGCAGCGGCGTCGGCGGCGACGATGCAGGTGGCCACGGTGAAGGTTTCGATGATGCCCAGGGCCTCGCCCTTGCCCGGCGGGGTAGCGGTGGCCAGGGCCGGAAATATGGAGCGATGCACGTTGGGCAAGAAAAGCTGATCAACGACAGTGTCGGCCCCGGTCTCGATGCCTGCCTGCAGCGATTCGTACACCGGATCGGTGAGCCCGCCTATGAGCACGATGTACTTGCCGGGGCACACCGGGCGAGCCTCCAGCAGTTCCACGGGGGCCTTCTTCATCATCGCGTCGCCAGCCTCAATGCCAGCCGCGATGCTGTTAGTTTCCACCAAACCGATTGCGGGTTCCATCGCCATTTCAATCCTCCCTTTGCGCGTCTTCCATAACAGACAGCCTTGATCAAGCGGCGATCACGACGTGTTCACCAGTCACTACCTCCACCCGGCCCGAGATCGAGGCGTGGACGTTGGCCCCCAACTTGCCTTCGGGAATCCGGGCGATGAGGTCGCCGCACTGTACCCTGTCGCCGACTTTGACCACCGGCTGAGACGGCGCGCCGAGGTGCTGCTTGAGTGGGATGGTGACTCGCCGGGGCCGGTACTCCCGCTCGTCCAGAGGACACGTACATTCCTGGTACTCGCTCAGCCCCAGCCGGGCGACGAGGCGCTCCATGGGTACGCGGCGGTACTCGCGCATGGGATGGGGAGTCAAATCGGAACGCTTGTGGACGACGTTCTCCCAACCTTGTGCCGCCAGTTGGCGCTTGATCTCCTGGTAGTAGGCCATGGGCGAAAGCCCCAACGGACAGGCATAAGCCTCGCACAGCCTACACTCACAGCAGAGCACGGCCGCTGTTATGATGGCCGTAGGCTCGGTCAGACCGTAGTTGATGGAGCGCATCACTTTGTGCGGTTCCAGGTCGTGTCCCAGAAGGTAGCGGGGGCAGAGGTCGGTGCAATCGCGGCACTGGTCGCAGGTGGAACGCCCCCGCTTGACCCACGACCCCAGCGGGCGACTCAGAGAGCGAACCACAGGGTTGTTCCTGGGCAACACGATCAGGCCAGTGGTGGTCTTGATGACAGGCTCGGAGAGGTCTTGAGCCAGTCGCCCCATCATCGGCCCGCCGACCACCACCGCGTAATCCTCCTCGGTCCGCTCCGACCAGCGGGGGATCTTGATCCCGCCAGCCCAGGCCACCGCCTCGCCGATGGGAGTGCCAAGGGGCAGGTTCATGGTCCTGGGCTCGTTGACCGCGCCGGTGACGGTCAGCAGCCGGTGGGTGACGGGAATCCCCTGCTGAGCCCTGGCGATGTTGAACAGCGTACCCACGTTTTGGACGATGCAGCCCACCTGGAGAGGCAGCCCCGTCTCCGGCACCAGCCGCCCCGTGACCTCGTAGACCAGGACGAACTCGTCGCCAGCGGGGTAGTGGCTCTCCATCAGGTGTAAAGAGATGTTCCCCCCCTGGTGTTGGGTATTGGGTATTGGATATTGGATATTGGACTGCAGCGCCGCCACCGCGCCGGTGTATTCTCGCTTCAGGGCTATCACGCCCCTCTCGGCCCCGCTGGCCTGCATCACCAGCCGCAGCCCCTCCACGATCTCCGGGGCACGGGCGGTCATTAGTTGCTGATCGCAGCGCAGCAGGGGGTCGCACTCCGCACCGTTGGCGATGACTGTGTCCACCTGGGCCGCTATCTTGACGTGGGTGGGAAAGCCCGCCCCGCCCGCGCCGACGACGCCAGCGTCTTTGACTTTTTGAACGATTTGTTCAATCATCTTAAACCGACCAGACTTCCGAAGTCTGGCAGACTTCGGAAGTCTCACACAATTCTGAACGAGTCCACCAGCGTGCATCTCCGCACCCGCGAGAAGTCCTTGGCGCTGGTCACCCCCTCGCCGGTGGGGCTGGCGATGGAGAAGGAGCTGTAGCCCTCACCGCCGCAGCCCAGGCCGGCAATGGAGGGGCCGTTTTTGACGAAGATGCTGGTGTTTATCTCGCGGGCCATGCGGCTCAGGTGGTCTAAATGCTTGGAATGCATCACCGCCGTGTGGCCCATGCCCTGCTCAACCTCTTTAGCCAGATCAATGGCCTCATCGGCCGAGGCCACCCGCACCAAGGGGATGATGGGCATGAGCTGCTCCGTCCACACGAGCTGATGCAAGCGATCCACTTCGGCGATGGCCAGGCGCACCTGATCGTCCACGCTCATCCCGATTTCCTTCAGGATGACGCTGGGGTTCTTGCCCACGAAGGCCTTGTTGATGATGCCGTGCTTGCCAGGCCCGTGATCCTCTTGCAGGATCACCTTCATCAGCCTACTCAACTGACTTGAGTTCAACTCCACCACCCCGCGGGCCAACATAGTCGCCTTGAGCTGGTCGGCGATGGCGTCCACAGCGATGACCTCCTTCTCCAGCACGCAGATGATGTTGTTGTCGAACGAGGCCCCCTTGATGATGTCCCTGGCCGCCTGCTCCATGTCCGCCGTCTCGTCCACCACCACCGGCGGATTGCCCGGCCCAGCACAGACGGCCTTCTTGCCGCTGTTCATAGCCACCCGCACCACTCCTGGTCCGCCGGTGACCGCCAGGAGGTTAATGGCAGGATGCTTCATCATGTACTGGGCACTCTCGATAGTGGGTTCGGGGGTGGTGGTGATGACGTTGGGGGGACCGCCGGCGCGGACGATGGCCTGGTTGAGGATCTGCACCGTGTGCACCGAGACCTTCTTCGCTCCTGGGTGACAGTTGAACACCACCGCGTTGCCGGCGGCCACCATGCCGATGGCGTTGCAGATGACAGTCGAGGTGGGGTTGGTGCTGGGAGTGATGGCTCCGATAATCCCGTAAGGAGCCCGCTCTACTAAAGTGAGGCCGTGATCGCCAGTGAAGACGAGGGGCTTGAGATCCTCCGTGCCGGGAGTTTTGTTCGCCACCAGCAAGTTCTTCTCGATCTTATCCTCGTAGCGGCCCATGCCCGTCTCCTGCCAGGCCTCGTAGGCCAGCACCTGGGCGTTCTCCCGCGCCGCCTGGCGCATCTGAGAGATGATGACATCGCGCCGCGCCACCGGCAGAGCCATCAGTCGCTGGTGAGCGACCTGGGCTGCGGCGATGGCGGAATCAATGTCTGGGAAGACGCCATCCTGGCCGGAGGGTGATTGGATATTGGGTATTGGAGATTGGGCATTGGAGATTGGACGCTCCTGTCGCAGCTCCGCTACCACCTTCTGCACGATGGCGTTGATGCGCTGTTCGTCAATCTGTAGAGACATGTTATCCTCTTTTCGACACGGCTCGGAATCATGTGAAACAAACTGATACCTTGAAACTTGCGGCCGCAAAGATTCTGCGTGAAACGTGATCCGTGAAACGTGATGACTCTCCTTCCTCACGTTTCACGTTTTACGTTTCAGTCTCAATTTGCAAACGGTTTCTTTGTCCAAGCCATGCCCTCTTTTCCCAAAAACCCTCACTCTTTCTGGTACTTCACTTCCCCGTTGACGTCCCAGGTATCCACCACGGCCATGACCACGCCGTCGCAGGGGCGGCGGTCGGTCTGCACCGTCTGGCGGGCCGAGGAGCCTCTGGCGTAGAGGACGTAGTCGCCCACGCCAGCCTGGACGACGTCAGCGGCGATGACGTAGTCGCCCGCCTCACGCCCCTCAATGTCCACCTGCTTGACCACCAGGAGCTTCAAGCCCTCCATGGTCTCCGTCTTGCGGGTGGCGACCAGGGTGCCTACCACTTTGCCTATCAGCATTTTTAACCTCCCTGCCCAAATCGGTCTTCGAAAAGCTGCATAGCCTGAACGATCACCTCTTTAGCCGTGGCGGCCGAAGCCCAGCCAAGGGCCTCGGTCCTCACCCTCTCCAAATCCTTGTAGACCTGAAAGAAATGGGCCACTTCGGCCAGGAAATGCCGGGGGACGTCGCCGATGTCGTGATAGTCCTGGAAGATTGGGTCGGTAGCGGGCACGGCCAGCACCTTGTCGTCGGTCAGCCCCGCGTCCCGCATGTGAAAGACGCCTATGGGCCGGGCCTCGATGAGGCAGCCGGGAAAGGTTGGTTGATTGGTCATCACCAAGATGTCCAGCGGGTCGCCGTCCCCGCAGAAAGTTCTTGGGATCAGCCCGTAGTCGCCAGGATAGTGCATCGAGGAGTAGAGGACGCGATCGAGCTTGATGACCCCCGTGTCCTCCTGGTACTCGTACTTGTTGCGGGAACCCTTGGGGATCTCCACGATGCAATAGACCACCTCGGGCGCTCGCGGGCCCGTCGGCAACTCTCGCCACAGATTCATTTTCGCCTCCCGAAGTAGGGGCAACGAGTCAACGGCTGGACGAGTTAATGAGGTAATGGGTAACGAGTTAACGAGGCCCTCATTAACTCGTTACCTCGTTACTCGTTGACTCGTTACTCCCTTTGAGCTTTGAACTTTGAAGTTTAAAGTTTGAAGTTTAAAGTTTAAAGTTTGGCTACGCCTCTATCTCGCCCTTGGCCTGTTCGTAGCGGCCCAGAGGCAGCACCACATCAATGTTCAGGTGCGGCCGCGGGATGACGTGGACAGAGACCACTTCGCCGACCCTCTCCGCGCCCCGGGCGCCGGCCTCGACCGCCGCCTTACAGGCAGCCACATCGCCGCGCACGATGGCCGTTACGTAGCCTCCGCCGGTTTTCTCGTAGCTCACCAGCTCGACCTTAGCTGCCTTGACCATAGCATCCGAGGCCTCCACCATCGCCGCGAAACCTTTACATTCGATCATACCTAACGCTTCTGCCATTGTAACAAGACCTCCCTTTCTAGTTTGAACTTTGAGCTTTGGATTTTGGATTTCGCTATGCTCGCCTCTTGGGCTCCACCACCTTCCCCGTCACCGATTCGATGGCCTCCAGAGCGGCCCCGTAGCCGGCCATGATGTCCCGTTCCTCGCCGCCGAGCCAGAGCCGACCAAAGCTGCCAAAGGGCCGCACGTGGACCAGGGTGATGTGAGCCGCTTTCTCCGCCTCATTGGCCGCCAGTATTGAGTAGGCTGCGGGCTCCACCTCCAGGATGTAGAGGGTCTGGCCAGGGATGAGCATGGAGCCCTTGCGGTTGCGGTTGACCAGTTGAGCGTGATGGTCGTCCACGTGGCGGATCACCTGGCTGGAGGCGATCCTGGGCTTCCAGCGGTCGCTCGGCTCGAGCTCCAATGCGTCCAGGATGGCTGCCCCGGCCGCCCGCACGTCCGCCTGAGAGGGGGAATGTACCTCCAGAAGGCCGAAGAGCCGCTCCACCACCTGCACTGCTGGCCGCACGTTAGTGGCCTTCAGCGCGATGTCCGTCATGCGGTTGATCTCGATGCCGGGCGAGATCTCCACCCAGAGGGAAGCGTCGCCCACGAGGGGCAGGAATCCCCTGGCCGTGGAGCCGATGAAGGCCGTGAGCTGCGGCTGCAAGCTGTCGAGAAAAATGTATGATCGTAAGTCTACTGCCAAAGTCGTACCTCCTTGATTATGATTGTTATGCGCCATGTCATTGCGAGCGGTTTTTGCGAAGCAATCTCCAATGCGCAAGTAGGGGATTGCTTCGGCACAAAAACCGTGCCTACTAAGAAACAAACGGTTGTATGCAAAACCCGGGGAGCGAGCGCTGATTGAGTAGCAGAGCGTATCGAAATCAAGCGAGCGGCTCTCCGGGTAACCCGCTTGGCCTCGATACGTCGCTGGTTTCGACAGGCTCAACCCAAGTCGCTCCTACTCGGCCGGCGCTGACGGTTTTCTTACACAATGAGTAGCGCTAACGCGCTATGGAGCAGCTCGCAATGACAAACGAAAGCCGGCGGCCCTTCGACAGGCTCAGGACAGGCATGGGAGCCGCCTCTGCTGGAAATCTTGGATCTAGCGATTCGGACTCCCCAACTTGTTGGGGGGCAGCGCAGGAACACGGAAGCACGGAAAGCATGGAAGCACGAAACTTCCGTGACTCCGTGATCCAGACCTTGATGTACTGAATGTCGAGTACAGAAAGCGAGAAGCATCATGAGCGATGCAGCCTTGACAATGGATATGGATGTTACGCCGCAAGAGCAAGAGAAAACTGGCACCAGCACCTTCTCCCGGGTCGCCAGGTATACGCTCGTCAGGGTAATTCTACTCTTCCTCATGGTCATTGTCGGCGTGTACCTGACCATTCTCATCGCCAACATGGGCGGATACGTTGACGAGATGCGGCGGGGCTTCATCCGCGAACATGTATCAGTGGCCATCTTCGCCGACGAGAGTGCGGAGATGAAGCGAATGAGCTCAGAGGAAAAAAAGGCGCTCATCGAGGAGCGGGTCGCACTGGCAGAAAAGCGGTTGGGCCTGGATAAACCGTTTGTGGTGCGCAGCTTCGCTTTCCTTAAGGACGCCATGACGCTCAACCTGGGGCTTGCCGAGCTGATGTTCAGCGACAGTGGGTCGAAACAGGTTCGGCTGATCCTCCTGGAGCGCCTTCCGCCCACCCTGGCCCTGTGGGGCGCGGCGAATCTCTTCCTTTTCTTCCTGAGCCTTTTCCTCGCTCTCTATCTCTCCAGAAGGTATGGCAGCCTGCTAGACAAGCTAATCGTCGCCCTTGCGCCATCGTCCGCTGCCCCGGCCTGGTTTTACGGCCTTTTCCTGATTCTCATCTTTGCGGCGGTGCTGCAAATCCTGCCCTTCGGCTCGATGGTCGCTGCGCCGCCTCCCGAGTCCACTGTGGGCTATGCCCTCAGTGTGCTCAAACATCTGATCCTGCCCGTCTCTGCCATTGTCATCAGCGCGATCTTTGCGAGCGCCTATGGGTGGCGGACGTTCTTTCTCATTTACTCCAGTGAGGATTACGTTGAGATGGCCAAGGCCAAGGGATTGTCCTCCAGGGAGATCGAGCGACGCTACATTCTTAGACCGACCCTGCCCACGATTATCACCAGCTTTGCCATGACCCTGATCGCTCTCTGGCAAGGGGCCATCATTTTGGAGACCGTCTTCAACTGGCCAGGGCTCGGGCGAGCCCTCTACCGGGCCATCGGTCTCTTCGATACGCCGGTGATTGTGGGCTCCACCGTCATTTATGCCTACCTCCTGGCGATCACAGTCTTTCTCCTGGATTTCATCTACGCCCTGGTAGACCCCAGGGTAAAAATTGGAGATGAGGGTAGAAGAGCATGAGAACGCTTAAAGAAATTATACGCTATCCGTCTGCCGTGGCCGGCCTGGTGATCATCCTGGCTTTGGTCGCTGTCTCAATCTATGCGCTGATTACCATACCCTATAGCGAAGCGATCAGACTCTGGCGTGGTGGGCCAGAGGTTTGGTACGAAAACCCCAAAAACGCGCAACCAATCTGGATGAACCTTCTCACAAGGCGGAATCTCCCCCCGACCCTCGTCATGAGCAGCCAGGATGGATCGGCCAGCAAGAGTACCACGGTTGTTTCTGAGGACAGGACCGAGATAACGATTTCGTTCCCCTTCGACTACACCTACGATGGGTTCCCGCAAGAGCTATCGGTCTTTTTTACTGCCCAGTACAACGAGAAACAGCCTTATGTTTCCCTTTCCTGGCTAACTCCAGATGGGAGAGAAATCAGGGTTGGGGATTCTTCGCTCCATCAATCCGATACGTACCGCATCTCCCAGGACGCGAAGCTCAAGCGCAGGCTGGGTGGAGAGCTTCCCGAGCGGGGGCTGTTTGCAGACCCGGCTGCGGAGACGCTCGTTCCCCTCAAGGGCGCCTACGCACTGCGGGTCAGTGGGCTTGTGTTTGAGGAGGGCGCCGACCTGGACGCCAAGCTCGTGATCTACGGCCAGGTGCACGGACCGGTAGGAACCGACCACCGCCGCCGGGACTTGAGGATAGCGTTGCTCTATGGAACGCCGATTGCCCTGGCTTTTGGGCTCCTGGCAGCCGTTGGCACCACCATCACCACCATGGCCATCTCTGGCATTGGTGCCTGGTACGGGAGGTGGGTGGACATGCTCATCCAGCGGGTCACCGAAGTGAATCTGATCTTGCCCGTTCTTCCTATCCTCGTCATGATCGGCACCTTCTACTCTAAAAGTATCTGGTTAATGTTGGGGGTCGTCATCATCCTGAGTATCTTTGGCAGCGCGATCAAGACCTACCGGGCCGTCTTTCTTCAGGTGAAGGAAGCGCCGTACGTCGAGGCTGCCCAGGCCTACGGCGCCAGCGACTTGCGGATCATCTTTCGCTACTTGATCCCGCGCATCGTCCCCATGTTGATTCCGCAGTTAGTCATCATGATCCCCAGCTTTGTGTTCCTCGAGGCGGCACTGTCCGTACTAGGGCTGGGCGATCCCATTCTCCCCACCTGGGGTAAGGTGATCAACGACGCTCGCGTCAACGGTGCCCTGTACGAGGGGCAATACTACTGGATGCTGGAGCCCGCCGCTCTCCTGGCAGTGACCGGACTCGGCTTTTCCCTGATGGGCTTTGCCTTAGATCGCATCTTCAACCCAAGACTGAGAGGTCTGTAAGTTTCTAGCAGAGGCGGCTCCCACGCCGCCGGTCCGTGATTGCATCTTCAACCCAAGACTGAGAGGTCTGTAAAACAATGTCGGAAGCCAGACTGTTGCGCGTGGAAAACCTGCTGCTTCACTTCCGCACCACCCAGGGGATTGTTCAAGCAGTAGATAGAGTGAACCTTGATCTCGATTACACCGAAGCCATAGTGATCGTCGGCGAATCCGGCTGTGGAAAGACCTCGCTGGCCAAGGCCATCTTGCGGCTCCTCCCCCGCAACGTGGCTGCCTACTCCGGCAGCGTCTATCTGGACGGTACGGACGTGATGACCATGGGGGATGAGGAGTTCCGACGGGAGGTCAGGTGGGTCCAGATGTCGCTGGTACCACAGGCGGCCATGAACGCTCTGAATCCGGTTCTCAGGGTGGGGGATCAGGTGGCAGAGCCTATGATGGTACATGGCGCGGTGAAAAAGGATAAGGCATTGGCCCAGGCCCGCATAATGTTTCAGCGCGTAGGGGTGCCGGTTGGCTTTTTGAACCGCTATGCCTTTGAGTTGAGCGGCGGCATGCGGCAGCGGGTCGCCATTGCCATGGCGCTGACGACCGTGCCGGGCCTCGTCATCCTCGACGAGCCGACATCCGCGCTGGACGTACTGACACAGGCGAACATCTTTAACTTGCTCAAACGCATCAAGAAGGATTTGGAGATAAGCTTTATTCTGATCACTCATGATATCGCCACCTCCAGCGAGCTGGCAGACCGCGTGGCCGTGATGTACGCTGGCCAGATCGTGGAGGTGAGCGACGCGGCCCGGTTTTTCACCGCCCCTCTCCATCCATACTCACAAAAGCTCATGGCCAGCGTACCGAGACTGCGAGGCGACAAAGAGCCGGAGTTCATCACCGGCCAACCACCTAGCCTTATCAATCTCCGGCCGGGCTGTCGGTTCGCACCGCGTTGTCCCCAGCGCTTTGAACAGTGCGATCAAGATCCGCCTGTGGTGGGGGCGAACAGACGTCAAGTCAAATGCTGGTTGTATGCGTGAGGCCAAACGTGAAACGTGGAGGGTAAGGGCTACCCTCGCGGTTGCCAGGAGTATAACATGAAAGAGCACGTCCAGGTTCCCCAATCTCCAACCCCTAATATCCAATATCCAATATCCAATATCCAACCTCCAGCCCTGCTGTCAATTCAGAACTTGCACGTGTGGTTCGAGCTGAGGCGCTGGGGGTTTGGACACGCCGGATATGTGCAGGCGGTGGACGGCGTGAACTTCGACCTGCACCACAAAGAGGCGATTGGCATCGTCGGCGAGAGTGGCTGCGGGAAAACCACCCTGATGAAGACTATTCTGGGACTGTACCGGCCCACCAAGGGCGAAATTTCGTTTGAGGGCATCAAACTCAGCACAAAGGGGAAACGCGAGATGAAATTCTATCGCTCCCAGGTGGGCTACGTACAGCAGGACCCTTACGGAGCACTGCCTCCCTTCATGAGCGTTCAGCGCATCCTGGAAGAACCCCTGATCATCAACGGGGTGAAAAGCAGAGCAGAACGGGAGCAGTGCATCCGCGATGTGATGGGAGAGGTCAAGATGACCCCTATAGAGGAATATATAACCAAGTTTCCTCACATGCTCAGTGGTGGTCAGCAGCAACGGGTAGTTATCGCCCGCTCCATGATCCTGGAGCCGAAGCTCATCGTGGCTGATGAGCCAGTGTCCATGCTCGACGCTTCGGTGCGGGTGGAGATTCTCAGACTTCTGCGGGGCTTGCAACACTCCCACAACCTGGCGGTCATCTATATCACCCACGACCTCTCCACCGTTCGCTACTTTTCGGAACGTATCTTTGTCATGTATGCGGGCAAGCTGGTCGAGAGAGCAAAAGTTGATGACCTTCTGCGCGATTCTCGCCACCCCTATACCCATGCGCTGCTGGCGGCAACCTCTGACCCGGATGCAGCGAATGCCGCCACCTTCAAGGAAGTGCCGCCCGGAGAGCCTCCCAGCCTGATCAATCCCCCGCCGGGATGTCGGTTCCATCCCCGCTGTCCCCACGTGATAAAAGGTTTGTGTGACGTGAAAGAGCCACCGGATTTTGAACCGGCGCCTGAACACTTTGCAGCATGTTGGCTCTACCAATGAGACCCCTACATCCTCGGGAAATCATCGCCCTCGGCTTTGTCCTGGTTCTGTTCGGTTTTCTGGCCCCCTTCCTGATGACCATCAAGGTCGTCGAAGCGAGCTTTATCTTAAGCTTCCTCTCCTACAGTGCTTCGGTCAGCGGCCTGCTCCTGGGCATCATTGGGGCTGCCTGGTACAGCCGTTTGGGCAAGAGGTGAGAAATTTGCCACGAACCCTTCGACAGGCTCAGGACAAGTTGCACGAATTAACACGAAAAAATAAAAATTAGTGAAAATTCGTGTCATTCGTGGCAAAAAAGAGGTGAGCTTTGCGTAGCTTCTTAAAATCACCCAGCCCCGTCGAGGGAGAGCGCTCTGCCCTCTCAGCGGGGCTGATTTGATTGTTCGACAAAGGAGATTTACGATGAGCTTAAAAAACAAAACTATTCGCACCCTGGGTGTGCTCATCTTTTCGGTCGGTGTTCTTCTCGGGATGGCTCTCTTTGGTATCGTCGTTTGGGGAGATTTCGAAGCGGTCATGTTTGATCCTTCCATCAAACAAGATGCGCCGCTCACGACCTTGAGATGTCCCGTGATGATGACCAAGACAGAGACTGGTACAATAACCGCGACCTTCACGAACCCCCTTGAAAGGCCGATCGAATTATACACTCGTGCCCACATCACTGAGGGGTATGTCACCCTGATGAGAGAGGTAAATACGAAGCTCCCCCTCGATCCAGGCGAAACGAAACCACTACACTGGACGGTGACTTCAGACGATGCGGCGTTCGGACGTTTGATTCTCGTAAAAGTGACTGTAAACCGCAAATATCCACTTCCCTCTCGCCAGGGAACGTGTGGCATTCTGGTGGTAGGCCTGCCTTACTTCACCGGGACCCAGATTTTCGCTTTCGCCCTGGCAGCCAGTTTGCTGAGCATGGCGGGTGGGGCGGGCTTATGGGTCGCTGCCAATCGGCCATTGAAGGAGCTAGGACTAGATGTGATAACCGCGATGGGCGTGCTGGCAGGGTGCATGCTGGTGGGGACGATCGTTGGCCTTCGAGGGTCGTGGATGCTTGGCGGTCTCATTTTTGTGTTCACCGTGTTGTTGATCGGTGCAATTATCGGGTACTTTGTGAACAGGCAGGGTAAAAATAGAGCCGTAGTCTGAACACTTTACAACCCGCTGGCCCTCGTCTGGTGGTTTCTGGAGATAGTGGTGGTACTAGGACTGTTGGTCTACCGCCTCTCGGCGCGTCTGCGGGGGGAGATGTTATGGTGCCTAGGTGAAAATCAGCATTTGACTTTTCTGGCTTTTGTTGCTAAAATACAGAGGCGGTCTCGATAGTGAACCTTTGGCGCATTTTATGGGTATAACAGGTGCAGTAGTATCTCCGAGTTAGTGAGAAGAGAAATTAGCGCACCTTTAGCCAACAAACTGTTTCCCGGAGAGAAGTTACCTCCAACAGTAGACATCAAGAAAGGGGGTGGTGAAACGGGACTATAAAAAGATAAAGGCGGAGGGACCCTCCGCCTCCAGGTTGATTTGCCTATCGCAACACAAAAACTAAAAGGAGGAAGAAATGTTTACCAACAAGAAGTGGATGACCCTGATCGCCCTGGTGGCAATAGCCGCCATGATACTCCCGGCCTGCGCTCCGCCGGCCCCTGAGATCGTGGAGGTCATAAAGGAAGTGCCCATTGAGAAAGAGGTGATCAAAGAGGTAGAGGTCATAAAGGAAGTGCCCGTCGAGGTAGAGGTGGTCAAAGAGGTAGAGGTGGAGAAGAAGGTGGAAGTGGTGGTTACGGCCACGCCCATACCCCCAACGCCTGTGCCGCCCAAGGTGCAGCTAGAGGGACTGTGGTACCCCCTCGGCACTGAGCCGCCCACGCTGGATATCCAGTTGGCCACCGACACCACCTCGCACCTGATCATCCATCAGTGCATCGAAGGCCTGTTCGAGTACCGAGGCGACGGCTCCATCCAGCCCGCAGGAGCCACCGACTTCACGGTCTCCGACGACGGTCTGGTATACACCATCAACCTGCGCAAGGACGCCGTCTGGTCCGATGGCGTGCCCGTCGTGGCCCAGCACTACGTGGACGGCGTCGTCCGGCTGATGTTGCCGGAGACGGCGGCTGAGTACGCCTGGCTGATGTACGACGTGGAGGGAGCGGAGGAGTTCAACACGGGCGAGATTGACGATCCTGAGTTGTTGGGTGTCAAGGCCCCGGACGACTATACCTTTGAAGTCACGCTCAAGGCACCCACGCCTTACTTCGAGACCGTCCTGCCCTTCTCCACCTTCTATCCCGTCCGCCTGGACCTCGTCGAGGAGTACGGGGATCTGTGGACCGAGCCGGGCAACTACGTGAGCAACGGCGCCTACCTGCTGGATTACTGGGATCACGAGGCCGAGGTAGGGCTGGTGAAGAACCCCACCTACTGGGACGCCGACAACGTCAAGATCGAGAAGATCACCCTGCCCATCATCGTAGAGGATGCCACCTGGCTGGCTCTCTACGAAAACGATGAAGTCCACGTCGGCGCTTATCCGAGCGAGGACATGCCGCGCATCCTGGCCGACCCCGTCCTCAGCGAGGAGCTCCGTATCCTGCCGCGCCCTGGGGTGTACTACGTTGGGCTGAACGTTCTAGCACCGCCCACGGACAACGTGCTGGTGCGCAAGGCCCTGGCCTCGGCCATTGACCGCAAGGCCATCATCGACAACGTGTTGAACACGCCGTGGCGTACCGCTCTCTCGTGCACCACGCCGCCCAGGATCCTGGGCTACCAGGAGTGGGGCACGTGCGGCCACACCTTCAATCCTGAGCAGGCCCAGGCGTACCTGGCCGAGGCCGGGTACCCGGACGGAGAGGGCTTCCCGGTGTTGAGGATCTGGTTCAACCGAGGTAACGAGGACATCCTCGAAGCCGTGGCCGCCATGTGGACGGAGAACCTGAACATCAATGTAGAGCTGCGCGTCAACGAGTGGGCCGTCTACCTGGACTACCTTGATCAGTGCAACAACTCCAAGGAAGAACTGGCAGCCTGCGAGTTCAACGCCTACCGCATGGGTTG
This sequence comes from Chloroflexota bacterium, assembly GCA_030611885.1. Classification (GTDB taxonomy): domain Bacteria; phylum Chloroflexota; class Anaerolineae; order VGOG01; family VGOG01; genus JAUWOY01. The sequence continues at coordinate 112,804 of JAUWOY010000002.1, read as the reverse complement.
GGTGATGGACTACGGCGACCCGCAGAACCAGCTCCAGGTGGTCTTCGCGCCCTCGTCAACCTTCCAGTACACCGGTTGGGAGAGCGAGCGGTTCGACGAGTTGATGGATCTGGCCGGAACCTCGTTCGACACTGATGAGCGTGAGGCCTACTACTTTGAGGCCGACAAGATCCTGTGTGAGGATGAAGTGGCGATCATCCCCATCATGGGCTACGAACGGAACACCCTGGTCAAGGAGGGTGTCAACTTCGAGTATCCGCCTTTCGGTTCACCGCCTCTCTACCACTGGAGTCTGCAGTAAGCTAGACTCTCTGAGCTATGTAGCTCTCACTCCGAGAGCTACATAGCTCTTTTGCTATTATTCCTGGACATTATCAGATCATCATAGCGCAGCCTCTAGCCGCAACCAAACTTCCATGGATGTCATTGCGAGCTGCTCCATAGCGCGGTCGCGCTACTCATTGGGAAAGAAACCCGTCAGCGCCGGCCGAGTAGGAGCGAAGCGACGTATCGAGGCCAAGCGGGTCGCCGGTAGAGTCGCTCACTTGGTTTCGACACGCTACGCTACTCAACCGGCGTTCGCTCACCGGGTTTTGCACACAACGGTTTGTTTCTTAGTAGGAGCGTAGCGACGCCTGTCCTGAGCTTGTCGAAGGGAAGCAATCCCCACCGTTGCTTGCATTTGAAGGCAGGAGATTGCTTCGCGGAGTTTATCCTGAGGTATCGAGGGACTCGCAATGACACAGCCCACAGCATAGGAGGAAACATGACTACCTATATCATCAGAAGGTTTATGTGGATGGTGCCCGTTTTATTGATGGTTACCGTGGTCGTCTTTAGCGCCATGAAGCTGGTGCCGGGGGGGCCTTTTAGCTCCGAGGGCCGGCCGATGTCTCCGGAGATCCGGGCCAACTTCGAAGCCCGCTATCACCTCGACGAGCCAGATTGGAAGCAGTACATCCGCTACATGGTAGGCGACATCGTTGACACCGGTAACATACGAGACTTCGGGCAGCACGGGCTGCTGGGAGGTGACCTGGGTCCCTCCTACAAATATCGGGGACGCACCATCAACAACGTGCTGTTCGATGGCGGGATAGTGAAATCGGCCGTCTCGGTCTCGGCCCAGTTAGGCATCTTCGCCACCCTCATAGCGGTGGGCATAGGCATTCCCCTGGGCATCATCTCGGCTCTCAAACAGAACACCATCGTTGACTACGTTGGCATGTTCTTTGCCATGCTGGGTGTATCCATCCCCAACTTCGTGCTGGGGCTGATTTTCATGCTGTCCATGCTCTGGCTGAACCAGCATGATCTGCCAGCCCTCCCCCTGGCCCGTTGGGGTACCAAAAGCTTCAGTGACTGGCTGAGCCACATGATCCTGCCGGCTATCACCCTGGGTTCAGGAGGGTCGGCCCTCATCGCCCGCCTGACCCGAGCCAGCATGTTGGAGGTAATCCGTCAGGACTACGTCCGCACCGCCCGAGCCAAGGGCCTGCGGGAGCGAGCGGTGATCGTTGGCCATACCCTCAAGAACTCGCTGATCCCTGTGACCACAGTCCTGGGCCCCCTCATGGCTGCCTGGTTGACGGGCTCTTTCATCATCGAGCACGTCTTTTCGATACCCGGCATCGGGCGATTCTTCGTCACCAGCATATCCGACCGTGATTACACGCTGATCATGGGCACCATGTTGGTCTATGCCGTGCTGCTGGTGTTCATGAATATCCTGGTGGACATCTCCTATGCCTTCCTGGATCCGCGCATACGTTTTGAGTAATCAAGGAGACACTATGAGTGAAGCAGTTGCGATAACTGAGCGTCAAAAAAGGGCTTCGGAATGGGAGTTCACACGCCCGCCAGAGAGCCTGTGGCGAGATGCGTGGCGGCGGCTGCTGCGCAACAGAGCGGCCGTCGTAAGTGGCATCTTCCTCACCATCGTTATCGTATTTGCCATCTTCGCCGACGATGGCATTATATCCTGGGCCCTGGGCCGTGAGAGCCAACCTCTGTTGGCCCCTTACGACTACCAGGAAGCCGATTTCTACAACACCAGAGCCGCCCCCAGCCTGCAGCGTACAGAAGAGGGCGGGTTTCCGCACATCATGGGCACCGACAAATACGGGCGCGATGTGTTCAGCCGGATCGTATACGGCGGCCGGGTATCCCTTGCCGTGGGCGTCTTATGCTCTCTGGCAATCATGACCTTCGGCATGATCTATGGATCCATATCGGGCTATCTGGGCGGCAGCGTGGACACGCTGATGATGCGCTTCGTGGACATTTTGTACGGCCTCCCCACCCTGCTTTTCATCATCCTGATCATGGTCATCCTCGGTTCCACGGCCGGCTTCGCGGCCATACGTAACCTGGTACTGGGCATTGGGCTGGTAAGCTGGATGGGCATGTCGCGCCTGGTGCGCGGACAGTTCCTCTCCCTCCGGGAGAAGGAATTCATAGAGGCAGCACGCATGATCGGGGCCAGGGACGTGTCCATTATCGCCCGCCATATGATACCCAATAGTTTGGGGCCCATCATTGTGACCCTTACTTTGAACATGCCAGGACTGATCATGTACGAGGCCATCCTGAGCTTCATCGGCCTGGGTGTGCCACCTCCCTTCCCCAGTTGGGGCCAGATGATCAACGACGGCTGGCAAGCCATGAGGTCCAACCCACATCTGCTCGTCTTCCCGGCGGTGCTTCTCTCCCTGGTAATGATGGCCTTTAACTTCGTGGGCGATGGCCTGCGCGACGCCCTGGATCCGCAAATGCGGGGCACCACGTAGGCAACGTGCAGGGCTCCAAATCTCAATAACACTGTCTCTCAGGCGGGGAACTATGTTCTCCGCCTGTGCATAATAAGTTGGCTCTTTGGGATTTCGCAGGGTCACAGTATCGGAGTCCCCAACTCGTTGGGGGTGCGGCGCGGCAAACCCCAACGAGTTGGGGACTCCAGCCCGCTACTCATGCCAATTCCCAAAGACCCAATAAGTTAAGACCTGACAGGTTTTCGTGTGAAACCTGTCAGGTCTGATATGGGAGTAGAATTATGGCGACGGTGAGGCAGATAGCGCAAGGCAGAAATACCTGGTTTCGACTACCCCTGGCCTCGGCGGTAGCGTTGATCCTGCTGGCTCTGGTGGCCACGGGCTGCGGGCTGACCCCTACTACTACGCCCCGCGCTTCGGACCAGTGGAGCAACGGAAAGCTGCTGGGCACAGCCATCCTGAACAACCAGGTGGCCTTGCAGGTGGACGAGGCAGGGAATAGCTTCATGGTGTGGGTCGGGCCTGAGCACGAGCTGAACTTTGCCCGCTTGAATGAGCGCGCTGAGGTGGTCGTCCAGGCCCCCCTTGACCTGCGCAGCAACTCCCCCATGAAGCCTCAACTTCTAATGGACACCACAAGCCAACTGCACCTTGCCTGGCTGGACAAGAAGGAGCGGAATACGCAACTCTTCTACGCCCGCCTGTCGGCCAATGGTGAGGTGATCCAGGAAGCTACCGCCCTCTCGCCGCCCGAACGGCGGGTGACCCACAGCTCGATGGTGCTTGATCCTGCAGGCCAGACCGTAGAGCTCTTTTGGTCTGATAACGTGTACATCCGTCCTGGCTGCTACCACGCCGCGCTGGCCTGGTCGGGAACGATCGTCGTCCCGGCAGAAATGCTGATCCCGGGTGGGCTACTGCCGGCGGCCCAGATAGACCGCCAGGGCTTCGTGCACCTGGCCTGGAGAGTGGAGGTAGAGGCAGAGAAGCCCAAATTCCACTACGCTGTCTACGATCCCCAACGCCGGACGCTGGGCCCAGACATCTTAGCGACCGAACCCCTGATCCAGATGAGCCTACTCGGCGGGCCGACGGCCGGCGCCGCGTTCGACGGGCCGTGGCTGGGACTGGACGAGAGCTCGGTCTACCTGGCCTGGGTACTGGAGGTGCGCGAACGGGGAGAGGTCATAGATTTCACCTTCTACCAGGCTTTCCCCCAGCCTGCCCTGAGTCAGCGTGACGCCACAGAGACGTTCGACTATCCGCCACTGGAGATGACGGGCGAGCCAGTCCACGTTCGGGGCGTTGACCCGAGCCTGACAGGCCAGCCACAATTCCTGGAGGGTCAGCCAGCACACCAGGTATTAGCCTGCTTCACCCAGGTTCGCGGCCCAGGCAACCTGGAGACGCTCCAAATCGCGGCCATTGACGTGGGGACAAGGCAGATCGAAGGGCAAGAGATCGTCAATGCGAGCGCTGGCGCTTCGGTGCGGCCCAGCGTGGCTGTTGACGATCAAGGGTATCTTCACCTGGTGTGGATTGACACCGCCGGTTTCCAGCGCTACCACGTTGTCTATGCCAGCACCTCACCCCAGGCCAAAGAGACGCTCAATCGTATCACCGTCTATGAGGTCGTGGACAGAGTCCTCGGTGCGGTCATGAGCTTTTTCACCGCTATCTTCTTTATACCCGTCGCTTTGAATTGGGTACTCATTCCCCTCGGATGGCTTATCCTTTTCGCTTTGACCACCAGGGAATCCGAGGTCTCGGACCCCCACGGCCTCAGGGCCCTCGGTGTGGCCATGCTCCTGCAACTGGGGACCAAGGTCTTCCTCCTCCCCGATTTGCTGAGCCGGTCTCCATTAGTTTCCATACTATCCCCTTTGCTGGGCCTTATCCTGGGGCAGTGGATCGTTCCAGTGCTTCTGGCTGCCATATCTGTAGGGGTAGTGTGGGCCTACCTGAAGCGCACGCGCAGCCAATCTATCTTTGTCGCCTACTTCATCTACGCGGCTGTTGACTCGCTCCTAACTCTGATCATCTACGTGGCTCCTCTCACGGGGTAAGTCGCGTTTCGAGTTTCGAGTTTCGAGTCAAATCGCAACGCAAAACAGGAACCGATGTATAAATGAGGCACATTGCTGCCGTCGGCGTCGTTTTCTGCCTCCTTGGCTGGCTGGGCATGGCCTGCCAGGCCCCCTCGCCGCCCCCCACGAGCGTCCCGCCTCCGACCATCACTCCAACGTCTGCTCCCACCCGGACGCCCACTCCTGGCCCCGGCCCTCTGACGGATGCCGAGGCCATAGCGCTGATCAAAGAGGAGGCAACTGCTCGCGGAGTAGCCCCCGATACGTTGAGGATCACAATAAGGGGGGAGCCACGGTCGGCGTCCATTCGCTACTCAAGCTCCTACGACGTTGACAGCAGCGTATTTCAGGCTCAGACGACACTTATCGCCCTGGCTGCGGCCCGAGCTATGGCCAGGGTGCAGCCTCCCATCAACGGCGGAATGCGCCTGGCTGTTATGCCTGCTGGAGAGAGCGAGGTGGGGCTCAGAGTGATCATCATTGACTGGACCAGCCTGGAGGCGTGGGCCAGTGGCTCCATCTCCGATCAGGAATTCGTCAGCCAATGGAGTGTGGGTACTGTAACCAGGGAATGAGTATACCGGTGAGGCCGGTCAGACAGTGGCCCACTTCGTGATGGTGCTCAGTCAACGCTAAAAAAGGGGGGAAAAGTGAGGCCGTTGATGACAGGTGGGAGTGTAAATTGGACATCGAAAGCCTGATCAATCCAGCAGAAATCGAAGAGTTAGCCAGGCAATACGGCCCCATCGAGCGACGTGGCTATTCCCTGGAACGGGGTAGGGAGCGTTTTGAGTTTTGGCGAGGGGTGTTGGCCGAAAGACGCGGCGAGGTAATATTCGTCGTCAGGCGGTCCGCCGGGCTAATCCTGCACACCAAGGACATCTATCCCCCAGACACCTATCGCCTGCCCAGCGGCGGGGTGAGCTGGGGAGAGAGCGTCTTGAGCGCGCTGCATCGAGAAGTTCGAGAGGAGATGGGGTTGGAGGTAGAGGTGGAGCACTTTCTGGGCCTCCTCGAATACGAGATTCGCTGCCAGGAGGAGACAATGCCCTTTGTTTCTTACGTCTTCCTGGTAAGGGGAGGAGAGGGAGAGCTAATACCTCAGGATGAGGAAGAGCACATCCTATCATTCCGCCAGGTGTCGGTGGCAGAGCTGGCGGCGGTGGCCGATAGCTTGCGAGTTCTGGGGGAAGATTGGCGGGACTGGGGAGAGTTTCGGGCCATCGCCCACGATTTCGTGGTCGAGACGATGGGAGGTATCCGAGATGACGATGACGATCACACAACACAACAACGGATTTAGAAAGGAACGGATTCTTTGCTCCCAATCCGCTTTTTTCCAAATCCGTTGTAGTGTTTCGGCACAGGCGAGAAGCAGCTTCAGCAAGCAGTTTTGAACGACGCCGAGGCTTTTCTTTTTTGCCAGGATAAGGTATAATCTACCACGCAGTGCCTAAAGCGTAGCAAAGTCAACCGGAGTTGATATGCCACCCGTTTTCCCCTTCACGGCCATCGTCGGCCAAGAGAAAATGAAGATGGCTCTCATTCTGAACGCCATCAGCCCCCAAATCGGCGGAGTGTTGATACGCGGCGAGCGGGGCACGGCCAAGTCCACCGCAGCCCGGGCCCTGGCCGCCCTGCTGCCAGAGATCGAGGTGGTGGCCGATTGTCCCTTCAACTGCGATCCTGGGCAACTTCAAATCCTTTGCGATAACTGCCGCGAGCGAGTCGAGCGCGGTGAAGAGCTACCCGTAGCTTGTCGCCGAACTCGCTTCGTGGACCTGCCGGTCAGCGCCACCGAGGACCGGGTGGTGGGTACGCTGGACATCGAATTGGCCATCAAGCGCGGCGAGCGCCACTTCGAGCCGGGGGTGCTGGCCGCCGCCAACCGCGGTCTGCTTTACGTAGACGAGGTCAATCTGCTAGATGATCACGTGGTTGACCTGCTGCTGGACTCGGCGGCGATGGGCGTGAACGTGGTGGAGCGAGAAGGCATCTCCTTCTCCCATCCCGCCCGCTTCATCCTGGTGGGCACCATGAACCCTGAGGAAGGGGAGCTGCGCCCACAACTGCTGGACCGCTTCTCCCTCTGCGTGGAGATCAAAGGCATCGCCGATCCCAGGGCCCGGGTGGAGATTCTGGAGCGCTGTGTCCAGTTCGAACAAGACCCGGAGGGCTTTCGGGAGGAATGGGAGCCTCACGAGGAGCAACTCTCGCGCGAGATCGCCCGCGCCAGGGAACTTCTGCCTGAGGTCAGGTATGACCCGAGGGATCTACTGGTCATCGCCGAGCTAATGGCGAACCTGCCGGTGGACGGACACCGGCCGGACATCGTCATCCTCAAGACGGCCCTGGCTCACGCCGCCTTCGCCGGGCGACGTCGGATCAACGAAACCGACATCCTGGCGGCGGCCGAGCTGGCCCTGCCCCACCGCCTGAAGAGGCAGCCTTTCCAGGAAGAGGCAGAGCTGGGGCTCCAGGACTTGAAGGAGAAGTTGACCCAGGTAAGCACGGAGCTGGGTCACCAGAACGCGGCCTCACCACTCGAAACCCGAAACTCGAAACCCGAAACCTCAACTACCCCAGGCGGCGAGGCTAATATGACGACTCCGCTCAAGGGCCACCAGGCGGATCCCGTGCCTCTCTCCTACATCCGGCAGGCAGACACGCCGGTGTCCATAGGCCCAGCCTTCAAGCCCAGGCGTGTGGAGACTCCGCTGGACCGGCTGACCAGGCACAGCGCGGGCAAGCGCAGTTTCACCAAGACCGAGCGCAAGCGGGGACGCTACGTCCAGAGCCGGCCAGCCAACGGGCAGAGCGACGACATCGCCTTCGACGCTACCTTCCGCTATGCCGCTCCCCACCAAATCCATCGCCAGAGCGGCAATCTGGCCCTGGCCATCACCGATGAGGATTTGCAGCGCAAGGTGCGAGTGCGGCGGGCAGCCAACCTCATCCTCTTCGTGGTGGACGCCAGTTGGTCCATGGCCGCCGCGGAGCGCATGGTAGCCACCAAGGGGGCCATCATGTCCCTCCTCGACGACGCCTATCAACGCCGGGACCAGGTGGGCCTCGTCGTCTTCCAAAAAGATGAGGCCAGATTAGTCCTGCCCCCTACCTCCAGCATGAAGCTAGCCCAGAAAGCCCTCCAGGACATCCCCGTCGGCGGCAAGACCCCGCTCTCCAGTGGGCTGCTCCTGGCTTACCGCGTGTGCCAGAGGGAGCTTCGCCGCAACCCCGAAGTGATGCCCTTGATGATCCTCCTGACCGACGGAGCGGGCAACGTCTCCATGACCGACCTCCCGGCCCAAGATGAGGCACTCAAAATGGCCGACCGCATCCAGCGCAGCCACATTCGCTCGGTGGTCATCAACATGGAGCACGCTTCGTTTGATCGTGGTCTGGCCCAGCACCTGGCCGATGCCCTGGGCGCTCCCTGCTACACCTTGCAGGCCCTCAAGGCCGAGGAACTCTATCAGACCGTTCGGGGAGAACTGAAAGGCCACACTCAATAATCCGTGAATTCTGCGAATCCGCTGTTCTCTGACGCCCGACTGACGATGCCTTGACGCCCGTATGCTATAATAGGGTTAGCAAAACAAAAAAGAAGATTTTGCTAACCTCCAAAGTGGGACTAGGGTCTGGTCAACCCTAGTCCTTTAATTTTGGAACAAAAAAGAGGGCTCAGGTAATCCCTGAGCCCTCTTCAACGCGGTCAACGCCCTAGCCAAGGGTCAGCCTTCTGATCAAGCCTGTTTCTGCTACCACCTCGGTCACGCCCAGGGCGGTCAAGAGGGGAAAGATGACCATCAAGGCCAGAACAGGTATCCAGGAAAGAAGGCGGGTGATGGTCGCCAAGAGCGTGAACAGGCTGATGGCGAAGACGAGCGGTATCCACTGCTCGTAGGGTCTTATCGCTTTTTCCACAAACTCCACCAGCGTCCTTTCGAACTGCTCTCTGAATCTGGCTATGATAGCTTCCCTCTCGACCGCCTGCAGGTGTTCACCGGCCTCTTTCTCCATTTCATCCAGCACCCGCTCAAGCTGGTGCCTGAATTCGGCCATAACTACTTCCGCCTGGGCTGCTGGCAGGCGTTTGCTGACCTCTTCCTCCATTTCATCCAATACCCGCTCAAACTGGTCTCTGAATCCGGCTATGGCAGCTTCCCCCACGTCTGCCGGTAGGAGTCTAATGGCCTCTTTCTCCATCCTTTCCACAACCATCTCGACGAGGGCAGGTGGAATCGAGAAGCCTTCCCTTTCGATCTCAGCCGCATAGCCAAAATAGAAGCTTCCGCACGCCACGATGATGAGCGTCGTGAGCAAGATGGGCTGGCTCTGGGAGATGGGTCGCACGGAGAAGTGCAAGCGATCATTGAGCTCCCCGGCGATTCTTTCGACATAGATGAGCGAGGCGATGAAGTACACGGCCGTCAGCACGCCGCCGCTGGCCTTCAGCTCCCAACCCAGGAGCATCGCCAGGGCCGAGAGAGCGAAGATGAGAAAGCAAGCCCAGCGGGGGCGAACCAGGGCCGCAACCAGGCCGGCTGTTATGGCAACCGCCGCCAGGGCCAGAAGAAGCCGTAGAGCGAGGTCCAGAGTCTCGCCAGACGGGGAGAGAATCAGTTCGTATCCTTGACCGATTCGCTTACAAACATCGCCGAAGAAATAGCTTGCAGCGATGATCAGAACGGCAAAAGCCGCGCTTTTCAGCTCTTTGTGCATTTAGCCTGTTGCCCCCACTTCCCTCAGATACCGCTCCATTCTGGCCACGAACCTTTCGGCGTCGGCCAGCAAATCAGCGGTGACCTTCTCGTCTAAATCCCTCAGTTCGTCGGCATAGTCGTAGTCCTCTCGCAATCGTCTGGCCCGGGCGTATATCTTGCTGTACTCCGGCTCGATGCAGCCTGGCTTGACAAGATGCTGGCTAAAGGCAGATTGCACGCCTGAATGCTTGCTGCGCTCGATGTCAAGGGTGAGCAACGCAGCCGAAGTGATGTGGAAGACGCCATAATAAGCCCTGTTCACAGCGGCGCGAAGGAAACCCAGCCTCAGCAATTCTCGTGCCGCTTGAAGGTCTTCCTTGCACTTCTCTATGCGTACCTCAATGATGATTCGTCGCGTTTCCTCATCCATACGAGGACCCCCTTCCCAGTCGTGTTGTTGTAAATGGGAGTGCGATGCTCCGCCAGCCACTGGTAATGCTGCTCATCGAATACTAAAGCGGACACGTTGACCTCGTAGTCCAGCAACAAGTCAGAGGTCAAGTCGGTGATCTCGCGCCAATAAGGCCACCGATCGTCGCCCTCGACAACCACCAGCACGTCCAGGTCCGACTCCTCGTCGAAGTCGCCCCGCACCTTGGAGCCGAAGAGCACGACCAGCATAACCTCGTCAGCATACCTCTCCCGCAGCCTGGCAACGAACTCTGACAAAGCTGCCTTTTCCCGGCTGGTTAGATGTCTCAGCCCAACCGGCTCTTCCCGCTTAACCACTCCCTGCATTGCTACTCTCCTCTACGGAAGGCCCAGTACCTCCCTGTACCCCTGCATGTCCATGAACCCGTGCCCTGAGATATTGAAAGCTATGGTTTTGCTCTCCCCGGACTCCTTGCACCTCAGCGCTTCGTCAATGGCGCAGGCGATGCTGTAGGCCGATTCGGGAGCGGGCAGGTACCCCTCCGCTTGAACGAACATCTTGGCCCTTTCGAAGACGTATCGCTCATCCGCTGGATAGGCCACCGTCTCGATGTAACCCAGGTGCCTGAGCAGGCTCAAGATAGGCGCGCAGCCGTGATACCTCAGCCCGTCGGCCCGGATGGGCTCCATCTCCGCCTTATGCCCCAAAGTGTACATCTTGATCAGGGGCGTGGTCTCGGCGTGGTCGGCGAAGTCGTACCTGTACTCGCCCTGCAAATTCGGCGACACCGCGGTCTGAGCGGCGATGAAGCGTATCTTCTTCCCCTCTTTGAGGACATCTCCCACGAAGGGCAGGACGAAGCCCCCGAAGTTCGACCCCCCACCTATGCAGGAGATCATCACGTCGGGATAATCGTCGAAGATCTCGAACTGCTTTTGGGTCTCCAGCCCGATGATGCTCTGATGGATGAGGACGTGATTCAGCACCGAGCCGAGGCAATAGACAGCTTTGGGATCCTTCCGAGCGTCCTCCAAGCCCTCGGAGATGGCTATGCCCAGGGATCCTGGGTGGTTTGGATCCTTTTCGTAGATGGACCTCCCGAAATCGGTCTTGGGACTGGGCGAGGCGTTGACCTCCGCGCCCAAAAGGTGCATGAAGTTCCGGCGGTCGTGCTTCCAGTTGTATACCGCCCTGACCCAGTAGACGGTACATTCCAGACCCACCAGGCTGGCCGCGTAGGCCAGGGCCGTCCCCCACTGCCCGGCGCCGGTCTCAGTGGTGACCCGCTCGTATCCCTCCTGCCTGGCGTAATAGCACTGAGCCACGGCGGTGTTCACTTTGTGGCTACCCGTTGGGCTTTGAAACTCGGCCTTGTAGTACAGCCTGGCTGGCGTATCCAACCTCTTCTCCAGGTTCACGGCTCGAAAGAGCGGCCGAGGTCTGCCAGCCTGGGCGTAAAGCTCCCACAGTCCATCGGGGATATCTATCCAGTTCTGAGTCGAAGCCTCCTGTTTCAGAGACTCCGCCAGGAACATCTTGGGCAGGGCGGCCAACCTCGATTCCCCCTCCTCTGGATCCTTGGGCGGGGGAAGAGGTTCAGGCAGATCGGGGAGGATATTGTACCAGCGATGGGGCATCTCCTCCACTCTCAGGTTAGCTTGTCTTCTCATCGTTGCGGCCTCCTTCTTTGGGGAATTTGGGCGACACTGCGCCGATCCATAGTTTATCACCTTTCGGCGAGTTAGTCAAAGCAGCGCATTGTGAGGGCTTGCGCAGCGATTCACCATCGTGGGGCAGCAGGCCAATCACATTGACCGTCTTCGCACCAGAACTATTGCCGAGGATGTCCCACGGGGATGAGGTAGAGGGGCTCGTGGTCGGGGGGAAGGGAGAGGGCGGCCTGCACCCGATCATCGTAGAAGGCGCCGATGGGCACCGCCCCCAGGTGCAGAGCCACGGCCTGGAGGAGGATGTTCTGGCAAGCGTGGCCGGCCTCCAGCTTGACGTAGCGTTCGGCCCGGCCACCATATTTCTTCGCCGTCCTTTCGTACACCGCAGTGATCACGAAAACCGCCGCAGCATCTCGTATCGCGTCCTGCTTCAGCCCCGCCTCCCAGAGCTTGAAGCGCAGGTCGTCCTGGGACTCGACGATCACTTTGTGCCCCTGGGGCGCGTAGTGGTAGAGGCCGCTGGCGGTGGCCACGTAGACCTCCAGCGGATAGAGAGCTCCGGCCGAGGGAGCGGTCCGCCCACCCCACGCAGCCGTCATCCCCTGAGCGGCCCAGAGGAGCTGAGAGATCTCCTCCAGAGTGAGTTCCTCTTCGGTAAAACTCCGCACTGAGCGCCGCCGGGCCAGGGCTTCCTCAAGAGAGAGTTCCCCCTGCAACCTCGGCTTTGGCAAAGCCATCTCCTCCGGCGGCGGGGAAGCCGCCACCTCCCTGACCTGCTCGACGCGCGGGCCACAGCCCCCCAAGTTAAGACTGGCCGCCACTGTTAAGGTAAGCACCGCGTAACCAACAAATCGCATGTCTTCCTCCCAGACTTCGGAAGTCTCCAGAAATGCCTTAGATGAGTCACGATTGAGGCTGAATCTGAGCTTGTTTGGGCTGTGAGCATCTTGTGGAAGACTTCCGAAGTCTATAACCTAGAAGGTCTGAACTCAGTAATCATCGAACAGCAGATGAGCGATGATGTCCCTATCTCTTGACTGATACGACTCGACGAACTCTTGATAGGCCTTTGGTGTTGAGAACTGCGACAGGATGATGTCTGGCGTTGGCAAAGTACCCTGGCGCAAGCCGATGTAGTCCCGATAACTGGAAAACTCCCAATCTTCTGGCTGTCTGACCAATCCTGCTTCCACTGGGTTTAGGTGAAAATAGCGTGATAGATGCAAGAGATATTCATTGCTGTCAACGAGCACGGCCTGGAATTGCCCCTGAAAGAGAGAGCCGACACGATCATAGCGCTTGTTCATGGCCTTGGTGTAGGATATGGAAAATCGCTGCATACGGCGAGATAGCTCGTCGTCGTGTGGACAGACTAACAGGTGAAAGTGATTAGGCATCAGGCAATAGGCAATGATGCTCGTCCAGACTTCCGAAGTCTCGCAGACTTCGGAAGTCTGGGTTTCACCCAGGTACTTGCGCACGCGACGCAGAAAGAACAAGTAGTTCTCTCGCTCGAAGAAGATGTCTTGCCGGTTGTTGCCTCGATTATATACGTGGTAGTATTCTCCTGCTACCAGAGGGATGGATCGCTGCGGCATCTGTCTCCTTTCAAGACCTCCCATTTTTAGTGCATACAGAGCGCTGCCCAGACTTCGGAAGTCTCTAGAAACGCTCTAGACGAGTGCGATTGAGGCCGAATCTGAGCTTGCTTGGGCTATGGGTATCTTGCCGGAGACTTCCGAAGTCTATTCTTAAGCACCCTCTCAGAGGCCCATTCCTAAGATGATCAGGCGGCAATAGGGGTAAAGATTTGCAGTGGCTGAGTCGTCAGGCTCACGAGTTCCTGAGTTCGCATCCTGACGATGACGATCGGCTTGTCAGTGTCGCCCTGTTCTTTCAGCAGCTCCAGATTGCGCCAACTCAGCGCTGGATCATCGTCGGACAGGATCACCAGTTGGAAATCGTCCGGCAACTGATCCAGGACCTCTGGTCGGGCTATAACATACTGCATGAACGCTGCCTGTAAGTCAACGTTGAACTCGAATATCTCGTCGTCTCTCATTGTTTCAACCACCCTTGATACCTGTCGCGATAGACCTGCCAAGAAGAGGCACGTAGACGCGATACCATCGCTCTAAGGCGAAGTTCTGGGTGGTGACCTCAGCAGCCAGGATCTCCACACCGCTTGCCGTTGCGGAATAGTAACCACTAGCCTCGGCGGTGACGTCGTACAGGCCAACTGAGAGTGTCTTGGTATAGTAGCCGCTAGGGTCTGTGCTGGTTGTTGTCTGGGCGCCGCTTTCCTGGCTGACGATGGTCACAGCTACGTCCTCCAAGAGAGCATCGCTGCTGGCATCGGTGACTGTGCCCTCAAGGTAGCCCGTGCCAGGTGGCAAACCGGCCATACTGGCCACGGTCCCCACGGAGGCTTTGACGAACTCAGTGAAATAGGGCATGTTCAGGGCGCTGAGTTGATCGTTAGTCGTGTGATAGTAAGGATTAGAGTCACCCCAAAAATCCTCAATGCCCAGGATGGCGCTATAGCCATAATTCCAGAAGGAAGCATGGTCGCTTCGAGTGGTGGCGCCGGCAGTGATGATCTCAGGGACAAGATCAATGTCGTAGGTGTCCACCACATCGGTGAACAGGTTGGCGATGGCGATGGAACCAGCCCCGGTGCCGGCGTGAAGCTCAAGGATGGGCTGAGCATCGGAATCGTAGGCGATCATGTCCAGATTGAGCACGCCCAGGATATTGTCGCCCTGGTAATAAGCATCCTGGGCGTAGTAGTGGCTGCCATGGAGCCCCTGCTCCTCCCCGGTGAAGGTGACGAAGCGGATGGTGCTGCCGAAGTCGTACTGACTGAGGATGTCGGCGGCGATCATCACCGCCGTCGTGCCGCTGGCATTGTCATCGGCCCCCGGCGCGTAATTGTACGGATCGTTCGATATGCTGTCCACGTGAGCACAAACGACGTAGATGTCATCGGGATCAGTCAGGCCCGGCTTGGTGGCCACCACGTTGCGCCAGTAGTTGCCCGACCAGTTATAGTTATGATATTTCACCTCCAAACCCAGGTTCTGGAAGTGCTCGTAAACGAACTGCGTGGCCTTTTGGACAGGCTCGCCGCTGTAGGAGTAGCGGGTATAGAGGGTATAGGGCTGCCCGCCGATGGTGACCTCGTTCTCGCCGCTGAGATTGCCATCGTAGAGATAAGCGGTATCTGAATCAACCTGGGCGATCATCTCCGCGATGAGTGGGTTGGGCTCGCTCGGAGAGGCGAGTGCAGGCTGCGGCCCCTGGGACATGGCAGTGCCGCCGCCGACAATTAACACGGCAATGAGGAGCAAGCACCAAAGCGCTGCAAGCTTCTTGTTCATTGGGACTCCTTTATTACTGAGACCCTTGGGGTTTCTGTTGCCAGGTACTGCGAGTTCTATCATATTTCGCAACACTGTGGGCGATCAGGGCCTCAGCTTCGCCCGGAAAACCCCAAGGGTCTGACACGTTTACGGCGCATACCTGAACGGATGGCGAGCCGCTTCTTTCTCATTGAGCAGCTCTTCGAGGGTCGGCCGGCCCTCGATGGCCTTGCGGATGGCGTGGCGCATGGCTTTGTAGTTGTTGAACTCGATGCGCTTGCGATTGGCAGCGGCTGGATGGACGAAGACGTTAGCGATCATGACCAGGTCGTCCAAGGCCCCCTGGGGAAGGCTGCCATCCTCGATGCTGGCTTCAATGGCCAGGTTGATACCGCTAGCGGCGTCGTCGTAAACGTGGCCGGCCTGCTTCTTGGTGCGCACGGTCACGGTCGGAACCAGCAGCGTGCGCGGCCGCTCGTTGATGACGCGCAGTCCGTGCGAAGGCCGTGGCTCCCCCAACGCCCTGGCGATGGCCCTACCCACCGGCCCCTCCCTGACGCCCAGCAGCAGGTCAATGTGAGCGAGCTCGAAGAAGGGCGGCCCGGAGAACCCCTCGCCGACGCGCAAGGTGAAGTCCTCAATTTGGATTTTGAACTTTGAGCTTTGGATTTCGATCTTGCCCAGGTTCTCCAACTGGATGCGCAGTTCCTCGCGGTCCTCCCGCTCAAAAGCTCCGCCAGGCATGATGGGGTGGCGGGAGTTGCCCATATCCAGGCCCATCATCCGCAGGCCCTCCTTCACCGCCTGGGTAGCCCCCTTGCGCACGACGATGCGCACCAGCTTCTGCACCCTGGCCTGCCAATCCTGGGCCGTGGCTAGATCCCCCGCCTTCACAGCGGCATAAATCTTCTGCCAAATGTCGGGGATCAGATTCGCGCTGGCCAGGATGGCCCCGTCGGCGCCAGCGGCCAAAGCAGCCATCACTATCTCGTCGTGGCCGCAGAAGATGCCGATCTGACCCTTGATCTTCTCGAACAGGGCCATCAGGAAGGGCATGTCGCCGCTGGAGTCTTTGATGCCCACCACGTTGTCCAGGTAAGCCATCCCCTCGGCCGTCCACCACTTGAAGTGGGTGCCCGCGCACTGGGGGATGTTGTAGAGGATGATGGGCAGGCCGACCTCGTTGACCGCCTCGAAGTGTTCGTAGACCTCGTTGAAGGTGGGTTTGAGGTAGAAGGGCGCCACCACCAGGGCGGCCGTGGCCCCGGCGTCCTGAGCGTATCGAGTCAGGGCTACGGTATCCCTCGTGCTGGCGCACCCCGTGCCGGCCACCACCGGCACCCTGCCCCCCACCTCGTCAACGGCGATGTCAATCACTAAGCGCTTCTCCGCCTCCGTGAGATACACGAACTCCCCGGTAGTGCCCACCGGCACCACCCCGTTCACGTCGGGCAGCAAGTGGCGGATCAGAGCTCGAAAAGCCTCCTCGTCAACCCGGTCATCCTCGGTGAAGGGCGTAACCAGGGCGGGGAATATACCTTTGAACCAATCTGGTTTCTTTGACACAATGTCCTCCTTTGTGATCTGTGTCATTGCGAGCGGTTTTTGCGAAGCAATCTCCACCTCGCGAATTGGGGATCACTTCGGCGGAAAAGCACCGCCTCGCGATGACAGTTAGAGTTTCTGCCCTTATGAGTAGCGCGACCGCACTATGGAGCAGCTCGCAATGACACGTCTAAATGAGGTAACAAGTCCCTCGTTACCCCGTTGCTCGTTGACTCGCTATACTGAGCGCACTTTGATTTTGTGAATTCGGGTGGCGGCGGAAAGAGTACCTCGGATTGTGGAAATACACGATATTCAGCCGCGAGCTGGGACAAAACGTGCCCTTTTGACCTTCGGAAGTGTGATTATCGTGTATTTCTTCATCCGAGGTACTCTCCCCCCACACGCACAATTTCACACTTTTCAAGTGCGTTGAGTATACTCAACAAACGGCTGGGCTCCACGGATCATGGGCCACCGAAAGCCCTTTTGATGGCCTTACTCATTGCCGCGTACACGTTCTGGTAGAGGGCGTGACGATCTAGGGCCTTCGGATCCACTGTGGCCAGGACGATCATCACCTCCTCGCTCATGGCCGCCTCCGGGATCACCCCCTGCTCCAGGGCGTCCACGATGGCCTTGGCCACCGCCGCCTGGGTCGGCCCGTAGATCATGTTGGCCTGGCGCAGGTTCTTCTGCTCCAGCGCAGGCAGGATCAGCGTCGGGGGCCGCACGGTGAGGTTAGGCTCCAGGATGGTGGTCAGCGCCTCACGGCGATGGAGGGGGTAGGTCAGTTGATAGGCATAGGCATCGCCCAGCGGCCCCGCCTTCGACCCGGCCACCAAGTCGAGTTGTACCCACTCCGGCTCCTCCCCGGCCGATCCAGTCCCTACCCGCAGCCCGGCGGCCCGAATCGCCTCCGCCGTCAATCCCACATCCCCAAACCGCTCCTCCACCGCCCCCTTTTGAACTTTGAACTTTGAACTTTGGATTTCGATCTTGCCCAGCTTTTCCAACTCCAATTGGATCTCAGCTCGCGTCTCGTGGAGCAAGGCCCCGCCCGTGGGCTTCAGCGGCCGGCGCGGGCGTCCGACCTTGATCCCCATCATGTTCAGGGCCGCCTTGACAGCCACTCCGCCGCCGTGGCGGCAGAAGATGCGGGCCAGCTTCTGGACTCTCATCTGCCACTCCCGGGCCGTGGCCAGATCGCCCTCCCGCACGGCCTGGAAGACGCGCTGCCAAACCTCAGGGAAGACGTTGGCGCTGGCCAGGATCATGCCTGAGCAGCCGCCAGCCAGGGCGGGCAGCACCACCTCGTCGTGGCCGATGAACACGTCAATCCGCCCCTGCACCATCTCCAGCACCTCCATGGTGTAGGTCAGGTTGCCGGAGGAATCCTTCAGGGCCACGATGTTGTCAATGTCGGCCAGGTCTTCGACGACGGTGCGGGGCAGGTAGGCGTCCACCACCTGGGGGATGTTGTACAGGATGATGGGGATGTCCACCGCCTGGGCCAGCTCGTAGAAGTGCTGATAGATGCCCTTGTCCGAGGGGTGGAGGAAGTAGGGCGTCACCACCAGACACGCGCTGGCTCCGGCCTCCTTTGCGTTTCTCGCCAACTCGATGGCCTGGCGGGTCGAGGGGGCCCCTGTGCCGGCGATAACAGGTTTCCCCTGCGATTCCTCGACGGCGATCTCCACCAGCCGCTTTTGCTCCTCCACCGACAGGTAGGGGAATTCGCCAGTGGTGCCGCAGGGCACCAGCCCGTCCACGTCGTTTATCACGTGGCGGATGAGACCGCGAAACGCGCTCTCGTCCACTTCCTCGTCCTTGTCGAAAGGCGTCACCAGGGCCGGGAAGACGCCGGGGGCGAAGGGTAATTTGCCTTGCTTCGATGTATTGCTCATATGCGTTGCTCCTTTCAGGTTGGTAGATTCGTAAACTCGTAGATTCGTAAATTCGTAAACTCGTAAATTCGTAGATTCGTAGATTGGGAACCGATCACGAATTTACGAATCCCGAATCTACCAATTTTACGGCTTCGGTATGGCCAAATCTGCAGGCCCTAGCTCCGACATCGTGGCCTCAGGGAAGTTCTCCTGGATGACCTCGTGGATGATCTGGGCGTATTTCACCTTCACGCGGCCCCAGTTAGCCAGCATCCCCTCATCCACCCACGGCTTGTAGAGAGCCGCCGGCCCGGCCGCGCACGCGGGGCCCGGCTCGATCTTGTAGTAGCAGGGGGCGCAGATCCGGGCCATCTCCGGGCCATCGTAGATCCTGATGTACCCACCGAAGGACTCGGTGAGGATGATGTGCATGTCCATCGGCATGTCAATGGCCTGGCGGATGGAGGCGAACTGCGGCAGAGAGAGGTCGGCGACGGGGTTGACCGACCCCGCGCCCAGAGACTCCAGCACCTTGCAGCCGGCGGCGTTGGCGTGGCCGGCGTAGATGGAGACTTTGAAGACCACGTCCTGCGGGATGTCGCCGTTCTTCTTCATCTCGTTGAGGAGCCAGAGCAGTCCCTCGTCAACCACCAGGAATCCCCGGAAGCCAATATCAATGCAGGTCATGATATCGGTGATGACCTGCCGCAACTGGTCGGAGCCGCGGAAGCGCAGGCCAGAGAAAGCCCCCTCTGGAGTAACCAACTGTCGTCCCGTGTCCCAGGAAGCGCGGGGGCCGGGGGTCAGGATGACCTCCATCCTGGCGTCGGCGGCCATCTGGGCGAAGTCTTTGAGCTCCGCCTTGTCCAGCAGGGTGGCCCCCATCACCACCGAGATCAAGCGGTGGATGGGCATGTTCCGCTTCTGCGACTCGTCAATGACGGCCTCCAGCACTTTGGGGCGCTCCACGCCGGAAACCTCCATTCGGTACCAGGCCCCGTCGGGGAAGCGCTTGGGGCTGGTGGGAAGGTCGTAGGCATCCCTGCCGGGTATGCCCACCTTCTCCATTGCTTGTGAAACCTTGTCCATTTTCATTGGTACTGCCTCCTTAAATTTTATTTGCATCTGGAAGCTGGCAATTTCTCGCCAAATTCCAGTTTTCCTCGCAAATGCGTCAAATCAATATCTCCGGTGGAGAAACCAGGTTTTTCCCAAAAACCTGGTTTCTTTACTCATCAAACAACAAGTGCTCTATGATCTTGACATCTTGATCACGATAAGATTCTACAAATGCTTGATAGGCCTGACGAGAGGAGAATTGTGACAGGACCACATCCGGGACCGGCAAGGTGCCCTTACGCAAGCCAATGTAATCCCGGTAACTGGAAAAGACCCAATCTCCCGGTCGCGCTACTAGACCGGCGCTAACCGGGTTCATGTGGATATACCGTGACAGGTGCAACAGATACTCGTCCTTGTCCACCCACACAGCTTGAAAGGGACCTTGAAATAGCGGACCGACACGTCCTTGTTGCTTGTTAATAGCCTTGGTGTAGGACACGCCAAACGGTTGCATAATTCGGGCACTTAGGTCATCGGTTTTTAGATAGACCATCAAGTGATAGTGGG
Organism: Chloroflexota bacterium; assembly: GCA_030611885.1. Taxonomy (GTDB): domain Bacteria; phylum Chloroflexota; class Anaerolineae; order VGOG01; family VGOG01; genus JAUWOY01. The sequence goes on along the minus strand of JAUWOY010000002.1, from coordinate 92,712 downwards.
TAGGCATCAGACAATAGGCCAGTATGTCTATCAGGTCAGGCTGGAAGTAGTGCCTGATACGCTTGATGAAATAACCCCAGTTTTTGTCACAGAAAAAGATGGGCTGACGGTTTGAGCCGCGATTGTATAGATGATAATAGTGGCCAGCTTGAAATTCGACTTTGCGGTATGGCATGGCTACGCCTCCAAGAAACCAGGTTTTTTCCCTGCCTGAGCAAGCAAATTGTTATTTTTGAGTCTTCCTGGGACGCGAAAAAGTGCCTTATCAACCAAAAAAACCTGGTTTCTGATCCCTATTCCACCCTCGCCTTTCATGGCCCTGAATAGACCACAGAGAAAGTCCCGTACTCCCCAGCGTAGTCCTCATAAGTTACGTCAACATCGTCCACGTGCGCCCCGCGCGGCCCGCGGCGGCACCAGGCCACCAACTGCTCGACGGCCCAATCCTCCCCCTCGACGACGGCCTCCACTCTCCCGTCCCACAGGTTCCTAACCCAGCCAGTCACGCCCAACTGGCGGGCCAGATCGCGGGTTCCGGTCCGGAAGAAGACGCCCTGCACCCAACCGCTGACGAAGACGTGGGCTCTTTTCTTAGCCATGTCTCACCACCTCAGCCAAAAGTATTATACTCGCTGTACGTGAGAAAGGCAAGCTCACTAACTGCCCACATCCCAGTAGATGGTCTCAATCGCCCACAAACCTCTGTACAAAATGGTAAGATACCGCCCATCGGGGAAGGCTCCCTCGGGACCCGATACCTCTATAGACTCTGTCCCAGAGCCTGTATAAGTCTCAATCTGTTCGAATAAGAGACGGCCTACCTGGTCACAAACCCTTACCCTGACCTCATCGTCCTGCATGTAAAAATAGCTGAAGACCGCGTAGACGACGGCTGTCCCCGACGGGAATTGGGTCACGGGCGGGCCATAAGGAGCACTACTCATGTGCAAGTTATTCACTGTAGGTTCGGGGCGGTGCTCTTTGATGACCAGAGGTATATACACATCGAAATTTGCAGCTACGATCACCGTAGGTGTAGCAGTTGCTGTAGATGTAGCAGTGGGAGTCGGCGTGGGGGTGCTGGTAAGCGTAGCCGTCGGCATTGACGTGCCCGTTGGAGTCGGCGTTAGTGTGGGAGTTGGTGTGCTGGTCGAAGTCGCGGTTGGGGTTGCCCCATTATCGTCGTCCCCCACGTTCTGCGCGTGTATCCAGGTGCTCCAGCCATTCTCGACGTTGATGCTGGGAAGCTGGATCTTCTTACCGGGATAAGCAGCCGAAACAGTGGCGCCCGTGCTCAGGCCCACCAACAAGCCCAGGGCCAGCGCCAGGGTTAGAACAAAACGAAGCTTTTTCATCTCTCCACCTCCTCACCTTTTATCTTACTCGGCAAGCGTTCAGCCCTAGTGCGATCACGCCGGTTGAGTAGACCGCAGGTCGTATCGAAACCAAGTGATCGCACGGGGCCAAGCCAAACGTGGTTTCGATACACCCCTTTCGGGGCTACTCAACCGACGTTTGGCCTACCCCCTGAACACGTACTCTACTCGAACTCAAACCCCTTTTCGGTGAACAGCTTCAAACAAGCGTCTACCGCCTCAGGATCATAGAGGACGCCCCCATTCTGCGAGATTTCCTCCAGGGCCTTATCCAGACCACGAAGCGGTCGGTAGGGTCGGAAAGAGGCCATGGCCTCGACGACGTCAGCTACAGCCAGGATCCTGGCCTCCAGCATAATCTCCTCACCCCATAGCCCTTGAGGATAACCAGAGCCATTCATCCTCTCGTGATGTTGAAGCACGATTTGGGCCACTGGCCAGGGAAAGTCTATTGTCTTCAGTATGTCATAACCGACTTGGGAGTGAGCTTTGATCATACCCCATTCGAATTCGTTCAACTGGCTGGGCTTGCTGAGAATCTCAGCAGGTATGTTGATCTTGCCGAGATCGTGAATCAGCCCGGCCATACGGATTCCCCCGATCTGTTCCTGGGGAAGGCCCATCTCCTGGGCGACGGCACAGGCCAGTCGGGCGACCCGCCGTTGATGACCCGCTGTGTAGGGATCCTTCATCTCAATGGCTGATACCAGGACATTGATCGTTCCCTCCAAGGCTATTTGTAATTTCTCGAAGCTTTGTCGGAGCTCCTCCTCCGCCCGCTTGCGTTCGGCCAGCTCTCGCTGAGCCTCCTCGTACAACTGCGCGTTTTGGATGGACAGGCCGATCTGATTGGCCACCGGACCGAGCAACGCGGCGTGCTCCGCGCTGTAGGCGTTGAGTCGGTAGCTCTGTACCTCCAACAGCCCTGTCACCTGGCCCCGCGCAACCATCGGCACGTACATGGCCGCCCCGGTATCATGCTCGTCCTCGGAAACGCCGACGCGCACCCCACGATCTGTTGCTTTTTCAAGGACTGCTGGGTAATCTGTTATGATCTCAGGCTGGCGGGTGGCGATGGCCCGCACACGCCCCTGCGTCGGCTTTGCATCCATAACCATCGGTGGAAACCGCGCCGCATCTATCAACTCCCCGTCGTCCAACATGAACTCGGCCCGCAGGGTGCGGGTCGGCGGGTCGTACAGGGAAACGCCGAAGTTGGGGCAGTCTACGAGTTGGGCTACGTGCTCGTAGGCAATGCGATAGATTCGCGCCAGTTCGAACGTCCCGGCCAGGGCCCGTCCCATTCGGTTGAGGACGCTCAACTGGAGTTGGCGCTGACGGAGTTCCTCCTCCGCCAGCTTGCGCTCGGCGATCTCCTGCTGCGCCTGCTCGTACAGCCGCGCGTTCTCGATGGCGATGGTCGCCTGGCTGGCAAAGATGGTCAACAGATCCAAGTGCTCGGGGATGAAGGCGTCATATCGGGTGACGTTGTCCAGGGTCAGTGTGCCGATAGTCCTGTCCTGAACGACGAGGGGGACACAGAGGGCGGACTTCTCCTCGTGCACATCCGGCAGGTCAATCGGCTTGGTGCGCGGGTCGGCCTTGACGTCGCCGACGATGAGGGGCTGCCGATGGGCAAAGACCCAGCCGGTGTACCCTTCGCCGGGCTTGAAATGGGACATGGCTATGGTCTCAGGGCTGAAGCCGACGCTGGCCCGCACCACTAGCTCTTCCCACTCTTCATCCAGGAGATGCAGCGTCCCTTTTTCAGCCGGGCCGATGGTAGCTATGGCGGTCTCGATAACCCGGCGCAGCACCTCGTCCAACTCAAGCGTGGAGGTGACATTACGGCTGACCTCCAGCAACGAGTTCACTTCCCGCAGGCGACGCTGGCTTTCTTCGTACAGCCGGGCGTTCTCGAGGGCGGCAGTAACGTGACCCGCCAGGGTCTCCATGGCCATCACGTCGTGCCGGGTGAAAGCATTGAGCTCCTTGCTCTGGAGATCCAGAACGCCGATCACCCTGTCGTGGTACTTGAGCGGCACGTCCAGTTCGGACCTGGTCTCGGGCAGATAGGCTGGGATGTAGCGGGGCTCCTGGCTCACGTCGTTGGCCCAAATGGTTTCCCCCAGGTGGGCTGCCCACCCTACCATCCCTTCCTTCACCTTCTGTCGGAAGCCAGCGGGGGTTCGGCCCGCGTAGCCTCCTGCGCCCACGTTGAAAACCAGCTCGTTGGCCTCTGCATCCAGCAGCATGATGGCCGCGTAGTAATAGCCAAAGGTCTGGGTGATCAGTTCGACTGTCTCGCGCAGCAGCTCGTCCGGGTTCAGTATGGAGGCGATTCTTTCGGCCACCTTGGCCACAGCGCCCAGTTGAGTGGACCTTTCACGCTCGGCTTCGAAGAGGCGCGCGTTCTCAATGGCGGCAGCAGCGTGGCCGGCAAAGGCACGCAGGGTCTCGGCGTGGGACTGGGTGAAGAAGCCGGGGGTGGCGCTGTCCACGCTGAGGAAACCGATCGCCTCACCGTGCACGATGATGGGTGCGCCCGCGTACGAGTGCAGCCACTCATGCACCTGGACCCAACCGGGATAGGTAGTGACATCGGGAATGACCATTGGTTCTCTACTCTCCGCCATTTGCTGAAAACCGTGTAACTCAGAAAAGTCGAGCACAAGTGTGGAAAACAAATCATCCGCGTCGAAGCGCTCGTAGCCGCGCCAGCGTACAGCGCGTACCTGGTCGCCCTCGATGAGCATGATGTTGGTGGCATCGTTGGGGACAACACGGCTGACCTGCTCCAGGATGCGGTCCAGCACCTGGTCGGGCTCCAGGGTGCCGCTGACGACGGCAGCCGCCTTCTCCAGCGACTCGGCCAGTTCCCGCTGCTCCCGCTCGGCCTCGTACAGGCGGGCTTGCTCGATGGCCACGGCCACCTGGTCGGCGATGGTGGAGAGCAGCAGTTCCTCATCTTCACCGTAGGCGCGCGGGCGGTAGTCCTGCACGCAGATGACGCCTATCAACCGCTCGCCGATCAGCATCGGCACCCCCAGCCAGGATGAGGGGAGCTTCATCGTGCCCCACATCTCCGGCGACGGGAAACGGTCGCGCTCCTGTTCCAAATCCCGAATGAACAGGGGTTTCTTCTCGGCGACGACGAGGGAGGTCAATCCAGCCTCCAGGGGACGCCGCGCTGGAGGCTCCCGTATCCCTTCGTCCACCCGGAGGCGGAAGTCCAGCTCGTTGGTCACCTCGTCGTAGAGGGCGATGAAGAAAGCGTCGGCCTGGAAGATGGAGGCGACCTCCTGATACACCGTCTCCATCAGCTCATCCAGGTCCAGAGTGGCGCCGACGGCCCTGGCGATGCGGTTGACGGCTGCCAGCCGCTCGGCCCGACCCTGCGCCTCCTCGTACAGGCGAGCGTTTTGAATGGCGATGGCCGCCTGGTTGGCGAACAGGCCCAGCAGTGCGGCGTCGGCCGGGGAGAAGGTGCGCGGGGGGTCAGCGTGGACGATCAGCGTCCCCAGGAACTCCCCGCTCCAGCGGACCGGCACGCCCACGATGCCTGTAATGGAATACTCCTCCCAAATGGCCGCCCGCCCCTCCCAATGCTGGTAGTCGTCCACGATGAGCGGCTCGCCGGTCTCCCACACCCTGCCGGAGACGCCCTCGCCCCGGTGGAGGACAGTCCCAAGGAGTGCCATGTTGGAGCCGACGGCCGCAGTCCACTCCAGCACGTCCCGATCTGGCTGGTAGAGGTCGAAACCGCCTGAGGCCCCGCCCACCAGTTCGATGGCCCGCGAGACGATAGAGCGGAGAAGGGAGTCCAGGTCCAACTCGGCGGTGATCTCCAGCCCCATCTGTCGCAGCGCCTCCAACTGGGCCGTGCGCTGCCGGATCTCCTCCTCCGCCCGCTTGCGCTCAGTGATGTCGCGTATTGTTCCCTGGAAGGCAATCACGTTCCCTGTTTCGTCCTCGACGGGAACAGATGTGATAAGCGTGTTGGTGATGCTGCCATCTTTTTTCCATAAATTGACGGGGTAATCCTTTATAAATCCCCGTTGTTCAATTTCCTGGATGTGCGCTTCTCTATCCGCTGGATTCTCGTAGAGATCGGGGATTCTAACCTTTTGCAATTCTTCTTTGCTTTCATACCCAAAGAACTCGGGAGCACTATCACTCATATCCAACCAGGTTCCTTCTTTTGAGGTGATGAAAGCACAATCTTTTGCGGTTTTAAAGAATCTGCGATACTTCTCCTCTGACTCGCCCAGTGCCCCCTCCGCCCGCTTGCGCTCGGCAATTTCAATCCGCAATTCTTCGTTGACTTTTGTCAGCTCTGCCGTTCGTTCCTGAACCCGTATTTCTAACTCGTCATGCGCTCTGCGCAGGGCCTCCTCTGCCCGCTTGCGCTCGGTGATGTCGCGTGCGACTCCCAGAATCCCAACAGGCCGGCCATCTGGGTCACGCAAGAAAGCTATTTTGACCTCGGTCCAGACCGTGGAGCCATCCTTACGATTGAGCTCAAGCTCTAACTGGTCCTTTGGCTCCGCTACGGCCAGTGCCTCTGCAAGAGCCTTCCCGGCAACCTCAAGGGAGGCAGGAGTCAAGACTTCTTCCAGCGTCTGGGCCATTGCTTCCTCAACGCTGTAGCCTAGCATATCCGTGACGGAGGGACTGAGATAGGTAAACCGCAGGTCCATATCCATGGTCCAGATGACATCTGTCGCGTGTTCAGCGAGTAGACGGTAGCGTCTCTCACTCTCTCGCAGCGCCTCCTCGGCCCGCCTGCACTCGGTTTCTGATGCTTTCAATTCGGCGACCCGTTGGCGCAGTTCCATCAGCTCGTTCATGAGTTGCTCTTTGGTCTTATCTTCATCTTTCATCTTGGGCACCTACTAACTTTGATATAAGGCTCTAGCACCCGTCCCCGGGTGCGTTTTTGGCGGCCCGAGGACGGGCCTTGGAGCTTATCAAAATTCCAGACTAACAGCGATTTCACTAACTTGGAATCACTCGAACTCAAACCCCTTCTCGATGAAAAGCTTCAAGCAAGCATCTACCGCCTCAGCATCATAAAGGACGCCCCTATGCTGCGAGATTTCCTCCAGAGCCTTATCCAGGCCACGAGGCGGCCGGTAAGGTCGGCGAGAGGCCATAGCCTCGACGACGTCAGCTACGGCCAGGATCCTGGCTTCCGGCATGATCTCGTCGCCCGATAGCCCTTGGGGATAACCAGAACCGTCCAGCCTTTCGTGATGTTGCAGCACGATCTGGGCCACCGGCCAGGGGAATTCTACCGTCTTCAATATATCGTAACCGATTTGGGAGTGCATCTTGATCAGACCGAATTGGAGATCGTTTAACTGACCGGGCCAACTGAGTATTCCAGCGGGTACACCTATCTTGCCGAGATCATGAATGAGCCCAGCCATGCGGATTCCATCAATCTGTTCCTCTGGAAGACCTATCTCATTCGCTATGGCACGGGCAAGATCGGCCACGCGCCGTTGATGACCGGCTGTATAGGGGTCCCTCGTTTCAACCGTCAAGGCCACGGTCTGGATGATTCCGCCCAGGGCTTCTCGCAACTTCGCCAGAGTACGTTGAAGTTCCTCCTCCGCCCGCTTGCGCTCAGTTAGTTCCTGCTTAACCGCCTCATACAGTCGCGCGTTCTCAATGGCAATCGCTACCTGCCCTGCCATCGTACAGAAAAACCCCACGTCCTCGTCCGCAAATACCTTCGGCTTCGCGGCCATTATGTGGAAGATGCCAATCGTCCTGTCGTGGACAATGAGCGGCACGCCGAGGTAGGAGATGAGCCTGTCATTGCGGATGCGCCCGCGATGCATCTGCACGCGGGGATCCTGCGTCAGGTCGTAGATGATGACAGGCTTCTGGCGCTCCACGAACCAGTGGAGCAGGTTTTCCGCCAGCGTGAATACCTCTTCCTCAACGAATGTCCCGTCCTGCAGGCGCATCGCAAAAATCTTGGGGCGCAATTGCCCTTCATCCAGCAGGCTGATGGCAGCGGCATCGGCGCCCAGCTCCTTCGGCACCCGCTCCAGAACGACGTGCAGTACCTCCCGCAGGTCGAGTTGCTGGATAATGGCGCGGTCAATGTCGCGCAGAGTTTGCAGGCGGGCCAGCCGCTCCTGTGCCTGGCGGTAGGTGCGGGCGTGGTCAATCGCCAGCGCCACTTGGTCTGCCATCGCCTCAAGCGCCCTCACCTCGTCCTCGCTCAGAGCCTCGTAGCGGCGGCTGCCCGCCAGGATGGTGCCGAGCCATTCACCTGCCTCGCCCTTTCGCGCCGGCAAGCACAAGGGGATGCCCGCCCACGCCTGAATACCGTCGCGCTTGGCAAAGTCGGGGGTGAGGCCCTGCTGGCTCAGCCACTCGTGGATGACGCGCAGCTCCCGCATCCAGTCGGGCGGGTCGTCGGCGGAGAAGGAGAGCACGTGGGCGCGGAAGGCATCGGAGAGGCCCCGCCAGCAGCGCAGCACGACCTCGTTGCCCTGCACCAGGTGGATGCTCCCGAACTCCACCTGGAGGAAGGCCAGCACTTCGTTCAGGATGATATCGAGCAGTTCGTCAAGATCCATCGTGCGCAGAGTGGCGCTGAGGATGCCGGCACGGGCAGCGAGTTCGTCGCGCTGGCGGCGCACTGCTTGCTCCGCCCGCTTGCGCTCGGTGATGTCGCGGATGAGCCTCAACACCACGAAGAGACCGACGCCAGCGATCAGCACCATTTCGATGATCGCCTCACGCCAGTTAATGGGCGTGTGTGGCGCGCCCAGCAGAAGGTGAGGGAGATCCACGATCTCGTTCAGCCACACTAAAATGCAGAGCAGAACGAACATACCGGCTACGGGTAGCCATATCCTCCTCTCCGGAATCGCTTGCTCCGCCCGCACCCGTTCGGTGTCCGCCGCTTCCAATTCGGCGACCCGTTGGCGCATTTCCACCAGTTCATCTATGAGTTGCTCTTTGGTCTTATATTCACCTTTCATCTTGTGCACCTCCCAAAAGCTGTAAGCCTTCTTGAGCTAAGACTCCTGGTTGCCCCGTTTCCGCTCGTACATCGCTCTGTCCGCCTGGGCCAGCAGTTCATCAATGGAACAGGGGTGTTCGGGGTCATAGCGCGCCAGGCCCACGCTCAACGATAGCTCGTAGCGGCGGCCTTCCCTCGCGTTGCGAGCCTCCAGGTTCTCTTGCAAACGAGCTGTCGCAACTTTTCCTGGAGCCTTTCTCAGCCAGCCCAGGCGTTCGGTGGTCATCGCCTTTACCTTTTTTGGGAGAGACGCTTAAGCGCAAGCCTGCAATGCCCGCGCCCCAGCTTTGTTGCTCGCTGTTCCTTCGCAATCTTTCTGGCTTCTTTCAGCAACCTGAGGTATGCGTCCTTCGACATCTGGCGGCTCATCATCGCAAGCCATTCACTCGCTTCCTTTGTGGTTTTCAGTCTTCTCCACTCCATGCCTTTCCCTTCCTCGGTGAGAAGTCGTCCCATCCAGGCGTGGCGATCATGTCAGCCTGGTGGGTGCGTCGTTCTATCTCGAACTAGCTCGGCTATGCTTTCCAGCACATAGTCTGGCTCGTTGCCCCGTTTCCGCTCGTACATCGCTCTATCCGCCTGGGCCAGCAGTTCATCAATAGAGCAGGGGTGTTCGGGATTGTAGCGCGCCAGGCCCACGCTTAACGACAGCTCGTAGCGGCGGTCTCCCCTTGCGTTGCGGGCCTCCAGGTTCTCTTGCAAACGACGGGCAAGGATCTCGGCGGGAGACCTATTGGTTTCTATCGCCAAAACCACAAACTCATCCCCGCCGATGCGAGCAATGATGTCCGACTCACGAAAAGTCTCTCTGAGGACATCAGCGGTCTCGATCAAGGCCCGGTCTCCCTCGGAGTGGCCAAAGGCATCGTTGATCTGCTTCAGGCCGTCGAAGTCGGCAAAGAGCAGCATCATCCTCCTCTTCCCCCGGTGGGCCATCTTCAACTGCTGTTCGGCCAGGATGGAGAACCCGCGCCGGTTGTACAGGTTCGTGAGGTCGTCAATCAGGGCCAGGGCGCGCAGCGTCTCCTCCATCCGCACCCGCGCGGTGATGTCGGTGTAGACAGCGACTAACCCGATGAACTCATCCCCCACCAGGATCGGGGACCCGGCCACGATGACATCCACGGGGGAGCCATCCTTCCGATAACGGACGGACTCTGTGGGAGGCACCTCCTTCCCGCCCATGACTATCTGCGTAAACTCGACTGCCTCCTCGAAGACATCGGGGCTAGTGACCAGGTCGTCGAGGTTTTGGCCGATCACCTCTTCCCGTGAGTATCCGAACAGCCTTTCTGCGCCCGCGTTCCATTCCACGACCCGATGGTGGGCATCCAGGGTAACGACGGCGTCGGGGGCGGCTCCCAGCACCCCTTCCAGATACAGCCTGCGCTCTTCGATCTCTTCGAAGAGGCGTGCGTTCTCGAAGGCCACGGCTGCCTGGGCAGCAAAGGCCTCGGCCAGCCGGGCGTGCCCCTGGGTGTAGAACCCCGGCTCGCACTTGTCCAGGGCGATCATCCCCACCAACTGCTCGCCGATCAACATCGGCACTCCCAGCCAGGAGCGGATAACGGCCTGCCGGTGTGGGTCTTCTCGAAATCCCTCGTACACGGTCGGGGCATCCTCCACGATGAAGGAGGCTCGGGTGCGGATCACCTCGCTGTTGGGGTTGTCGCCGTCCGCGGGGAAAGAGATGCCCCGCAGGTCCGGCAGGTTGGGAAAGCCGCGCCCACCCACGAGCTCCATTCGGTCCTCCCTGAGCAACTGGACTGACGCGCTGTCGTAGGGCACTACCTGCTGCAACTGGGCCAGGATGCGCTCGATCACCTCGTTTCGATCCAGGGCGGTGGTTAGCGCCAGCGCGGCTTCCCGCAGCGTCTCCTGCTCCAGGGCACGCCGTCGGGTTTCCTCGTACAGCCGCGCGTTCTCGATGGCCACGCCCATCTGGTCGCCGATGGCGGCAAGCAATTGCATATCCTGGGCGGTAAATTGCCGTGGCTCAGTATGGGCGACAGTCATGACCCCAACTACCCTGTCTCTGGCCTTCAGGGGAATGCACGCAAAAGGAAACGGCTTTCTGCCGTAACGATCCACCATCGCTGGATAAGCGGCGTCATAATCGGCAAAGTCACCCACCTCCACCTTGCCGGTTTGGACCACCCGCCCCGCTACCCCTTCTCTCATCGGTGTCCTGGCTATCCGTTGCGTCAGCCCTTCAGGCATGCCGCTGTAGACGGCCAGCACCAGTTCCTCCCGCTCCTCGTCTGCTAGTCGGATGGCGCCGGCATCGAGTTCCAGCACTTTCAAGGTCTCGTCCAACGCTCCGCCCAGCACCTCGTCCAGGTCGAGGGAGCCGCTGACCGCTTCGGCTATGGCATTGAGGGCGGCCAGTTCCTCGGCCCTGCGCTGCGCCTCCTCCATCAGCCCCATGATTTGGCGCATGTCCCGGGCCACGCCCAGAACGGCGCGCAGGTGTCCCTCGTCGTCGTGGATGACGGAGCCGTTAAACATCACCGGAATCCGCTCGCCCGACCTGGTCACCAGCGTCATTTCCACGTCCCGCGCCGCCCCCTCGCGCACCAACTGCGCCAGGCCACTGCCCCTGAAGAAAGCTTCTTCTTCTTCTTCTTCTTCTTCTTCTTCTTCAAAGATGGTGCCAACCGGCTGACCGATGATCTCCTCCTCCGCGTAACCCAGCAGTTCAAGCGCCGCCCGGTTCAGCGTGCGGATGGCGCCGTCGGGGTTGACCACGATGACCGCGTCGAGCATGCTTTCCAGGATGACGGCCTGATGGCGGTAGCTGGCCTGCAGCAGTGCTTCCCCGGCCTGCCGGCGGGCCCTGGAAAGCTCAGCCACTACGCCTCCCACAAAAAGGAACGATGTCGCCCTTGCCAGGTCCGCGGTGATGGACATTTCTATGCCTGAGATCACGTGTGCAGCCAACAGGAAGGCGCACAGAAAGGCGGTCAGAAACCAACTCCGCCTCTCCCACCATATAGCGGCCAGGATGATCGGCAGGTAATACAGGTGGGGAAAGATGATGTCAGTGCCTACTACGCCGTGGAAGTACAGCGTAGCGGCGCAGGCCACCAGCGCCAAGATACCGACTGCGAATGTTCTCTTGTTCATCCTCACTCTTCCTCCCGTCTCAAGACGTCCTTTCATCGGTCAAACCTCCTCTGCCCTCACGGCCTGATCCTGTTGCACCTGGGCAGCGAGCCGTAGGCAGTGCTGAAAGAGCGGCACAGCTCTTTCTCCGCCTCCCTCAAATTCCTCTGCACAAGTATATACCGGAAAGAGCATCTGTGGCTGTCCAGCAGCGCCCTCAAATCGCCGTTCTTCGAATTCCGTCCCAGGTGATCCCTCAGCCGCTTCCTGAGGTTCTTTGTGCTGCCAATATAGACCACCCCACTGGAGCACAGGGGATAGTTAACCTCCATCTCGGCCAGGGATATCTCATACACGCCGGCCGCTTGCGGCGCGTTGGCCTTCACCGAAGCCACGTTCAGCGGATAATGGAAGGAGAAACGAGCCAGCCTGGGCGGATACGTATAGCTGCTGTTTCTGGTGTACGACGAAGGTATCCTCATGCCCTGGCGACACGCGCTGACCGTGCGCCGCGAGACAGACACGCCAAATCGCTCTTTCAGCCTCTTCTTGATCTCTTCGTCGGTGTAGGCCCTTTCGATGTCGCCTCGCCGGATCTGCTCCTTCTCCTCGTCGAGGATGGCTTCGATCATCCGTTTGTGCACGTCGCGAGTGCTGGGGAGGAAATCCCGCAGGGGGATGTCTCGGCCCTGGGGGCTCAGCACGCTCACGTTGCGCGTGAGCCGGGATATCATGCTGTTGTCAACCAACTCCAGTTTGCTGCCAGGCGGCAGGAAGCGACTGTCGCCCTGCGCTTCGCCTCTTAGCCATTCAGCCAGAGCAACCTGGCTCAGCGGCCTCAGGTGCAGCGCATCTCCTGAGGTCAGGAAGGCCTCCTGGTGTTCGGCGATGCCCATGAGTATCATGTGGGTCAGCCTGTTCCTGGTATTGATCAGCCTCAGTTGCCGCCTCAGCGCCTGAATCTCGGCTTCGTCCTCACTTAAGAGCGCCTGACTTTGCCCCCAAGACCTCATCTTCCCTTCGTCAATGACATATTCCCTCGCCAATCCGGGATGTCGGTAGCTAACGCAAAAGCCCTCTTCGTCCTTTCGCAACTGCCCGATGGCGTTAGGCATCAGGCCCCCGGCTGGCTCCAGCACCTGAGCTCTCGGAAACAGGTTGGTGGAGACGATGCCGGGCCAGAGTTGTGTGAACATGGGGGAGCCTTCCACCTTTTCTATCACCGCCTCATACCTGGTCAGGGGCAGCTTCAGGAACCTGGCCAGAATGATGATGCCAATGAGACGAGCATGGCCGGGAACGTATGAGTTACTCTTTTGTCTTATCTTGATCTTTCATCTTGCGCTCCTCCCAAAACAGGCAGCGATTTCACCTGACGTCCTGTGTGTTTGCGAAGCTCGGTTAATCTGAAGCGGCCACCAGATCATACTGCCGCCGATACATCTGGCTGTAGAGGCCGCCACGAGCCAGGAGCTGGCGATGATCGCCCACCTCGACGATGCGACCTTCTTCGAGGGCGATGATCTTGTCCGCGTGGCGGATGGTGGACAAATGATCTGCTTCTTTCACGTTTCACGTTTGACTTTCGCCCAATCGGCCAGGAAGCGCTCGACGCCGACGTCGGTCAGGGGGTGCTGGATGGCCTTCATCAGGACGTCGTAGGGCATGGTGGCGATGTCCGCACCCAGGAGAGCCGCCTCAGTGATGTGCATGGGATGGCGGATGCTGGCGGCGATGATCTGAGCGTCGAGGCCGTAGGTCTCAAAAATCTCCACCGTGTCGGCCACCACCTGCATGCCGTCGTTGCCCGCATCGTCCAGTCGCCCCACGAAGATGGAAACGAAAGAGGCCCCGGCCAGGGCAGCCAGGAGCGCCTGGTTGGCCGAGAAGGCGAGAGTGGCGTTGGTGCGGATGCCCCAGGTGAGAGCCAGGTCGTGAGCCAGGTCGGGGTCGGTGTCGCACTGGCCCCGCCAGGCGCAGCCCTGGCAGATGCTATCTGGGTCAACTTCCAACTCGAACAGGGTGCTGATGGCCTTGAGGCCCTCCGCGGTGACAGGTATCTTGATCGCCACGTGAGGCGACCACTGGGCGATCTCCAGGGCTTGTTCCACCATCTCGTCGGCCTCCAGCGCAGTGACCTCCGCGCTGACGGGCCCCTGCACGATATAGCAGATCTCCTGAGTCACCTCTTGGTAGTCGCTGCGGCCCGCCCTCATCATCAGGCTGGGATTGGTCGTCACCCCGCTGATGACCCCCAGTTTAGCCGCTTCGCGGATCTCCTCGATCCTGGCCGTGTCCAAAAAAATCTCCATGCTTGACCTCCTGTGTTGATATTGATGAAACACTACAGCGGATTGGGAATGGAACGGATTTTCGCGCGTGATTCAATCCGCTTCTTTCTAAATTCGTTGTAGTGTCTCACCGCCCCACGCTCCCCAATTATATCCTCTTTTGCCATTTATCGCAACCTCACAAAAAGAAGTTCGAAGCTCAAAGTTCAAAGCAAGCTTTGAACTTTGGATTTTATTCGTGCTATGCAAAAAGCCCAAAACCTGGTATAATATGGATCATCAAAGAATAAGGAGGTTTGACATGAGAAAGCAAGGGTTTCCATCATTTAACAGGGGAGTGCTGGTCGTCATCGGGGTGCTGTTCCTGGCCCTGATCCTGGCATCCTCAAGCTACGTCCAGGTCAGTTACGGCTCAGTAGGACTGGTCACTCGCTTCGGGAGAGTGACGGGGAGGATCATGCGGCCGGGCCTGAACTGGAAGATACCCCTCGTTGAGGCGGTGGTGGGCTACCGCACCCAGGAGATCATCTACCAAACTGTCGGCGAGGCAGAGTCACGGGCTGCCTACGACGACTTCCCCACCGATACCACCACTGCGGATGGACAGCAGATCATCCTGAAGTATTCCATTCGCTTCCGCATTGACCCCCAGAAAGTGAGCTGGATCGCTAACAACATCGGCGACGAGCGGGACGTGGTGGAGAAGGTGGTCAAGTTCCACAGCCGCATCCTGGCCCGTAATATCCCCAAAGAGTACGCGGCCCTCGACCTCTACACGGGGAACATCCAGGCAGTCCAGGACCAATTCGAGGATCAGCTCAGGCCCCTTTTGATGGAGAAGGGAATCATCCTCGAAAGCTTTGGCCTGCGGAAGATCGAGTTCACCGAAGACTACAGGCAGGCCGTGGAGCAGAAACAGATCGAGGCCGAGAATGTCATCACGGAGCAGCACCGGGCTGAGCAGGCAATCCATAAGGCTCAGGGCCAGGTTGAGATGGCCAAAGGTGAGGCCCAGTCCACCATCGAACGAGCCAAGGGTGATGCACAAAAGGTGGAACTGCTGGCGGAGGCGGAGGCAGGGGCCATCCATATCAAGGGTGAAGCCCTGGCGAAGTACCCGGCCATCATCCAACTGCGATTCGTGGAATCCCTGAGCGACCCAGATGGCAAGGTCTCCTGGGGAATCATGCCGCCCGGCAGCTTTGTGCCCTTCCTCAATCTGACGCCCGGTGAGACCATGACTGGGGCTACCGTCGCGCCCAGCACTGTGGTCACCGAGACAACGGGACAATGAGTAATGAGTTGACAAGTTACGAGGTAACGAGTAACGAGGCAAAGTGAAGTACTGCAAGAGCCATCAAGAATATCCGCCCAGAGGTGAGGAAACTATGAAACAAAATCGGTTGCTCGAACGAATCGCTCTGAACCCGAAAGTCATGGTGGGGAAGCCGGTCATCAGAGGAACACGCTTAACTGTGGAATACATCCTTAACCTACTGGCTCATGGCGCAACCTTTGAGGAGATTCTCCAGGAATACAACGGATTGGTTCCAGAAGACCTTCAAGCCTGTTTGCTGTTCGCGGCCCAATCTTTGCAAAGCATTGTCTTTATGCCGCTGGCAATGGAGGTGGAGATGGAGATGGCCTAAATGAGATTCCTCGTGGACGAATGTACCGGCCCAGCTGTAGCTCAATGGTTACGAGAACGACAACATGAGGTTTTCTCCGTGTACGAAGAAGCGCGCGGAATGGACGACGAAGAGATTATCCAGAAGGCCTTTGCTGAGAGTCGAATCCTGATTACGAACGATAAAGGCTTCGGGGAGAAGGTTTACCGAGACCGATGGCCGCACAAAGGAGTTATCCTCCTGCGTCTCGACGATGAAAGAACCGAGAACAAGATTGAGGCAGTGCAGCGACTTCTCGCAGGTTACGCAGATCGACTTCATGACCAATTCGTCGTGGCGACCGAAACAACTGTTCGCTTCGCCCGTCAATAACCGAATAACAAAAAGGCAACAAGTCAAAGAGTGAGGGAGTTTTGGAAGAATTCACGACAGAGCACCAGGAAGAGCCTGCATCCAAGACGCAGTTTGTAGTCAATGCAATGTGGGAGTTGGTCATCACGATCTTGCCGGCTCTCCTGGTGGCGCTGTTCATCAATGTCTTCGTCGCTGAGGCCGCGCTGGTGGAACATGGCCCGAGCATGGAACCCAATTTGTATCGCGGCTATCGGGTGATAGAGGAGAAGCTCTCCTATCGTTTTCACCTCCCGCGTCGCGGGGATGTAGTGATCGCTGATCGGCCAGGAAACGAGATGGCGCTGATCAAGCGGGTGGTGGCTCTGCCCGGCGAGACAGTTGAGGTGCGCGGCGGGCACACGTTCATCAACGGGCAACAAATCGAGGAGCCGTGGGTGACCAACTTTGGCGGGCCGAGCTATCCGCCGACGGTCGTGCCGCCGGATCACGTGTTCATCCTGGGCGACAATCGCAGCAACTCGCGGGACTCCCGCGCCATCGGGCCGGTGTCGGTGGATACGATCAAAGGGCACGTCTGGTTTGTTTACTGGCCGTTGGATCAGATCAAGTTGGCACCGTAGGCAGAACACACGCACCGCTGGTGGAATACGCGCGACAACTGAGCAGAGAGCCTATGATTCTGACTGTTGATGGGGAACCTGTCGCGGCGCTGATGTCCATCGAAGACACAAATTGGGAGACAGTGGCTCTGAGCACCCATCCCCAATTTCTTGCGCTGATTGAACAATCACGGGCGCGGCAGAAAGCAGAAGGTGGAATCTCCAGCACGGAAATGCGTCGTCGGCTACGCTTGAAAAAGACAACGCTCAACAGATGATTTGGGAACACAATCAGCTTTCGTCAACAAGGAGTGAAAAATGAAGACAATCGCCGGGAGTATTCTAGCAGGTCTCAGTTTGTTAGCAGAAGTGCTCAACGAGTGGCTACACCACTTCTTCTTCGCCGCCTATAACATCGCTAAGGGCACGATGCTTGAAGGAGCACACGAATTCGCTCCTGGCCCGTACTATTCACAAGGGCCGGAAGCGGTGCAAATCTTCATCGGAACGAGGGTCATCATCTGGCTCTTCATGGCCCTGGGCGTCGTGCTGATAATTTGGGGGCTTCGGGAGACGAAAACGATAGATGGAGTACAAAGACTACTACAAAATCCTGGGCGTGAGACGGAACGCTGAGGAGAAAGAGATAAAGAAGGCTTATCGCAAGCTGGCCCGCCAACATCACCCCGACGTGAACCCCGACGACAAAACTGCCGAGGAGCGTTTCAAGGACATCAACGAAGCCCATGAGGTTTTGTCCGATCCTGAGAAGCGCCGTAAGTACGATCAGTTGGGAAGCAGTTGGCAGCAGTGGCAGCACAAGGGCAGAGATCCCAGGGGCTTCGACTGGAGCCAGTGGTTCAACCAAGCACAGCCCGGAGGCGGAGGCGTCCGGGTGGAGTACGCAGACCTGGGCGATTTGTTCGGCGGTGGAGGCTTCTCCGATTTCTTCCAGACCATTTTCGGCGGCATGGGCGCCACCCAAGCGCGCCCCCGCCGGGGCCAGGACTACACTCAGCCAGTGGAGATCACTCTGGAGGAGGCTTCTCAAGGCACTACCCGGATGATCCAGAAAGATGGACGACGCCTGGAGATAAAGATCCCGCCGGGAGTCAGGACAGGTTCCAAGGTGCGGATGGCAGGCGAGGGCAGCCCCGGCATCGGCGGCGGGGCCAGCGGGGACCTCTACCTGGAAGTCACGGTTCTGCCTCATTCCGTCTTTGAGCGCCAGGGGGATGACCTCAATTGCGATGTCCCCGTCAGCCTCTACACCGCCGTGTTGGGCGGAGAGATCAAGGTGCCCACCCCAGGCGGCGACGTGATGCTCAAGATCCCAGCCGGGACCCAGGGCGGCCGCACCTTCCGCCTGCGAGGAAAGGGCATGCCCAGCCTGCGCCATCCCCAAAAACGCGGCGACCTCTACGCCAGGTTCAGGGTACGAGTGCCACAGAAGCTTAGCAAAAAGGAAAAGGAACTCTTCCGCGAACTGGCTAGCCTGCGCCAGGACAAGTAGGAGAGACAATCATTAGTGTCAACTTAAGACTTCGGAGGTTTCCAGCAGTGCCTCTGCTGGCAAAGTTACCTCGATTACCTGGCTGGTTTACTGGCGAAATCACGTCTGAAAACCTCCGAAGTCTGGATCGCTCTCTTAAGTTGACACTTATGGAGAGACAATGCACAAGAAGCTACACCTGGCTGTCTTGATCATCCTGTTGATGATGGCTCTGCCAGGTTGCAATCTGATTTCGCTCCCGAACGTTAGACAACAGGAACCCACCCCTACCCCTCTTCCTACATCCACCCCCATAGTGATAGTGGTCACGGCGACGCCCCTGCCACCGGAGATGATAGAAGCAGTTGACGTCGAAGAGCAACGGGTGATCGCCGTTTATCAGCAGGCCAGCCCCGCCGTGGTCAACATCACCACCCAGGTATTGCGCCACAGCTTCTTCTTTGGCCTCATCCCCGAGGAGGGCAGCGGCTCCGGCTTCGTCTACGATCGCGATGGCCATATCATCACCAACTACCACGTGGTGGCAGACGCCAGCGAGATCGTGGTCAGCTTCGGCAGGGATAAGGAGCTACCGGCCGAGATCGTGGGCGTTGATCCCCTGAACGACCTGGCCGTGCTGCGCGTCGCTGAGCTACCGGAAGGCGTCGAGCCTATTCCTCTGGGTGACTCGGATGCCTTACAGGTAGGCCAGCGGGCCATCGCTATCGGCAATCCCTTCGGCCAATTCGAGCGCACGCTGACAGTGGGCGTGGTCAGCGCCGTCAACCGCACCCTGAAGACCGAAGACGACCGGGTGCTGCGCGGCGTGATCCAGACCGATGCCGCCATCAATCGGGGCAACTCCGGCGGGCCATTGCTGGACAGCAGCGGGCAGCTTATCGGCGTCAACTCAGCCCTTTTCTCGCCGACCGGCACCTCGGCTGGCGTGGGCCTGGCGATCCCGGTCAACAAGCTCAAGCAGATCGTGCCGGAACTCATCCAGAACGGGCGCTATCCCCATCCCTGGCTGGGCATCGAGGGACTCGGCTACGATCTCTATCCGGAGCTGGCCCGCGCGCTGGGACTGCCGGTGGACCGGGGGCTACTGATCGCCCAACTCTATCGCAACAGCCCAGCCGTGCGAGCAGGCCTGCGTAGCGCCACAGAGGAAGCGATCTACCGGCGACGTCGGCTGCTGATCGGCGGCGACATCCTGACGGCCATTGATGGTGTGCCGCTACATAACTGGGATGATCTGGACGCTTACTTGCAGGAGCGAACCGAGGTCGGGCAGGCGGTGACGCTGACCATCTGGCGCGACGACCTGGAGATGACCGTCGAAGTAAAACTGGGGGAAATGCCCGAAGGCCTGTGAACTTGATCAAATATGAAAACTAAAGCAAAAGGAGGCTAGAGCATGTTCAGCGAAAAGGATTTGCAAGAGCTAGTAGGTTTTCACAGTGAGGAATCGCCGGTGCTAAGCTTGTACCTGGACGTTGATCCAACGAAGCGTACCACTGATGAGTACAAGCTGGTGCTGAGGGGCCTGCTGAAGGAGATATCAGGTCAGGCACGGCGCGAAGATGTCGGCACCGTGGAGCGATATTTCGACCACGAGTACGACTGGCAAGGCAAGGGGGTGGTATTATTTTCCTGCCTGGAGCAGGATTTTTGGCGGGCCTACCCCCTGGCTGTGCCGGTGGAAAACCACGTCCACGTAGGCAATAGACCCTACATCAAGCCCTTGACCAACATCCTCGACGCCTACGGACGCTATGGGGTTGTGCTGGTGGATCAGGAGGGAGCACGCCTCTTCCTCTTCCAACTAGGGGAATTGCAGGAGACCAGCGGGACTATTGGTGAGGAAGTGAAACGCATGAAGCACGGCCGCGGCTCGGCGGCTGGCCGTCGGGGTGGAGTAACGGGGCGCACTGGACGGAGGGAGGAAGAGATAGCTCAGCGCAATCTCAAGGAGGCAGCCGAGTTGACGGCCAAGTTCTGCGAGGGCGGACGGTGCAGCCGCATCATTCTGGGCGGCACCGACCAGACCGTGGCCCAGTTTCAGGAAATGTTGCCCAAGGACCTACAAGAACAGGTAGTGGGCAGCTTCCCCACAGTGATGACCGCCTCGGAGGCAGATATACTGGACCGCTCGCTGGAAATCATAGGAACGGTTGAGCGCGAGACGGAGAAAGAGCTCGTGGAGAGCGTCATCACCGCCGCAGCTAAGGGCGGGGCCGGGGTCATTGGCCTGGCCGACACCCTGGGAGCTGTGTACGAGGGGCGAGTGCACGTCTTGCTGGTAGCCGAAGGATACAAGGCCACTGCCTACCGTTGTGAGCAGTGCGGCTATATCGTTGCTCAAGCCCAGGAGGAGTGCCCCTTCTGTGGCAGTAAAGTAAAGCAAATAGATGCTGCTGTGGACCTGATCGTGCGAGAGGTCATTGACCAAGGAGGACAGGTGGAGGTAGTGAGAGATAGCCCCGCCCTGGAGAGGGCGGGGCACATCGCAGCGCTTTTGCGCTACTAAGCCAGCTTTAAGAGATTAGAGAGGTGAATTACCATGATGAGATTTGATCGTTTCACCGAGCGGGCGCTGGATGCAGCCACCCGGTCGTACGAGATATTGCAGCGTTACAGCCACAACCAGGTGGACACCGAGCACATGCTGCTGGCCCTGCTGGAGCAGCCGGAGGGCGTCATCCCCCAGATGTTGGAGAAACTGGGGGTGAACATCGAGACGGTGAAAAGCCGCCTGGACGGGGTGCTGAAGGCCAGCCCCAAGGTCGCCATCTACGGCGGCGGGACCGGCCAGGTGTTTATCACTCCCCGCCTCAAGCGGGTCATAGACGTGGCTAACGAGGAGGCCAGTAAGCTCAAGGATGAATACATCTCGACCGAGCACCTCTTCCTCGCTATCGCCAGCGAGCGAGGCACCCCAGTGGCTCGCATTCTGGGTGACTACGGCGTTACCAAAGACCGCATCCACGAAGCCATCAAAGAAGTGCGCGGCGGCCAACGGGTGACCGATCAGTTCGCCGAAAGCCGCTACCGTGTCCTCGAAAAATACAGCCGCGACCTGACCCAGTTGGCTAAAGAGAGGAGACTGGATCCAGTCATTGGCCGTGACGAGGAGATTCTGCGAGTCATCCAGGTGCTGTCGCGGCGCACCAAGAACAACCCGGTGCTCATCGGCGAGGCCGGCGTGGGAAAGACGGCCATCGTCGAAGGACTGGCCCAGAAGATCGCCGACGACGACGTACCTGAGATACTGATGGGCAAACGAGTCGTCTCCCTGGATCTGGCGGCCATGGTGGCCGGCTCTCGCCTCCGTGGCGAGTTCGAGGAGCGCTTGAAAGCAGCCATCGAAGAGATCCAGCGGGCCGAGGGGGAGATCATCCTCTTCATTGACGAGTTGCACAACGTGGTCGGAGCCGGCGCCGGCGCAGGAGCCCTGGATGCCTCCAGCATGATGAAGCCTGCCCTGGCCCGGGGGGAACTGCAGTGCGTGGGTGCCACCACCCTGAACGACTACCGCAAGTACATCGAGCGGGACTCCGCTCTGGAGAGGCGATTCTCTCCCGTCTACGTGGAGGAGCCCACCGTTGAGGAGACCATCGAGATGCTGAAGGGACTTCGCGACCGCTACGAAGCCCACCACAAGGTCACTTTTGCCGACGAGGCCCTGGTGGCAGCCGCCCGGCTCTCTCAGCGCTACGTGACGGACCGCCACCTCCCCGACAAGGCCGTAGACCTTATTGACGAGGGAGCGGCGAAACTGCGCGTCGCCATCTACAGCATGCCGCCAGATCTCAAGGCCATGAAGGCCGAGCTGCAGAAGCTGATCACCGAGGAAGAGGCCGCCTGGGCAGCGCGGGACTACGAGCGGGCGGCCAGTTTCAAGAGCGGGCGCCTGAAGTTGGAGACGGAGTTCAACGACCAACGCGATGCCTGGCGACAGGAGATGAACCTGGACGAAGTGGTGGACGAGGAAGACATCGCTCAGGTAGTCGCTAGCTGGACGGGAATCCCGGTGCACAGTCTGATGGAAACTGAGGCCGCAAAACTCCTGAAGATGGAGGAGAGGTTGCACGAGCGAATCGTCGGCCAGGACGAGGCCATAAACGCCGTCTCCGATGCCATCCGCCGGGCGAGAAGCGGCCTGAAGGACCCCAAGCGGCCCATCGGCAGTTTCATCTTTCTGGGCCCCTCTGGGGTTGGCAAGACGGAGTTGGCCAAGACGCTGGCCTGGTTCATGTTCGACGACGAGGAAGCTCTGGTGCGCATAGACATGAGCGAGTACCGCGAGCGACACACCGTCTCCCGCCTCTTCGGCGCCCCGCCTGGCTACGTGGGCTACGAGGAAGGAGGGCAGCTCACCGAAGCGGTGCGGCGGCGGCCCTACCAGATAGTCCTCTTCGACGAGATCGAGAAGGCCCATCCCGACGTCTGGAACGCCTTGCTGCAGATCATGGAGGACGGACGCCTGACCGACGGGCAGGGTCACATCGTTGACTTCCGCAACACGGTAGTCATCATGACCTCCAACATCGGCACGGAGTTTGCCCGGAAGGGGGGCACCCTCGGCTTCCTGAGGCCGGGAGAGGCAGACACTCCCGATGAGCAAGAGGCGCATCAGAAGATCCAGAAAAAGCTCAAGAAGACCTTCCGTCCTGAGTTCCTCAACCGCGTTGACGAGATCATCATCTTCCACACCCTGAGCCAGGAGCAGGTCAAGCAGATCGTTGACCTCCAGATGAAAGAGATCAGCGCGCGTCTTGCCGAGCAGGGTTTGGCCGTAGAGCTAACCGAGAGCGCGCGGAAGTGGCTGGCCGAGGAGGGTTACGATCCCCAGTTTGGAGCCCGACCGCTCAAGCGCACCTTGCAGCGGCGGGTGGAGAGCCCGCTGTCTGTGCAACTGCTGAACGGTCTCTTCCAGTCAGGCGACACCGTAGTCATAGATGTTGGTGAGGAAGGGTTGACTTTTGCCAAGAGGGGAATTCCGGTCGAAGAAGCGGCTTTTGTCCCAGTGGAGGCAACGGTCCAGCCAGCGGCGGAAGGAGTGTAAAGACCAGGAATCGGGATTGTTGGCAAGCTCATATGTTAAAAAGGCCTCCTGGGGGTAGGGAGGGGTTAGCCCCTTCTCCTTACCCCTGGAGGTCTTTTTGCTTTCCGCGAGGGCGTTTTGCCTGATCGTCGGCTACTCGATGAAAAGCAAACCTTAAAATTTTGAATTTCACGGCCGCTTGCTTGTGATACTTTTCGAAATCGGTTGTATAATAGATAGAAAGACAAGATGAAAAGGGAGATAAGTTGAAACAAGCAACCCTCTCACAGCAATGGGAAAGGACTCTGGTGGAGGAGGCGAAGCACGATGTGGAAGCCTTCGTTCAGCTTTATGATGCCTACCTATCTAGGGTATACCGCTATTTCCTGTTCCGAGTAGGGGAGCGCCAAGTGGCCGAGGACTTAACCTCGACTGTCTTTGAGAGGGTGCTAGCTAAATTGGACGCTTATCGAGCCGAGCGAGGCTCCTTCGCGTCATGGGTCTTCGGCATCGCCCGCAATGCGCTCACTGATTACTTCCGTCGCCAGTGGAGGGAGCGAGCTATCAGCCTGGAGGAGGTCTCGGACCTGGCCTCCGAGGAGTGGATGCCGGAGCGGGAATTGCTGCGGCGTGGGAGGCGGCGGAAGCTGTATGCGTGCATCGCCTCCCTCCCCCCAAGGGAGCAGGAGATCATCGCCCTCAAGTTCGGCAGCGGCTTCACCAATCGCTACATCGCCGAACTCATGGGCCTCAGCGAGACCAACGTGGGCACTATCTTATATCGGGCCGTCAGGAAGATAAGAGACAAACTGATAAAGGAAGAGGCATTCGATGAAAGAGAGCGATAAGGCCAGGATTTTCTCCGAATATGTGGACAAAATGATCGAGGGCCACGGGGAGGTACCCGAGGAGCTAGGGGAGATGATGACCATTGCCGCCTGGCTGATGGAAAGGCGTGATGGCCCCCCTCCTACGTTTCGCTCCCGGCTAGAGGTGAAGCTGCGGCAACAGTGGGCAACTGCTCATAGAAAGCCTGCAAAGCGTTGGCCCTGGCTGCCTCCTCTGTGGCCGGAGAGAGTGGCGCTCAAACACTGGGTCTTAGGGGGGGCTTTGATGCGTGCGGCTTTAGTGACCACCGCAGTCGCCTTTATATTGGGAGGGAGCATCCTCGTCCTTTCCCCTCATGCCAGGGCCATGGCTGCTGATGTTGTTCAGCCCTTAGGTACGAAGTTGATGACAATCCTGGAGTTGACAGGGGTGCGAGGAGCCAAAAAGATCCTGGTACACGAGCTTAATGGTTACAAATCTCGTCATGTGAGTCTGGCAGAAGCCCAAGCACAGGTAGATTTCGAAATCCTGCTTCCATCATACCTGCCGCCTGACTTGAAACTAGAAGGGGTTCAGGTGTTTGATTCTTATGTATCGCTGTTGTATTACCCTCCGAAAATCAGCCTCACTACCGGGTACAAATATCTTAACATCCGCCAGTATCGAGTTGGTGAAAGGGGAACAGAGCGCCTTGGTGTATTGACAGGGGGGGGTGAAGAAATCACCGTAGCCGGTATGCCAGCCCTTTTGATGGAAGATTTCATAGAAACGGGTATGTGTCGGTTGATCTGGGAAAGAGGGGGCTTGGTTTTCGATATACTGGGTGCTTTGCCGAAGACAGAGATGCTCAAAGTTGCTGAATCGATGTTTGAGGGTAGCAAGGGGAGTATCCATAGGATGTGCAACCAGGTGGCTGGCAAATCCAAGTGGAAAGGAGGTGAATGGCGATGAAGCGGCAGAAGTGGCTGACGGGCATCCTGGCGGCGATGCTGGTGACCTCGTTCCTGCTGGCAATAGCGAGCTTTGTCGTGCCAAATACTGCTGTTGCGGGAAGCGGTGGGCCTCAGCCACAAGTGCAGTGCCCTTCGTGCAGCGGAACAGGTTATCTCGTGTGCTGCCAATGTTGGATTGGCGACTACTACTGTGCCGGATGCTGGTATAGGGAACCTTGCTGGGACAATGACTGCAATCCCTACTACCGCTACTACTGTGTGTGAGAGAAGATTTGCTAGGGGTGGCTTTAGCTGCCCCTGGCAAACCCTCTGTTGAGGAGTTGTCGGGCTATGTTCTCTTTAGTTCTAAGATCGCTATGGCGAGCCAAAGATCGCGCCACATTGATGCTACTTGGCTTGTTCGTCATCGGTAGCAGTTTCGCTCTGCTTACCTCCACTTCGCAGACCACTGTTTTGACTACCGATGAAGAATTGAGCCGCTATTGGCGTACTTCCTACGATATACTGGTACGACCGCCTGGGTCTGTGGATGCTATCGAAAACGAATACGGATTGCTAAGGGCCAATTATCTGAGCGGCCTCTACGGCGGCATCTCCATCGAACAATATGAGACCATCAAGAACCTCACCAACGTCGAGGTGTCTGCGCCCATAGCCATGATCGGCTATATGACCACCCGGCCAGGATTCCTTTTCGAACTCCAAGAAGGAAGGCTATACAGAGTTAAGCGGGTCATCACCTCTACAGACAATGTCCATCAATACAGACAACAGGACGAATACTATCCCATGAAGTCCCCTCTGCACACCTCTCCTCCAGCCAGGATAGCGCCGGATGAAGAGGTTGCCAGGTTGATGAAATTAGCTGACTCTGGGCTCGGCCTCGGTGTGAGTGCTGGGAATCTTACCCCAGGGGAACAAGCCCTCTTCCTGCTCGCGGGTATTGAGCCCGAGCAAGAGGCCCAATTGATTGACTTCAGCGAAGCTATCATAAATGGCCGCTATTTGGAAGAGAGCGATCGAATCGAGGAGGAAATGGGGCTGGGCACCATAACGCTTCTCTCAGGCGAGACGTTTACCTCGTCTTATCGCATCCCTCTCCTGATCAATTCGCACATCTATGAGCAGCAAACAGCTTCCTTTGAGGTGGACATCCTGGACGCCCCGGATGCGACCACTTTGGTCGAGAGAACCCTCGAACAGGGCAAGGAGTACCTGGGCTCTCTCCCCGTTTCCAGGCACGTTTTCAGCAGGGAGATAACCTTGACTGAGGCATACCAGTGGCTGTTTGACACCCTACAGCGCTCGGGAAGACGCCTGTCGGTAGACCATAAGGCTGAAGATATACATCTCTCACCATTTGGCTTCAACAACTTTCAACAACCTTCGCCGGTGGCGTATCGGGAGCAGTCCGCATCACCCTTAGAAGGGTTTGAGCCTATTCTTGAGGCGGTGCCTTTGGGGGCGGCCGAGGATGGTCAGGTGATATTCCGTCGTGCCAGCACGAGGGAATTCAAGCATCCTCACAACTTCAACATAGTAGGCACCTTCGACATGGCGAAACTGAGAGATCCCTACAGCACCAGGCTAAACGCCGTGCCATTGGAGACTTATTACCCCCCCATAGCCATTCGCCGCTACGACGAAAATGGCAATCCCGTTGAACCAGCTACCCTGATCCCGACTCTGAACGAAAAAGGCTACATCCTCCGCCCTCCCTACGCCCTGACTACTATCGAGGGGGCGCGCCTCTTCGCTGGAGACAACTGCATCAGCGCTATTCGGGTGCGCGTCAAAGGGGTGGAGGAGCTAAACGAAAGGTCTCAGGCTCTGATTGAGGAAGTGGCCAAACAGATCTATGATGCCACCGGTCTCCATGTGGACATCACCCTCGGCTCTTCGCCCAAGCAACTCTTGGTTCACATCCCTGGCTACGAGAATGGCTTGCCTGTGGGCTACGTGGAGGAGGGATGGGTACAGAAAGGGGTCAGCATTTCCATCCACCGCGGCTTCAACAAAGCTGACCTCCTGTTTTTCGCTGCCATGTTCCTGGTCTGTGGCCTTTACGTCCTGAACTCTTCCCTCCTCGCCGCCCTGGCCCGTCGCCGAGAACTGGGTCTCATGCGAGCCCTGGGATGGCGCTCCAAGGCCATCCTGCGCCTGCTTTTGAGCGAATCCACCCTGTTGGCCCTCACCGCCAGTTTGCTGGGGGCCCTGCTCTCCCTGGGCGCTATCGCTTTCCTTCACCTGGAGGTGCCCCGGGAGCGAGCCCTTCTCATCCTGCCGTTGGGCCTGGGGCTTTACCTGGCTGGCTCCATTTGGCCAGCTCTGAAGGCAGCCCGTACGCCACCCGTCACCGCCATTCAGGCAGGGGAGCTCGGTGGACAGGTGATAAGACTAGGACAGCTTTCCATCACCAGCTACGGAGTCCGCAACACTCTACGCCGCCGCTCCCGTACCTTGCTCTCGTTGCTAAGCGTGACCATCTCCGTAGGCCTGGTGACGTTCTTCTTACTGGTTAGTGTGGCTATGGAAGGACTCCTTTATGGAACGCTCCTGGGAGAGCATATCTCCTTACAGATCCAGGGTTATCACTATGTCATGGCTACCATTTGCTTCGCCGTCTCCGCTATTGTCATCGCCGACATCATGCTCATGAACGTGGCCGAGAGGCGGAGGGAGATAGGGGTTCTTAAGGCCATCGGCTGGAGATCGAGCGACCTATTTAAAGCTTTTGTTTTGGAAGCAGCAGTACTGGGGCTAACGGGAGGGATGCTTGGATGCGCCACCGGGATAGCTGCCTTCTGGAGGCTGTACGGGATGGTTCCTCCTTCGCTCCTTTGGATCGCCCCTGTGGGGCTGGCTCTTCCCACCCTGGTGAGCGCCATTGCTGCCCTCTATCCGGCCTGGCGGGCGGTACAGATAACGCCGGCCAGGACGGTACGGTGCGAGTAGAAAGGGAAACAAGGCTATGGCTCAACCAAGAACAGAAACCTTGCTCCTTATGCTAATGGGCATCGTCATCCTGCTGATGCTGTCCATTATTGGGCTTTTCATCAGGATGAACCAGTTGCAGAACCAGGTTCTGGCGGCCATGGGACCCTTTCAGGCAGTGAGGGTGCCGGAGGGTTTGGAGGTTGGAACGGAGACACCTGACTTCAGCCTTCCAGACATTGAGGGAAGGATGGTTTCACTCAAGGATTTCACCGGAAAGAAGGTTATGGTGGTATTCTCGTCTGTCCGCTGTCCTGCCTGTGTGGAGCTTCTCCCGGAGCTGAAGGTGTTCAGTGAGA
This sequence comes from Chloroflexota bacterium, assembly GCA_030611885.1. Taxonomy (GTDB): domain Bacteria; phylum Chloroflexota; class Anaerolineae; order VGOG01; family VGOG01; genus JAUWOY01. The sequence continues at coordinate 64,698 of JAUWOY010000002.1, read as the reverse complement.
AGCATCCAGAGGTGCAGCTGGTGATGATTTCGCAAGGGACGGAGGAAGAGAATCGAAGGTTGGTTGAGGGGGAAAGTCTCGACTTTCCTGTCCTGGCGTGGGAGGACACGGTGGCCAGGGACTACCGAGTACAAGGCACGCCTTTTTTCTACGTGATAGATGGGAAGGGGGTGATCATTAACAAGGGTTTCGCTAACATGTTGGAGCAGATGGAGGAGCTAGTTCAGACTGGAAAGTGATAGGGAAGGAGGTGGTAGATGCAGGATAGATGGTAGATGCAAGATAAAGGTAGGGAAAAGCCGATTTTTCAAAATCAATTGAGGGGAGGTAACAAAAATGCTTAAGAATGCTAAAATACGAAGGCTGGTTATGGTCACCTTGACCGTCATGCTGGTGGTCTCTTTTGTACTGGCAGCAGGGAGTTTTGTCGTCTATGCTGCCTGCGAGACATGCCAGTGGACCGATCCCAGTTGCCAGCACATGGGCTATCAATGTGATAACTGGGATTTCATGTGCTGGTTGTGGTTCGACCCAATAGACCATTCATACGAGGCTATCCACTTTTGTGAACAGTGGTGTATGGATGGACCGTATACCTGCCAATACAATTCATGGTGGGAATATCCCAAGGTGGGTTGCTGTGACTAGAAATGGTTAGGACCGCGATAGTCTTGGCAGATGCACTGGACGATAGCCTAACGTCATCAAAGTCATACCCCAACCCCGTGTGCTTAAGGGAGGGACATTAGAACAAAGTCCCTCCCTTGACAGTTACACACATATAAGATCGGTTTTATGAAATGCCTTGTGTGTAGCAGTGAATGATAGTATAATCTAATCTGGCAGATTCTTACGGTATGCACCTACAGAGGCTTTATTCTGGGGAGACAGAGGCTATGGAGATACAGATTACAAGTGTCAGTAAATCATATAGGAAGGGACAACTGGCTCTGGCGGGAATAGATCTTACCATCGACACCGGTATCTTCTCCCTTCTAGGCCCCAATGGGGCCGGCAAGACAACATTATTATCCATTCTTGCCACCCTCATCGAACCTACCAGCGGCACGGTAACCATCGGTGGCCTTGATGTTCGACGTGATCGGCGGGAGGTCCGGCGCTTGCTTGGGTACCTTCCCGAGGCATTCGGTCTCTATCCACGCCTCACTGCCTATGAGTGTCTTGACTATATCGCACTCCTTAAGGAGATATATCACGGTCGGCGCCAGTTAATCGAAGGAGTTCTTGAGCAGGTTGGCCTGCAAGGAGCAGCCCGCCAACGGGTTGGCACCTTTTCAAGGGGGATGAAGCAACGTTTGGGGATTGCCCAAGCTTTGCTCAATAAACCCCCTCTGCTTATCCTTGACGAACCAATGCTGGGCCTTGATCCGGCGGAAAGAGTCCACTTTCGCCATTTTCTCTCCCAGTTAAGTGCTGACCACGTCATAATCTTATCCACCCATCTGGTGGAAGACGTGGCTCTCATGAACGAACGATTAGCTATATTGCATCAAGGGACGATCCGGTTCTGTGGTTCAGTGCTGGAGATGTTAGCCCGGATGGAAGGCAAGGTATGGACAGTGACCCTTTCCCACGATCAGTTTGATCGGTTCCAGACACAGTATCTAATCACACAGGTTCAGCGCGGATCTGGAGGGGTTACAGCTCGTTTCTTGAGCGAGACACCACCCCTTACGGCCCGGCCTGTCGAACCGAGCCTCGAGGACAGCTATATGTGGCTACTGGGAGGTAGAAAAGTATGAAAACGCTGCGCGCTATATGCGCAATAGCCTGCTACGAGTGGAAGTTGCAGATAAGAGGGCTCAGTTTTTGGGTCATTGTCTTTCTTCTTGCCCTCCGAAGTATAGCTCCTTATATCTCCCATGCCGGTAATACAACCTTTTCACCGATAGAGCTTTCCGGGATAGGTGAAGGGCTTTCCACTTTCTTGAGCCTCCTTCTTGTTTTCCCGGTGGCTGATGCTTTGAATCGTGATCGAAGGAATCGTGCCAAGGACTTAATATGGAGTACTTCTGTCACAGCCAGTATCTACATCGGTGGTAAGATTCTTGGCTTGTTGGCAATGCTTTGCACCATGGTGTTTATACACACAACGGGACAATTCTTGGTATGTTTCCCCCATTATCTCTCCTTGGAATCGCTCATGTTATACGCTAAAGTGGTCATGGTCAGAGCGATTCCGACTCTGACCTATGTGACCTGCCTCTATCTCTGTTTAACCGCTCTCTTGCCCCGGCCATTGTACTTGTATCCGCTAGCCATCGCCTACTGGTTGCTAACCTTGATCGCCTTTGGCTCAATCACAGATATCCTTAACTATTCAGTCAGCACTGTTTTCACCTCTGACATGATCGTGTTTGGTCCTGACTGGCCAATGTTGTTGGCCAATCGCGCTTTCTACTTAGCAGCCGGCTTATGCCTGGTTGTGTTAACGATTTACATATACCTGAATCGTAAGGGGCGAAGCGTAGAGGCCAAATACGGTAAGTGGGTGTGTAATGTACTGCTTATTGGAGGGCTCTGCCTACTGGGCTGGGCGCTCTTTCACTTTAAGGAAACCATCAAGCTGGCTACCAGTTCCTCAGGTGAGCCATTCAGCCTCTGGTCCGATGGCGGGAAAGCTGCAACCAAGGTGCAAACAGTCGCACTCGAGGCCACAGTATATCCAGACAGGGGGAGCATTGAGGGCATGGCTACTTTCAGCATAGCATCAGCTATGTCAAAGCCAGTTTCCACCTTTTCTATCCAAGTGCCACCTGGATTTCGAGTAAAGACAGTCCGTGAAGGCAGAACCGGACTGCAACCAGACTGGAAGCAAGTTAATGATGCGACCCTGCTTATCTCCATGCCAACCCACTTGCATTTTGGCGAAACTATCACCCTCGTAGTTGAATATGCTGGCCGCTTTCAAGTAAGGCACGTTGATTATCAGCGCTATGGAACACACTTTGGATATGTTCCGGGATACATCGGTCAGGACATGGTTTATCTAAAACCGGAAGCCTGGTGGTATCCTATCGTGGAAGGCGGAAGTGGGCATCATACCAACGGGCCACATGAGGTGAAGATCACGGTTCCCAAGGGCTTTGTTGCTGTGGCTTCAACCGAGCTAAAGGAGCAGACGGCGACAGGCGTGACCTATCACTGGTCTTCGTCTGCAGGGTGGCCTCAAGTTGCCTTAGCTGCAACATCCCATTATGTATTGCTCGATGCTTCGAAAGAGTTGTATAGCTATGGCATTCCCGGGCATAGAGATATTGTGGTACCATTTGCAGTGCGTGTGAACAACATTGTGAATGATATGGATAGGTTGGTGGGAAAGCAACGAAACGCACTGGTAATAGCCGAAGTGCCTTTGACCAAAAGAATTGCATACTGTGGAAATCTGCTTTTGTTGCCTGAAGAGTTGCTACTACCTCACTTCCGCCTCGGTCGGGAGACCTTCGGCGAACTTAAGGATCAATTTGGAGGACTAAACAATGACTTGGTGGCCTCTCGGGATTTGGCAGAGCACGTCATCCGACAATGGTGGCTGGGCCAGATCCAATTTGCAGATCCTACCTTTCCGGGTTGGCCACAGTTACCAGGTGGTCCGACTCCGCCGCAACACAACCTGTTGCTGGAAGGTCTAACCGGTTACTTTACCTCACTGTTAGCCGATTTGTACTTCGACGAGAACTTAATGGCTCGTGAGATGTCCATACGGCAACAACTAGCCGTCGAGGCTGTGGATAGTCCGCACGGATTCGTACATGACCAACAACAAAGGCTGAGCGAATTCGGATTAGGCTCATCACCTTCCAGCTATAACACCCGTATCAATCAGATCATCGCCACCCTTGCCCAGTTACGAGAGCGGGCTGGCAAGCAAGCCTTTGATCACACGATTACATACTTCCTACAGTCTTATTCCGGCGGCCAGGCAACTTTGGCTGATTTTCAAGAAATTGTCGCTGAAGTGTGCGGTGAAGCGCTAGCAAAGCTGTTTGACCCTTATTTGGATATGAGCTATGACGAGAAATAGCATGATCGAGGTACAATCGAGACTGACTTTGTTGCTGTACCAATGTCGGCTTCTCTTTTCGTGGGCATATCTGGTCCCAGCGGGCATTGTATTGTATGTTGGCTCACGCTTGATATCCCGGTCGAACTCGCCTGTCTTGACATGGATCAACCTGGTATTACTCTTGGAGATGGCATTCCCGCCCATTAGCGCATTGCTGTTAACACCGGTGATAGCTGAAGAGTGTGAGTACCGTACACTTCCCATAATCGGCGCAACTGCCACGCCGCTTGTACACATATTTATCACCCGGTTTTTGCTGGTTCAATTCTACATCGCGGCTATGATAGCAACAGTCATTCTACTTGGCTACCAATCGCGCCCGATTCTGGATATGGTGAAGCTATGGCTGATCGCCATAAGCCCAACACTTTTTCTGGGATTAATGGGAGCTGCGGTTGCCCATCTAACCGCTAGCTCGCTGGTTGGATACGTAGTGTCCATCGGCTATTGGATGCTCAATCTCGCCTTTAGAGAGTTGGCTAGACAGCCGATCCTGCGGTACATCTACTTATTCAGTGCCTCATACACCCATGACGAGAAGATCTGGCAGAGCAACAAGTTGGCTCTTCTAACCTTGGCGGGATGTATGTTTTTGCTGAACTTGCTGCTTTTGCAAAAGCCAGAGAAGATGCTGACCTCATAGGTCCTCCCTAGGGAGGAGAATTCACTCTTCCACGGTTCTTTGTAGAGCTACCCAGGAGTATTACCGGCGCTACAAATGGGGTAGCCACTGGTGGGGACAGTGGCGGCGTGGTATCCCGCCCGTCAGGCTGCCCGTGTGCCCCCGGCGGAGGCGGTGCGGTACGAATGATAGGCAGTTTTTGACCATAGATAAAGATGAGAGAGGTAAAACGAATGACAACCAACGACCAAGTCATTATCACCAAAGACCTAACCAAGGAGTATCGCATGGGGGAGGTCGGCGTCGTCGCCCTGAGGGAGGTCTCCCTGGCTGTGGAAAGAGGCGAGTTCCTGGCCGTCACCGGCCCCTCAGGAAGCGGCAAGTCCACCCTCCTCAACCTCATCGGCACCCTGGATGAGCCCACCGCAGGAAGGGTAGTGGTGGACGGGATGGACGTGAGCACTCTCAAGGGCAACGCCCTGGCCGACTTCAGGAGAGAGAAGATCGGCTTCGTCTTCCAGCTCTTCAACCTCATCCCCATCCTCACCGCCCTGGAGAACGTCAAACTCCCCCTCATCCCTTATCGCAGGGCGTGCAAATTTGACCTTGATGAGAGGGCGAGGGCGTTTCTTGCTGCTGTGGGACTTGAAGGCAGGGAGAATCACCTTCCAAGCCAGCTTTCAGGAGGTGAACAGCAGAGGGTGGCGATTGCCAGGGCCCTCATTAACGAGCCGAAGATCATCCTGGCTGATGAGCCCACAGGGAACGTTGATTCCGTTGCAGGGGCTGGGATAATAGCTCTTCTAAGGAAGTTAAGGGATGAGAGGGGTGTGACCATAGTTTTGGCCACCCACGACAAGGAACTCGCCAAAAGGACAGATAGAATCGTGAGGTTGAGGGACGGGATGATTGTCTGAGGTGATAGGAGGGGGTGATAGATGTAAGTGTCTTTTGGCGAAGGTGTGAAATCCCGTGTGGGATACAAAACACCGGAGGGAACCTTCGTTCCCTCCGGTGTTTTTTGTACGTGAGCGGTGAGATCACAGTACGCCCAGCTCTCGCAGGCAGTTGACCACCCTGGGGTGATCCCACAGCCAATCTAGCCGCAACCACAGGCCAGGCACGGCGAGGGAATGATAGACTCCATCCTCGACCGGACCCTCGACATAGCCCGATTCAGTCAAATGGTAGAAAGCCACGACACGGTTGTCGGGGTCAATCAGCCAGTACTCCGGCACCCCTAGGCGGGCGTAGCCCTCTTTCTTAGCATAGGCGTCGTGTCGGCGGGTGCTGGGAGAGATGATCTCGACCACCAAATCGGGCGGACCGGTGATGGATGTCTCGTTGATGATGTCCAGGCGGTCTTGGGCCACGAAGCACAGATCGGGCTCGTAGCCGCTCCTGGTACCCACCTCGACCAGGCTGCGTGAGCCCAGGACGATGCCCATATCTCTTTCCTCGACATAGTCACCGACGAGGCGCATAAGGAAGTTGAACAACCGTTCGTGAGTGTAGGAAGCAGGTGTGGCCACGATCATCACTCCGTTGATAAGGTCGGCCTTCATACCGTCGCGGACCAGCCACTTGAACTGCTCCAGGGTAAGCAGCGAGGAAGGGCGGTCGGACAGTCGGCCCAGGTCACGTTCTACATATTTCTTTGCTACAGGAATAGCTTGTGCAGTTCTCACAGTAGCCATATCGAACCTCACACTGGAGTCAAGAGAGAATCTCATTATTCACATTATACACTAGATTCATTGGAGATGCAAATCTGGCAGCCCTTTTTTCAAACCAGGCTTGGTAGTTACGTTATCAGGTAGAGCAGTGCAGCGGATAAGAGGGGCACGGTCAGGTTATCAATGTGCCGGGGGGAGAGAGCCTCGACTAAAGTGGCGAAGATAGCCAGGGCAAGAGAGTAGAGCAAGCTCGTTTGCCAGCCCAGAGGAGGCAGTAGTAACAGGGTCAGGAAGGTTGATAGCCAACTGAAGAGGAACATGGCCAGCGAGCCTTCCAGGGACCGGGTGGAGCCCAGGATGCTGTACTTTCGCTGGCCGTAGCGACGGCCCAGGATGGCCGCCAATGCATCCCCCCAGGTCATCGGCATCAGGCTGGCCACCAGGAGGTTGTGTCTCGTCCAAAAGAGGCAGATGATGATGGCGAAGGAGATGGGGAAGTAGACCGTGCCCAGGTTGCCCTTCTCACCCGTCTCCATGGCCTTGAAGGTCTCCTGGCGATAGGAGATGTAATTGAGGACCACGAAGGAGAGAGGAGGGATGATGGCGAAGTACCAGTGCTCGAAGAGAAGTACCGTGCCGAAGGCCCATAAGCCCACGGAGATGTGGATGAGCTTGCGGGTGAACTCCGCGGAGTAGCCCCGCCACTTGCGCAGCCCCTCACCGATGCCGATCATGGCGAAGACGTAGATGTAGGAGATGATTAAGGCTAGCCAGTCTGATGTCATCGCTCCTCCCTCTTCAACGCCCCCGCAATCTGCGCTGCCACGGCGGCGTTGTTCTTCAAAAAAGTTATGTTAGCCTCCACGCTAGCCCCTTCGGTAGACTGGGCGATCTGGCTGAGCAGAAAAGGGGTCAGTGCTTTGCCAGCGATCCCCTGCTCCTCGGCTGCTGCCAGGGCCCGCTCGATGGCTTGCTCCGCGAGCTCGCGGGGTAGCTCGGCTTCCTCTGACACGGGCACCGTCACCAGCACGCCGCCCTCCAGCCCCAGCTCCCATTTCGTGCGAATGATCCTGGCCGCTTCCTCAGGAGTGTCCACGCGGGCGTCCACCGGCAGGCCGCTTTGGCGGGAGTAGAAGGCGGGGAATTCATCGGTCTCGTAGCCCAGGATGGGCACGCCGTGGGTCTCCAGCCACTCCAGGGTGAGCGGGAGGTCGAGGATGGACTTGGCCCCTGAGCAGACCACGGCCACGCGAGTCTGGGCCAGCTCCGGCAGGTCGGCTGAGATGTCGGCGGGCTGGCCCCGGTGCACCCCGCCGATGCCACCCGTAGCCACGACTTCGATGCCGGCCAGGGCGGCCACGCACATCGTCGCTGCCACCGTCGTCGCCCCGTCCTCACCCCGCGCCACCGCGATGGGTAGGTCCCGCCGGCTGACCTTGCGAACTCCTTTTTGGGTAGCCAGCCGTTCCAGCTCCCCCACCGTCAGCCCGACCCTGATCTTTCCTTCGATGATCGCAATCGTCGCCGGAACCGCTCCGTTCTCCCGCACGGACTGTTCCAGTGCCCGCGCCGTCTCCAGGTTCTGGGGATAGGACAGGCCGTGAGAGACCAGGGCGGATTCCAGGGCCACGACGGGTGAGTTGGCATCGAGGGCCTTTTGAACTTCAGGTTGAATCTGCCAAGTTTGATGCATCTTTCAGAGTGTAGCGTTGGTAGTTGTCCCGGCCCTGGTCCTTGGCACAGTACATGGCAATGTCAGCGTTCTTCATCAGCGTATCTCCATCTTCACCGTCGTCGGGGTAGAGGGCTATCCCGACACTGGTAGTGACATGGAGTTCGTGGCCATCAAACACAAATGGCTTTCGAAAAGCTTCCAGTATCTTGGCGGCAACTTCGGCCGCGTCTTTCCCCCTGAGCGCTTCTGGTAACAACACCATGAATTCGTCGCCCCCCATGCGGGCAACGGTGTCCTCCTTGCGCAAAAGGCTGGTCAGTCGCTCGCCAACAGCTTGCAGCAGTTTATCTCCTACGCTGTGCCCCAGCGTGTCATTCACTTCCTTGAAGTGATCCAGGTCGAGCAACATCATGGCCAGCTTTTGTTGGCTTCGTTGGGCGTGGGCCATCGCCAGGTTGAGGCGGTCATTGAACAGCCGCCGGTTGGGCAGGCCGGTCAGGGAATCGTGGTAAGCCAACTGCCTGATGGTTTCCTCCGCCCGCTTGCGCTCGGTGATGTCACGCAGGACAATCAGCCGTCCGGTCAACTGTCCGTGCCGATCGGTCAACGGCGAAGTTCGCAGGTCATAGTGATGCTGTGCCCTGTCTTGCTCCAGGGCGATCTCGGCCTGGGTCTCTGTCTTGTCTCCGAAGCGATCGACCAAATCTTGCCAGGGGCTCAATATCTGGGCGGCTAGCTGGCCAATGGCCTCGCTAACCGGGATGCCGATGATGGATTGAGCCGCCGGGTTGACGTCCACAACACGGTTCTGGTCGTCCAACACGATCATACCATCGCTCATGGTGTCAACCAGCGTACTGCGCGCCACCGGCATCAAGGCGAGCAGCCGGTATCGAAAAAGGTCCCAGGTGAACACCAGCCCCGTTAGCGTAAAGCTAAAGGGCACGAAAAGCCTCAGCCCTGTAATCAGTTGAAAGGTGAAAATCGTCGCCACCAACGGCAGAGATGTTCCGAACAGCAATGAAACAGTCTGCCTATGGTACAGACGAGATGGTCGAACAAGCGTTAAAACGACCAGGCTCACACCAAGCAATATAAGCAGATAGCCATACGCCGTATGCACCCAGAACCAGGCGCCATAAGTCCACTCATCCACGAACAGCCAGAGGCCTTCCCGGGAAAAGCTGAGGCTTTGGATGAACAACCCATGCATCTCGTTGGTCCAGATCAGTACCTGGGTAATGAGCGGAACAGCGAGAAGCAACGCCAGTCGCCGTCGGGTCAGCCACCTTTCCCGGCCAGTGTATTGAAGTGCAATGGCCAGGAACGTCACCGGCACGCTGGCAATGCTAATGAACCTGAGCCTGAACCAGAAGAATGCGGCTTCTGGTGTATTGCTCACCAGCTCCAACCCCACGGCCAACGACCATCCGGCCACCGCCAGCATCAGCCATACAAACGGCACCGCTCCCGGCGCGGCCCGGCATCGCCAACTGTAAACCGCCAGCGCAACCTCGATAGCCACCGAGGTGAACACAACGATAATGTATAGAGTGTGATGCCACGGCATTGTCTCTACTCCTCCCCCTCTTCACCTAACTTCCAAGAGGGCAATCATCCCACCGGGATCAAAGTAACTGCATTATATCACTTTTCCGCCATTTGACAAAATATGGAAGATTGGCTCCACTGGGCCAACCTGCCCCGCTTTCGCCCGGAACTGAACCTGCTGGCGGTGGTGGGTGAGGAGATCGTCGGCCTCTGTAACAGCGGCCAAAGACGGCGTTGCCACGGTGGGCCAAAAGCAAAGCCGCCCTGATCACAGGGCGGCTCTTTCGGTTGGGCGTCCGAGGACGCTTGGAGACAGAAAGCTCACGGTCGGCTTTGCGCCGCTCAAACGGGCTTCGAGTCTGCCTAACGTTGAATTGAGCCGCCCGGCCCGGACCTCGATAACCAAAGAGCACTCAACCTACGCCCAACGCCGCTAGCGCAAGCTGATTGGGAGCCGCGAAAGGGCCGGGTCGGCTCCAATGGATGTTAGGCGGCTCTCTACGGCGAATTCAATACCACTGATGTAGTGACGTGCAAGTCCTAGATTGTGCCATATGGCACAACTATAGTTTGGCAGTGTCGGAGTCCTTACTGCTCTATTTCCCTTTGGACTGCCGGGTACACGATACGTTGGAACAGCAGTGCATCCAGAACGCTAAATGGAATAGCAATAGCTGCTGTGACGAGTAGATTATGCAAGTACCCCGGCCAGAATAATTCCACAAGCAGCGTGGAGACAACCAACATTAGCAGTTTAGCCAGCACACTCGTGCCAGAAAAGCGCTTTTGGCTCTTATCGAAGCCTTCCCATATCCGCTTTCGCAAAATATCGCTCTGAATGTCGTCTCTTCTGCTAAAGGCCAACTGAAGAGAAGCTATATTACTCATTAAGGCAATGACAGCCGCCAACACCAACTCTAGGAATCCTAGTTTACGAGGAAGATTTGTTCCTAATCCAGCTTTTGGATGGATGACTGTGTACGCAAGAGGCAGTACAATCACGATCACAAGAACTACTGCTGTTCCGATGGGAGTAATTAACCTGCCGACGAAGTGAACCAGAAGAAACAAAATAGACCCTGTCACAATGCAGGACAGCAGATTGTGTAGGATGAACTGCATAGAGCCGACTTTCTTCACACGTTCCAAAGCAGCGGAATGACTTGACCTGAAAGACATCGTAGCCTCCTTTCTTTGATCAGTGCTCGATGGCGCGAAACTTGTTCAGTGGCGAACCTTTTGTTCGATGATACTGAGCCGCACTAACGGTCTGCGGTTCAGCCGCCGCCGACTCTGGCAAGACTCCCTTCAAAAACCAAAGCGCGGGCTGGCTCGCGGCACACATATACCGCGCCGAAGGCGGTCGGCTGCAACCGCTTGTTGGGCGGCACTTTGCTTTAAGCCGAAAAGGTTGTTTGGAACACAAGTAATCACCGCACAATAAGTCGCCGCCTGACGTATTCAGAGAATAGCGTCTTTGGAGCCACAGAAGAAAACGGAATCAGAGGTGCGCCAGATACGGTATGCAGTAGCCGTCGCATATCTCGCTCCAGGTTCCCTCTCAAAACTTGAGTAGACCTGTGCGCAGTACTGATCGGCGATTACTTGCACGGAGAAGTTCCTAAACCGCGGGAGCTTTGAATCTCTCTCCAGGTTCCTTCGCAATGTGTCAGCAATGTCCTGCGGTGTTCCTCCCTTGAGACCCCGGCACCCCCAAGCGGACACCATGTCCTGGTATTCAGCCTCCACTCTTGCCCTACTAATGATGGGCGTGGCTGGCAGTGCACCATCACGAAGGAGACGGACCGCATCATGCACATCAGTCGTGGACTGCCTCTGGAATTCCGGCAAGTCCTCTGTTGCAGGCTTACCTAGCCCCAGCCGTCGCTCGACCTCCTCGAGCAAAGGCTTCGGATGGTCGCTAATCTTCATAAGATCTGGCCGGTTCAGAATGCTGTAAAGCTTTTCCAGGAGCTCTTTATCAGACATGCCGGATGAGGAAAGTGCCCTTTTCTCTGACACTGGGACAAAGTCGCAATCCTTCTTACATGTCCCTCTGGCTTCTGAGTAGAAAACATGATAACCCCCCCATGCTCCGAGTGCAAGCGACCCGCAACGTCTGCATTGGAATAGATTGCCGCCAAACGCTGGTGGTTGCTCATCGGAAACGGCTTTGCGCCTAAGAAGTCGATCGAGGATTCTCATCATCTACCTTCCTTTCTTGGTTACTTGCCGCCCAACTGCTTAATATCTGGACATCTGTCCACCTAGTCACCCGATTTGGGATACTAGGCAGACGTTTTTCCACATATATCCCCAATCTGGCATATTAGGTGGACATTTGTCCACATAGCCATCCCTCTAGGGTGTATTAGGCGGAAATCTCGTCCGCCTAACAAACTTACCATAACGAAACAATGCTTGCAAAATGAGGTGCAAAAGCATTGAAATAGCAAGCTGTCAGAATAGGCAAAAACAACAAAAGCCAACCCCCTCCTGACATGCGGAAAAGGTCGGCCTTCAATGTCTCATGCTCTCACCTCCTACATTGGCTACCGGCTGCGATGCAAGCAACGATGGCTAAGTGTCGGTCAATATTTACAACGCTATTTTACCACCCAACGACTCAAGTGTCAAATGCAAATCCTGCGCCTGCGTTGCCAACGTTCCCTGGTATTACGGGTGGGGGTGGTAATATCGTCCGTAGGCATGATGCTGCTCAGGGGTCTTTGAGGTCGAAATCGCGTTCAGTTGCTTTCCTCTTGATAGGTGGCCATAGCCTCGGCCAGGATCGCGGCCGCGCCAAAGGATTTCGGGTCTTATGGCAGGCGTGGAAGCACATACTGAAGTGGAATACGCTCCCCTGGAAGGCCATCCATTAGTCAGTCTTGACGGCTAAGTCGCGTTTCACTCCGACGAAAGCGGCTTCTTCTAACTCTACTCGTTCTTGAATGATGTGCGTAAGCCACTCCTCGACACTTGTTTTTCGATGCAGTCGAGCTAGGAAAGCTGCGCGTGCGGCAAGGTCGGCAGGAATAGACAGAGAAGCTAGCTTAGTCCTCCGCACATGAATAGGTTTTTCCCAAGCCGAATCGTCGTTAGCTTGTGCCACTACAATCTCGTCAATTTCTTGTTCGGATAGACTCCTCTTGGTTTTATCTCTCGCGCTCATATATCCCACCCTGTAATGATACGGACAACATTTCCTGGCCTGAGTTGAAAGATGATTTTGAGCCGCCGTCCGCCAATGGTTCTGCCAATCAATTGATAGCGGTCACGGTATGACTTGTTTCGTCGCACTTCAAAGTCGGAGAAGAAACACTCTACCGCTTCATCAAAAGTAACGTGGTGAGCGGCAAGTTTATCCCGTTCAAAGTCATATTCAAAATCAGCAGGGATGAAGCGATACCAGTTGACCAATGTCTATTGCACTCCCTTTCCATTGTACCACACAACGACCCAAGCGTCAAATGCAAACCGCGTTGTCAACGTTCCCTGGTATTACGGGCGGGGGTGGTGCTATCGTCTGTCGGCATGACGCCGCTCAGGGGTCTTTGAGATCGAAGGTGAGGTCTTTGCCGTTGAGGGTAAGGACGCGCGGCTCTTTCGTCACTTTCTGGATGTACACGGGACGATAGCCCTGGGCACGAGTGCGTTGCACCAGGGCAATACGATCCCGATCTGCGTCAACCAGCCTCCCTTGGTAGATGGCCACAAACTGATTCCTGTGAATCTTCAACAGTTCAGGCAGGAGTTGCTGGAAAGCGCTGCGGTTGGGTTCCAGACACTGCAATTGTTCCTGCCGCCAGGCATCGTACTCATCGGGGAAACGCTGTTGGTAGTCTTCGATACTCATGATGACTGCCATCAGTCTGCCTTTGTGCTCCACGAAGATGGGGCCCTGGCTCAGTTGACTGGCTTCAATGGCCAGGGAGTAAGCGGTCCGCGCTTCTTTCAGGGTCATCGTCTTGGGCATGATAGTCACCTCAACAGAAGTATAAACCAGGATGCCTCATTTGTCAAAGAGCAGGCCACATTCGGCTACGTTGCTAAGAGGACTGAACGGTGGTATAATTGCAGCATGATAGTCTCAACAAGGCACTTCTTCCAAAAGAGACTGGTGGGAATAATCGCCGCAGCGTTGTTCATCGGCAGTCTTCTACTCTACGTCAGCACGATGGCTCCTTCGGTGGTGCCGGGGGACTCGGCTGAGTTCCAGTTCGTGCCCTACATCCTGGGCATCGCCCACCCTCCAGGCTACGCTCTCTACATCCTGCTGGGGAAGCTCTTCACCCTCCTTCCCCTGGGCAGCGTCGCCTACCGGATGAACCTCTTCACCGCCCTCTGCGGCGCGCTGACCGTTTCTCTCACCTACCTGATCATTCTGCAACTATCACCGAAAAAGCCCTCTTCGCTCGCCGCCCAGGTGCCGGCCATCCTGGGCGCTGCTGCTTTCGCCGTCAGCGCCAACCTCTGGCAACACGCCACCTTCACCAACGCTCACACTCTAACCGCAACTCTGGCCGCCCTGGCCCTGTTCCTTCTGCTCGCCTGGGATAAGAGCGGGGACGACAGGTGGCTGTACGCCTTCGCCCTAATCTGCGGCCTCAGCATGACCCACCACCCGCTCATCTTGATCAGCTTCCCCGCCTTCGCCGCCTTCATCCTCCTGGTCTTTTTAGCAGGGATCAGAAACCAGGTTTTTGGCCAGACAAATCGTCCAATCGCGCAAGTAAAAACCTGGTTTCTCCGCCAAAACAAGAAGTTGGCAACCTTCGGTCTCCTGTTCCTGCTCGGCCTCTCGGTTTACCTGTACTATCCCATCAGGAGCGCGCCCCTTTTCGGCCCGCAGGGTACGAACACGCTGGAAGGCTTCCTGCGGCTGGTCACGGCGCAGGGGTTGCGCATGAACCTCTTTCCCTTCAGTTGGCAGGAGCAGCCCCAGCGCGTGCTGGCCCTCAAGACGCTCCTGACCTTGCAGTACGATACCCCCGCTATCCTGCTGGGCATCGCGGGGGCGATCTGGCTGGCTCTCAAAAGACGGAAGGCCTTCGTGCTGCTGGCGCTCTTCTTCGCCCTGAACTCGGCCTTCATCATGAACACCATCCAGGACGTGATGAAGTACCTGCACCTGCCCTTCATGGCCTACGCCATCTGGATCAGTTGTGGGGCGATGGCGCTTCTCGATCTCCTGGAGAGATGGCGGGCCAACCCCCGGACGAAGGCCCTCTGCTCGGTCGTCCTGATCCTCCTTTTGTTTGTATCCCCTCTCAGGATGGGGCTGCTCAACTTCTGGCGAGTAGACCTGAGCGAGTATCGCCTGGCCGATGACTTCGTCCAGGCCACCTTCGATTACTTCCAGGACGGAGATGCCACCCTCCTCTGCGATTGGGACCACATCACCCCCCTCTGGTATTACGAGTTCGTCGAGGGACGGCAGCCCAACGTCCAGGCCAAGTTTGTGCCCGCTGGCACGGCCAACCCCTGGCTGGAGTCGGTGGAGGCCCACCTGAGCCAGGGTCCCGTCTACCTGTCAGGCTACCGGCGCTCGGTGGCGGACAGATACCGCCTCCTGCCGGTGGGGCCCTTCTACGAGGTGCTGCCCGAGCCGATGCTGGAACCCCCGCCCATGCAGCACCCACTGGACGCCACCGTCGAGGACAAGATCGCCATCCTGGGCTACGACCTGGATCGCGATGCGGCGCGGGTGGGCGAGACCCTCCACCTGACCCTCTACCTGCAGGCTCTACAGAAGTTGGACGAGTACTACATGCCCTTCGTCCACCTGGCCCACTGGTACCGTTTCACCACCGACAGCCGTTTCCTGACCCCCTTCTGGGAACCGGGCCAGGTGGTGGCCGAGCGGTATGACATCACCATCCCTTTCGGCACCGAGCCCGGCCACTATCCCCTAGAGCTGGGGATCACCTCCCTCTCGCGAGGGCAAGACCTGCCCCTCTCCAGCGGAGGCACCACCATCGAGCTGGCGACGGTGCGCGTCGAGGCGGGCCAGATCCAGCCGCCCTCAGACCCCATAAAAAAAGCCCTGGCCAACTTCGACAGCAAGATTCTGCTGGAGAAGGCCAGGACTAAGCCAACCGTCGCGCACCCAGGACAGGCTCTTTATGTCACCCTCTACTGGAGAGCATTGCAGCCCATTGATGAGTGCTACACCATCTTCGTCCACGTCATAGATTCATCGAACCGCATCTGGGGGCAGAAGGACTTCACGCCGCTGGGCGGCAGCTATCCCACCTTCCTGTGGATTCCCAAGTGGCTGGAGGGGCAGGTCATAGATGACCGTTACATCGTCGTCCTCGACCCCCAGACGCCGCCGGGCGAATACTGGATCGAGGTGGGGATGTACGGCATCGCGACCACCAAGCGCGTACCCATCTTTGACCAGGAGCTGAATCTGACGGGCGACAGGGTCATCCTGGGCAGCATCCGCGTCGAGTGAGAACAACGGATGCGCAGGATTTACGGATCTGTTGTGCGCAACGGCCATTCGCGAAAGCGCCGGCTGAGTAGGCTTGGAGCGTAGCGGAGAGCCGTATCGAAGCCAAGCGGGACACTCGGCCAGACCCGCTCGCTTGATTTCGATACACCTACGGTTACTCAATCAGCGCTCGCTCATCTCCAGCCAAAAGACCAACCTACCCGCCTATCTTCCCCATTAACCGCCTCAGGTCCTCCATCGTCGGCTCGATGAGGTGAGGTTGGCCGGTGGCCTTGATGGCGCTGGCGACGTCCTTGAGGCCGTTGCCGGTGACCAGCACCACGATGCGCTCCTCAGGGTCAATCCGGCCCTCGCGCACCAGTTTCGCCAGGCCGGCGAAGCCCGCCGCCCCGGCGGGTTCGGCGAAGACGGCGGCCCGCCGCGCCAGGACGCGCATGGCATCCAGTATCTCCTCGTCACTCACCGCCACGAACTCGCCGCCGGTCTGCCGCACCGCCCGCAGGGCCTTGATGCGGTCGCGGGGCACGCCCACGGCGATGCTGTCGGCCAGGGTATTGAGGACGACGGGCTCGATCTCCTCCGTCCCCTCTCGCCAGGCCCTGACCAGAGGCGCTGCCCCCTCCGCCTGCACGCCCATCAGTTTCGGCATCTTTTCAATGAAGCCCAGGGCGCGCAGGTCCTTGAGCCCCTTCCAAAGCCCGCCGATGATGCCGCCGTCGCCCACGGAGACGAACATCCGATCGGGCGCCTCCCACCCCAGTTGCTCACAGATTTCCAAAGAGGCCGTCTTCTTCCCCTCGGAGAGGTAGGGATTGTAGGCCGTGTTGCGGCTGTACCAGCCGTATTCCTTGGAGGCCTCCAGGCAGAGGTCGAAGGCCTGATCGTAGGTGCCCTCCACCATGATCACGTTGGCCCCAAAGATGAGCAGTTGGGCCACTTTGGCCTGGGGAGCCGTATGGGGGACGAAAATGTAGGTGGTCAGTCCCACGCTGGTTGCCAGGCCGGCCAAAGACGAAGCGGCGTTGCCCGTGGAGGCACAGGTCATGATCTCGCGCCCCAGCTCCAGGGCCTTGACCACCCCCACCGCGCTGGCCCGGTCTTTGAGAGAGGCTGTGGGCTCCCGGCCGTCGTCCTTGATCCAGAGGTGCTTAAGGCCCAGCCGTTCCCCCAACCGCTCGGCCCGATACAGCGGCGTCCAGCCCACTTGCAGAGGCGGGGCGAGGCTGGGGTCAGCGATGGGCAGCAAATCAGCGTAGCGCCAGATGGAATTGGTTGGATCGGCGGCTAACCTCTCCCTGGTCAGCCGCCGACCGATGAGCTCATAGTCGTAGACGACATCCAACATGCCCTCGTCGCCGTGCTTGGGGCAAACGTAGAGCACCTCGTCAACGTCGTACTCCGCGCCGCAGAGGACGCATTTTAGACCCAAAACGTGATCCATGGTTGCCTCCGTAGGTGTAAAGTAACTCCAAGTGATGCGTATTGCGTATTCCGTATTCCGTTAGCGAGTATACCAGTAAATCTCGGTTTCGTCAAGAAAGAAGCAGGAAAGCTGCCCTGACTTGAGTATTTCGCCATCCTATGGTATCATACTGGAGATTGGAAGTTGGAAATTGGAAGTTGGAGGTTTGGTTATGATCCCGCTCAAACTTCAGTTGCGTAATTTCATGTGTTACCGCGAGCTCGATTCTCTGGATTTCTCTGGCATCCACCTGGCCTGCCTGGCCGGGGACAACGGCCACGGCAAGTCGGCCCTGCTGGATGCCATCACCTGGGCGCTGTGGGGCAAGGCTCGCGCTAAACGCGATGACGAGCTTATCCGCCTGGGCCAGAGGGAGATGGAGGTGGAGTTCGAGTTCGCTCTCGGCGAGAACCGCTACCGGGTCATCCGCAAGCGGGACAGCCGCGGGCGCGGGCGGAGTTCCCTGGAGCTGCAGGTGCGCGACGGCGACCTCTTCCGCCCCCTCACCGAACCCACCATTCGCCAGACCCAGGCCCGCATCAACAGGACCCTGCGCATGGACTACGAGACTTTCATCAATTCGGCCTTCCTCTTGCAGGGGCGCGCCGACGAGTTCACCGTCAAGCCCCCTGGCGAGCGCAAGCGCATCCTGGGCGACATCCTGGGCCTCTCCCTCTACGATCAGTACGAAGAGCTAGCCAAAGAGCGGGCTAAGGCCAGGAAAAGCGAAGTCGAACAAATCGCAGCGCAGATTCGAGAGATGGAGCGGGAGCTGGAACGAAAGCCGGAATACGAGGAGGAGTTAAAACAGGCCCAGGCTGACGTTGAGAACTTGAATGTCACCTTGCGAGGGGCCGAAGAGGAACTGCGCAAGCTGCGAGAGGAGTGGAAGGAACTGGATCTCAAACGGGCCCATATCGAGGAACTCTCGGCGCGGCTGGCCCAGGGGGAGCGAGAGCTGGCCGAAATCAGGGAGCAGATGGCTGCCTGCGAGGAGCGACTGGCCGAGTACGAGGCGGTCATCGGTGAGAGGGAGTTCATCGAGCAGGGCTTCGCCGCCCTGACTGCGGCTCGGCAACTCCACGAGGCGCTGAACGAGAAGCTAGCGCAATTGGTGAAGCTAAACGAGCGCAAGGGCCGGTTGGAGGCCACCATCGCCGAAGCCAAACACGCCTTGACTCTGGAGCAGCGCCTCTGTTCGGAAAAGGTGGGAGAGCTTTCGGCTATGGCCCAAAAGTTGGAAGCGCTGGAGGCGGAACTGGTAAGGGTTCGGGCTGAACTGGAGCACCTGGTCCAGCGAGAGAGCGAACGGGAGGCCAAACAGCAGGAGATAAGAGAGCTATCCAACGAGAACGCCAGCCTCAAGACGCGAAACGAGCAGCTCAAGAGCGAAATGGATTCCCTCCAGGAGAAAAGCGAACTTCTACAAGCTGCCGAAGCCCACTGCCCCTTGTGCGGCCAGGGGCTTTCGGAAGGGGACAGGGTCCGGCTCGTGGAGCAATTCACGTCCGAGATGACGGAAAGCGATGCCCTTTACCAGGCCAATCAAGCCAGGATCGAAGAGCTGGCAGCCCGGAGCCAGGCATTGGAGCAGGAGATCGAGGCCATCGGGCGGGAGCTTTCGACCAAGGTGACCCTGCAGAAGCAGGAGGCGACTCTGGAGAAGAGCCTGGCCGAGGCGGAAGGAGCGGCTGAGGAGCTAGTCAAACAGCGGGAGAAGCTGGCCGAATTGGACGAGCGCTTGACCCACGAAAAATACGCCGAGGCCGAACACGCCGAATTAGCGGAGCTCTTAGGACAAATCGAGGAACTGGGCTACGATCCTGAGGCCCACCAGGAGGTTCGGCGAGACCTCGAACTCCTCAGCCGCTTCGAGGAAGACCAAGCCAAGCTGAAGGCAGCCCTGGACCGCGTTGACGAAGAGCGAGCTAACCTGGAACGGCTACGCAATAATAAGGCTCGCTGGCAAGAGACCTTAGCCGCCGACCTGGCCAAAAAAGAAGCACTAGCTCAGGAGTTGACACAGTTGCCCAAGCTAGTCACCCAGTTAGAGGGAAAGAGCAAGGAGGTGGATGAGCTACGAGGTAAGGAAGCTCGCGCCCGCCAGGTGCTGGGGGCGGCCAGGCAAAAGCTGGACTACTGCGAGTACTTGACCAGGGAGCGGGAGAAGAAGCTCAAGGAAAGACGCCAGGTGGCCGAGGAGAAGGCCATCTACGACGAGCTGAGGCTGGCCTTCGGCAAGAAGGGCCTGCAAGCCATGATCATCGAGAGCGCGATCCCTGAGATCGAGGACGAGGCCAACAGGCTTTTGGCGCGGATGACCGACGGGCGTATGCACGTGCGCTTCGAGACCCAGCGGGAGACCCTCAAAGGTGACACCGTGGAAACGCTGGCCATCAAAATCTCCGACGAGTTGGGCACTCGCAGCTATGAACTCTACAGTGGAGGAGAGAGTTTTCGGGTCAACTTTGCCATCCGCATCGCCCTGTCTAAACTACTGGCCCGCCGTGCTGGGGCCAGGCTGCAAACCCTGGTCATTGACGAGGGCTTCGGCACCCAGGACGCCCAGGGGCGGGAGCGATTGGTAGAGGCCATCAACTCCATCCAGGAGGATTTCAAGCGCATCCTGGTCATCACCCACATCGAGGAGCTGAGGGACGCCTTCCCCGTGCGCATTGACGTCTTCAAAACCCCCCAGGGCTCGCAGGTAGTGATCAACTGACTATCTTGACAGAGATTCAATCTCACAGTATACTAAACAGGAGTTACGCAGTCAATAGCGAGCCCGTCGGTTGAGTAGCGCCAGCGTATCGAAACCAGGGCGAGCGGCGACTGCAAGACCCGTTCTTGGCTTCGATACGTCGCTCTGCTCCTACTCAGCCGGCGAACTGCGTAACTCCGGACTAAACTATGAGTTTTCTGGTAAACGTGCACGTAAGCAGGAGGCAACGATGAGTAATATCCAATTGTCAACTGTCAAAACCTTTCATGACCAACAGGGTGTCCCTCGCGAAGTATTGTTGAGCTACGACATCTACCGCGAAATGCTGAGAGCGAGCCGCGAGTTGGCGGTCGAGACTAAGCAAGCATATTTTTGGACGGAACAGTGGCAGGCAATGGAACGGGCCGCAGACGAGGCCGCTGCCCAGGGTCAATTCCGCACCTTTGACTCGATGGATGAGATGCTTGACTTCCTGGATGCCCAATGACTCGCTACCGCCCCCTGAAAACATTCTGGGAGGCTTACGCTGAACTCCCCGCCCATACCAAGAGAAAAGTCCGACAGACGTTTAAGCTCTTCCAGCAAGGCGCCGAACATCCACCCTTTCACCCCTCGCTTCGCATCCGCAAGATGCGAGGATACCCCACCCCGCTGTATATTGCCAGCCTCCCTCTTCCCTGTGCGCATTGACCTCTTCAAAACTCCAAGGCTCACAGGTAGCGATCAACTGACGCGGATGGTCTGATAATAGCCGCAATGCTCTCGGAGGATGCAAGTGGCGCAGAGAGGTCGCTGGGACTTGCAGACCTCTCGCCCGTGGGCGATGAGGTTGAGGTGGAAGGTGTAGTAGATTTCGGGAGGGAGCAACTCTTCCAAAATCTCGTGGGCCTGCTCACGAGAAGTTTTGGGGCCGATGAGACCCAGGCGGCGGCTCACCCTGTGAACATGGGTGTCTACCGGGAAGACTGGCCTGCCCAGAGAGAAGAGGAGCACGATGGCGGCTGTCTTAGGGCCTACGCCGCTGAGCGCAGTCAGCCACCGCCTGGCCTCGTTAACACCCATCTCGGCCAGGAAGTCCAGGGTAAACTCGCCCTGCTCCTGCTTGATAGCTCGCAGGGCCTCCTGGATGCGCGGCGACTTCACGTTGGCCAGACCTCCCGGCCGGATGGTCTCAGCGATCTCGGCTGCGTCGGCGGCCAGCACAGCCTCCCAGGTGGGGAATCTTTCCTTCAGGCGATTCCAGGCTCGATCGCGGTTGACGTCGGAAGTGTTCTGGGAGAGGATGGTAAAAATCAATTCGCTCAGCGGATCGAGGCGGGGGTACCACTCTCGCTGGCCGTACTCCTCGATCAGGAGTTGGTGGACTGTCAGGGCCTTGTCTAATCGGTTATCGTTTTCATCAGAAGTTGTCATTGGCTGAGCTCAAACCTCGCCGGAGTGCGGACGCAAGCCCGCCCCAGATGCAGGCTTGCGCCTGCGCTCCGGATCTAAAATATTCCACAGCACGTCAAAGCGGGGAATGAGGGTTACTGTCAACGGATTCCGGGAACGAATTGAACGGATTGGAACTCCGCACATGGCATTTTCCGTTCAATCCGTTCAAAAAATCCGTTGACAGCGATCCGTGCTTTCTATCCTCCAAATTCGCGAGATCACGTCAAGGAGGTTCTCATGATTGACGGCGTCAAAGTACGCAAACTGCGACACATCCCCGACGAGCGGGGCTACCTAATGGAGATGCTACGCTCCGACTGGGAGGAGTACGAGAGATTTGGCCAGGTCTATATCACCGCCGTCTACCCTGGCGTGGTCAAGGGCTGGCATTATCACAGAATCCAGACCGACCACTTCATTTGCGTCCACGGCATGGCCAAGGTGGTGCTGTACGACGGACGCGAAGGATCGCCCACCCACGGCGAGGTGAACGAGTTCTTCATGGGCCAGCAGAACGCCACGCTGCTCAAAATCCCGCCCGGTGTGATGCACGGCTTCAAGGGCATCAGCCCGGAGATGGCCCTCATCGTCAACGTGCCCACCGAACTCTACAACTACGAGCAGCCAGACGAATACCGCCTGCCTGCTCACACCGACGAGATACCCTACGACTGGTCCCGCAAAGACGGCTGAGCCGATTTCCGATTTCGGATTTCGGATTTCGGATTTAGTGCCTCTCTCACTGCCTCCCGGTCGTCCCAGGGATACTCCGTCGTCCTAAAACACATCGTCCGCTCATGGCCCTTGCCGGTGACGATCACCAGGTCGCCGGCTCGGGCCATTTTCACCGCGAATTCAATGGCCTCTCCACGATCGCCAATCCGCCAGTAACCCTGCCCTTCCCGACGCCCCGCCCTTTCGCAGCCGACTGCGATTTGAGCCATGATGGCGTCCAGGTCCTCGGTGCGTGGATCCTCAGCCGTGATGACCACGCGGTCGGCCAGTTTCGCGGCGATTTCTCCCATCATCGGCCGCTTAGCCACGTCCCTCAGCCCCGCGCAGCCGAAGACGACGATGACCCGGCCATCGGTCAACCCGCGCGCCGTCTCCAGCGCTCGTCGGAGAGCATTGGGCGTGTGGGCGAAGTCCACGATGGCCGTAAAATCCTGCCCCAGGACGATGCGCTCCATGCGCCCCGGCACCCCTCGCAAAGCTTCAATCCCCTCCCTCATGGCCTCGAAGGGAACCGCCTGCGAAACACCAACAGCGATGGCCGCCAGGATGTTGTAGACGTTGAAAGGGCCGGGAAGCTCTGTCCGCACCGCGAACTCCCCCTGAGGCATTACGGCAGTGAAAGTCGTGCCTGCCGGCTCGAACACGATGTCTCGGGCCGTGACGTCCGCTGACCGCTCCAGGCCGTAGGTGAGATAACGGTCAGCGGGGACTGGGCGCAGGTACTCAAAAGAGGAATCATCAGCGTTGAGGATGGAGGTTTTCGGCATGTCGGGCTTGCGGAAGGAGCTGGCCAGGTCGCGGAAGAGGCGGGCTTTGGCCTCCCGATAGTCCTCGTAGGTCTTGTGGTAGTCCAGGTGCTCGTGGGTGATGTTGGTAGCCACCGCCACGTCGAAATCGCAGGCCGTGACCCGATGCTGGGCCAAGCCGTGGGAGGTGGCCTCCAGGACAGCGTACTCCGTACCAGCAACCACCATCTGCTCCAGGAATCCCTGCACCTGGAGCGCATCGGGGGTAGTAGTGTGAAGGCCGGTCTCGTAGTGCTCGTCGCCGATGAGGGCCTCCACGGTGCTGATCATCCCCGTCTTGTGGCCCGCGGCGGCCAGGATGCTTCGGATCAGCTCGACGGTGGTGGTCTTGCCGTCGGTGCCGGTGACGCCGATGACACGCAGCTTGCGGGCCGGGTGGCCGTGGAAGGCAGCAGCCAGGTGAGCGAGAGCCTGGCGGGAATCGGGGACGAGAACGTAGGGAACCGAGATGCTCGTCTCACGTTCACCGACGACGGCCACCGCCCCCCGCCGAATCGCATCGGGGATGAAATCGTGGCCGTCGGCATCGAGGCCCTTGATGGCCACGAAAAGATCGCCGGGCGTGACCTGGCGCGAGTCCTGAGCCAGCCCCTTGATTTCCACATCCACGCGACCGTGGACTTGCTTGTGAGATAGAGCGGTTAGCAAGTTAGAAAGCTTCATACCCATCGCCTCAGCGGTGACATTCTCTCGCTCGCGACGGATTATCAAATCCGTCGCCTGGAGCAACGCCCATTTCGGCCGGATGGCGGACATCGTGAAAGAAGATGTAGCGTTTGATCCAGCCGATGTAGGCCTGCTCGGTGCGAATGGAATAGTGTTTGAGGCGGATGGCGTCACGGACCTGATCGAGGAGTTTCTTGGGTCTTGGTTCCATCGGGGTTTCTCCGGTCTTGACAGGTTGTGGTTGTTCTGCTATAATGTCTGGTAAGGCGACCATGGGCATACGCCAAAAGAGTGCGCATGGAGTTATTATACAAGAGGATTTCCGTAAATGCAACCCTGTGGATTGTTTAGGCGGATTCCGTCTAAGGTACCGAAATAGCGGGGGAAGACAGATTCCGTATAAGAAATAGTTATGCCGCCAGTTGCGTGAAGCGAGCGTTTACCGCCATCCCGCTTTATCAGTCGCTAAGCGGCGCAAGAGAAAGGAGAGCAAAACATGAACACCCGCCAGCGCGATTTCAGCATTTCTTCATGGCCTGAACCACCGCAAGTGTTAAGAGACTCGCCGGGTGCTTTGCAAGGACCGGTTTCTACTGTACAGAAGAGAGCAGAGGAATCTGCTAGGGCTTGGGAACAGCATGGAAGCGTCCCACGTTCCTACCCAAGTATTATGCGCGCCTTGACCAGTCCTTCAGTAGCGGAAAAGATAGCGATTGCAGCCCTCACCATGGTGAAGACGGCTCAAGACGCCGGTCGTCGCATAGATACCTTTTATGAACATCCTGATGATCAGAGGGTGATCATAGGGATTTCGTCCTATGTCGGTAACCTCCAATCAATGGCGCGATCGTTCACTGATTCGAACTTCGTGAATGAGTTCCGTGAGTGGAGTTCATATTTCCTCCTGCCTTCGCGTCCGTACTATATGCATGTGTTTGTGTGCCTAGATCTCACAGGTGGGAAATTCTGGTACCTGTTTGGACTGCGCGGGTTAGTAGAGGATCACGATACGCTACCCGGCGAACTAGCTATAAACACCTGAACTTTGAGTTGCGCTAAAGTTGCTCAATCGTTCAGGCCATCGGTTCAGGGCCGAGAGCCGCGTTCGGCTTACCTGAACGTTGAGGGCAACAGTTAGACCGTCGTCAGCCAAGACTTGCCGCATAATAAGGACATGCAGCCGATCAGACTGGTCACGGCTATCTGCGAGGGTAGTTGGGTCTGACAACTATCTCCATTTTCAAAAAGAAAGGAGAGCGAAAATGGCAAAGTGTGCACTATGCGGAAAGCAAATACCCGCAGAGGAGATGGAGAGTCGTAAGGAAGTTCTTGACTTGTTGGGAGTTGGCAAAGGTGAACCATCCCCACTCGACGACATTTTCCGTGGGATATCCAGTGCCACTCAGGCATGGAAATGTGACGGTTGCGGTCAGTGGCTCTGCAACTCTTGCGTCACCACTACAGTCATCAAACACCAAGCCAGCGCGATTCGGCACTCCAACTGTGGGGGGATGTTCAGAGCACCTGGCGCATCAGGAGCATCTAGCGCATCGGAGAGAAAAAAATGGTGGCAGTTCTGGAAATAGCGGCTTGAGGTCTTCAGCCCGCAGAACAACCGTTACTTATGGCGTGCAGCGCAGCACCAAGAGGCACGGCGGTAAACACCCACCCCCCGACAACGGCACGCGCGCGGCTTTCTGTTGCAGTTGGTCGGCTAAAGGCAACACCGCTATCATTTCGGAGCGTGCCGTTGCGGGGGGCTTGAGCGTTACCGCCATTTCGGATACAGAAGGAGGACAAGAAAATGGCCCCACAAGCGTCAAAGAAACAAATCATAACAGAGGCTGTCGCTCTTGAAGCCACATGGCGTGAAGCGGAGGGACGCTACATGGATCAAGTCGATATGGCTATTTGGTATGAAATCTTGATGGATGCTCCCGAGGCAGTCTTAGCAGACATTCTTGGAGACCGAGATAAGTTGCGCGCATATGTAAGAGCCAATTGGGGCAAGCCCAGAAAAAAATGGTGGCAGTTTTGGAAATAGGTCCAAAAAGCCATTGATACCCGCTTGGCCGACCATACTGTGAAGTTTCTGTGAGCCTTTCACGTCTCGAGGGTCAGGTCATTGCTATATCCATTGCGGGTAAGTGGTGTCCTGAACCATTGCTGCTGACCACCATGTGCATATAACTGAACGCGACCGTTCGACCATGCTCACCGTGTAGAGCGGAGAGCCAGAGAGCACGGCGGTAAACACGTGCCTTACGCCATTGGCGGATTGGAGGTTGCTTTCCCAACGGGGCATGGCGATTCCGCCAACGGCGTGGGGCTACAGCGTTATCTGCATCAGCGTGAAACGTTTTACGCTTTCAAGGTGAAAGGCGGCATAACAAGTGGTTGCAGCCGACTTGGCTAATCGGCGCGCTTTTCAAGTTTCTCACCCGCATTTTAGTTCACTTTCTGGCGACGGTGCTCACGCCGCAACCGCCAAGCGGCTGAACCGCGAGCCGTTAGTGCGGCTGGACATTCCTCACCCTCTCAGGCCAAATTCTGACCACGCCGAAAAGGTATCCAAAATCAAAAGCGGGAGGTGCTTTAGACCTCCCGCTTTTTCTGTGAACTGATCAGTCCCCAAGTCCAACCCCAATCCTCGACAGCTATCTCGCCCCTCAAGAAACTGCAATTATGCCCCGCAAAGAAGAAACGTCAAGGAAAGACTCCTTGACGTTTTAGACAAAACCCAGTTTCCACTCTGCTCTCGCCGGATCGCCAAAGGGAAGACTATCGAACCCTAGAACAAATGGAAAGCGGCGATGATCGGGGCGAACAGAGAGGACACCAGAGACATCACGGTGATCAGCGTGTTGAGGGAGGGACCAGCCGTATCTTTGAACGGATCGCCGACGGTGTCGCCCACGACGCTGGCCTTGTGCGCGTCGGAGCGAAGGCCACCGAACTCCCCCGATTCGATGAACTTCTTGGCGTTGTCCCACAGCCCCCCTGCGTTGGACATCAGCAGCGCGAAGATGACGCCGGTGAAGATACTCCCTCCCAGGAATCCCCCCAGGGCCTCAGGGCCGAGGATAATGCCAACCAGGACGGGGAGAACGATGGCCAGGAAGGCCGGTATCACCAGGGACGACAGCGCGCCCTGGGCAGCCAGATCCACACAAGTCGCATAGTCGGGTCTTTCCGTGCCGGCCAGGATGCCGGGGCGCTCTCTGAATTGGCGGCGGATCTCCTCGATCATATCGAAGGCATTGTGCGTAACGGATAACATAGTGAGGGCGCTGAA
Source organism: Chloroflexota bacterium (assembly GCA_030611885.1). Lineage (GTDB taxonomy): Bacteria > Chloroflexota > Anaerolineae > VGOG01 > VGOG01 > JAUWOY01. The sequence goes on along the minus strand of JAUWOY010000002.1, from coordinate 37,507 downwards.
CAACGGCGGCGTCACCGCGCCTAACAGGACGCCGGCGATGACCACAGGCTCGCGCAGACTGATGACCAGTTCCACCCCCCTGGCCCCAACGACCTCCGCGTAGGCTGCAAAGAGCGCCAGGACGGTGAGGGCGGCCGCGCTGATGGCGAAACCTTTGGTGATGGCCTTGGCCGTGTTACCAGCCGCATCGAGCACGTCGGTCGTGTCAATGACTTCCTGCGACATCCCAGCCATCTCGGCGATGCCCCGCGCGTTGTCCACGATGGGCCCGTAGGCGTCGGAGGAAACAATCATGCCACTGATGGATAACATCCCCACCGCGCTGATGCCCACCCCGTAGACGCCGCTGATCCCGGAGGATTCCGCCAGGTAGTAGGAAAGCAGCATCGCCACGACGATGCCAATGATCGAGGGAATAACGCTGACCAGCCCAAAACTGTAGCCGGTGATGATGTTGATGGCCGCGCCAGAACCTGAGACGCGGGCTGTCTCAAGCACCGGGCGGAAATCAGACGAAGTGTAGTAATCGGAGATGAAACCGATGACGACGCCGGTAACAAGCCCGGCCAGCGTAGCCCACAACACGCCGAGGTTGTAGCCGCCCAACAACACGACGGCAGCAGCCAGCACGGCAAAGATCGCACAGGTGATGATCGTTCCATTGTTGAGAGCCCTACCCGGCTTGCCATCCTTGCCCACGCGCACGAACCGGATGCCGATGAGCGAAGCGACGATGCCCAGCGTGCACAAAACCAAAGGAAACAGAACGTATCTGGTTTGCAGATTGCCGGCAAAGAGTGAAGCCCCCAAAAGCATGGCCGCCACGGTACTGGCCACGTAGCTGTCGAAGATGTCTGCTCCCATGCCAGCCACGTCGCCGACGTTATCCCCTACAAGATCGGCGACCACGGCTGGGTTGCGGGGGTCATCCTCAGGAATGCCGATCTCGACCTTGCCCACCAGGTCGGCCGCGATGTCGGCCGTCTTGGTGTAGATTCCGCCGCCCGCTTTGGCCAGCAAAGCCAACGCCGACGCTCCAAAGCTGAAGCCGAGGATGATCTCCGGATCGCCAGTGAAGAGATAAATCGTGCCCATACCGATGATCGCCAGGCCCACCATAGCCAGACCCATCACCGAACCGGCGTAGAAGGCCACCCTGAAAGCACGATTGATGCTCTCGTTGGCCGCTGCTGCACTTCGCACGTTGGCGGCCACGGCGACACTCATACCCATGTACCCGGCGAGGGCAGAACATATCCCGCCGGCCACAAATGCCAACGCCATCGTGATACCCCGTGACGGGTTAATGACTGCCGCCCCCATGCCTAGATGCTCGATGTCGAAGCTGAACACGATAGCGATGATGATACCGAGCACGACCGAGACGAGGGTGAGTGCCAGGTAGAGACGACGCAGGTAGGTTTTCGCCCCCTCTCGAATCCAGGATGCGACTTCCTGAGCCCTCTCGGACCCGGCATCTTGCCGGTTGACCCAGAGGTATAGCCAGATCGCTACTCCGACGGAAACGATACCTGCAAAGATGGCCACGAAAATCCAAAGCTCAGATCCTACCACCGTTGTCCCTCCTGTCGCTGGATGCTGCATTTAAGGTCATGATCAGAATATTGAGCCGCTCTTGGTCATTGGTCATTTGTCATTGGTCATTGGACCTACATGTTGGCAGAGCGCCACCAACGATAATGTTTGGCCCGCAGTTCCTCCTGCGAGGGCAGAGGGAAATACAGGAGCCCTTCTTGATTCCCCACAAAGATCCCGCTCTTTATCGTGCGGTATGGGAACGAAGCCGGCTGGACGCGGTTGACCATTTTGGAATGGACGGTCTTGGTCCTCAGGTCCATCAGACACTGGCGCAGATGACCGATATTGGAATAGGGCAGATCGCGCACAGCGCCGCGTTCAGGATCTATGGCCAATTCACCCAGCCGCAGCTCCACAAAGCAGATCGCCGGCAGAGAGAGAAGACTGGTCGGAGTCTTGACGATAAGATCATAAAACTCGCGGGGGCCCAGGGTGCTGACTATCAGGGGATGCACAGGCGCTATTTCCTGATAGAGATGTAATCCTACCGTGTCTTCGGGAAACTCTTCGCTCGAGTCCAGGCCCAGTACCCGCCCATCCTGAGTCACAAGATAGAGCTTTTGGATAGCGTCCAGGGACATATACTCCAACGCACGATAGACGGAGATATAGATCGAGCGTTTCGGGCTTCCATCCTCGTGAGGCACACAGCGCCGGATGCCCTCTTCGATGCGGAAATAGTCGTGTTTGAAGTCCGGATCAATTTCAAAGAAGATGGCTTGTCCGCGGGCCTTCTTCATACTTCCAACTGAGTAGTAGACCCCAAACTCTTCGGGGGTCAGCATGGAAGCGATCAGCGCTTCGGGTATCATGGATAAGTACAGGTGGACATCCATGGTCATCTCCTCCTTAGACCAGACACGGAGAGGGGGAGAATCTCCTTGTCTCCTTGTCCCCCCCTCACCCCCTCTCCCTTTACGGGGAGCCAGTGGCCCCTTCGGCCGCAATGCGCTGCGCGCACTCCGCCAGTTCGCGAAGCCGCTGGGCCTCAACAGAGAGGCCGCGCGCGCGCCGCATGTGCTCGAAGGCCCGGCTGTATAGCGTGGCTGCGTTCTCCCACTCGTGGGTGAACTCGGCGATGCGGGCCGCCTGCTCAAGAGCCATCGCCGCCAGCTCCCATTTGCCCTCGTCGGTGTACTGGGTGGCAGCTTTCTCCAGGTCAACCGGGCGCTGTTTAGGCAGTCGAGGCTCTGGCTCTGCCAAGACGCGCTCAATGGTCGGCAGCAGCAGGTCGTACCAGTTCGACTTGGGCAGGTACTCGTAGAAGTCCAACTGCGCAGCGCGCGCCTCGGTCTCCAGCGAGGCGTAGCCGGTGAACATGATCACCCGCAAGCCAGGCTGCAACTGGCGCAGCATCGCCGCTACCTGGAACCCGTCCATCTCAGGCATCTTCATATCCAGCAGAGCGACGTCGGCAGGGGTCTCCCGCGCCTGCTCGACCGCCTCGCGAGCGCTGCTGGCCGTCACGACGGTATACCCGACCCGCTTCAGATAGTCCTCCAGACTTTCGAGCACCAGCAGATCATCGTCCATCACTAATATCGTTGATGACATTGTACTTTACCTCCTAAAGGATTTCTTAGCACCCCAAAGCAGGGGGATAGAAGATGCCGCGCATGGAGCCCAATCCGTTCAATCCGCTCCCCGAATCCGTTGACAGTTCCACTCATCCCCCCGCTTTGCGTGCTATAAAGGATTTTACGGGGTAGCACCAGGCGAAGCGCCCCCGGCCTGAACCGGCAAGCGGACGGTAACGGTGGTCCCTTCGCCTACGGCGCTGGTCACCTCGATGCGACCGCCGTGGTTTTCGACGTTCCTGCGGGCGACGTAAAGCCCCAGTCCGCTCCCCTTTTTTCCATTTCTCCAATCCGAGAATCCGATGCGGAAGATTTTCCCCTGCGTCTCCGGGGGGATACCGATGCCCGTGTCCTTGATGTCAACGGCAACCCACGCCTCCCCTTCCCGCCGCGTGCGCAGCGTGAGTGTACCGCCGTCAGACATGGCCCGCCCGGCATTGGTCAGCAGGTTGTGGAAAGCCCGCTCCAACTGGGCACGGCTGCCCTGTATCGGCGGAATGTCCTCGCCCCACTCTCGCGCGACCATCACGTCAGGGTGGCCGTAACTGAACTCCTGCACCAGCCGCTCCAGCAGACGATGGAGGTCGAGGGGCTCCCATCGCCAGGTCTCGCTGCTATCCAGGGCCACGGCCACGTGGCCCAGGTCATCGGCCAGGCGCTTGATGCGGGCCAGAATTTGCCCAATGACCTCAATGGAGCGCTCGCACTCCGGATCCCCAGCCACTCGTCTGGACAGCGCCTGCACCCGCTGGGTGAGCACGAAGTAGGTTGTGCCGCCGATGTCGTGGCCGACCTCACGTGCCAGGAGGCGCAGTTCCTCCTCAGCCTGCTGCTTGCGACGGCGTAGTTCCTGCCACTCGAAGCCGCGTTCGATGCGCACGATCCATTGATCCAACGGCTCCGACTTGTTGACGAAGTCCTTTGCCCCTCCACGCATGGCCGCGACCACGTTCTCGTACACGCCGTAGGCGCTGAGCATGATGACGTAAGTCTGCTCCAGCAGGTGCTTCTCGTGCATCAAGCGCAGCACTTCCATCCCGTCAAGCCCCGGCATGTTGATGTCGAGCAGCATCACGTCGCACGATGCTCGCTCCAGCCAGGCCAGCGCCTCCTCCCCACTCGCCGTGGCCTCTACTTTCCAGCCCTGCGCTGCAAAGGTGGCGTTGCTGAGGAAGGCAACGACCTCCTCGCGGAAGAAGGGCTCGTCGTCCACCACTAAAATCGTCTTCTGGTCTCTCTCCACGTCAACCTTCCTTCAGCGGCAGTTCGAGAACAAAGCACGCTTTCTCGTCCTGAGCTTCCCATCTGAGAGAGCCTGCATACTGCGTCTCCACCGTCTCCCGCGCCAGCGCCCACTCAAAGTGAAGGGGCGATAGTTCCTCAGGTGCACCAGCCGCCGGTTCGATGACGCAGGCAACTTTCCCGGCCAGCGGGGCCTCCGGCGCGTGTACTTCCGTGCGCACGCGCTGGCCATCGGCGGATAACGAGGTATGCACCTCAATGAGGCCCCCGTGTGTCTCGAGAGACTCCATCGTCAGACGCAGAACGGTGACCAGGACACCGAACAGCTCGTTGGGCTCGATGAACAGCGGGGGTAATTCCTCGTAGGTTACGTGCACCTCCACCCCGCGCCGCTGCCGCTCCGCCGCCAGCCAGATGAGGGCCTCGCGCACCACGTCGTTCCACTGCGTGGTCGTGCGGATAAAGCCGATTTGCTGCGAGAATTTGAGCAGGTGCAGCAGTTTGCCGCTGACCTCGTTCAAGCTGGTCTCGATGACGTCCAGCCGTCTGGAGAAGCCAGGTTTTTGAGAAAAACCTGGTTTCTCTTGGAAGTCGCTGCGCAGGTTGGTCAACGCCAGGCGAGCCACGGCCAGCGGGTTTGCCGCCTCGTGCCGTATCCGTTGCGCCAGGGTGCCGAAGGAGGCGACCCGCTGCATCCGCATAGCGGTCACGCCCACCTCACCCAGAGTTTTGAGATAGCGCGCCCCCTCCAGCACGCCGCCGATGGCCGTGGAGAGCAAGCGTAAGTATTCCTCGTCGTCGTCGGTGAACCAATCGCGGTGGCCGGGGGCACTGGGAATCTTGTTGATCAACTCGAGGGTGCCAAGCACCTCGTCGCCCAACTGCAGGGGGACGCCCAGGAAGGAGCGATAGACGCCGGAGGGGAGATGTGGGGCAACCTCTGCGACGTGAGGATCGTCCCAATCCCCCAACGCAGCCGCCTCACGTATCTGAACGGCCATGCCATTGCGGACGACGTGGCCTGTCAGTCCCTCCCCTGCCATGTACGTCAGCTTGCCGATCAGTGTTCCGGGAAGGCCGCTGGCGGCCCGCAGCACTAGCCGGTGGACATCCTCCTCGATCCGCAAATAAATCAGGCAGCCCTCGGTGCGGAAGCCCTCCCTGACCCGGTCCACTACGTCCTGCAGCATCTCGGCGATGGGGCGGCGTGGATCCAACTCGCTGCCGATATCCAGCAGCAGCCGGAAGTAGCGCGCACGGCGCTTCTCCCGCTCGTAGCGTTGCGAGTTCTCGATGGCGATATTCATCATGGCGGCGACATGGTTCAGCAGCGATTCATCCTGTGCGTTGAACTGCTTCTCTTCTATCTTGCCGGAGACTCGCAGCACGCCGAGCACGGTGGCGCCGTCCCTGGAGAGGATTGGCATCCCTATGTAAGCCTGGCCCGGCCTGGCGCTGATCTCGGAATACTTCCGGCTCCAGACCAGGTCCTCGGCGATGCGTCGCAATTCTCCATTGTCCTTGACGTTAGCGATACGCAGCGGCCGGCCGTGCTTGGCGATCCAGCCGGTCAATCCCTCCCCGAGCTCATACTCTATTCGCTCGGCGGGCATCCTTGCGCTCTCCAGAAGACCGGTGGTTCCGCGCAGGACGTAGCGGCCGGTGATGTCGTCGCGCAGGAAGATGGAAGAGCCGCCAGCGTCGAGCCGGTCACGGGCATAGCGCACGACCAGCGCCATCAGCCGATCGCGATCCAACTCGCCGTAGATTTCCAATAACTCTTGATCGAATCTGAGCATCTCACTCCGTCTTATGGAATCTCCTTTTCCCCCATCTCCAACAACGCTCTGCCGCCCGCCAGCGCCTTCAAGAGATCGCGCCGCTTGAGCGCCCGTTTGCTATCAATCTCAACCGCGCCTGCCTTGTCGTCGGCCATCTTGGTCAGCGCAGTGATCCACGCTGCGCTCTGGACCGGCTGGTGGCGGACGCGCCACCGCTCTACCCAGATGGGCAGTTCGTCGGCGTTGGTGATCCGCTGGCGGATTATGGTTTTGGTCACGCCCTGCGACTCAAAGGTGAACTCGTATTCCTCGTACTCAGGCTTGACCGGGCAGACCTGCATACACGCGCCGCACTTGATGCAGTAATAGTCGGCCAACACCAACTCCCCCTCGTCAATGTGCAACGCGCGGGTGGGGCAGACGTCGGCGCAGGCCAGACAGCCCTCGACGCATTTCTCGCGCCGCAGTTCCACACTGCCCTGCCAGGGCTGCACCACCTGGAACGCGCCATCGCTGGCGATCTCACACTGGCGGCAGCGGATGCAATGCGCATCGTCCACCACCAGCGTATCCTGCACCTCGTCGTAACTGATGACGTTGGTCGGGCAGTTGTCAATCACAAAGTCCTTCCGGCTCCAGTCGAACTGCTCTTTGTCGAACGTCGTGGATTGGATCAGGTACGGGAAGGCCCCGTAGACCAGCACCGGATTCTCGCGCTCTCCGTTGATGGTCATGGTGATGGCGTTCTTGGGACACATCACCTCGCATATACCACACAACACACACGTGTCCGGGTCTATGTCCACCGACGGCTTTTTCGCCAGCCGCCCGTCCACGATCTCGCCCTCCACGTGGATGACGGCGTCCTTGGGGCAGACCAGCGGCCCGATCTGGCACCCCACGCAGCGGTCGAGGTCCCAGGTCATGATGTAGTGGCGCGTCACCATGGCGCGTTCGAGGACGATCTCGTGTTCGGTAACGGTTTTCCGCGTTGTTCCTCGTCCACTCATCTTGTGCTCCTATTTTCACTCCTATAGATCCGCTGGCAACTCGCGCAACTCTGCAAAAGTAAAGACCGGACCATCCTTGCAGATGTACTTGGGGCCGACGTTGCAGCGCCCACATTTGCCGATGCCGCACTTCATCCGCTTTTCCAGCGAAGTGTAAATACGTTCGGGAGGGAAACCAAGTTCGTTGAGCACCGGCAGGGTAAACTTGATCATCACCGGCGGCCCACAGACAAAAGCCACGGTATTCTCCGCCGAAGGGGCGATTTCTTTGGTGACAGTCGGCACGTAGCCGGTGAGGTGGCACCACCCTTCCTGGGGGCAATCAATCGCCTGGTAAAAGGTGATGCCTTCCCGTTCATACCACGTTTCGATCTCTTTCTGGTAGAGAAAGAGGCCCGGCTCACGCGCTCCGTAGATCACCGTCAAGTCACCGTACTGGGAGCGGATTTCGGAGGCCAGCAGGTGTTGGGCCAGGGCAAACAGGGTGGTGAAAGCATACCCACCGCCGATAATGACGATGTTTGAGCCTTTCCAGTCTTCGATGGGATACCAGTTGCCCAGCGGGCCGCGCATCCCGATGGGGTCGCCCGGCTGCATATCGTGGATGGCGCGTGTGAAAACGCCGATCTCGTTGACGGTAAAGCGCACAAAGTCGCCTTCCCACGCCGCCGAGGACACGCCAAAGGGCGCTTCTCCCTTGCCAAAGATGGAGAGTTGGCAGAATTGACCGGGACGGTACCTGGAGAAGAATTTCTCCTGGTCTGCCTCCCTTTCAAACGTCAACTCGAAGGATTTCAGGCTTTGGTCGTCGGTTTCGACGACCGCGCGTGCAATGCGCATCGGAATGGGTTTGTACGGATTGTGCATCTTGATCTCCCCTGCCTATGATTCTTCCCAGGTTTGCGCGCTGCGGATGATCTGACGAATGTCCAGGTCTACCGGGCAATAGCGCACACAACGTCCGCAGCCGGTGCAGCCGATTTCGCCATAGAGCTCCACGAAATAGGCGTACTTGTGCATGATGCGCTGGCGTGTCCGTTCCGTATTCGTAGGACGGGGATTGCGACCCGACGCCTCCTGAGAATAGATGCGGAACATACAGGTATCCCAGTTGCGCACCCGCTCGTTGCGCTGTGCTTCGTCCACGATGTCGAAACAGTGGCACGTAGGACAGAGAAAAGTGCATACTCCACACCCCAGGCAGGACTGTTGGATCTTGGGCCAAAAGTCGCTGTCAAAGAGGCCGTACAGCTCGTCCTCGATCCCTTCGCTCTCGAAAGGTTTTTTCATCCTGGCCGCCGCTGCAGCTTGCACCTGACGTGATTTGTCTATTTGCTCCTGGGATGCGTCCGGTAGATGGTCAAAGAGGGCCTGTCCTTTCTCACTTCGCACGTCGGCCACGTACTCGTTGCCAACGTCAATGAGCATCACGTCGGCGCCTCGCTTGTCGAACGGACCAGATCCGACTGAGGTACAGAAGCAAGTCTCGCACGGGTCGGCGCAGCCCAGGACGACCAGGGTCGTTTGTTCGCGCTTTTTGGCCCAGTAGGGGTCCTGATAGTCCTCGGCCAAAAAGACGCCGTCGAGCAGTTGGAGAGCGCGTGTATCGCAAGCATGGATGCCCAGGATCACTCTCGGCCCGACTTCATCCTCAGTGGATTCGAACTCGCCGTCTTTGACACGGAACATGACCTCTGACTGGGGTAAAAAGAGAGCCTTGGGCGGATAGCGCGTGTTGGCTGTGTAATGGAGATCTGCCTGCGCCGGGTCGCTGAGAAGTTCGAACTTTGTAAAGTCGCCCTGGCGCACCGGGGCATACACCGTGGCCTGTTCCATCCACTTTTCAATCAGCCTGGGCAGGTCTGCTTTAGACAAAACTTTGTACATTGTTTCCTGCCTCCTAGCGGACGAACCGGTTTCTATCGTCCAGGGTAAAGGCAGCAAAGGGCGGCTGCTCCTCCTCACTGGCTCCGACCTCGAACCCGTATTGCTGCACCATGTCGTAGTTGAGTTTGTCCACCAGATACGTCATTTTGATGTCCATCGGGCAGGCGCGCTCGCACGCGCCACAGCTCACGCAACGTCCTGTCTGGTGAAAGGCGCGGATGATGTGCCAGGCCTGCGTACCGCTGGGCGTGATCATGCTTTCGGCCCAGCGCGGGGTGGTGTAGTCCACAAAACACTCGGTGCAGTAGCACATCGGACACGCTTCCCGGCAGGCGTAACAGCGAATACAGCGTTCGGCCTCCTGGATAAAATAGGCGTAGCGCTCCTCGGGCAGCAGGGCCTCAAACTCAAGTACCGGGGCCCATGCCCGTTCGGGATCGCTCTCGGGCAGCGGATCGCCCAGCACGATGTCTGCGCCGACCGGGTTGGGGTGCAGGCACCGCTTACACGAATCGTGCAGCACGTCCGCTCGCTGAAAGCGATGTTCCCCATCGCGGGCGGTGACGATCACCTCGTCGCCTTCTTCAACCGCCTGGAGCGCGTTCTCGCCCACCTGGCGCTCAATCTTGCGCCAGTCTATGATGCCCGTACAGGGGACGCCGATCAGGTACAGTTTGTCGCGGTCGTGCTGGTGTTCCAGGACGAGGGCGCGAACGGCGCGACTCTCGCAGCCTCGGCAGATGATGCCGATGCGCTCTTCTTTGCGCCGGCGGGTCAGGTAGCTTGCCAGGTTATTTTGGCAGAAGCCACTGTACACCAGCTTTTCGGCCTCTTCTTTCCGGGTGATAAAGGCCGGCTGTGCCTTGAGGGGCAGGGTGCCTGCCTCGAACCCGATCACTACGTCCACGATGTCTTCGTCCAGGATGCGGGCCGCTTCCTGGCGAATTGCAAATTGGATGTTGGAGGTTGGAGATTGGAGATTGGAGGTTGGATATCCAACTTCCAACTTCCAACTTCCAACTTCTAACTTCCAACTTCCAACTTCTAACTTCCAGCTTGCTCGTGTGACCAGTCGCCTGGCCGGGCCTATGGCACGGATGGTCTCTTCCAGGTCAGCCAATTCCTGCTGGATGCGCCCGCGCTCGCTGAGGTCAATCCAGGCAAAGCGCATCCGTTCTTCTCCCATCCCCAGGTAGGTCAAAAAGCGCCGGAATTCATCCAACTGGCGGCGAGCGCCCAGGTTGCCTTCTTTAAAGTGGCATTTTTCCGGCAGGCAGCCGCTGATCAGGACCCCATCGGCCCCACCCTGTATGGCGTTCAACACAAAAAGCGGGCCGATGCGGCCGGTGCAGGGCACCTTGATCAACTTGATGTGCAGTGGCAACTGGGTGTCCATCCACCTCTGGTCGGCTTCACAGTAAAGGCTGTATTGACATTGAAAGACGACGATACGAGGTGTCCACGTGTCGTTCATTCTGCCACCTCCATCACTTCGACAAGCTCAGTACAAGGATCGGGCCACGCATCCATCCCCACAGGTCTTCCATCAACGCTTCGTTCGAGAACTCGTCCGGCAGCCCAATCGAGGTCGAGCGGCAACTGGCTGCGCACAGCCCACAGGCCATGCAGTGGTTTGGGTCAACGCGGGCCACGGTGCGAGTTTGGCCCAAGACTCGGGTCTCTACCAGAGTGATCGCCTCGTAGGGGCATACCTCGACGCACAGCCCACAGGCCACACAGGTCAATTCGTCCACTACCGCTATCTTGAGGAAAGCGACATATCCGGCCTGGAGGGCCAGTTCCTTGATGGCCAGGAGCACGCCCGAAATGTGAATCTTTTGGGGACAGGCCGGGTAGCACAGGTCACAGGCCGAGCAGAGCCAGGTGGTCTTGTCCTTAAAGGCTTCCTGATCCATGCCCATCATTGCTTTGTAGATCAGGCGACGGGGGTTATACGTCGGCTCTATCTTCTGCTGGATCATGCACTGGCTGACACAGGTGCCGCAGGAATAACACAGCTCCAGGTGCTCACCGCCGGGGATGGCACGAACCTGGTCAGTGAAAGTTTCGGGTTGATTACTATGGCTTATCATAACATGGTCTCCTTAGCTTCGTTCATACAGCACTTTCCCCTGTTCGGCAATTCTGTGTTCGAGCGATGCACGTACTTCACGGAAGAAATCAAATTCAGCACGTGTCCTCACGATGACATCTTTAGGCACATCCAGCCCACTCAAGCAACGATGCCCCAGTACGGCACGCTCGTAGTCGGACAGGTCGCTATGGATGACGATTACCATCAAGTCCACGTCGCTGCCTCGGTCAGGCATGCCCCAGGCATGTGAACCAAACAGGATGACCTGCTCCGGTTGAAAATGCTCAACCAGCCGCCGGGCCATTTCTTGAAGCAAATCATTGGTTACTGTTTTCACACTGAACCTCATTGGACTCGTTTTGTCGAAAGAAACCAGGTTTTTCCTGTCAAAGACACCATTTTGGTTCCTGAAGAGCACTTGCAGCCAACAACACTTTGCTTGTGAAGCACAAAAAACCTGGTTTCTGTCCCTGTAGCGATCCGTGTCCAACTACGCCTGCTCGACCTTCGTCATCGCTGCCGTGAGGCGATCCGCGTACTCCAGCGCGTCTTCGACCTGCGGCGCCTCACGCATCCGGCGCGCGCGTTTCTCCATCTGGGGGCGCAGCCGCTCGATCTCCTCAAGCAATTGCTCCTGGGGGATCGAGTCCAGCGTGGCCTGCATCTCGTTGAGCACCCGCGCGTACTTGTCGCCCTCGGCTGCGCTGACCCACTCGATGCGGAACCGGCCGGGCGTCATGCCCATCTTGTTGAATTGTTTGAGCAGCCGCTGGGCGCGTTTGGCACCAACTGGCTGACCGGTGATATAGTGACAGTCCTGCTCGTGGCAGCCGGAGTAAAGCACCGCGCCCGCGCCCAGGCGAAAAGCCTCGTAGACAAAGTCGGAGTCCATACGGGCTGCGCACATCACGCGAAGCCCGCGCTCATTGCTCGAGTACTCAAAGTGGCTGGTCCCAGCCAGGTCGGCGCCGGGGTAGGAGCACCAGTTGCAGCGGAAGGTCAGGATCTTTTCCTCCGGTTTGTCGGCCAGCAGAGCATGGATCTGGACCAGCATCTGGGCGTCGGTGAAGTGCAACTGGGTGATGGCGTTGTGAGGGCACTCCGCCACGCAGGCGCCGCAGCCGTGACACTTGGCGGTGATCACCTTGGCCGGCTTGCCCGGCTCGTACTCGATAGCGTTGTAAGGGCAGGCCTTGGCGCAGATGCCGCACTTCTTGCCCTGGGCACTGATGCAGCGGTCCTCCCAGACGTAGGCCACGGTGGGTTCGATCTCCCACTCTTCGGAGTGGAGCACGCGCCCGGCCCGTGCCGCCGCCGCCGACCCCTGGGCCACGCTGGCGGGGATGTCCTTGGGCCCCTGGCACGCGCCGGCCAGGGAAATCCCGTCGGTGGGGCTGTCAATCGGGCGCAGCTTGGGGTGATATTCCATGAACCAGCCACCAGGGCTCTGGCTGATGTTGAGCACCGAACTCATCGCATCGGCATCGGGCTGCGGCACCGCGGCCTGGTTGAGCATCACCATGTCGTACTCGCGCTCAATCACCTGACCCAGTGCCATATCCTCTGAGTGAACGAAAAGATTGCCCGTTTCGGGGTCTTCGGTGATCAGGCTGGGACGGCCCTGGGTAAAGCGTATGCCCATCTCGCGCGCCCGGTTGTAGAACTCCTCGTAGCCTTTGGAGGGAGTGCGGATGTCTATATAGTAGATGGTGATGTCCATGTCGGGATAGGCCTGCTTCAAGAGCACGGCGTTCTTGATGGCGTACATGCAGCAGAAGTTCGAACACCAGGGGTTGAAACGTTTGTCGCGGGAACCGACGCAGTTGATGATGGCCAGCCGCCTGGGGTTAGCCCCATCGCCGGGACGAATCAGGTTCCCGGCGGTCGGCCCGGCCGAGTTGTTCAGCCGCTCCATTTCTATGGCCGTGATCACGTTGGGGTAGCGACCGTAGCCGTATTCGGACATCACGCTGGGGTCAAAGTGACTGTAGCCGGTGGCGACGACAATCGCACCGATGTCTTCCCAGACCAGCTTATCCTCCAGGCTAAAGTCAATGGCCTCCAGCTTGCCGCACGCCTCGACGCACTTGTAGCAATGGATGCAGGCGTCGAGGTCAATGTTGTAGATGAGAGGCACCGACTGGCTCATCGGCACGTCAATTGCCTTGCGCGGCGCCAGGTTCATCTCAAAATAGTTGGGGACTTCGATGGGGCAGACCGGCGCGCACTCGCCGCAGCCGTTGCAGCGATCCGCGTCCACGTACCGGGACTTTTCGCGCAGCAGCACCTTGAAGTTGCCGACGAAGCCGTCCACTCGCTCGACTTCAGTATACGTTCTCACATCCACCTTGGGGTGACGCGCCGCGTCAACCATCTTGGGGGCGAGAATTCATATACTACAGTCCATAGTGGGGAAAGTCTTGTTGAGCTGCGCCATGACCCCGCCGATGGTCGGCTGCTTTTCCACCAGGATGGTCTCGATCCCCTGGTCGCCCAGGTCCAGCGCAGCGCTGATGCCGGCCACGCCCCCGCCGACGACCATCGCCCGCTTGGTGACGGGCACCTTAACCATGTCCAGCGGTGTTAGAAAGGCGGCCTTGGCGATGGCAGCGGCGGTCAGGTGCTTGGCCTTTGTCAGGGCGCCTTCGGGGTCGTGGCCGTGCGCCCAGGTGCACTGCTCGCGGATGTTGGCCATCTCCATCAAGAACGGGTTGAGCCCGGCCTCGGCTACAACGGCGCGGAAGGTCGGCTCATGCATTTTCGGCGAGCAGGCCGATACCACCACCCGGTTCAGGTTATACTTTTCGATGTCCTCTTTGATGACAGACTGGCCGCTGTCCGCACAGGCATAAGGCGTAGCGACCGCGCGGACCACGCCGGGCAGCGCCGCCGCATATTCGGCCACGACCGCTGGGTCAATGACCCCGGCGATGTTGGTCCCGCAGTGGCAGACATAGACGCCGATGCGCAGATCCTCGTTTCCGTTGTCTCCTGCCATATTGCTCCTCGTTCAAAAGTTTGTTGATTCGTGGCTCAAGGGCGAAGCAGCATCGGCCAACAATTCACTCCTGCCAGAGTCCAAACATGTTGCTGCTGGGATCGGTGAAATATGCCCTATAAGAAGAGCCCTGTGGAGTCTTAGGGGCGACGACCTTCCCCCCTAGCTCTGCCACCTTCTTTAGAACGGTCTCGATATCATCCACCTCGATGTAGACGACTACACCGAGAGGTTCACCCTCGGGTCTGAGCCATATTCCTCCCCTCCGAAGGTTCTGGACACGCGGCTCACCGCCCGTATCAAAAATCCAGACATCAAAGCCGTCTGCTGTCTCTTTTTCGATTACTTTCCAGCCGAACAAGGATTCGTAGAAGGTTGCCGTTGTTTCTATGTCCCTCGTCCTTATTTCAATCCAACCAAATGTATTTGCCATCACAATATCTCCCTTCCTTGGGTTCGCGTGCCTAACGGCCCCGGGTTCAGCCGCCGCGCGGGTGCGTGGAAATCACCCTCGCCTAAAAGCTACCCTCAAAGCGGGTGCGGCTTCCAATTGGGCCGCAGCTCAGCCGCGTCAGGTGCAAGCTCTGGTTAGGCCGCTTTCCCGCTCCTTTCAACGATGGCCCCATATTTAGCTAGCAGTGAGGAAACCATCTTTTTCAATTGCCTCAGTTCTTTGGGCGCTAATCCTTCAATGCTGACCAGCGTCTCAAGAATTTCCTTCACCTCCCTCAAATAGGCAAGTGTGGCAGCCGTGGGAGAGGAAGTATCCTTCTTTATCAGATGCGTTACTCCCCGAAGCAAAACAACCGCCGTCCTGTCTCGAGGAAACCGATTGAATAGAAACGTCTCTACCCCGTAACCGAGTCCTTCCATCTCTTTTGCCAAAGGCAGCAAGTCTTCTTTGTAATAGGCTCGCTGACCTGTCAAAATCATGGTGGGAGAGAAAGCACGGGCTAAAGAGAACTCTTCCGGCACACATTCGCCCAAGACCGCCTTGGCCGAACTGTAAATCAGCGGTAAGACCAAAGTCAACAAATGGTATCGATTCAAGCCCAATAGATGAGCATCGCAGAAAACCACAATCTCCCCCGATGCCTTTTGGAGCGCTGAGACAACTGCCGCTCCCTTGCCCCTATTGACCGGGTGGGTGATGACTTTGATTTCCGTCCCAAAACCTCTGATAATTTGGGGAGTTCGGTCCGTTGAACCATCGTCAACGACGATTACCTCGCAGGGAAAACCGCTTTCCAAAACGGAAGAAATGGTCGTTTCAATCCACCTCTCCTCATTGTAGGCAGGAATTATCACCGAAACCGGTGGCAGGTCAATCTCTATCTTGGTGCTTTTCATTGCTCCTCCCTGTCCTCAATCATCGGTCAGAAGCGGCCTAACGGACTGGAGCTCAGCCGCCGCCGGGTTTAACGTTGTGCCCAACAATCAGAAAGACGACACACAACCAAGACAGGCAACAGTTTGACTCCCGATTAGCAGGTCGGCTTCAGCGACTTGTTAGGCCACTGTGCCAAATCACGAAATCATCTAAGATCTTCCCTGCTTCCATGAATGTCATCTTGTCATTTCTTCTCGTGATCTTCCAAATCTGGCCTTGTATTTGTCAAAACCAGTAATTATCAGGCAAGAGAGCAAGTAAAAGTAGATTATGTTGGCTACCACAAACAACCAAGGAGGGCCAGCCATCACATCCAGGCCGATGAACCTTAGAGGCAAAGTCAACAAGGCGAGAGGCATCAGTAGAAACATCCACATTGGCCAGATGGGGAAGGGCCGCAATAAATCATAGAGAGGGGGCTTTGGAGGCACATCAGAGAAAGCCCACGCCTGAATCTTGCCGCCTACCGCTATTGAGGTGAAGATGGCAAACAGAAAAAGCTTTCTCCAGTCTGGTTTTAGCACTTGTTTGACAGTTTGCATCTTCATTCTCCTTGCTATGAATTCTGCATCCATTTATGGGTAGTCCCAACCGCCTTACAACACGAGAGCGGGAGACTACCTACAAGATACGTCGCAAGAGTAGATAATGCCAATTCGTGGGAAGCGGCCTAACGGCCCCGAGCTAAGCCGCCTTGCGGCTGCCGCAGTGTGCCGATACTTGAGTTGAAGCGCTGCAAAGGCGACGCGCCCTCAACAGGATACTCGATAGCACAGTCGGCTGCAGCGACGTGTTAGCGGCCCAGGATCCCTGCGGTATCCTTCTTTCAGCAAGTCGCTTACAGGTCTGCGACTTGGGAGGAGTCGGCTTCCCTTTGGAATTAGCTTGACCCTCCCAATAAGCTGCGATGGGGTGCTAACCAACTGAGCCTGCGAGATTTCTCATCCTCTCGCATGCTTAACTCCTGTACGCATACCTTGACCAAACGTAGTCCGTAATCCCCCTTGAAATTCCGAGATAGATCCTTGTTTCAACCAACTTATTCAAACACAGTAGCGCCACTGCTCGTCGATTACCCTCTATTACCGTAAACGGACCGGAAACCTTATCTGACACAAGGATAAGCCTTGTATCAAGAGCACCACCACTCTCCAGAAAAGATAGCTTTTTCTTTATATCGCTACCCTTGTTGGAGAATGCAGCGTTTAGATTTTCAGCAACGAAACTCACCAAAAAGGTGTATCCTGATATGTCAGCCCAATCGTCAGAAGAAATAATGAAGAGACGGCTCACATCCGCCTGTTCAATCACTGCTTCATGCCAACGGGTATCGGAAGGCAAGGGCGACTTTATGTCAGAACGCCAATTCTCAATTTCCTGCTTCAAGCTCTCACCTGTCAAAGGTTTATAACATCCATAGTTCTCAGTTCTGAACCAATGATCCCAAACCTCATCCTGGGTTACACTTCTTACTATTCTCAATTCGGTCTATCTACTCCTTTAATCGCCTCACAGGAATCTGAGTTAGCGTAAATTCCACGGGAAAATCTCTACGCACTTCTCTCCTTCCATATCCTGCTTCAGCAACAACCAACATGGGTATCTCAGCGATATACTGACCTCTCGCGACAAATCCCTCTAGGTCGTCCATCGCGTCTGCAATACCATTCTTTTCAGCCTCTATTGGAACTGGAATTCGAAGCTTCAGGTCTTGTCCGAATAAGCCTAATGAAACCTCAAGCCATAAGATGCTGTCAGGTCTACCAACAGTATGAACGTCTACAGGTGCCAGGGAGAGACGGATTTCAGCCTCTCCTATCTCAATAGAGCCTTCGCCCTTGAACTTCAAAAGGGCATTATAAACGTCCCTTTCTCTCACTTCTGGCATCTAGCTTACCTCCGTCAATGACTTCAAGAAGAAAGGACGGAGTGCCTCCAAGGCTTTTTTGATTTCCTCTATCCCGATGTCTGGGAATTCATCCTTTCCCTTTATAAATCTAAGCAAGCTGAGGCCTGATTCTCCCAAACGCTCAAGACACTCATTTCGTAGATTCTCAATGGCCTCTCCAAGCTCTCCAAGGGTTTCAGGAGGTTCCAATACTGTTTCGCCAAGTGATTCCAAGGTAATAGCGTATGTCTGCCACTCCTCTGACAGCTTTCTCTTTCTCTCTGAGTATTCCTGGTCCATTTTCTCCAGTAGACTACTTGTTTCCAGCAGTGTCTCGCCACCTAATACTTCCTGAATTTCTTCTCGTGAAACCCCGTATTCCTCCTGAATTCGCTGAATCCCATTCCACGATTCTTTGAGGCCGATAAGGAATTCATCGGAATCACTCCCCCAATCTAGTACAACCCCGAAACCATCTAACCGTGTGAATCTCAAAATTGCGGTCTCAGCCTCACTCAGGAAGCTGACATCTTCCATTGACCGTCTTAAAAGCTCCGATCCAAGTTCTTCAATAACCTCGCTTCCAAGTACGCGCTCGAATGCTGGTTTCGCATTCACAACTTCCTCAAGCTTCTGTCTAGCACTCTCTGTTCCTTCTTTAAGCCAGATTGCCAGATAGTCTCCAGGCATCAAGGATTCACTTATCTCTCTTACTTCGAGGAACAGTTCCACTACCTTGTCAAGTCCGGAAGTATCTCCCAAGACATCATCGGCTATCCCGTCCGTTCTTACACCTATCTGCTCTAGTCTTTCTTTATTCTTGAATTTGATCGGATTTTTAACTGCCCTTGCTACCTCACTAAGATGCTTCCTCACGCTCTTTTCCGACCAATCGCCTGAGAATTCAGGGATTCTCTCTCTTTCTTCATGGGATAATCTCTTTGCGTCTTCCTCCAATTCATCCAGTTGTGACAAGAATTCCTCTACAGTCCAAGTTTTCCTTTGAATGACGTCGCCCAAGTCTTCCATTTTTACTCAACTCCTCTCATGCTTGCGAAGCAATCCCCTAAATCCCTCAATTTGCGATCTAATTTTGAGAGTGACGTGGAGACATCATCTAGGAACCCTTTCCTCTCTCGTGCTGATTCTTCCAGTGCTTGCAAGTCAGGGGTGCCACTCATTCGCAGTTTCTCCTCTATAATCTGCTTGATATCCTTCTCTTCTAGCCCGATGAATTTGACAGCTCTCTCATACTCCCAGAAGTTTCTTTTTAGATACTGAGCAGATTCTTTGAGATCCTCTATCGCCCTTTTGGCTTTGCTAGACAAGTCATTCAGAGTTCTTATGTTACCATCGATATCAGTTATTGTCTCAGCAAGAATTGATACAATGGAGTGAACAAGGGGAGAAGCTTCAACTGATGCCTTGACCACTTCCAAAAACTTTTCAAAGCCTTGAAGAGATTTCACTAGCCGCTCATAATCGCCAAAATCAATTCCACTTAAGTCAAAGTCGCTCCCTTGTTCATCCAACACCTGGCAGTCCTGCAGAACGGGGATAATGTTCTGCTCCAGTTCCGCGATGAAAACGTCTAAATCCTCTGCTTCAAAGTCTTTTCTCACGCTTCTCCAAAGAGCTTCAAGCAATCTGTTTACGTCTTCGTCCTGGTGCAGTTTCAAGAAGTCATTGAGAGAAAGGATACGCGCTAGTTTCACTAACCTGTCCATCTCCTCACTCCGCCAATAGGATCTCAATCTTTCTACGTATTCTGTGTTTCTTATCCCGGTTCCTTTTTCACTATACGGTAATAGACGATCCGGCAGCCTTGTGTGCCCTCCCCTGCCAGGGGCCCCTCTGCCAGAGATTAAATGACGGAGATCAGCTATGCCTCTACCTTCCTTACCGCCTCTGAAAAGCTCTCTTAAGCTGACCAGAAGGTTTTGTTCTTCTGGTTTAAGAGTATAGAATGCCAAAGCAATTCCACTCACCGCAATCGATCTATGTCCCATTTGAGTTTTTCCCCACACAGTAGCAGCATCTGGGGGATCTCCTCTATAAATCACCCTGGGCCTGGGTAGTTCGTCCTTCGTTGTATCGCACAGAGCTTTGTAATAGATCTCCGTTTTGCGTGACAGCAGAATATCTCCTTTGTCCTCCCTGAAACCTTCCAAGGTCTCGTCCAGGTTCCCTGGAATATCAGCAAGTTCTCCTGAAGCACTAAACAGGAAGTCAGTGAGCAAATGCTGTAGCTTTATTACTTTTAGTTTACCATTTTCCTCCAACCACCTGAAAAGAGGCTTCCGTTCTTCTTTCTTCAAATCCTCTCCGTATGGCAGAAGGGACAAAACCCCTTTCCCATCTGGTAAAGACGACGAAAGGAATTCATCCGTATCCAAATATGCTGCGAAATCTCTTGCTGAAGCAAAGAAGAGAATGGTCACATTCCCCTCTGCCCACTTCCATAAAGGTAAGTCTCGCCCTTCCCATTGCTTCTTCATCTCACCTGGTACATAATGCTTCACCATTGGGTTCATTGTTGGAAACGGGAATGCTTCTCGTATTTCTTCTACTGAGAGTGGTAACTGAAACTTAGATTCTCTTAGTTCCCACAATGTTCCAATAGTTCCATACATTCCCGCAGGCTCTTTTTTACTTCTTTCGTATAGGCTTAGTATTTCTCCGAACGTCTCTGAGAGCTCTGGACTTCCATGTTCGTATTCAAGAAAATGGTCCAAGACAAGACAGAACAATTCTGGCAAATCCTCCTGATCGATGTATGTGAGCCATTCGGCATCAGATAGAGCACTCACCGTCCTCTTGAAATATTCAGAGATTAGTATTGCATTGTCCTTTCCTATCCCAAACGCATCTATCAGCTTCTCGGCAAGTTTTCCAGTATCCAATCTCTGGACCCCAATGATGTACTGTCTTTTGCCTCCTCCGGCTATAGGTGCTAGGTTCAGCAAGAAGGGGATTTTTGAAGGACTTATCTTGTCTGTAACTGCTGGTGGTACTTCCGTCGGTGGCTGACCAATCGGATCGAGTTCTAATTTTATGACTCTTGAGGCCCTTGCTGCATCTTGAATGTGCTCACTCCCCAATCTTTCAAGGGTTTCAGCTGTCTTGAAAAGCTGCCTCGCTTTCCCTCGGGAAAGCCACCAGCAAGCATTGCTTCTACCTGCATCTCCAATTAGTGCGTCTCGCACGAACTTGACATCTGCGGGGGGTATTACCTTTCTCTTAACTCGGCCCCTATCTGCACCGCCAAGTTCATAGATGCCAGCAGGGGCAAACGCCAAGAACTTAAGATGAGTTCTACTTTCAAGCCAGTCTCGCAGAGGACTTCTATCCATTGTCTCGACTTTCTCTTGAAGAATCCCATATTGACCCTCCAACTCATCAACTAGCAATAGGACTGGCATGTTCTGGCAGTCTCTTCCTGAGAACTTGTCTATGACCTCCGCAATTACTCTTGGGGAGTCTTTCCTCATTTTTCCTCTAGGATCCAAGATCCTCCCAATCTCTGAAGCGTCTTTGTTGGATAGACCATCCAGTACTTGTGAGATTTTCCCTTCAATAAGACTATAGACAGTCCCAGGTAGCCATGCCTCGCCATCATCGGTGATTACTTCCCTAAACAAATCTTCTGCAAGGAAGTACAAGGGAACAATATCTCTTTTAAGGGCGCATTGGTGAACGTGATAGAGAAACTGGGTTTTCCCAACGCCATACGTTCCGATAATGGCATACGCCAAATCCTCTAGTAGCCCAGTCGCGTAATTGTTTAGTAACTGCTGGACTTCTTCATCCAGTCTCCTATGCTCATGGGAAAGGTAACCCCATGATCTATCATAGTTGGCTACAATCATTGCCTTTCACCTCCGTCTATCCAGCAACTAGACAGCGAATCTGACGATCCACTGCGAGCTCCTACAATCTACTGAGTATCACCACGAATGTGTAATCGCTCCCGGCTTGCAGGCGACAGCTTAGCAGGGCACACCAGCGACTGGTTAGGCGGCACTGGCTGAGCATATTCCAACCTACACCAATGCCAAGGATTACGAGTCCTAAAGGTGCTGCCTGGCCTTATTCGCCCAAGGTGCGTTATTTGGGCTCCTGCAATCGGTCAGCAAAGCTCTGGAGGTTTTCCATCATCCCCTCAAGGTCTTCGATTCTAATTTGGACTTGGTTTCGCTTGGGGTCGTCAAAAGCCTCCCTATCGGCGAGAATCTGATCCCGGCGCGACTTCAAAGTCTGTCTCATAATCCAGTATCCTATCGCGAATCATATTCTTTTCGGTGACAATTAATCTCTTTAATTCTTCGTTCTGCTTGTACCCAAAGTATGCCCAGACGAGGCCGACCATATTGATTGCCAGTCCTACCCAATCCACCTTCTTACCTCCTTAAATTATTCGAGCGGCTACCCATGCCTCTCTATGAATGGGTGTGGCAAACTCAGTTCGTCTCCTTCAAAAGCCTCCGGATTAGGACACGGCGCACCTAAATCACGTTCAAGGTTATTCACAATGGCCGTTGTATGAGACCGTATCAACTCCACTTTTAAGGCTAAGTCGCTATAGGTCAACTGGAAGTAATAGTGGGCATCTTGTCTTGCCACAGTGCCACGACCACTCAGTCCATAGATCGGGTAATAGCAGAAGTAAGCAAGCCTATTTCTATTCTCAACCAATTGACCTTCAGAGACCAATGATCTTACCACCCCACAAACCTCGTGGTGGTTGGCATGGGGTCCGTATTCTCCATTTGGGTCGCGGCTGTGGGTAAAAACATAGTCGTATTTCATCGCTCCCGCAACCTGCAGTAGGGTTTGCTTCATGTCAGAAATAGAATTCCTCATAGCTGCCGCATTGCTGTCTTGATAGTCAAAAAAATCGAAGGCATAAGCCCTCGCGCCTAACTTGCTGCATGTCTCTTCGAAATAACGTCTACGTACATCATTGCGCTGATTGCACATCGAAATTACGTGCCAATTCCAATCGCTGAGATGACAGATAGTGCCTCCCATCCACAAGACAGCATCGTCATCGTGTGCAACAACCACGAGGGCGTTCATGATTCACCTCCTCACCTCTTTGCCCAACTCAGTTGTGCCAAGTGGCTGAGTGCCGCCTAATGGGCGGACATTTTTCCACCTAATCACCCAATTTGGGGTATTATC
Organism: Chloroflexota bacterium; assembly: GCA_030611885.1. Classification (GTDB taxonomy): domain Bacteria; phylum Chloroflexota; class Anaerolineae; order VGOG01; family VGOG01; genus JAUWOY01. The sequence continues at coordinate 14,856 of JAUWOY010000002.1, read as the reverse complement.
CATAACAAAAAACCATCGCGCCAGAGCTCGGCGGCACGCGGGTTTAACGTAAGCACTTGCACGATGGGCCTGAATGTACAGCACCCCGCCGGCCATCGCGCCTTAGAAAAAAGCACGATAACCGGCGGCGACGGTGGGCTCAGCCCTTGCTCCTACCGGCCAAGCACTTCCTCGATAGCCAGCTTGCGACGTGCCCGTTGCGCGCGCCGGTCGGGCGTGGTGAGTTCGAGCGCATCCTTGGGACACCACTTGACGCACTGCGGCCCATCTTCCTGGTCTTCGCACAGGTCGCAGATCTCGGCCAGCTTGGTCTCCGGGTTGATCAAGATCGCGCCGAAGTCGCAGGCCTCGATGCACCAGGCACAGCCGTCGCAGCGACTGGCGTCTATGCGGATGATGCCGGTGATCGGATCCTGAGACAGCGCGTCGCGCGGACAGGCGATGACACAAGGCGCGTCCTCACACGTGCGGCAAGCCACGGATACGATCAGGATTTCCTCTGCCCGCACCGTGCGGATACGGCTGCGATAGGTGTTGAACTCACCCGTCTTGGTGTATGAGCAGATGTACTCGCACAACTGACAGCCCACACACTTGCTCGGGTCACACGTGATGTATTGGTACTTGGAAGTTGATACAGGCATTGGTCTCTCCTATACTCCGATCTCTTCGGCGACGTCTTCCATCCCCAATGCGATCAGTTTTTCCTTGGGGATTTGCCCGTCCTTGGTCCAACCTTTGGCCTCGTAGTACAGGTCCTTCATATACTCCAGTTCCTCCTCGGACACCACGTGCCCGGCAGAGGGGCCCTCTTTCATCGGGTCGTGCTGCCAACGGTAGGGCAGGTGGTCGTCCGCACGAGTCCACCCTTCGCGGATGTTGAAGGCCTTTTTGATCGTAAAGGCCCGTTCGCCGATCAGGTCCACGGCATCGTAGTCAAACTCCCAGCCCGTGGTGGCGTTGATCAAGTTGGCGATGGCTGGCCACGCGCCCGCCCGGTCGGCCTTGCCGGTGAAGCAGCGACGGATGAACTTGCACAGCGGCAGCGTGTCGTACACGGCGGCGTACTCCTCGGTGCCCTTGGCCAGTTTGCCACGGGTCTCGTCAACGCTGAAGCGGTCCACCTCTCCCTTGATGTCGGGGTCGTAGGCCGCCGTCCGGTTGTGACAAGCGCCGCGCGTGCCCACCGCCAGCCCCAGGGCAAAGGTCTTGAGCCCGCGCGCATCGTAGCCGGGACACTCTAATCCCTTGATGTTCATAGCCCATTGGTAGGTCTCTGTGCCGCGCTCTTCGTCAACCTGGGCACTGGCCCGCTTGGTGCCCTCGGACAACAGATCGCCGATTCCCTCGCGGTCGCGGATCATCTCGGCCAGCGTCACCACTGCCTCGCCGTCGCCGAAATAGGGCTCAAAGCCGTCGGGGTACTTGGCGCACTTGAAGTCCTCTTTAGTAAAGATACCTCGCTCGAAGGTCTCCATCGCCCAGGAGATGGTCACACCGGTGCTCATCGCGTCTATGCCGCCGCGGTCGCAGACGTCAATAGCTTTGATCGCCGCCTGCAGGTCTTTCAAGCCGCAGTTGGTACCGACCGCGTACAGGCACTCGTAGTCAATGCCGGTCATCGCCCCGGCATACGGCCCATCTTTGGCGCGGGACATCTGCTCGCAGGCGATGGGGCACTGGGCGCAGGCGATGGTCTTGACGTTGTAATGTTCGTGCAGGTACTCGCCGCTCATCAACTCGGCGTACTCAAACACACCCTGCTGATAGTTGCGCGTGGGGAGCAGCCCCAGGCGGTTCATGTTGAGCACGTTGGCGACCGTGCCCAAAACGCGATACTTCTGGGTGTGCGGCCCCTGGGCTGCCTGGACGATCTCATAAGACAACTTCAGCAGCTCATCCGGATCGGCCACGCGAATGCCTTGCGTACCTCGCACCGAGAGGGCCTTGAGTTTCTTGGACCCCCACACCGCGCCGTGCCCGGTGCGTCCAGCCTGGCGGCCGTCGTTGGTCACATTGGCCACGCGCACCAGCTTCTCACCCGCCGGGCCGATGGTCGCCGAGCGTACCTGGTCATCGCCCATCTCCTCCCGGATGGCCTCCTCGGTCTCGTAGGTTCCCAGGCCCAACAGATGAGAAGCATCGCGGAACTCGACCCGGTCGTCGTCAATAAAGACGTTGACCCAATCCTCGCTGGCCCCGTGGATGACGAAGCCATCCCACCCGGTGCGCTTGAACGCAACCGAGAACCAACTCCCGCAGAGGCTATCGCCGATGAAGCCGGTCAACGGTGACTTGGACGCTATGCCGTATTTCCCTCCCACCGGTACCGGCGTCCCGGCGAAGAGGCCGTTGGCGATGCAAATCGGGTTGCCCGGCGAAAGCGGGTCACATCCTACCTCGATGTTCTCCCAGCAAAGCCGGCTGGCCATAGACACACCGCCGATGTAGATCTTGTACCACTCCTCTGGCTTGGATTCGATCCAAGTCTTGCGGGTGGTTAGATCAAGGTGAAGAATCTTACCACTGTAGCCATACATAGTTTAACCTCCTGCTGATATAGACATCAATATGATTCGATCACCCTCGCTGGGGCTGTCATCCATCTGACTCGCCTGGATCATTCGCCTGGCGTTCAGATTGAAGATGTTGGGAGTCTGCAACGTCTCGCCATCGGGCTGGATCACGTTCCCGATCATTTTCGGGTACCTGGTGCCCAGCATGCGCACAATGTCACGAAACGTCGTGCCCTCTTCCAAATCTAACGCAATTTCTTTTACCCCTGCTGCGAGTCTGGAAAGCCCCAGAAGTTCCACGTGGACACGCACTCCTTGCCTCCTGCCCCTTGCGTCTTACCCACCAAAGAAAACCGCGCCTAATCTACGTCTCCAGCGCTCGCTCAAAGTCGGCGACATCGGTGGCCCGGATGGCCGCTTGCAAGAGGTCTCGCAGCCGGCCTGGGTCGGTAATTGTCGAAAGTTGGTATTCCAGTTGACGATAGGTTTGCACCGATAGATCCGGATGAGTGGTTAACACCTCCAAGATCGCTTCTATCAGCCCTTCGACACGGCCTTCGACCCGTCCCTCAGTCTGTCCCTCGGCCCATCCCACCGTCCGTCCCTCGACACGCGCCTCTTCGCGGATGCGGCGCAGAAAGGGGGTATCCATCATCAGGCCGTGATCTATCGCTTCCACCTTGCCTCTTGCCTCCGCTATTTGCCGGCGATGTAGTGGAACAGGTCGGCCACCCGGCAGGCGTAGGCCCACTCGTTGTCGTACCAGGCCAACACCTTCACCAGGTTGCCCTCTATGACCATGGTGGAGAGGGCGTCAACGATGGCCGAGCGGGGATCGCCCTTGAAATCAATGGAGACCAAGGGCTCCTCACAGACACCAAGTAGGCCCTCCATCGGACCTTCAGCCGCCTCCTTGAAGGCATCAATGAGGTCCTCCTTCGCTGCATCCTTCCCCAGCAGGGCAACGACGTCTATGACAGAGACGGTGGGGGTGGGGACGCGCATGGCTATGCCGTGGAACTTGCCCTTAAGCTCTGGAATTACTATGGTCGTGGCTATGGCCGCCCCCGTAGTGGTGGGGATGATGTTCAGCGCCGCCGCCCTTGCCCTTTCCAACTTCTTGTGCGGCAGGTCCAGGATGCGCTGGTCGGTGGTGTAGGAATGGGTGGTGGTCATCAGGGCTTTCTCGACACCGAACTTGTCGCAGAGCACCTTCATCACCGGCGCGATGCAGTTGGTGGTGCAGGAAGCATTGGAGATGATGTGGTGCTTGTCCGGGTCGTACCAGTCCTCGTTCACCCCCAGGACGATGGTGATGTCGGGGCCCTTGGCCGGAGCGGAGATGACCACCTTCTTGGCTCCCGCCTGCAGGTGCTTGGCCGCCTTCTCCCTCTCCCTGAAGATGCCGGTTGATTCGAGGACGTAATCCACCCCCAGCTCGCCCCAGGGAAGCTGGGCTGGATCGCGCTCGCAGAGGAATTTGGTCACTCTGCCATTGACCACCAGGGCGTCGTCCTTCACCTCGATAGTGCCGGGGAAGCGGCCGTAGTTAGAGTCGTACTTGAGGAGGTGAGCCATGGTGGGCAGATCGCCGATGTCGTTGACCGCCACCACCTCCAACTCATCGGGGTAGTAGTCCAGCATAGCCTTAAAGGACTGTCGCCCGATGCGCCCGAAACCGTTGATACCGACTTTGACTGTCATTTGACTCCTCCTTCGTTGAGTTGTTATAAATGTCACGCTGCAATATTATATCATACCTTTTCTTTGAAGGCAAGCTTGCTCGTGCAACCAAAAAGAGCCCAAAATGAACCCCTGGCCTAGGCCTTCAAGAACTGCGCAACGTCGAGCACAAAGATCACCGCGCCGCCCACCTCCACCTCCTCGGTGGCCAGAACGTACGACTCTCCCGCTTCCATCACCGGGGGCAAAGACCCCACACGCTGGATGCGGGCGTGGCAGTTGTCATGGATCAAACGGACGACCTCCTCCACCTGCTCATCTTCCACGCAGGTGAAGAGCGTCACGTTCTCTTTACGTAGAAATCCTCCAGCGGTTTTGAATGTGGTGACCCGGTATCCATTTGTAACCAGGACATCAACCAACGGCAGGGCGTCATCTCTGTTCACAACGCTGACAATGAATTTCATGCAGAACCTTCCCTCGACGTCAGGAGCCCGCCATCCCGTAGGAACGCCTGCTGCGGGCGTTACTCTGCACCTCCAAAACCTCTCTGGTGATGCTCTCTTGACGGATAGCGTGGTACTGGAGCCGCAACTGCTCTACGCGCTCGTCCAGGTTGGTGATGGCCGCGTCCATCGTCTGTAAGCGTGCTCCCTGTTCGCTGACCATAGATTCAACCAGCGCCAGGTAGACCTGCACGGCCAGGTGTTCCCAGAGCAGGAAATCCTGGAGACCCCGCGGCGGTGTGCCCAGGATCAGATCCTCTGGCACGAGGGGTTGATCACTCTGCAACGATTCCCGGACGCTGCGCCAGACGGCGGCGAGGTCGGGTGGCAGCAGGCGCACCTCGACCCGCTGATAACGGCCAAATGAGACGAATTGGTTGTAGATTAGATACAGCGTGTTGAAGGCTTTTACTTCGTAGAAACGCTTGACCTTGGCCACGATGTCGCGCGCTTCGACGAAGGAGACGGCGTGGGTGAGCGGGAAATGCTGCGTGTAGAGCAACTCGCAGTCGGCGCGGCGAAAAAACCTTTCCCCATACTCTCCCAGGGCAATGACCTTGATCTCTCTTCCCCCCTCCCGCTCGCGCTCGATGAAGTCCAGGGCGTGGGCCACCAGGCCGACGTTGAATGTGCCGCACAGCCCACGGTCGGAGGTCAACGCGATCAGTCCCACGCTCCCTTCGGCTATGCTTCCCTCGGCTACGCTTGGGACAGGCAGGGCAGCAGGCCTTTGAGCGTCGGGGACGCCTCCCCTGGGAGGATGATGCGTGCCTCGCGTCAGCGCCGTGGGGAAGGTCGTGGCCAGGGCGAGTTGCCGATCAACGGCGCTGGCGTACTGTTGCGCTGAACGCAGCCGCGCCCGCGCCCGCCGCCAGCAGATGGCCGACATGGCCCGGATAGAGCGCAATAAATGGCGAATGTCCTCCAGGCTCTGAAGACGGTGCTGTATCTCGCTGGCTACGTATGCCATACCTGCTCCTTGAAACGCTCCAGCGCGTTCCGTAGGTCTGTCTCCAGGTTGGGGTTCCAGTGGCCGGTGGAGAACTCGGCCAGCAGGCCGGAGCATTGCTGTTGCAAGAATTTGAGCAAAAGCGTCTCGAAACGGCGCGCCTGCTCGACTGGAACGTCGTCCAGGTAGCCCTGCCCGGCGGCATAGATGACGACCACCTGGTGCGCGACCGGCATGGGCTCGTACTGGGGTTGGGTCAAGATCGCGCGCACCCGCTCGCCGCGCGCCAACTGTTCGCGCGTCGCTCTGTCCAGCTCGGTGCCAAAGCGGGCAAAGATCTGCAGTTCGAGGAACTGGGCGATGTCCAGCGCCAGGTGGCGCGACACAGCGCGCATGGCGCTGTTCTGCGCTGCGCCGCCCACGCGGGAGACGGAGAGCCCTACATCTATGGCCGGGCGGATGTTCTGATTGAAGAGTTGCGTGGTCAGGTAAATCTGCCCATCGGTGATGGAGATGAGGTTAGTGGGGATGTAGGCCGCGATGTTGCCAGCCTGGGTCTCGACGATGGGCAGGGCGGTCATACTCCCCCCGCCGTGCGCGGCAGAGAGACGAGCAGCGCGTTCGAGCAGGCGCGAGTGGAGGTAAAAGATGTCGCCCGGATAAGCCTCACGTCCCGCCGGTCGCTGGAGTAGCAGTGAGAGCTGGCGGTAAGCGATGGCGTGTTTGGTCAGGTCATCGTAGATGATCAGCGCGTGCCGGCCAGCGTACATAAATGCTTCGGCCATGGCGCAGCCAGCATAGGGAGCCAGGTAGGCCATCGAGGGCGGTTCCTCGGCGCTGGCGACCACGACCGTGGTGTAGTCCAGCGCGTCGTGTTCACGAAACGTCTCCACCATCTGCGCCACGGTAGACATCTTCTGCCCGATGCAAACGTAGATGCAGGTGACACCCTGGTCGCGCTGGTTGATGACCGTGTCAACGGCGATGGCGGTTTTGCCGATCTGCCGGTCGCCGATAATCAACTCGCGCTGCCCGCGCCCCAACGGGATGACCGAGTCAACGGCCTTGATGCCAGTTTGCAGCGGCTCGCTGACCGGCGCACGCTGGATGAAGGTCGGCGCCCGGTAGTCTATGGGACGACGCACGATCTTCTCTGGGGCCTCCAGCGGCCCCAGGTCGTCAATGGGCTGGCCCAGCGCATTGACCACGCGCCCCAGGAGCGGTTCGCCCACCGGCACGTCAATCACCTGCCCTGTCCCTTTCACAATGTCGCCCGCGTGGATGTTCTCGTCAGTCCCCAGGAGCACGCAGCCCACGTAGTTGTGATCGAGATCCAACGCCAGACCATAAGTGCCGTCGGGGAACAGGACCAGCTCGTCCGCCATCACGCCGCGCAGACCAGAGACGATAGCCACGCCATCGCCCACCTGTTTGACCGAGCCCACGCTCTGCGCCGACAAGCGGTAGTGGTATTGGTCAATCAGCCCACGCAAGGCCGAAACGTGATACTCGGTCTCGAGATTGTATGCCAGTTCAATCTGGCGGAGTTGATAGCGCTGCTCATCGCCCAGGCGGGCGATGAGGTCAAGCAAGTCGTCGGTGTGTAATGGAGAGGGCAGCCCCCCCTCGGTCCCCCCCAACTTTGGGGGGGAGGATTTAGCAGGCTCGTTCATAGACTTGAGCATAGACTCAGGCAATTTCTGCCTCGTACCGGCTGCGCAGTTGTTGGAGTTGCCCTTGCAGGCTGCCGTCAATCAGCGTGTCGCCCAGGCGCACCATCGCGCCGGCGACCAGGCCGGCATCAACGCGGCAGGTCAGGTCAATGGGTTGGGACACCACTGTCTCCAACGTGGTCGCGATCCGCGCTTTGTTTTCCTGGGCCAGGGGGATCGTTGTGATCAGTTCAGCCGAGACGGTTTCTTCGCCGCCGGTGGAGATGCGTCCTTCCAACTGCGCTGAGCGTAATTGATCCAGAAAGGCATCCAGGTAAGTCTGATGGAGTTGTGGGTTGAGGATGTCTTCCATCATGCGCCGGGTGAGTGTAGCCACCAGTTCGCCGATCTTGCTGCGATGCAGGCGCAGCGCGTCGGCACGCTGTTGTTCGATCTCCTCGCTGGCGCGCGCGCGCATGGCCTCGATCTCCTGATAGGCCTCTTGGAGCATCTGTTTCCGCGTTTCATCAACGACTATGCGCGCTTCGTTCTTGAGCGCCACAATCTCCGCGTCAATGTTATCGTGCTTTTTCTCATACTCCAGCCTCAACACTTCGGCTTCGCGAGTAGCCTTTTCTGCCTCATCCACCGCCCTGGTCACCCGGCTCGCACGCTTATCGAGCATCTCTTTCAGTGGCTTGAAGAGAAAGCGAGTCAGGATGTAGGCCATGATGAGGAAATTGGCGACCTGGAGAAGCAGTGTGCTCAGGTTAATGTTCAGCATAACCACCTCCAGTCGGCGGTCAGCGGCTGGCAGTCAACGTACTTCGATGACTGCTAGCCGCTATTCGCTATTCGCTACTCGCCGACGATGTACTTGAGCATCGGGTTGGCAAAGATCAGGATCAAGATGACCGCCAACACGTAGATGGCCAGCGACTCCAGCATGGCCAGAGAAAGCAGCACGATGCTGTTGATACGGTCGCCCGCTTCGGGCTGCCGGGCAATTGCTTTCAGCCCGGCAGTGGCGACGATCATCTGCCCGATGGCTGGCACGACGATACCTATGATGACGCCCGGCCCAGAGATCAAGACTGTCAACACGATAAAGATCTTATCCCACGGCAGGTTATTCCAATCCATTTCATTTCTCCTTGTTGTGATTTATGTTCTTTAGAAACCAGGTTTTTCGGAAAAAACCTGGTTTCTGGTGATCAGTGGTGCGCTTTGACCGCTCCGCCGATATACACGCAGGTCAGAAGTGTAAAGATATACGCTTGCAGCAGGCCGGTAAAGATGCTGAACAGCATCATCGGCACCGGCACGAAGAGTGGCATCACGATAAACATGATGCTGATGATGATCTCCTCTCCCATGATGTTGCCGAACAGTCGGAAGGTGAGCGAAAAAGTACGTGCGATCTCGCTGGCGATTTCGATGGGCAGCATTAAGAAGATCGGTTCGACGTAATGCTTCAGGTAGCTCCACACGCCGCGCGTGCGAACCCCGAAATAGGGCACGCTGAAGAAGACGACCAGCGCCATGGACAGCGGCGTGTTGATGTCCGGCGTGGGAGATTTCAGGCCGGGGAGCAGGCCAATCAGGTTCGCGGTGCCGATGAAAAAGGCCAGCGTACCCACGACAGGCAGGAAAATCGCCGTGTCCTCGACGCCCACCATTTCACGGATCAACTTCTCGACGGCTTCGACGATCCACTCCAGCATATTCTGCGCCAGACCTGGGCGTGGCTTGAGGTTGCGCCCGAGCAGGTAGGCCCCCGCGCCGAGCAGGAGCATCATCGCCCAGGTGTTGACGACCGTCGAGGTCACCTCCAACGGCCCCATGGTGAAGACCACGTGCGGCGTGATCTCTGCGGCGACGTCGGGCTCCTCGGCTTCGCCAGCCGGCCCCTGCAGCAGGTTGCTGACCACGGCCAGGCCGATGACCAGCACGATCAGGAGCACCAGGGTGCGCGGGTTACTTATTCTCTGCATGGTTCTCACTCTCTTTGGCCTTCTTCTGGCGACGTTTCTGGATGCGTTTCCCGAGCGGTTCGGCGTCGCTGTGCTCGATGTACGTGGCGTACAGATTGTTAAACGCCACCGCCACGCCCATCAGCAGCAGTGAGAGAGTCCAGGTGAACTCCTTGTCGAACATGTCGTCCAGGTAGCGTCCCAGCAGCACGCCGCCCACGATGGGCACTACTAGGTTCCAGCCCAAGGTGGTCGCCTGGGCGGCCAGGCGCCAGAAGCTTTCGGGCCTGTCCTCTGGCTGTTGGGGCGTTGGAGGGGATCGCTCGTCATCCATTCTTCTTCTCATAAGGGTTCGTAGTAGCGACTTCAGTCGCTCACTGTAGACGACTGAAGTCGTCACTACGAACGAATTGTTCAGACTGCCGCCGGCCCCAGCGGAGGCAATTCCGCCGTCTCGCGCAGCGCCCGCTCCAGGGCCATCCGCGCCCGCGTGAATTCGATGTGGGCTTCCTGGGCGATCTGGTTCAGCCGGGCTCGTTGTCGCTCCAGCGCACGTTCCAACACCATCAGGTCTTCGCCTTCTTCGGCGGCGGCCGTCAACACCAGCACGCGGTTTGGCTTGGCAGGGTGTCGCTGCACTTCAATCGTGCCCTGGTACAGGGCCACGTAGCGGGTGTCTCCCTGCCGGCGATAGAGCATGATGCCGGCAACGACGTGCGCCAGAAAGGGCGCGTGTCCCGGCAGAATGCCCCACCAGCCGTCGGGGAGTTGCACGCGAATCGCCTCTACATCGGTGTTCAAGACAATCTCGTCGGGGGTGACGATCTCCAACTGCATTGTCTTAGCCATGTCACTCCAGTTGCAAAGCAAGCGCCGGTTGAGTAGCTTCGGAACGGAGTGGAGAAGCGTATCGAAACCAAGCGTTCCTCGACAACATAAGCACCTCCCATAAGCCGCGTGGTCTCGATACGTCGCTGCGCTCCTACTCGACCGACGCTCTCGCAACGCTGTTGATGTCGCCGGTCATATAGAAAGCCTGCTCCGGGACGTCGTCCAACTCGCCGTCAATGATCATCTTGAAACCGCGCACTGTCTCTTCGAGCGGCACAAAGACCCCAGCCTGGCCGGTGAATTCCTCGGAGACAAAGAAGGGCTGGGTGAGGAAACGCTGTATCTTGCGCGCGCGCCGCACCAGCAGCCGGTCCTCCTCGGCCAGTTCCTCGATGCCCAGGATGGCGATCACGTCGCGCAGTTCCTTGTAGCGCGTCAATATCTCGCGCACGCGCGTCGCCACCCGATAGTGCTCCTCGCCGATGATGCGCGGGTCGAGGAGGCGTGAATTCGATTCCAACGGGTCAACGGCCGGATATAAACCCTGGCTGGCCAGTTGGCGCGAGAGCACCACCGTGGCGTCGAGGTGCGCAAAGGTCGAGGCGGGCGCCGGGTCGGTCAGGTCGTCGGCCGGCACGTAGATCGCCTGAACGGAGGTGATGGCGGCCTTGGACGTGGAGACGATGCGTTCCTCCAGCATGCCCACCTCGGTGGCCAACGTGGGCTGGTAGCCCACGGCGCTGGTCAGTCGCCCCAGCAGGGCCGACACCTCGCCGCCGGCCTGGATGTAGCGAAAGATGTTGTCAATAAAGAGCAACACGTCCTGATGCTCAACGTCACGAAAGTACTCGGCCATAGTCAGGGCCGTGAACGCTGCCCGGAAGCGTGCCCCTGGCGGCTCGTTCATCTCCCCAAAAATCAGCACAGCGTCTTTGAGCACGCCCGTGCGCTTCATCTGCAGGTACAGTTCGTTGCCCTCGCGGGTGCGTTCGCCCACGCCGGCGAAGACCGAAACGCCCCGGTGCTCGGCCGAGGTGTGGTGGATCAGTTCCATAATCAGCGTCGTCTTGCCCACCCCGGCGCCGCCCAGCAGGCCGACTTTGCCGCCGCGCACATAAGGGGCCAGCAGATCAATGACCTTCAGCCCGGTGACGAAGATCTCCGTCGAGGGCTGCTGCTGGACGAAAGGAGGCGCCGGTTGGTGGATGCTCTGCATCTGAACCTCACCCAGGGGCGGCCCTTCGTCTATAGGCTGTCCCAGCACGTTGAACACGCGCCCCAGCGTCTCTCTCCCCACCGGCACCTGTATCTGAACACCGGCGTCCTCGACCGTCATGTCACGGCGCAGCCCGGCCGTTGATTCCATCGCAATACCACGCACTGTGTGACGGTCGAGGTGCTGCAAAATCTCAATGGTAACGTTGCGCTTGTCGCTGCGAACAACCAACGCGCTCAACAGGGCGGGCAATTCCTCACCCGCAAAAGAGACGTCTACCACCGGGCCGATGATGCGCACGATGGTGCCCAGCCTGGGTTGTGGTTCGACTTTGTTCACCACAGGTTGCATACTCATTATGGTTCCCGTCAGGGCAGCGTGAATGCATCGCGCAGCGCACGGATGGCCTCGTCCAGGCGCCGGGCCTCGATCACACAAGTGATGGTCGAGAGGGAGGTACTGATGGCACGGATGTTGATGCTGCAATCGCCCAGCGCCTTGCACATCCGGCTAGCGACGCCGCGCTGTTCGCGGAAATCAAGGCCGAAGAGGCTCACCGACGCCACTTCAGGGTCGCTGGTGACGGCTTTCCCTCCGACCTCCTCCCGCACGCGCTCGGTCACCGCCAACGTCTCACTCAGGTCGTCCCGATCCACGCACAGGACGATGTGATCCTTCTCCTCCAGATCAATCAGGTGCACGATGAATTCGACGTTGATTCCCTGGTCGCTCAACGCAGAGAAGAGCCTGCCGCCTACGCCTGGGCGTGACGGGATATCCATTACACCAATCATAGCCAGGTGGTCATTTCGGATCAGACCACCGGCCTGGAGTTTGCCGTTGGTCATCGTTGCACCTCCACACCGTATACATAAAAACAAACGCCGCTGCAACGCTGGGCTAGCGGTGCTCGGCGGCGGAGATATTGTAGCACTTAGGTTAAGTCTTGTCAAGATGCCATATCACTCACGTAAAATGCATCCTTGCTGAACTCCTCGCGCAGCGCGTCGCGGTCGGCCGCAGCGGGCACGTACTCGCTCGTCAGCCAGATGGCCTCGTAACGGCAGACATCCTGACACTGCCCGCAATAGGCACAGCGGTCGTGGTAGTGGATCAGCCGGAACTGGTCGCGGCCCTTCGATGGACCCAGGGTATCGCTCTCGCGCTCCAGCTCAAGGGCAAAGGCGGGACAATCGCGCACGCACAACCCACACCCCCGGCAGAGGTCTATATCGATCACTACGCGGCCCCTGAAGTAGGGAGGCAACTCCAGCGGCCCTAAGGGGTAGCGCACCGTGATCGGCCGGGTGAACAGTGTGCGCCACAACTGCGGCAACAGGTAGACCAGCGAATGAAGACGAGTCATCTTTATCCAACTCCGATCCAGATTATAACCAACATTTGCAGCAGCGCCAGCGGCGCCAGCACCCGCCAGCCGAGGTTCGCCAGTTGGTCAATGCGCAGGCGGGCATAGAGCACGCTCGCCACCGAGAGGATCAACAGGATCAGCAACGCCTTGACGCTGAAGATGAGCGCGGCCGGGACGGCCAGCCCGATACTACAGCCGCCCAGGAAGACGTTGACTAGCAGAAAGATGCCGACCACGGTCTTCATGTGCAGTGTGAGGTGCCACAACGCCAACTTGCGCCCGCTGAACTCGGTCAGCGGGCCGGCGCCGATCTCCGACTTGGCCTTGGGGATGTCGAAGGGCGATCGCTTAAGTTTGCCAATCAGCCCGACGAGCGCCAGCAAGAAGCCCAGCGGCTGCACGAGCACCATCCAGGCCGTCTGCGACTGCTGCGCGGCGATGCGCGAGATGGACCAGGAACCGCTGAGGATGGCCGGGCCGCTGAGCACCATGAGAAAGGGCACCTCGTAGGCAAAGTATTGCAGCAGGGAGCGGTTGCCGCCGACGACACTGAAGACGCTGACGGAGAGCCAGCCGGCCAGGAAGTAGGCCAGCGCCGGGATGCTGAGCAGGAAGAGCACCACAATCAAATCGCCCTCGAAGGCACTGGCCGCCCGTCCGCCGACAGGGATATACAGCGCGGCGGTTAGCACTGTCGCCAGTGACACCATTGGCAGCGCCGCGCAGGCCCACTCGTGGGCCCCGACGGGCAGCATATCCTCTTTGGCCATTAACTTGATAAAGTCGGCCAGCGGCTGGAACCAGGGCGGCCCGATGCGTCCCTGCAAGCGCGCTGCCACCCGCCGGTCAATCCACTGGAAGGCCAGCGCGCAGACGAAGAGAAACCCGAAGCCGGGGAAGACCAGCAGCGCGAATAGTGTGGATAACCAGTCCCTCATACTTTCAACCCTCTCACCGATCGGCACATGCAATACACAGGTCCACGCCGGCCAGCACGGTGGGCACGTCGGCGGTGTTGACGTCCCGCAGTTGGTCGGGCAGGGTGCTCAGCGCCGGCAGCGTGGGCGTGCGTATCTTGACCCTCGCCGGCCTGTCGCTGCCGTCGCTGCGGATGTAGTAGACCAACTCGCCGCGCGGCGCCTCGCCACGGCTGACCACCTCGCCAGGCGGCACGCGGCGTCGAGCACGCACCGTCGTCGGACCATCTGGCAGCCCAATTAGCAGTTGGCGACACAGGTGCAGGCTTTCAATGGTCTCCTGCATGCGCACCATTGTACGTGCCCACACGTCCCCCTCCTCAGCGGTGATGACCTGGAAGTCAAGTTGGTCGTAGGCGGCGTAGGGCGCATCGCGCCGCACGTCCACGTCCACGCCGGAGGCGCGCGCCGTCGGCCCCACCACGCAGTAGCGGCGCACCTGTTCAGCCGAGAGATGGCCCACGCCGCGCGTGCGGGCCTGGAACGTGCGCTCGTGCTGAATCACGCCCAGCAAGGTCTCAATCTGCTGCTCCAACTCATCGAGCCGCGCCAGAATGGAGTGAACGTGCTCCCGATCCAGGTCAATGCGCACGCCGCCGATGACGTTGACGGCGTGGGCCACGCGCCCGCCGGAGAGTTCCTCCATAATGTCCAGCACGATCTCGCGGTCGCGCCAGGCGTACATAAAGATGGTGGTGAAGCCCACATTTTCGGCCAGCACACCCAGCCAGAGCAAGTGACTGTGGATGCGCTCCAGTTCGCACAGCAGCGTGCGCAGGTAAAGCGCTCGCGGGGGCACCTGCAATCCCAGCAGCGCCTCGACCCCCTGGCAATAGGTGGTGGTGTGGACGTGCGAGCAGATGCCGCAGATGCGCTCCACCACATGCACGTTCTGCACATAGTTGCGACCCTGGCAGATGCGCTCGAGGCCACGGTGGACGTAGCCGATGCGCAGGGCGCTCTCCACGATCCGCTCTCCCTCGACGGTGAGCAGGAATGAGAGCGGTTCCTTGAGCGCCGGGTGCTGCGGGCCGATGGGGATGGTTATTCTAGTCATTGGATTCCTCTCCGCCCCCCCTCAGTCCCCCCCAAACCGGGGGGGGAAGCGCCCCCACTCCCCACCCGCAGAGTTGGGGGGGGGGGCGGGGGGGGGGGCCCCGGGGGCCACGGGGCCCGGCCCGCCC
>JAUWOY010000107.1 GCA_030611885.1 Chloroflexota bacterium | reverse complement strand
CAATTTCAACGCCAAACGACATAAAACAGGCGGATTTCACTGCTTATCCGCCCAATTTGGGCAACTTTTACACGGATGAAGCTGTCCACTTTAGCAGAAAACAATCCGAATGGCTAAAACCACAGAAAACGTTAGAACCAGCCCTTTTCGATTGAACTCCTGCACGAAGACCAGTCTGACTCGCCCCAACCCTGGCTGGATTACCCTGAGGGAAGCGAACTTGACCCGCTTCTCCCCCCCAGGGGCGCGGCGATAGCTTTTGATCTGCCCTTTCAATTCCTCAATGGTCATCTCCTGGCCCTGGTACAGGTAGCTGATGTTGGCCTTGGCTTTGATGACCACCCGCTTGAAGCCGAGGGCCAGCACTCCCTGTATGAACCACACGACGTAGAACCAGCGGTCGAAGGTGGCTGTCTCGGCCCGGATGCCTGCTTCTCGCCCTTGACGCAGCAGGTTCAGCATCAGATGCAACTTGGTGTTGTCCGGCTGGGCTTGGCGAGCCAACAACAACTGCACTCGCTCCAGCAGCACTGTCTCTTTGGTCGGGCGTGCCACCAGAAGCTGCCGCTCTCCGTCGGCCAGACACTCGATCACCAGCAATACCACCTGCCCCAAGGTGGTGGCCGTAGCCTCTCCGAGGAAGGCCACCCGATAACCTTCGTCCTTGAGGTCATGCCACTGCCGGCGGTAGTCACCCTTGAGCAAGGCGCTGGTCTTAACCCGACGAGCCCGTCGCCCTGTTCCCAGGGTGTAAACCCGCCGACGGGTGCTGATCCCTATCCAGGGCAACCTCAACACTCCACACTTGCCAACCAGGAGACGCCCCAGATGGTTACCGGCCAGCACCACCAGTTCGGGAACATCTCCTTCTGCGACCTGATGTGCCAACCAGCGGGCCACGTCACCGGGCTTGCGCTGCCCGCCGCTGAGCTGGGCCGGATAGCGGTCCAGCAGTTCCTCAATGTGCAGAAGTTCGGCCGCGGATTGGACCCGTTTCTCGATCTCGTCTTTGGGCTTGCGCTGCATGCGCAGGCCAAAGGCGATGTTTAGCTTTCCATTTCCGCTTCGGCCTTTATCCTTTCACGCCGCCCGCGGTTAACCCTTGAGCAAAGTATTTCTCGGAGGCGAGGAAGGCGATGATGACAGGCACCGCGATCACCATGGCCGCGGCCATGACCATGTCCCAGGCTGTATTGAACTGGCCGAAGATACGGTAGAAGGCTATGGGCAGCGTCAGCGTCTCCTTCGACTTGAGCAGGATGAAGGCGAACATGTACTCGTTCCAGGCAATCATAAAGGTGTACAGCGCCACCGACGCAATAGCCGGCAGTGACAGGGGAATGGTGATGCGGTAGATCACCGACCAGCGGGTGCAGCCATCCATGATGCCAGCTTCCTCAATCTCCTCGGGCACGGTCTTGAAGTAACTGGAGAGCATGTAGGTTGCTACCGGCATCGTCTGGGTCAGATAGACGACGATCAGGCCCAAGGTGTCCTGGATGCCGCCGGTACCGGTCATGCCGATGCGAGACATAATCACAAACATGGGGATCATCAGCATGACGGCCGGGAACATGTAGACCACGATGACGCCCCGCATGAACCAGGCCTTGCCCGGAAATCTCATGCGCGCGACGGCGTAGGCCCCCAGCGTAGAGAAGATCACGGTGAGCACAACCACGACTATGGAGACGATGAAACTGTTCCTGATGCCCCAAAGAAACTGCTGCTGCTCGAAGAGTTTCCCGTAGGCGGAGAAGTTGAGCCAGTTTCCGGGCACCAGTCGTGGCGGGTAGGCGACGATCTCCCCAAACTTCATCAGCGAGGTGCGGAGCATCCAGTAGAACGGTACCAACACGGAGAGTAGGAAGGCAGCCAATACGATGTACAACAGGACGCGGCCCCACGGAAAGGGACGCCTTCTCTTCAACGATCGAGCCTGCGCAATGTTGCTCATTCGACTACCTCCCTCATGTAGAAAAACATAAAGACCACTAGAATCAGGGCCAGGATCATCGCGTTGGCAGCCCCCCAGCCGAAGTTGTTGAGACCGAAACTGTATTGGTACGTGAGCACAGGCAGCACCATTGTACCGGAGGACCCTCCGGTGAGCAGCCAGATATCGTCGAACTTGTTAAAGTTCCAGATGAGCCGCAACAGGCCGACGGTAAGCAACACGTACCGCAGCTCTGGTATGGTGATGTGCCAGAAACGTTGCCAGGCGTTGGCCCCGTCCACTTCGGCGGCCTCGTACAACGTTTCGTCAATGGCCTGGAGCCGGGCCAGGATCATCAGCATACAGAAGGGGAAATACTTCCAGGTCTGGAACAGAAGCACGGCTGGTAGGGCCAGCCCTTTTTCCGTTAGCCAGGCTCTGGGCAGCGGGATGATGTTGGCCTCCATCAGAAGCCAGTTCAGCAGGCCGTTAGGCTGCAAGATCCACTTGAAAATCTGGGCCATAGCGATGGTGGGAGCCGCGTAAGGAAAGAGCATAATGCCTCGCGCGATCCCGCGCGCTCGAAACCGTGCATTCAAGAGCAAGGAGGCGACCAGCCCTACGATCAGCGAGAGAAGCATACCAACAATGGAGTAGACGAAGGTGGTGCGCAGGGCCGGAAGGAACCGCGTTACGTCTTTTAGCACGTAACGATAGTTTTCAAGCCCCACAAAAGGCGCTGCCTCGCCCAGATTGCCGGTCGTTACTTGATGGAAAGAGAGCCAGACGTTGTAGACCACAGGGTAAAAGACAAGTCCGGCGATGATGAGCACGGTGGGTAGAATCAGCCAGTAGGCCAGCCTGGCCTCTCTGGCGCGCATTGACCGTCCTAAAATAGCCATTATTCGTCCTCCTTAGACTACGACCGCGCTTGTGCAAAGGGGTGTGCACCCGTCAGGGTGCACACCCCAATTGTACTACCTTACTGCCCTGCCAGATCTTCGAGTTGCGATTGAGCCCAGGCAGCGGCTTCGTCTGAGGTCATGCTACCCTCAATGACGTTGACCACAGCCTGCGGCACGATCAGCGAGCCGTAGATGTCGGACAGCAGCGGGAAGGACTTGCCTCCCTGGTAGCCCCAACGCTTGACCGCGTCCAGGCCACCGGCGATGGTCTCGGCGATGGCGGGATCGTAGTAGCCGAACAGCTCGGCCTGTGACCACTCTTCGACGGCGCTCTTGCGCACCGGCGTCTTGCCTGCCGGGGTCATGGTCACCCACTTGATGTAGTTCTCGTCGGACAGCAGGAACTTGACCCAGGCTTTGGCCACCTCAGTGTTAGCACCCTGGGTGACGGCCACGGAGTTGACCTGGCCGTAGGAGGCCTCGTCGCCGTGGGATCCGATCATCAGGGACTCCATGCCGGTCTTCCCGGCCAGGTCTTCCACCTCCACCTGCAGGTCGGCTACCAGGCCGGCCAGGTCATCCATGATGTAGGTGGAGTAGAACATCATCGCGCACTGCCCGGCGATGAAGTACTGGCGAGAGTCGCGCCAGGTCGTCTTGCCCGGAGGG
>JAUWOY010000078.1 GCA_030611885.1 Chloroflexota bacterium | reverse complement strand
TCCCGTCACCGCTGGCCTATATCTACTGGCCCGCCTCTCCACATGGACTAACAGTGGACTACCCTACGGGCAAGCGCTGGCCATCGCTGGCAGCCTGGCGTTTTTCATCGGCGCTTTGCTGGCCTGGGCCGAGACGGACCTCAGCAAGACCTTGTCCTTTATAATGATCAGCCAGGTGGGCTACGCCGCCGCATCCCTGGCCATTGCCAAACCGCCCGCGCTGGTCATATTGCCTAGCCTGAACCTGGTCCTCTGCCTGGGCCTCCTCTTTTTGAGCCAGAATAGGTCTGAACTGAGGAGTCTGTGGGCCAGAGCTGCATCAGGCCTGGCTATGGCTTCCCTGGCTGGAGTGCCTCTGACCCTGGGCTTTGTTGGTCGCTGGCATCTCTACCATTTCCTGCTGACAGGCGGCAACCTGGCCTTTCTGGCTCTGAGCTTATTGGCAGAGACCTTCCTCTTCGCGGCCTTGCTCAAGATGTGGTCAGCTATCTCTATCCACGTCTTCCCACCGGAGTTTGCTTACCAAAGGTCATCGGTAGTAGGAGCAGCGTTGCTGGCTGCGCCTGTCCTCATGTTGGGGCTGCGCCCGTCCGTGCTGAGAACCTTGATGGAGGCGGTCTCCTTCCCTACCCTGGCGGATTTGCTCCGCTCGACGAGCGTGGTCCAATGGGTGGCTCTCTTTTTGCCTCTCTTGGGCGGTTACTTGCTTCACCGTCATCGTCAGAGGATCTTCGATCCAGTTAAGCCCTTTTGGTTGAAGCTGACGACAGCCCTTCGCCTGGAATGGCTTTACAGCCTTCTCGGACAGATCGTGGCCGGGGCAGCGAGCGCGTTGCGGATAGCCGGGAGGGTGAGCGAGGGCGGGGGATACTTGGGTTGGATTGTTGTCATGGGCCTTCTGGCGTTCCTGTTCCTTCGGGGCGGATAGATGGAGAATCTATGCCTACTTTAACGGATGTTTTAGCCCAACTCTCGTTTCTTATGACCACGCCATCTATCGTCGGCTTGGTCGTCACCGCCAGCCTCATCGTGATCATCAGCGATTGGCGCTTTTCGCTGGGCGCGCTGTCGGTTCAGTACGTCCTGGTGGGCCTGTTGCTGACTCGACTCATCCAGCCCCAGGTAGCCGTGATCAAGGTGCTCATCGGCGCTCTGGTATGTGTCGTCCTCTACCTGACGGCGCGCCTGGTCAGCGAGAGCAGCGAAACACCGCCATCGGAGCGGGAGGATGCTGGAGGGGTCTCGCTGCCAGATTTCACCTTCCGCCTCTTGGCCGCCCTCTTCGTGGGGCTGGCTATCTACAGCCTGTCAATGCGCTACCCTCTGCCTGAGGTGCCATCGGACATCGGCTTGGCCTGCTACTGGCTGGCCTCGCTGGGCCTGTTGGTGCTGATGCTGACCGAGGAGCCGCTGAAAGCCGGTATGGGGCTTCTCACCCTCGTCACCGGCTTCGAACTGTTCTACTCCGCGCTGGAGCGCAGCTTGAGCGTGGTCGGCTTTCTGGGGATAGCTAACTTCCTCATCGCTCTGGCCATTGCCTACCTCGCAGCCTCAGGAGCTGAATTGACACCGGAGGAGAGGCAAAGATGATAGCTGGCCCTTTGTTCCTGATCGTCTTGCCTCTGATTTTGGCCCCTGTGGTCTATCTCCTACGACGCTGGGCGCTCCTGGCGGCCGCTCTCGCTTCGGCTACGGCATTAATCATGGCCAGCCTCTGCCTGGGCCTGCCCTTCGACCGACCGGCCTCTGTGCTTGGCTGGGAGGTAGCCCTGGGCGAGCCGATGGTGGTGCTGGGACGAGAGTTCGCCCTGGAGCTGGCCGGCAGCCTCACCCTGGGTTTCATTTGCCTGATAGCCGCCACTGCCTTCCTCTTCGCCTGGCGCGTATTCCAGGGCAGCCTATTCTTCCCTTTGGGCCTGATCATCTTGAGCCTGCTCAGTGCAGCGGTCATGATCCGCCACTTCATCTTCGCCGTTCTCTTCCTGTGGATAGCGAGCCTCGTCGCCGTCTTCATCATCCAGGGCGATAGACAGGGTCCAGGACGCGGAGCTCTGCGATACCTGGTCATGGTGAGCCTGGCTGTTCCCCCTTTGCTGATAACCCCCTGGCTGATTGATCTCCAGGCCGTCAACCCCGACAACCTGGCCCTTCTCCGTTACGCTGCCTTCCTGCTGGCCATAGGATTCGCCATCCTGCTGGCAGTAGTGCCCTTCCACGGTTGGGTCTCGGCCGTGGCCGCAGATGCCCCTCCTGTGGCAGCCGCCTTCGTCCTCACCGTGACCAACGCCGTGGTGCTTTTGTTGATGCTGAACCTCCTGCAATCCTACCCCTGGCTGTCTGACGATCCACGAGTCTTTCGTCTCCTGCGGCTGGGTGGCCTGTTGATGGCCGCCGTTGGCGGGCTGCTGGCTTTCGCCCAGCGGGATTTCGGTCGCCTGCTGGGTTACGCGGTCCTGAGCGACATGGGCTGCACCCTGGTGGCTTTAGGTGTTGCTTCCCCCGCTGCTCTCACTGCTGCCCTGTTGCAAGTCGCGCATCGCTCCGTGGGCCTGATGCTTACGGCCATGGGGTTGGCTGTGGTGCGCCATCGGGCTAGAAGCGATTCCTTCGCCAATTTGGCTGGAGTGGCTAAGCGGTTGCCCATTTCGACGGCTGGTCTGGTGCTGGGCGGCCTATCCCTGGCAGGGATGCCCTTCACCGCTGGCTTCCCCAGCCGCTGGGCCATCTATCGCCTCCTCTCAGCACCTGATTTGACGCTGGCTATGCTGTTATCCGGAGCGGGCGTGGCCTTTGGCTACCTGCGCGGTTTGAGCGTCCTCTTGGATCCATCCAGTGAGCCCAAAGTGAGGCGAGAGCCTTTCATGGCTTCCCTCATTATCCTGGGGATGATCATCTTCTGCCTCTGGCTGGGCCTCCGCCCGCAGTGGCTGCTATCACCCATCCAACGGGTGGTCGAGAGCTTCAATTTCCTGAGATAGGAACTTTTTGGAGTTTAGAGTTTAAAGTTCAAGATTCTCTCCTCGATCGTTGGCAAATCCCTGGAAAGATGTTATAATACTCACAAGTGAGGAAATGACATGACCACATACAAAATCATCGTCAACCCAGTCGCCGGTCGAGGAGCTGGCGAGCGGGCAATTCCCCAGATCGAGGGTGTACTGAGTGAGTACGGCCTGGATTTCGACCTCGTTCGCACGGAAGCCCCCTGGCACGCGGCGAACCTGGCTCAGGAGGCTGTCGCCGCAGGATATGACGGCGTGGTCGCGGTGGGCGGCGACGGCACGGCCAACGAGGTGCTCAACGGCTTGATGCGCGCCAAGCAGGCCGGCGCGGGAACGTGCCCGATGGGGATTCTGTGCGTCGGCCGGGGCAACGACTTTGCCTACGGCATGGGCATCCCTACCGATCTGGAAACCGGTTGCCAGGTGCTGGCCCAGAGCCACCGGCGCACGATGGACGTCGGCCGGGTCGTCGGCGGCCTCTATCCGGAGGGCCGCTACTTCGGCAACGGCGTGGGCATTGGCTTCGACGCCGTCGTCGGCTTTGAGGCGCTCAAGATGACCCGCTTGCATGGCTTCCCATCCTACCTAGTGGCCGTGCTCAAGACCGTTTTCCTGTACTACCAGGCCCCGCTGGTCACCATCGAGTACGACGGCCAGGCGATCAAGCAATACTCGCTGATGATCTCAATCATGAACGGGCGGCGGATGGGCGGCGGCTTCATGATGGCCCCGCAGGGCCAGCCCGACGACGGCCTGTTCGATCTATGCATCGCCCGCCAGGTGAGCCGGGCTCGCATCTTCGGCCTCATCCCCCACTTCTTGCGGGGCACGCAAGCCACCCAGGAGCCGATCCAGACCGGGCGGACGCGGCGCGTCGTCGTCACCGCTGTCGAGGGGGTGCTGCCTGCCCACGCCGACGGGGAGACGCTGTGCACCGACGGGCGACGGCTGGAGTTGGAGCTGCTGCCGCGTCAGATCGAGATCATCTGTCAACCGCCGGAGGCCATAGAATGACGCTCACTTACCGGGTGGCAACCTCGACCATCAAGGGATTGATTCGTCTTCTCTGCTGCGTGGACAATGCTCAGTTAGCGCGGGTGCCAGACCAGGGGCCGCTCATCATCGTCGCCAACCACGTCAACTTCCTGGAAGTGCCGCTTCTCTACACCCACCTGCAACCGCGTCCGGTAACCGGCTTTGCTAAGGCCGAGACCTGGGACAATGCCGCCCTGGGGACACTGTTCGACCTGGGGGGAGCCATCCCGCTACGGCGCGGGGAGGCTGACATAGTTGCTTTGCGCCAGGCACTGAAAGCCCTGGAAGCGGGTCAAATCCTGGCCGTGGCCCCGGAGGGCACCCGCAGCGGTCACGGGCGCCTACAGCCGGGCCATCCTGGCGTCGTATTCCTGGCCTTGCGCAGCGGCGCGCCTCTGCTGCCCGTGGTCTACTACGGTGGGGAACTCTTCTGGCGCAACCTGCCACGCCTGCGCCGCACCGACTTTCACATCGTCGTAGGCCAACCGTTCTACCTGGACACTGACGGGGGCAAGGTGACCCGCCAGGTGCGCCAGCAGATGGTTGACGAGATCATGTATCAGGTGGCGGCGTTGCTGCCCCCAGCCTACCGGGGCGTCTACTCCGACCTGGCGGCGGCTACCGAGGCATACCTCCGCTTTTCGCCCGGTGCGGAAAGTAACCTTCGTCACACATAGTGTGAACAACCCAAGCGACTTCTTGGTTTGACAGCTTCTTTAAAATGTGATATAGTTGATTTGGACTCCCTCGTAATCACCGTATTAGCAACCGCATGACAAAAGGGGGTGATGCCAACGACAATGAAGCGTTTTGGGCAGGACCGATTGGCGAGGACGACCCTCGCCCCAAATTTCTATCACAAGGAGGAAAAACAATGAAAAGGTCGTTTGTTCTGATGATGGTGCTGGCGCTTCTTCTCGCCGCTTGCGCCGCGCCCACCCCCCAGGTGATCGAGAAAGAGGTGATCGTCGAGAAGGAGGTTCCGGTCACCGTCGAGGTGGAGAAGGAGGTGATCGTCGAGAAGCCGGTAGTCGAGACCGTGGTGGTCGAGAAGGAGGTGCCGGAGAAGGTCACTCTGCGCTACTTCATGTGGGACCCCAGCCTGGAGGAGCTCGAGCTCAGCATCATTGACGAGTACACGAAGATGAACCCCCACGTCACTATCGAGTTCGAGGCGCTGGTGCCCGACGACTACTGGCCCAAGATGAGCGCCCTGGCCACAGCCGGAGAGATGCCCGACGTCTTCAACATGAGCTCAGGCTTCGTGGACGAGTATGCCTCTAAGGGTCTCCTGGGAAACATCCAGTACTACATCGAGAGGGACATCAACCCGGACGACTACTTTAGCGGCGTCTTCAGTGCCGTGCGCTACCCAGACAAGAAGACGGGCAGCATGAGGGCCATGCCCTTCGCCTGGGTGTGCACAGTGCTCTACTACAACAAGGATGCCTTCGACGCGGCAGGGGTGGGCTACCCCACGGGAGACTGGACCTGGGACGACTTCCTGGATGCGGCCAAGAAGCTGACGGTGGATAAGGACGGTGACGGCACGATTGACCAGTACGGTTTCTGGTTCTATGGTCGCTACGCCCAAACCGAGTCCTGGATCTACCAGAACAACGGTCGCCTCCTGAACGCCGCCAAGACGCGCTTCGAGCCAGACGACAACGCCGTCGAGGCCCTGGAGTTCCTGTACAGCCTGATCCACGAGCACGGAGTAGCGCCGATGCCGAAGGAGATGGAGGGCATCCGCCAGCAGGACATCTTCCCCCAGGGGATGGCGGCCATGTGGGTGGATGGCTCCTGGAACATCCAGAACTGTCGTGACGTCGCCGGGGATGCCTTCCAGTGGGGAATCGCACCCATTCCGCGGGGTCCGCACTGGGAGAAGGACCAGGCCTACGGCTGGCCCGACAACATTGTCATGTCCCCCACTACGCAGCACCCGGACGAGGTATGGAACTTCATCAGGTATCTGACCGGGCCTGGCCGGCCGGCGTCGTCCTTCATGGGTGGAAAGGTGCCAATCCTGAAGGCCACGGCGCTGGCGGAGGAGTTCCTGGAGAAGGGCCAGCAGCCCGATAACAAGGGGTTCCTGCTGGAGTGGGGTGAGAACCTGGGGCCCAACTCCTTCACCCCTGGCTGGGGTGAGTGGCGCGGCTACACCGGCGGGGCCGGCCTGAACGCCTGGCTGGATCAGGCCTACAACGGCGAGGTGGATATGGCGACTGCCATCGAGGAAGCCACCAAGAGCGCCAACGAAGTCCTGACCCGCTTCTACCCTGAGCCCTAGAAGGCCGACCGATTTCGATCTCTACTCTGGTGTTCCGTCGGAGCCCGCCCTCCGGCGGAACACCATTTTTAGACGTGCTGCCTCCTCACACTTTGCTCTTTGAAAAAGGTCTTAGCACCCCAAAGCAGGGGGATAGAAGATGCAGAACACTGTCAGCGGATTTTTGGAACGGATTGAACGGAAGATGCCGCGCACGGAGCCCCAATCCGTTCAATCCGCTCCCCGAATCCGTTGACAGTTCCACTCATCCCCTCGCTTTTATGAAAAAGGTGGTCGCCATGCGCTACAAAAAGATCACACCTTATCTCTTTATCCTGCCCATGCTCACCGGGCTGATCGTATTTCGTTACTATCCCATCGTCTCCGTCGTTGTGAACAGCTTCAGACGCTGGCAAATGCCCGCGCCGCCCTACTGGCTCGGACTGGGCAACTATCAGGAAATGCTCGGCTCTGACCAATTCTGGCTCGTGGTCAGGAACACCTTTGTCTTCGTCGGCCTCTACGTGCCGGGCGTGGTGATCGGCGCTCTGATCCTGGCCCTCTTGATACACCAGAGGCTTCCGGCCATCTCCTTCTTTCGGGGGCTCTTTTTCATGCCCTACATCACCTCCATGGTGGCCGTAGCCATGGTGTGGAACTGGATCTTTGCCACCCGCTTCGGCATCCTCAACTACTTTCTAAGGACCTTCTTTCACACCACAGACCCCATAGCCTGGCTGGTTGAAAAGCCCTACTCCCTGCTGGTTTTGATCGTCGTCTCCGTTTGGAAGACGGCGGGTTTCCAGATGCTGGTCTTCCTGGCCGGGCTTCAGGCCATCCCCAGGAGCCTGTACGAAGCCGCGCGCGTGGATGGCGCCACCGGTCGGCAGGCCTTCTTCCGCATCACCCTGCCACTCCTGTCACCAGTGACCTTTTTCATCGTCGTCAACTCTGTCATCCAGGCTTTCCGGACGTTCGACGTGACCTATGCCATGACCCAGGGTAGACCGCTCTACGCCTCCGCCACTCTGGGCTACTACGTTTACGAGAACGCCTTCGTGTTCCAACGCATGGGGTTCGCCTCAGGGTTGGCCTGTATGCTGGTGCTTTTCGTGGGCATCGTGACGCTGGTTAACTTCCTGTTCAAGAACCGTTGGGTTCACTACCAGGCATAGAGGAGGCTGATCGTGATATCCAAACGCCAGAAAACCGCGGGCAAATGGACGCTCATGTATCTGATCCTCCTGGTCTTCGCGTTCATCACCATCTTCCCTTTCCTGTGGATGCTCCTGACCACCTTCAAGTCCTCCAGGGCCGTCTTTGCCATCCCACCGGTGTGGATGCCGGATAAGCTCTTCAAGCCAGGGATGTGGGAAAACTACATTACCGTATTCACCAAGCACAACTTCTTACGCTATACTTTCAATAGTATCTTCGTGTCCTTCATGGCCGCTGCCGGCCAGGTGATCACCTGTTCATTGGCTGGCTTCGCCTTCGCCCGCATGGAGTTCCGGGGCAAGAACTTCTTCTTCGGCGCTCTCCTGGCTACCGCCATGGTCCCTGTCGAGGTGAGCATCATCCCTGAGTTCCTGTTGATGATCAGGCTCCACTGGCTCAACACCTACCTGCCGCTCATCGTCCCCTCGTTCCTGACCGGCGCCTACGGAACCTTTATGCTACGCGAGTTCTTCGCCAACATCCCCCAGGACCTGGAGGACGCGGCAGCCATTGATGGCGCCTCGGTCTTTGGCATATATTACAAGATCTTCCTGCCCCTGGCAGGATCAGCCCTGGTGACACTGTTCGTCCTGGCTTTCATCAACAACTGGAACGCCTTGCTGCGTCCCGTGTTCTACATCTCCGAAAGCCACCTGCGGACCCTGCCCCTGGGGCTGATGGCCTTCAAGGGGGCCTACGAATCCCAGTGGCATCTGCTTCTGACCGGTTCGGTGATCTCTATCGTGCCCCTACTGGTGCTGTACATCTTCGCCCAGCGCTTCATCATTGAGGGCATCGCCACTACGGGATTGAAATAGCAAGAGGTTCGTCTTTGACACCAATGTCTCGAAGGAGGAGTATGGCTATGAACACAAATATGATCGCCCTGCAGCCGAAGCTGGTTGAACAGGTCCGGTGGATCGCCAAGAGCGAGCGTGGCACCATTGAGGACTTTGTCAATAAAGCGATCAGAGAACGCCTGAGGCGATTGGAAGATCAAAAACTCGAAGCTGAAGCCAGAGTCTTTGAACGGATGCACCCACAGTTGGTCGAGCAGTACCTGGGTCAGTTTGTTGCCGTTCACGATGGCCAGGTGGTGGACGCTGACGTTGACTTTGAGGCTCTGTTCCTGCGCCTGCAGAATCGTTTTGGTGACATTCCGGTGTTGATCCGTCTGGTAGGCGCGAACCCGATACTTGAGTTGCGCGCTCCCAGTCCACGCTTGGAATGGAGTAGAGGATGAGCCACTACCCTTATAGCAGCGAGTATTCCCCGGCTGCGCCGGTGCTGGAGATCAATCTGGGTGCACCAGGGACGCCCCCCACCTTGGGCCCCTTGGAGGCTCTGGTGGACACTGGTGCGGACGCCACGTTGATCCCGATGAAGTATTTAAGGCAGATCGGAGCCAGGAAAGTTGATCAGGCTGCCTTGCGCAGTCAGTGGGGGGAGCATCGTCTGGTGTCACTCTATGCGGTGGCGGTGGAGATCGGCCAACGTCACTTCGCCGCCGTGTGGGTTGTCGGTGATGAAATTGGTGATGAGGTCGTGTTGGGACGCAACGTGTTGAACCGCTTGCGGTTGCTGTTGGACGGCCCGGCCGCCATGACCGAGGTGCTGGATGGGCCAGCTTGAGATTATTTTGAACAGGCCAGATGTAGTCTACCATGCGCTTTCAGTATATTGAGAAAATCCAGGATCGCATCCACTGGGGAGACGGCACTTTCTCTGACCACACGCTCCTGAGATTTTCCCCGGCGGGTTTCCGCTTCGTGGACATTGACCAACAGGATCCCCAGGTCAAACTGAAGGATGTCGCCTACCTGCGCTGGGTCAAAGCCATCGGGCGCGGCGAGACCGACCCCCGCATCGTGGCCTTCCTGCGCCTGGAGCGCGACCGCCCCGTTTCCGAGCTGTTCCCGGACTTGCATTGCCACACGAAGGCGGGGGAAGAGCTTTTCAGCGCTAACTCGCTGATCACACACACCATGCGGACGTTGCTGGGCCGGGGCTGGCTGCGCTACGAGAGAGGCCGCTGGCGGGTGACAGTGCCCGCAAGAGAGGCGGTCTGGCGGCAACGTGGCGAAGCCGTGCTTGCCCTGCTGGAAAGCGAGGGCCGCCTACGTCTTGAGTTGGGGCCGGGCGTCCGTCCGCCAGACACCGTGGCCTTCGAAGACTTTGACGTGAGGCTGAACCTGATCCCCGTCGGACGGCTGGCCTTCCCGCGGGACCTGGTGTGGCGGGAGCGCCCGCGCATCGCCTTCAACACCGCCTTCTTCCTGCTGGAGCACAACGACTTCTTCAGCTTCCATTCCGCGCTGGGGGAGCCTTACGGCCTCTTCGTTCAAGATGGGGTCATCCGACGACCGCCGCTGTACCGGCGGAGCGCTATCTTTCAGCGGGCCAACGGGCAGTGGCAGACCGGGACTTTTTCCCTGGAGGACGTGAGCATTATCTTCCCTGACGGGATGGTAGTGACATCCGAATCCCATCTCCCGCCAGGGTCGCCCGGAAGCTGCGCCTTTGCCCTCAACGTCCAGGCCAATGTGACGGTCTACACCCGCCTCTATGGAACCGCCTCCAGGGGCGGTATCCTGAGCTTGTCGAAGGGTCGCGTGCTGGGACGCACCCCCATCGAAGAGGGGCGGGTCGAGCTGACCATCATTGACCAGAGGATCGTCGGGCTGAAAACGGGCGGTGGACTGGACATCCCCCAAAACGGGTTCGTCCTCTCTTTTGCCCAGGGAGTCCTGTCGCCCAAAGTCTCGACGATGCTGCGCGCCCGGCCAGTGGTGCGCTATCGCTTCATGCGCAGGGAACACCAGGACATCGTGCAGGCCCTCCAGGTAGGCCCGCTACTCCTGCAAGGAGGGCGATCAGTCGTCACAGCGACACGCCTGGCAGAGGAGGAGTTCTGGGTTGACCGGCAGTACGCTGATGGCCGCGTGGAGATCGGCGTGGTGCCCACCGAATTCCCGGATGACATGGATAGAACGCGGGCTGGCCGCATCGGGATCGGCGTGGATCGGGAGGGGTGGTTGGTGGTAGCCGGGGTAGCGGGCGTTGAGAAAGGAGCCAAGCGCCTCGAGGCGGACAGCCACGGCGTAACCCTGGCCGAGCTTGCCGACCTCCTGGCCGATGCGGGCGCAGTGGAGGCCGTCAACCTCGACGGCGGCGGCTCCACCCAGATATTCTTCCTGGGCGGCCTGGCGACCGTCGCCGGTGGGCGCCTCGGACTGCCCGGCGTGCACTACGAGCGCATGGTGCCTTCGGTCGGCATGCTCTTTTAATACCCAAGTTTGACAGAACACATGTTCAAAGTGCCGATTTGACGATTTGACGAAAATGTGGTATTCAAGACAGCATCAATCACCCCTACGAGGTGCGAAGATGTCCTGGATGCTGTTCCGAGTGTACCACGAAATCAGCGA
>JAUWOY010000013.1 GCA_030611885.1 Chloroflexota bacterium | reverse complement strand
CGCCCGGGGGGCCGCCCCCGCGGGCCGGCATTTGCCCCGGCCCCGGGGGGGTTTTGAAAACCCGGCCCCGGGCCTGCTGGATCTGACGATCCAGCAGGAGCAAACCATAAGGTGAGGATTCCCGCCGTCTCGGTCGCCTCGGCGATCCAAGCGACAACAGTTGTCTACTGCTCCCGCCGGATTGTCAAATCCGGCGGGCTGGCCTGGATTTGGCAATCCAAGCCGAGCGAAGTTGGGCATCTTGCTCACCGCCGCGCCATGCGGTCGGTGGCGTTTATACTATACTACGGATGGACGAAAAGGTCAAGTCAAAGTGAGCGGCAAGCCTCTCTCCTGGCGCACTTCCAGGCAAAGTTGAATCGCTTCCTGGATATTCTGTAAGGCTTCCTCTTTCGTACTTCCCTGGCTCATGCAACCGGGGATAACAGGGCACTCCACAACGTACTATCCTTCTTCATCCTGATACATTGTTACGGGAAACTTCATGGTCAATGTCTCCTCCTACTTATGCGGTCAGTGGCGTTTAGACTATACTACTGATGGACGAAAAGGTCAAGTCAGGCCGTTTGCGGAGTTGCCAAAAAGAGCGATGGGGGTTATAATACTTGCGAAAGGGGGAGTTATGACCAAACAAGGGAAAGCTTCCGATCTCGGCGAGACAGCCGGCATTTTGGCTTCGATCATCAAGAACGCCAGGCTGGTGTGGCGCTTGCTGCGGGACCCAGACGTCTCAGCTTGGCTGAAGACGATCCCGCTAGCCTCGTTGCTCTATCTGCTATTTCCATTTGACTTCCTACCCGACCTTGCCCTGGGCCTGGGCCAGTTGGATGACATCGCCATCATCTTGCTGGGGTTGAAGCTCTTCATTGAGCTTTCTCCGCAGGAGGTTGTGCGCCACCACCTGCGGGAGATGAGCTCTGTGTCCGGCTACTACCGGGTGGTGGATGAGGAGCCATCTGAAGAGCCATCGCCTTCCGGGTATATTGAGGCATCCTATCGCGTTGTCGAGGAAGGCGAAGAAGAGTAGCCAATATCCAATACCCAAGCAAAGAGGCCACCCTCATCAATGAGCGGTGGCCTCTTTGCGTATATCAGGTTTAGCTTTTTTGCTCTCCGATGATTTGCCACCCCCTTTGCATGGCATACTCCCATAACTGGCTGTCGGGGTAGACGGCAACGGGGTTTCCCACGAGTTCGAGCACGGGGACGTCGAAGATGCTGTCCCCGTAAGCGAAGCTTTGTCTGAAGTCTACCTCAAGGCCAGTTCTATCCAGGAGTTTGGTGAGGAGAACTACCTTATCAGGCCCGAAGCAGGGCTTGATGGCCCGACCTGAGTATCTCCCCCGATTTAGCTCCAGCCTAGTGCCCACCACGTGCTGCACCCCCAGACGCTCCCCGAGGCAAGCCAGCAGCTCCTCGAAGGCACCGGAGACCAGGACCACCTGGTGGCCTTCGGCCTGGTGTTGACGTAAGACCTGGGCTACGTCGGGGCGCAGGGCGGGGATGAGGGCCTGCTCGGTGACCCAGCGGAAGATCACCTGTCCTTCTTCGGGCCGCAGGCCCACGAGGAGCCAGGGCATGTTTTTGATCCACAGGCGGAAGAATCGCGCTCGGCTCAACAGGCCGAGGCGGTGCAGCGGCCACAAGGATATGTGAGCGGCCAAAAACGCATTGAAGAGGAGCCGCCGCCGACGGTGTTCGGTGAAATACTTGCTGAAAGCACGCCAGACGTGCTCAGTGCACAAAGTGCCATCGAGATCAAAGAAAGCTGCGATCATCGTTCCCCCTTTCCAGCAGGATTCTCTGTCAACGAATAGCCAACGAATAAACGAATGACTTGGGGGCCACAGTTCATTCGTTTATTCGTTTCACCATTCGTTGACAGCAGGGCTCCCAGCCACGTCTCCCTCCGTCCTGAGCAGTTACGGGCAGAGTTCACCAGCGAATAGTCGTCCCTTGCTCAAGATCCGGCTCCAGCAGCGCTCGCTTGATCAGGCCCGGCTGTCGGCCTGAGATGAGCTGCACCTTGAGCTCAGGCTGCTCTTGTACCAGAGCGTACATGACGCGGACCTTGGTCAGCATCCCCCCCGTCACGTCAACGCCGTGAGAGCCCGCCAGCATGTGCTCCACCTGGTCAAAGTTCTGGCGCGAGATCTCCGGGATCAACTGGGCGGATGCGTCCCGGAGGGGATCGGCGGTGAAGACGCCCGCTACCTGGCCAGCCAGGACGATCCGCGCAGGTTCAAGGTGCTCGGCCAGGTGGGCGAAGATCTGTTCGGTGGAGATGATGGTGCAGCCCCGCACCTCGTCCAGGGCCACGTCGCCGTAGACCAGTGGCACCAGGCCGTGGCGCAGCATCAATTCGATGGGCTCCGTTGCCATGCTGACGAGCTCGCCATCGCAGCAGTGGGCCGAGGCCGAGGGCTGGATGGAGACGACAGGCACGTCCGCCACCAGGAAGACGTCGGTCACCAGGCGGTTGAGGCGGGCGGCCGCCGCACCCGTTTCGGCGTAGCCCCACCAGTTGGGCGGGCCTCCCTCAAGCAGGCCGTGGCGCTGGGCGACGAAGTGGCCGAAGGAGCCGCTGCCGTGGCCCAGCAGGAGCCGGAGGTCGGGCCTGGCAGCCAGCGCGCTCCTTATCTCCTGTGCCGCCCGCCTGATGACTTCCTCCCTCGCCGTCGCCTCCCTGCTTTTGTCGGTTATGAGGGAACCTCCGAGTTTCAAGAAGACCAGTTCATTCAATCTTGACTCTCCTGAACAGAGCAAGAAATCGAACCACGGAGACACAGAGAACACAGAGATTCAGCAAGTCTCCTCAAGTTCCTGGTGTCCCTGGTCAATTGGCGTAAACACAAAGCCTCCCGTCGGTACGCACCGGCGGGAGGCTTGCAACTTCCAACATCCAACTTTCAACTTCCACTCACCCGCCGAGGTAGGCCACCTTCACTTCCGGGTTGTCGGCCACTTCGCGGGCTGTGCCTTCGAGCACGATACGTCCCGTCTCCAGCACGTAGGCGCGGCTGGCAACGGAGAGGGCCATCTGCGCGTTCTGCTCCACCAGCAGGATGCTGGTGCCCTGGGCATGGATCTCCTGGATGATGGCGAATATCTCCTCGATCAGCACGGGGGCCAGTCCCATCGAAGGCTCGTCGAGCAGCAACAATTCGGGACTGGCCATCAATCCCCGTCCTATGGCCAGCATTTGCTGCTCACCGCCGGACAGAGTGCCGCCGTATTGGTTGAGCCGCTCCTTGAGGCGCGGGAAGCTCTGGAAGACCCGCTCCTGGCTCTGCTTGATGCCCTCCCGGTCCTTGCGTGAGAAGGCGCCCATCTCCAGGTTCTCCTGCACGGTCAGAGGGGCGAAGATTTTACGCCCCTCCGGCACCTGGACGATGCCCATGGAGACGATTTCGTAGGGGGGGATAGTGGTGATTTCCTGTTCTTTGAACTTGATACTCCCGGAGCGCGCTCTAACCAGGCCTGAGATCGTGTTCAGCGTGGTAGACTTGCCGGCGCCGTTCGCTCCGATAAGGGTGACGATTTCGCCTTTTTCCACGTGGAAGGATATGCCTTGTAGTGCGTTGATGGCTCCGTAGTAGACGCCCAGTTCTTTCACTTCCAGTAACATTATGCCACCATCCTTGTCGCCTGGGTGCCCAGGTAGGCTTCGATCACTTGGGGATTGTTCTGGATCTCCTTCGGCGTCCCACGAGCGATGATCTCTCCGAAGTCAATGACGGTGATCCATTCGCAGATGCCCATCACCACGCGCATCTGGTGCTCAATGAGGAAGATGGTCAAGTTGAAGCGGTCCCGGATGAAGTGGATCAGTTCCATCAACTCGACGACCTCCTGGGGGTTCATCCCCGCGGCCGGCTCGTCCAGCAGGAGCAAGTCTGGCTCCGTAGCCAGTGCACGGGCGATCTCCAGGCGTCGCTGTGCGCCGTAGGGCAGGTTCATGGCCAGCGTATCCTGATGCCCCTCCATCCCGAACACGGCCAGGAATTCCTGGGCCCTCTCCGTCATCTCCCGTTCACCACGGCTGAAACGCCGTGAGCGCAGGATGCCATCGAACAGGTTGTAGCGCGCGTGGGGGTGATAAGCGA
Source organism: Chloroflexota bacterium (assembly GCA_030611885.1). GTDB lineage: Bacteria > Chloroflexota > Anaerolineae > VGOG01 > VGOG01 > JAUWOY01. The sequence continues at coordinate 56,770 of JAUWOY010000013.1, read as the reverse complement.
CGCGGACGTTGTCCAGTACTGTGAGATTGGGGAAGATGCGGATTTTCTGAAAAGTGCGGCCGATGCCCAGTTGTGTGATCTCGTGGGCGGGCAGGTCCGTGATTTCTTGCCCCTTAAAAACGACGTCGCCCGCGCTGACTGGGTAGATGCCGGTGACCATATTGAAGATAGTGGTCTTGCCAGCGCCGTTGGGGCCGATGAGCCCGACGAGTTCCCCTTTCTGGATATCGACGTCAAAATCGTGCACCGCGCGCAGCCCACCGAAGAACTTGGTCAGCTCGCTGAGCTTCAGAACAGTCGAGTTGCTGCCCCGGTCCGGGTTGTGAATATCTGATTGCGGCATTATCTATCCTCCCCCTCTTGCTCCCCTTGAGCTTTGGATTTTGAGCTTTGAGCTTCAGGGGCCCCTTGCTCCTTTGCCCTCCGGGGGGGTTTCAAGAAACCCCACTCGTTCGTCCCCAGGAGACCCTGGGGCCGGAACAACATCACCACCAGGAGTATCAAGGGATAGATGACGTAGCGCCAGTCTATGAACTCGGCCGGCAAGACGCGCAGCCCTTCGAGCAGAATTTCGAAGGCGTAGGCCCCCAGAGTTGCGCCGGTCATGCTTCCCACCCCACCGAAGACCACCATCACGAAGGGGTCTACGGATTTGAGCCAGGCAAAGTTTGAGGGGTGCAGGAATGCATAAAGGTGGGCGTACAAACCACCGGCCAGCCCTGCATAAGCGCAGCCCACGGCATAGGCTAGTGTCTTGAACTTGAAGGTGTCAATGCCCATCGTCTCTGCTGCGACGGGGTCATCCCTAACAGCGAGTATGGCCCGCCCGGTGCTCGAGTAGATGAAGTTGCGCAGTACCACCAGGGCTACGGCTAGACAGACGAGCACCCATGGCCAGGTAGTCAGTCTGGGGATGTTAACCATGCCCCGTGCTCCCTTCATGGTGGGAATCAGTTTGTCTGCGTTGTTGAAGAACACGTAGGTAATGATCCCGAAGCCCAGCGTAGCGATGCACAGGTAGTCGTAGGTCAGGTTCAAGAGTGGCAGGCCGACGAGGAAACCGATGAGCCCGGCCAGCGCAGCTCCGGCCAGCAGGGCTAAAAGAAAGATCACCTGTTGCGATATGGCCGCAGGCAGGGCCCCCAACACCGGAGGCACGAGGGCCAGCACGCCCTGTCGTACCAACCATCCGCTTCCCCCGCCGACGACGACGATGATCAGTCCTCCTATCAGGAGCATGGCCGCCGTCGCCAACACTGAGGCTTCGAAGTGGGTCAGCCATTTGGAGAGTTTGTCTCTCAACTGGCTACGCAGGTGACCGATCTTAAAGTATGAGATCGCCACCACAGCCAGGATAAATCCCGCTTCAATGGCCAGGACGCCGGCCAGCCCTCCGGCCGGGTTTCCGCTCCATCCCACGACCCAGTCCTTGGTGATCAGGGCGGAGGAGTAAGCGCCGATGCCGTAGAAGGCGGCGTGGCCCAGGGCGAATAGCCCGGCATACCCGTACTTCAGATTCAGGCCCAGGGCCGAAATGGCCATGAGCGTCCCCAGCATGAGCACCTGCTGCCAGTACCCACTGAGCCATCCTTGACTGGAAGCGATTTGAAACACAACACCGACGATCAGAAAGAACAGTACTGCTGTTAACCAGGTAGGTAGTGAGCGAATCTTCATTCTTACTTATCCCCTTTTTACCTCACATTTTTGCCACGAATTGACACGAATTTTCACTAATTTTATTCTATTTTCGTGTCAATTCGTGAAATTCGTGGCTACCTACTTTACTTCCTCAAACGGATCACCGAAGAGGCCGGTGGGCTTGATGAGGAGCATAATGATCAGCAACGTGAAGGCAATGCCATCCTTAAGGGTAGACCCTAGAGGCATGTAGCCTATCGTCATAGCCTCGACTACCCCCATGATCAGCGAGCCTACAAAGGCTCCTGGAATGCTGCCGATGCCGCCGATGACCGCTGCCACGAATGCTTTCAAACCGGGCTGAATGCCCATGAAGGTGAAAATCTGGGGGTAGGCGGTGGCGTACAACATGGCTGCCGTCCCCGCCAGCGCCCCGGTCAGGGCAAACGTGGCGGCAATGACGGCGTTGACGTTGATGCCCATCAGCCGGGCGGTGGGTTTGTCGAACGCGCTGGCTCGCATGGCTTTGCCTATTTTGGTGCGCCCTACGATGTACTGCACCCCGAGAAAATACACGATGGAGGTTGCAGCGACGACCAACTGGATGTTGGTGAACGTCACCCCGCCCACGTTCCAGGTCACCAACTCGAAGGGGCGTATGAAGGAGATGTAGTCGGGACTGAAGACGAACTTCAGAGCGGTGAAGTATTCCAGGAAGATGGACATACCCAGGGCGGTGATCAGGGCTGCGATACGGGGGGCGTCGCGCAGCGGTTTGTAGGCCACGCGGTCAATGATCACTGCCAGGAAAACGCAGGCCAACGTAGCCATCAGCAAAGCTGGAACGAAAGAGAAGCCGTACTGGCTGATGCCGAAGAATGACACGAACGCTCCCACCATAAAGACGTCCCCGTAGGCAAAGTTGATCAACTTCACCACCCCGTAGACCAGCGTATAACCTACCGCGATCATGGCATACATGAAACCGAGTTGCAGCCCGTTGAGCATCTGCTGGGCGAAGGTGACGGGGTCTTCAGTAACCAGGTTGCCGACAACCGTGACGATCACACCTGCGATGACTGCGAGTATGCCCCAGCTAAGTGCTTTGAGAAGCACCTTAATGACGTTGTCTTTCATACCATGCTCTCCTATCTAAGACTTCGGAAGTCCATAATGGAGACTTCCGAAGTCTGTGATAAGCAAAAGCGAGGAGGGGGCGGGAGCGCCAGCCTCCTCCTCGCTGTATTACGTCGGGCTAAGGAGCCACGAACTTCACGAACTCGATCTTGCCGCCCGTGACGTGGTTGATGGCTGCTGTCTTCTGCGGGTCACCGACCTCGTTGAAGACGATGCTGCCGGCCACACCTTCATACTCGATGGCCATCAGCGCGTCCTTCACCGCAGCCGGATCATCTACTCCGGCCTCAGAGATGGCCTGCAACAGCACCCAGGCCGCGTCGTAGGCCAGCGCGGCCAGCGCATCCGGCGGTAAGCCGTATGCCGCTTCGTAGTTGGCGACGAAGTTCTGCACGATGGGACGGGGGTCAGACGGGGAGTAGTGGTTGCTGTGATAGCCGCCATCTACCGCCTCCAGGTCCAGGAGAGGCGAATCCCAGCCGTCACCGCCCTGCAAGATCGCGGTGATGCCCTTCTCCTTGGCCTGCTTGGCGATGACGTTGACCTTGTTGTAGTAGTCAGGCAGGAAGAGCACGTCCACGTTAGCATTGGCCACCTTGGTCAGCAGGGCCGAGAAGTCAGTGTCCTCTTTGACGTACGCCTCGAAGATGGGCACCTCGCCGCCCAACTCCTCGAAGGAGGCCTTGTAGTACTCGGCCAGCCCCTTGACGTAGTCGTTGCCCACGTCGTAGAGCACCGCCGCCGTCTTGGCCCCCAGGTCGCGGATGGCGAAGGCCGCGTTGACCTCACCCTGGAAGGGGTCGAGGAAGCAGGCGCGGAAGATGTACTCCTTGTTGGAGCCGTCCTCGTTGATCGTCACCTGCGGGTTGGTCGAGGTGGGGCTGAGCTGCACCACGCCAGCAGGGTTGGCGATCTCCGAGATGGGGATCGAGGCGCTGGAGCACACCGCGCCCAGGATGTAGTTCACCTTATCCTGGGTGATGGCCTTGTTACCCACGTTGGCTGCTTCCTGGGCATCGCACTTGGTATCGCCCAGGGTGGTTTCGATTTCCCAGCCAGCCGCCCTTGCCTCGTCGAAGGCCAGTTCCACGGCGTTCCTGCTGGATTCGCCGTAGGTCTTCACGTCCCCGCTCATGGGGAACAGCATGGCGACCTTGATGGGGACGCCAGGTGAAGGCGGAACTGCTGCCTCAGGTGCGCCAGCGGGAGCCACGAACTTCACGAACTCGATCTTGCCGCCGGTGATGTGGCTGATGGCGGCCTTCTTGATCGGATCGCCGACATCGTCGAACTTGATCTCGCCGGCCACGCCCTCGAACTGGATGGCCGCCAACACATCCTTGACCACGGCGGGGTCGTCCACCCCGGCCTCCTCAATGGCCTGGAGCAGGACGTTGGTTGCGTCGTAGGCCAGCACAGCCGTGAAGTCGGGCGCCATGCCGTACTCGGCTTCGAAAGCCGTGATGAAGTTCTGCACGATGGGGCGCGGGTCGTAGACCGAGTAGTGGTTGCTGAAGTACGCACCGTCCACCGCCTCCAGGTCCAGATCGGCCGAATCCCATCCGTCGGCGCCGAGCAGGGTCGCTGTGATGCCCTTCTCCTTGACCTGCTTGCCGATGACGTTGACCTTGGGGTAGTAGTCAGGCAGGAAGAGCACGTCCACGTTGGCATTGGCCACCTTGGTCAGCAGGGCCGAGAAGTCGGTGTCTTCCTTGGTGTAGGCCTCGAAGATGGGCACCTCGCCACCCAACGCCTCGAAGGAGGCCTTGTAGTACTCGGCCAGCCCCTTGACGTAGTCGTTGCCCACGTCGTAGAGCACCGCCGAGGTCATGGCCCCCAGTTCCTGCATGGCGAAGGAAGCGTCCACCTCACCCTGGAAGGGATCGAGGAAGCAGGCGCGGAAGATGTACTCCTTGTTGGAGCCGTCCTCTTTGATCGTCACCTGTGGGTTGGTCGAGGGCGGGCTGATCTGCAACACGCCGGCGGGGTTGGCGATCTCCGAGATGGGGATCGAGGCGCTGGAGCACACGGCCCCGACGATGTAGTGCACCTTGTCCTGGGTGATGACCTTGTTGCCGACGTTGGCCGCTTCCTGGGCATCACACTTGGTATCGCCGACGATGATCTTGATCGGACGACCGAGCACGCCGCCCTTGGCGTTCCACTCCGCGACGGCCATGTCCACGCCGCGCTTGGTGCCCTCGCCGAAGGTCTTCACGTCACCGCTCATCGCTGCCAGCATGGCAATCTTGAGAGGCTCTACCTTTTCAGGCGCCTTGGTAGGCTCCGCAGGCTTTGGGGTTGCTATAGGTTCGGGTTTGGGGGCGCAGCCTGTCACCACGCTGAAGAGCAGGGACGCGACCACCAGTAAACTCAGTACTTTCATTGCTTTCATCTTTCTTTCTCCTCCTTATTTTATCTCTGTGAGATTGGCTGAAGCATTTCTCCTCCACGCTTCAATCGGTCATACCATTGGGGTGCCTATCCCTTCTTTACAGGCACGATCACCTCCTCTCTCGTACGAGTTCTCTCAGAAAAGGGTAGTAGCCCAACCAAGTTGGGCGTTTTCGCCTCAAGACGGCCAATACGATTGGCCTGCTACCCATCAAGAAGTCACCCGCTCGATTTTCCGGGAAATCTCATACAATAAGTGGCCCCAGAGAACGACATCGCCGTGTAGATCCAAATTCTGAGCAGAGCGGGCTCCCACGCCCGCGAACCGGCGGCATGGGAGCCGCCTCTGCTAGAAATCCTGTATCTACTGAGTCTCGACTACGGTGCACAATCATGCTCTGAAGGCCACCTGGACCTTGGGTCTGTCTGTCACGTACAGAATAACACTGGAGAGTATGACGGCTGCCAGGCTGGTCGTTACAAACGGCCAGTTCACGCTCTCTTCGCCGAGCGCCTGTGGAAACAGGATCAGGAACCGGGCTATGACGTTGAGGCCCTGCACGAAGATGCACAGGGTCAGAGCCCACCTCTTGAGCGTCAGCATAGCCCAGCCCAGGAATGCGAAGAAGGCGAGGGGGACCAGAAACAGGACAGGGTTGACAGAGATGAGCAATTCTGGCGGCAGCATAAATGCTGGGATGAACTGTAGGATAGCCACGAAGGTGACTACAGCGGGGCGCGATTTCTCCATGAAGCGTTCTCCTTGCAGATACACAATCTGGGGCAATATTGAACCGGACGGGCGTAATTATAACACGTATTGTTTAAGTGCGCAAATCGAACAATCCACGTTTTTGACAAATTTGTCATTCTCTATTATACTTGACCCAGTGCTTTACCGCAATGGCCTGAGCGGTGACCGTTGAAGCGTTTGTCCAACCTCTTTGAACCTCCGGACTGTTGGAGGTGTATATCTTGAAAGGAGTTGATTCGGCCTCAAAATACTAACTGTGCAAAAGAGTCAGCAAGCCGCAGTCAGGCGTGGGGTTAGGCACCCTCGGCAGGTTAAGAGTTGTGTCAAGCTGGTGAAAGATAGCTTGGCACCAGGTATCCAAGAATCCAAAAAAGGAGGAGGCAACAAATGTTTAAGAGGACGTTCGTCAATTTGTTCTTAGTGTTCGCAGTATTGCTGACCCTGGGAGCGAGCGTGGTCAGCAGTGCTCCGCCGGCCCAGGAAGAGATGACCTATACGGTTAAACTAGGCGACAACCTCTGGACCCTGGCGGAGAAGTATCTGGGCAGTGGCCCGGCCTATTGGGCCATCGTCGGTGCCACCAACGCCAAATATAGGGAAGATACCAGCTTCGCCAACATCGCGAACCCCAACCTGATCCATCCCGGCTGGAAGCTGCTCATCCCCAGCGCGGAGGAAGCCGAGGCGTACATCGCACTCGCCAAGGTGAAACCGGTTGGCAAGGTAGTCGTGGGCATCAACGCCGAGTATCCGCCCTTCGAGTACGTGGATGAGGCAGGGAACATCGTCGGCTTCGACCCCGACCTGATGGAGGTCATCGCTAAGGCGGCAGGCTTCGAGTTCGAGTGGGTCAACACCCGCTGGGACGGCATCTTCATGGCCCTGGCCTCCGGCGAGTTCGACGCCGTGCACTCCGCGGCCACCATCACCGAGGAGCGAGCGCAGGTCGTTGACTTCAGCGATCCCTACTTCAACGCCGGGCAGATGATCGCTGTCCGCGCCGATGAAACCGAGATCAAGACCGATAAGGACCTGGCTGGCAAGAAGGTCGGCGTACAGTTGGGCACCACCGGCGACATCTGGCTGACGGACGAGACCGATGCTGAGGTGATGCGGTACGACGAGAACACCCTGGCTTTCCAGGCTCTGGCCGCTGGTGACGTGGACGCGGCTGTGGCCGATAGCACAACGGCTATCGAGATCGTCAAGGCCAACCCCGAGATGAAGCTCAAGATGCTGGACGGGGTCTACACCGACGAGTATTACGGCATCGCCGTAAACAAGGATCGCCCCGACGTGCTGGCGGCCATCAACGCGGGCCTGGCAGCAGCCAAGGCCAGCGGCAAGTACGATAAGGTCTGGAACAAGTGGTTCGGCGTGGGGATAGTCGAAGGCAAGACCTTCGTCTTTGGGCGTGGCGGTGACTCCATCCAGCTCGACCCGGCCGTGGTCACCGATGGCGAGAGCTTCCGCGTGACCGGCCAGATTCTCGAACCGTTGTTCCAGTACGAAGATGGTGGTACGGCGCCCATCCCGGCTCTGGCTACTGGCTTCGAGGCCACCCCGGACAGCAAGGAGTGGACGATCTTCCTGCGTGAGGGCGTCGAGTTCCACGACGGCACTCCCTTTAACGCCGACGCCGTGGTTCTCAACTACGAGCGCCAGTGGAAGACCGACCACCCGCTGCACTTCGAGAGCCAGGTGTATGAGTACTGGGAGTACATGTTCAACGGCTTCGACGATGACTGCCTCATCACCAGTGTCGAGGCGGTGGACGACTTGACTGTCAAGATCACCCTCAGGGAACCGTTGGCTCCCCTGCTGGCCAACCTGGCCATGGACATCTTCGCCATCTCCAGCCCTGCGGCTCTTGAGGAATACGGTGCGGACTACGGCACGCCCAGCGCGGGCGCTGTGGGCACCGGCCCCTTCAAGTTCGTGGAGTGGGTGGAGGACGACCACATCACCGTGGACGCCAACGTGGACTACTGGGGCGGCGCGCCGACCATTAGCCGCATCATCTGGCGTGTGATTCCCGACGACTCGGCCCGCTACCTGGCCCTCAAGGCCGGCGATATCCACGCTCTGGAGCAGGCCAACGTCGAGGACCTCAAAGATGCTGAGGCAGATCCTAACCTGTACGTGAAGGCCATCGGCCTGAACACGGGCTACTTGGCCTTCAACTATCACATCAAAGAGTTGCAGGATCCAAAGGTGCGTGAGGCGGTGTTCCACGCCATTGACCGTGAGGCTCTAAAAGATGCCTTCTACGGCGACTATGGCCAGGTGGCGAACACTTTCCTACACCCATCTATGTGGGGCTGCCCCGACATTGAGGATTGGACCTACGATCCCGATCTGTCTAAGCAGTTGCTGGCTGAGGCTGGCTTCCCCGACGGCTTGAAGGAAGTCACCAACGAGGACACCGGAGAAGTCGGGCCGCTCAAGTTCTACTACATGCCGGTGACCCGCTTCTACTATCCCAGCCCCAAGGAAATCGGCGAGGCCATGGCTGCTGATCTGGCCAAGGTCGGCATCGATACCGAACTGTACCTGGAGGGCGACTGGGCGACCTTCCTCGGCTCCCGGCGTGAGGGCAAGTTGTACGGCCTCTACATGCTCGGCTGGGGCGGCGACAACGGCGACCCCGATAACTTCCTTAACTACTTCTTCGGCGGGCTGAGCGGCACTGGACAGGTCAAAGAGCCCGACCCGCGCGAAGGCTACTACGCCCACCAGGAAGTGGCCGAGCTGCTCTATCAGGCTGCTGTTGAGCCTGATCAGGCCAAGCGTGCGCCTCTCTACGAGGAGGTCGAGCGGTTGCTGCACGAGGACCGCGCTCGCCTGTGGGTGATACACAACGATACCCCGCGCGTTTTGTCTTCGAAGATCAGCGGCTTCCAGGTGCAGCCGGTGGGTGCTGACAAGTACGAGAGGGTCGTGATCGCGGACTAGGCTTGGTGAGGCTAGGACTTTAGACGCACCAGGCTTGGGCTCTATCGTGAGCCCCTCATGATGGCAGAAGGGGGGTGCGGGATCGTCCCTGCACCCCCTTTCATCGTTATTGCTTTGAGGTCTCTGGTGGCCTCCTGACTGCTGCTCAGTTGAACGCCAAGTTAGGGACACGGAAAAAATAATTGAGGCCACGATAGATAGATGCGGTTTGAATGGGATGAAGAAAAGAATACAGTGAACATTCGTAACCACAAGATAGACTTCGCGGATGTTCCATCAATCTTTAACGGTCCAATGCTTGTCGAGCTAGATGAGCGAGAAGACTATGGAGAAGATCGTTGGATCGGTATTGGCATCTTACGGAACATTGTCGCCGTTGTTGTGTTTACCGAACCTTGGCAAGATACGATCCGCATCATTTCTGCGCGAAAGGCGAATAAATATGAGCGAAAGAGATACGAACAAGCACTCACGAACTGATTGGCAAAAGTTAGAGGCAATGACGGATGGGGAGATAGATTACTCTGACATTCCGCCACTTGACGACAACTTTTTTGCTCGCGCTACGCTTAGGTCACCCCATCAGCCGAAAGTGATCGTTACGATGCAAGTAGACCCTGACGTATTTGCTTGGTTCAATGCGCAGGAGGATGGATGGGGGCGGCGGATACGAGCCGCGCTGCGGATTTACGTTGAGGCGCACAGAGAGCAGCAGCTAGTCCACACCACCTAATCTGTGTCCTGCAGCCGATGCCGCGTTGCGAAGCGCAGCGGCATGGCTGAGCTTCGGTCTGTTGGGCTGCAATCGGTAGCCCATGACCCAAACTACAGAATGTCCTGCGCTGATAGTGGCGCAGGAAGGAGTGTCCCTATTGACTAGATACATCATCCGTAGGCTGGTTTCTCTGATTCCCACTTTGTTGGGGGTGACAGTCCTCGTTTTCTTGTTCATTCACCTGATCCCCGGCGATCCTGCTATCGTCATGTTGGGCGAGCACGCGGCGGTGGAAAACGTGGAACGCATCCGCGAACAATTGGGTTTGAACGAGCCACTGCTTCTGAATCTCGATGCTGTAGGCCAGGTCTTTCGTGGCGAGGTTGGCGTCGGCGAAGGGTTCAAGAGTCTATTTGACTCACAATATTTTGGCTTCCTCGGCCGCCTGCTGCAAGGCGACCTGGGGAAGTCCGTCCACGAACATACGCCCATCGTTGATCTACTAAAATTGAAGATCCCGGCCACCGTGGAACTGTCGCTCCTGGCGATGATCTTTGCCATCGCCGTGGGCATCCCGGCCGGCATCATCTCCGCCACGCGGCGCAACTCCGTTTTCGATGGTGTGAGCATGATCGGCTCACTGGTGGGCGTTTCCATGCCCATCTTTTGGCTGGGGTTGATGCTCATCTACTTCTTCGGCGTCAAGTTGGGTTGGTTTCCCACCTACGGTCGGTTTCCGGTAGCTCTATCATTGGAGCGCGTCACCGGCCTCTACACCCTTGACAGTATCATCGCCGGCAGCTCTCAGGCTCTGGTGCTTGCGCTCAAGCACCTGGCGATGCCCGCTGTGGCCCTGGGCACCATTCCTATGGCCGTTATCGCCCGCATGACCCGTTCCTCCATGCTGGAAGTGTTGCAGGAGGATTACATCCGCACGGCTTACGCCAAAGGATTGCAGGAGAGGGTCGTCATCTTGCGCCATGCTCTGAAAAATGCCTTCCTGCCAGTGATCACGATCATCGGCCTGCAGGTCGGCAGCCTGCTGGCGGGAGCCATCATGACGGAGACGGTATTCTCCTGGCCTGGGGTAGGCAAATGGGTGTACGACGCCATCCTGGCCCGGGACTACCCCGTCGTGCAGGTGGCTGTCCTGGTCATCACCCTGGTCATAGCGGTGATCAACCTGGCAGTTGACGTTTCCTATGCTTTCCTTAACCCTAAAATTCGATTCGAGTGAGTGATATGGCTGAGACAACTGTTAATCAAGCGGACCTATCGGTAGATTTTGCAATACGCAAACATCGCTCTCTGTGGGGCGATGCCTGGCGGCGATTGATTTCCCTCAATACCGCGCGCCTGGGCATGGTCATCATTGGTGTCTTACTGCTGGTGGCCGTACTGGCGCCCATCGTACATGATTACAATCCGAAAACAGACTCCAGCCTCAGGGAGCGGCTCAATCCTCCCTCGCGCGAACACCTCCTGGGGACCGATAACCTGGGGCGAGACGTGGTAGTGCGATTGGTTCATGGGTCCCGCTATTCGTTGGGAGTGGGCATCATTTCTGTGGGTATGGGTTTGATCATCGGGGGGACTTTGGGTATGCTGGCCGGGTTCGTTGGAGGGATGACTGGCAGCATCATCATGCGCTGTATGGACATCATCCTGGCCTTCCCAGCCATGCTCCTGGCCATCGCCATCGTCGCCGTGCGCGGCCCAGGGTTGAACAACACGATGGTGGCTGTGGGAGTAGTGTTTATCCCCATCTTCGCCCGCCTGGCCCGCTCGATGGTGCTTTCGGCCAGGGAGCAGGAGTACATTACGGCTGCCATTTGCTCCGGAGTGACGGGGACACGCATCCTGTTTTGGCACATACTGCCCAATATTCTTTCGCCCATCATCGTGCAGTCCACCCTGGGATTGGCGAGCGCTATCCTCTGGGCGGCCGGGCTGGGTTTCCTGGGACTGGGACAGCAGCCGCCAAAACCGGAGTGGGGAGCCATGCTGAGCGATTGCTACAAGTTCTTGGCCAAAGGTGCCTGGTGGGTCATCATCCCCCCCGGCGTGGCCATTATGCTCAGCGTGCTTGGTTTCAACCTGCTGGGCGACGGCCTGCGCGACGCTTTGGATCCCCGTCTGCGCGCCGATTAGGCGGCTGCCGTATGGTTTGGTGAGAACTGAAGGGAGGACTCCAATATGACATCTGAAGTCGAAAAGTCAAGGGGAAGCAAGGCTTCGCTTATTCCCTGGGGACGCATCCCTTGGTGGGTTGTCATCATCACCGTCCTCGGTATCTTCGTCGGCTACTCGGTGCTGACCTCTGAGACCTATCTCACAGTCATCAGCTTCGTCATGGTCGGGGTCAAGCTGACTCTGCAAACTACTGTGTTCGCCTTCGCTCTGGCCCTGGTGTTTGGCTTGCTCGGGGGCCTGGGCCGCGTGTCCAAGAATCCCCTTTTTTATGCTATCGCTACCCTCTACGTCGAGATCATTCGCGGCCTCCCGATGCTGGTCATCATCCTATACGCAGGCTTCGTCATCGGCCCCTGGGTTCGTGACGCCACCGACGGCGTCTTCGATCCGCCTATGCTTCAACGAGCCATCATAGGGCTGGGGTTCGGCTATGGCGCCTATCTGACCGAGGTCTACCGGGCGGGGATCCAGTCTATCCACCGAGGCCAGATGGAGGCCGCCCGTTCCCTGGGCATGACCTACCTTCAGGCCATGCGCTACGTCATCCTGCCCCAGGCCTTTCGGGTCATCCTGCCCCCCCTGGTCAACGACCTGTCTGCCCTGCTCAAAGACACTTCGCTGATTTCGGTCATAGCTCTGGCCGACCTGTTGCAAATGGGCCGCCTGTACGTTTCGCGAACCTTTCGCGCCTTCGAAGGGTACAACACCGTGGCCCTGCTGTACCTGGTCATGACCATGATTCTTTCCTCGTTGAGCAGAGTGCTGGAAAGGAGAATGAAAATTGCCGAATAATAATGAGCCGATTATTGAGATCAGGGACGTTCACAAGAGCTTCGGCCACGTCCGCGCCGTGTGCGGCGTCAGCCTGGAGGTCCATCCAGCCGAGGTGATGGTCATCATTGGCCCCAGCGGCTCCGGCAAGTCCACCCTTTTGCGCTGCATCAACCGCCTGGAGACCGCAGACTCGGGCACTATCATCGTTGATGGCTTCCCAGTGACCGATCCTAAGACCGACATCAACGAGGTGCGCGCTGAGGTGGGCATGGTTTTTCAGTTGTTCAACCTCTTCCCCCACCTGACCGCACTGGGGAACGTCACCCTGGCCCAGCGGGTGGTGCGCAAGCGTTCAAAAGAGGAGGCCGAAGCCATCGCTATGGAGCAATTGACCAGGGTAGGCATTCCAGAGAAAGCCCACGTCTATCCCGGGCAGCTCTCCGGCGGGCAACAACAGCGGGTGGCCATCGCCCGCGCCCTGGCCATGCAGCCCAAGATTATGATGTTCGACGAGCCCACCTCGGCCCTGGACCCGGAGATGATCAAAGAGGTGCTGGACGTGATGCTGGAGTTGGCCAGTGAGGGGATGACGATGGTCGTGGTGTCCCACGAGATGGGGTTCGTTAAAGAGGCTGCCGACCGGATCATCTTCATGGACGAGGGCAAAATCGTGGAGGAGATGACGCCTGAGGAGATGAGGGCGGCTACGCAGAATCTGAATCTGGCCAAGGAGGAGAGAACCAGGCTATTCTTGAGCAAGATCCTTGTCTGAGCCGGTGCCTTCTGCGCGGCGTCCAAGGGGGATGATCCCTCACAACTCTACATTGACTAGAAATACAAAGAGGAGTCATCTCTGACTCCTCTTTGTGGTTTCTATTCTTGTGACGGGGATCTCTCCATCACAACGGCGGTAGTTTCTCCATCCCGCGCTCTTGGGCTGCCCGTAGGGTGATGGCCGTCAGCTCCTCCTCCACCTCTTCAGGCAGGGGCTTGGGCTGGTAGGCGGCCACTAACTGCTCAACCCGCTCGTGCGCTCGCTGCATTATGTCCTTGCTTCCCTTAGTTTCCCAGACCTGACGGTAGTCGCGGTCAATCACCGGGGAGGGGATGAACAGTTCCCGCTTGAACCACTGGCGGGTGTGTTTGGTGGCCAGGAAATTGCCCGCGTGACCCACCTGGCGCACGATGGTGGTGGCCAGGGGATCCTCTGAGACGTCAATGCCCCGCACCAGGCGGCGGGCCATGCCGATCAGCTCGTTATCAATCACCAGCTTCTCCAGGCTGAAACAGCTTTCGAAGTCCATCATGCCGGCCCCGGAAACCATGTTCACCCCGGCCAGCGCGGCCAGGATGTTGCCGATGCCCGACTCGAAGCCGACCTGGGCATCCACTATCTTGGCGTCGCTCATGCCCATGTAGGTGTGGGTGGGCAGTCCCAAGTACTTGCCCACCTGGACATAAGCGCAATCCATCATCAGGGTCTCGATAGCTCCCATGGGGGTCGTCCCCGTGCGCATATCGAAAGCGGCCGGCGAACCGCCCCAGACGATGGGAGATCCGGCCTGGGCTAGTTGGTGAATGGTGACCCCGCTCAGACACTCGGCGGCGTGCTGCACCACCGAGCCGACCAGGGTGGCGGGCCCCGTCGCTCCAGTCAGGGGCATGGAGACCAACTCGGCCGGGAGGCCAGCGCGGGCACAGTCAATCATGTTCTGGCAGGTGATCTCGCTCCACAGCAGGGGGGGCGAGGGGCAGACATCGAACACGGCAACGGGCCTGGCGGCCAGGGCCTCTTCGCTGCCCACCACGGCTACCAGCAGGTCTTTCATGGTGGCCCAGGTCTCAATGGCGAAAGCGCCGGTGACCACGGGCTTCCGGGCATATTTGAGCACCAGGTAGAGACGGTAGAGATCGGCCATGCTCCTGGGCACATCCGAGCACACCAGGGCCGTGCTGACCGCGTCCAGTTCGGGCAGCATCTCAGCCAACTTGATATAAGCGACGAAGTCGGCGGTGATCGGCTGGCGCGACCGGGTTGCTCCATAATCCAAAATCTCGATGGCCGCCGAGCCTGGGTCGAAATGCACATCATCGTCGCCGTAGTGGACGGCAGGGTTCCCCTCATAATTATAGAGGTAAAATGAGGAGGGGACCGTTTCCAGAGCCTGGTCAACCAGTTCGGCCGGGATCCTGGCCACTTTGCTAGGGAAATCAACAGTGGCCCCAGCATCGGCGACGAGCTTCAGGGCCTCGTCGCTGTGAATGCGCACGCCTGGGTCCCACAGCAACTCGTGGGCCTCGGCCAGGATTCGCTCGATAGTTTCTTGGTCAAGTAGCTGTAGTTTGGGTTTGAGCATTTTTCTCTCCTTTGAATTCTTAACAGATATTGATGAGCGGCGTAATCATAACACGTAGCTGGAGTTTTGTCAATGAGCCGTTCGATCTGGCCTGCTAAAAGCCAAAGTCGGCTAAAAAGCCGACTCCTGGAGATTTCTATCAGTCTGATATTTGCTACCCAGGCTCGTTGTGCTATAATCTAATACTGGGGTCTGGCGAATTTCTGATTGCCCTACATCCAGGGCATGACAGCCGATGAACCACAAGATATGGGGTTCGTAGTAGCGACTTCAGTCGCTTTGACGCCACTGTGGACGACTGAAGTCGTCACTACGAAAAAAACGCCAGTGTCCAGTCTAATAGCTCAGACGTCGCTCGGTGCCGGCCAGCAGGCGGACGATGTTGCGGCGAAGGGCCAGGACAACTATGGCGCCTGCCAACAGGCCATAGAGGGCATGGGGCAGGGGACGGTGAGCGAAGAGGGCCAGGCCCAGGAAGATGGCGGGGGCGAGGGCCGCCACCGCCAAAGAGGCCACCGAGGCATAGCGGGAGATAACTATGACCAGCAGCCCGGCCCCGCTGAGAGCCAGGGCCACGGGGAAGGATAGCGCCGAAATCACACCCAGATTGGTGGCAGTGCCAGCACCACCCCGCCAGCCCAGGAAAACAGACCAGTTGTGGCCTACCACTGCTGCCACCCCTACCAGGACTTCGCCAACTGAGCTGCCCAGGAGAGCTCTGGCGATCAAAACCGCACTCAGTCCCTTTAGAAAATCGCCTGCCGCAGTGAGGATGGCTGGCCAAAGGCCAGCAGCGCGCCAGACGTTAGTGCCTCCTGTGCGACCGCTGCCGTGTTGGCGTATGTCAGTGCCCTTCACGAGCTTTACCACCAGGTAGCCAACAGGGATGGAACCTATCAAATAGCCTAGCGCTATCACGATCACGTAACGAAGAATCTCCACGGGAATCTCCTCCTATTCAAACCGGTCTATTGTTTACAACACCGAGGCTGCAATGAAGTTGCGCGTAACTGCTCTTTACGGTCACATCGAATACATGACAACGGATCCAGAGGATGAAACAAATGGGAATTCCAGCACGGACGGTGATTGGGTATTAGATATTGGATATTGTGGGGGGAAGAGACATGCGGGTGTTGATTGTCGGAGCGGGGGCTATCGGGTCGCTGGTGGGGCATGGGTTGGCGCGGGTGGGCCACGAAGTCACTTTTGTAGGCCGTCAACCTTACGTGGCCGCCGTGCGAGCGCGGGGCCTGGGTCTTGAGGACGGCGGGCGGATCATCCGGGCGACGAATTTGCGCGCGGTAACGAGTGCGCTGGAGGTGGCCGATGAGCCGTTCGATTTGGCTCTCCTCACCGTGAAAGCTTACGATGCGGCCGAGGCCGCAGCCCAGATCGAGCCTCTGGCCCGGCGCGGCGTTCCTGTCCTCGTCCTGCAGAACGGCGTGGGAGGTGAGGAGGCGGTGGCGGAGGTCTTGGGTGAGGCGACGATTCTCTCCGCGGTGATCACCCTGTCGGTGGAGGTGGTTGAGCCGGGGTTGGTGCGCCTGGCCACCACGCGAGGCGGCATTGGCCTGGCGCCGACCGCGCCCGGTCAGTCTGTGGCTGAGTTGGGCGAGGTGTTTCGGGATGCTGGTTTCAGGACTTCCGTGTATCGAGACTACCGGGCGATGAAATGGGCCAAGCTGCTCCTGAACATAATCGCCAACGCTTCCCCCGCCATTCTGGACCTGTTCCCCGACGAGGTCTTTGCCGATAGCCGCCTGTTTGCCCTGGAGCAGGCTGCCTTCCGCGAGGCGGTGGCGGTGATGCGGGCCCTGGGCCTGCGGCCGGTGTCCCTGCCCGGCTACCCCGTGCCCCTCTTCGCCTGGGCCGTCTGCTCCCTGCCCGCCTGGCTGTTGCGTCCCGTTTTCCGCCGAGTCGTCGTCTCTGGCAGGGGCGGCAAGATGCCCTCCTTGCAGATGGATCTGTCCAGGGGCAAAGGCAAATCGGAGGTGGAGTACCTGAACGGGGCGGTAGTCAGATACGCCCAAGAACTGGGGCTGGATGCGCCCGTCAATCGAGCGCTGCACGCGGTGCTGATGGGCATCGTGAAGGGGGAGATTCCCTGGGAGGAGTACCGGGGCCTGCCGGAGCGTCTCTTGGTTTTCAGGTAGAGGCAATCCCTTGCGGTTGCCCTCGTTTGTTGGCTGTTTTGTGTCTGATTGTCCAGTCATTTGGGTAAGGGCAAGCCTTACCCCTACCACGGAGCACATCATGTTTCCCGAGTCACGCTGGCTAGTACCCTTGGCTGTGTTAGCACTGCTGTTCTCCAGCACAGGTTGCCTGCCTGTCCCTACAGCCACGCTCCCACCCTCTCCCTCGCCCACTCCGAAAGCAGGTCTCAGGCCCATCACTCTGGCTTTCGGGGGAGACGTGATGCTGGGCCGGCTGGTCAACTCGGCGATTCTCCAGCGGGGCCCCCGCTACCCCTGGGGCGACGTGCTGCCCCTGCTGCAGGACGCCGACCTGGCTTTGGTCAACCTGGAGTGCACCATCGCCGAGAGCGGCGAACCTTTCGTGCCACCCCGCGTCTTCTACTTCCGAGCCCATCCCAAAGCCATCGAAGTGCTGACCCTGGCCGGGGTGGATTACGTCACCCTGGCCAACAACCACGCCCTGGACTTCCAGGCCCCGGCCCTTCTGGAGACCATTCGCCACCTGGACGAGCACGGCATCGCCCACGCCGGGGCAGGAGCCAACCTGGCCGAAGCCTCCCAGCCGGCCATGCTGGAAGCTGGAGGTATCAAGGTTGGAGTGGTAGCCTTTGCCGACCACTTTCGGGAGTACCAGGCCACCGAGGATACGCCGGGCACCAATGTCATTTCCATCTCCACCAAGGAGCAGTACTTTGGCCGGGTGAAGGAAAGCATCCAGGCAGCACGGGAGGCAGGGGCAGACCTCGTCGTGTTCTCCATCCACTGGGGGCCTAACATGAGGCAGGCGCCCTCTTCTGAGTTCGTGGCCTTCGCCCATGCAGTGATGGATGCTGGAGCTGACATCTTCCATGGCCACAGCGCCCACCTCTTCCAGGGCATCGAGATCTACAACGGCAAGCCCATCCTCTACGACACAGGCGATCTGATTGACGACTACTACGTGGACCCGCAGTTGCGGAACGACCAGCAACTGCTCTTTCTCCTCACCGCTACCTCGCAGGGGGTAGAGCGCATCGAGTTGATTCCGCTATGGATCTCGTACATGCAGGTAAATCGGGCCACAGGTGCCGCCTTCGACGAAATCGCGGAGCGGATCCGCACGCTCTCGGCGGAGATGGGGACGGAGATCGAGCAGGAGGGGGACCGTCTTGTTATCGAGGTGGGGAAGTGACTCCTGGCATAACTGGTGTGCCGGAGACGATGATGACTTGCAGGTTCGATAGAGTTATAGTATACTGTTGAGGCGACCGATAAAGTGGCAGCTTGAATTCCAACGGGGCTAATCGGCTGGGATGGCCGGCAGCTTGCGGACATGCTAGCGGGGGCAGTGATGGCGCGGGAAACGAGCAGCAGGAATTATCTACGAGGATTGCGCAACCTGCGAGTGTATCGGTACGAGGTCCAGAAATAAAACCGCCTCGGCTATCCAGGTTATGGCCTCAGATGAGGCATTCAACCACCTGGCATGCGCCCCACAATCGGGTACTCTTTCACCGAGGGGAAACGTTGGCCGTCTGACCGCCGCACGCAGAGATCAGTGACCCGTTTTTTAGTTGTGCATATTATAGTCAGAAGTTTTGCAGATTTTACAAAATCGCCGACAGAAAGCTGTCAACGGATTTAGGGATCGGATTGAACGGATTCAGGCCCGGATTGGGCAGAAGGAGTCTCACCGGATGTGTGATTATCCGTTCAATTCGTTCCAGAAATCCGTTGACAGTGTGCCCTACGTAAAAAGTGCAAAACTACTGATAGTATCAATCTGGAGAAAAGTCAATTAAAGGCTGGCTGCGTGAATGTCGGGATTCGGCGGAAAATGTCGGGATTTGTGTCGTGATTCACCAACAAGAGCCGGCTGGCGGAGTGGGAAATCGCTCAGCTCCGCGAGCGATACGACGTGTTCTCCAAGGAATCACTGTACCAGGCGATTCAGAATGGGGAGGTTGCCGAGCGCCCGGCGTGGGAAGATTACATCGTCTGGAAGAATAAAGAGGCCCACATCTTCCTGATGCAGAATTCAGGATTTTGCCTATTGCGGTTTGATCAACTATTTGGTATAATACAGTAGATGGGAAAAGGATACCAAATGCATAACACGATTACTGACTTTCTACGTACGTCTCATACTTGTCTTCTCCTGGTGCACCCAGCGGTTAGCAGGCTAGAGGATGCAGCTAACGAGCTGCTATCGGTGTATGACTGGCCACGCCTATCCGTGGGCCGGGAACTTAGCCCTGTGCTGCTTTCCGAGACTCCCCAACGTCGCTCCCGCGCGGCTCGCCAGTGGATGAAGACCCATCTCGGGGAAATGTCCCCCGGCCCTGTCTTGTGTACGAACATATACTTGCTCTTTGAGCCGACGCTCAAATTGGATCCCTTGAGACTGATGCGTGATGCCAGCCGGGTGACGCGACTGGTGGTCACCTGGCCCGGCAGTTACATGGACGATGTGCTGGCCTACGCTGTGCCTGACCATAGCCACTACCGCATCTGGCGCAAGCCGGAAGTGTTCATTATGGTTCTCGAATGAACCAAGTTCGAGGAGGAAGTCACTATGCGCTACCGTGACCTGTTCCAGTTCGAACCGATTGAGACCGTTATTCAACTGCGTGATGCGGACCAAGAGGATGCTGCTCGCCACCTGGTCCAGACTTACGTGATCTCCGACCGCATGGCGGACCAGCTCGCCAACGTCGTTATTCCCCAACTCCAGTTCATGGCCCCGCGCGACAACAAGGGCGTGCTCATCGTCGGCAACTACGGCACGGGCAAGTCGCACTTGATGGCGATCGTTTCAGCCGTGGCTGAGCATCCCGATCTCGTGTCTGTCCTGGACCATCCCCAGGTACAAGAGGCTGCCCAGGCCATCGCCGGGCGCTTCAAGGTGGCCCGAGTGGAGATCGGTAGCGTCACGGGCAGCCTGCGCGACATCCTGCTGGAGGAACTGGAGATCGCGCTGGAACATTGGGGGACGCCCTTCACGTTTCCACCAGCAGACCAGGTGACCAACAACAAGGACGCGATCATCGCCGCGGTGGCGGCTTTCCAGGAGCGTTACCCCGACCACGGCATCCTGCTGGTGGTGGATGAGCTGCTGGACTACTTGCGCACGCGCGAGGAGCGTCAAGTGATCCTGGACCTGGGCTTCCTGCGCGAGCTGGGCGAAGTGGCCGCGTTAGCCCCCTTCCGCTTCCTGGGCGGCTTGCAGGAAACGCTGTTTGACAGTCCCCGCTTCACCTTCGTAGCTGAGCAAGTTCGCCGAGTGCGCGATCGCTTCGAGCAAGTGCGCATCGCCCGCGAGGATATTGCCTTCGTGGTCTCTCATCGTTTGCTCCGCAAGACCGATGAGCAGTTGGCTCGCATCACGGAGCATCTACGCCAGTTCACACCCCTCTATGGCCGCATGGCCGAGCGACTGGACGAGTTCGCCCCACTCTTCCCCATCCATCCGGCCTACATCGAGACCTTCGAGCGTGTCTACGTGGCCGAAAAGCGGGAAGTGCTCAAGACCTTCAGCTTGGCCATGCGCGCTCTGCTCGACAAAGAGGTGCCCGCCGATCAGCCTGGGTTGATCTCCTACGATCACTACTGGGACGTGCTCCGCGAGAACCCCAGCATGCGCGGTTTGCCCGGCGTGGGTGAGGTCATCGAGAAGAGCAATGTGCTGGAGGGACGCATCCGCAATGCCTACACTCGCCCGCATCTGCTCCCTGTTGCCATGCGCATTATCCACGCCCTCAGTGTCCACCGCCTGACCACCAGCGATATCCTCGTACCGCTGGGCGCCACGCCGGAGGAGCTGCGCGACGACCTCTGCCTGCACGTGCGCCTTCCTGAACCGTCGGCCGAGTTCCTGCTGGATCAGGTGCAGGTGGCGCTGCGCGAGATTATGCGCACCGTCAGCGGCCAGTACATCTCCTGCAACGAGGCCAACGGCCAGTACTATTTGGATGTCAAGAAAGACATTGACTTCGATGCCAAGATCGGCGAGCGAGGCGACTTTATGGGGAAGGGCGATCTCAATCGCTACTTCTTCGATGCCCTGCGCCAGGCCCTCAACCTGAGCGACACCACCTACGTCACAGGCCACCGCATCTGGTTCTACGAGCTGCCCTGGGACGAGCACAAGGTGACCCGCCCCGGCTACCTCTTCTTCGGCCCGCCCGACGAACGCAGCACCGCCCAGCCTCCGCGCGACTTCTATGTCTACGTGTTGCCGCCCTTCCTGGACCGCGAATGGCACGATGAGGAGCGGCCCGATGAGGTCATCTTCCAATTGACTGGGCTTGACCAGAACTTCGAGAATCTCGTTTGCATGTACGCTGGCGCCCGTGCGATGGCCTTTGAGGCAGCCTCGCACCGAGAGGTTTATGCTGAGAAGGCCGACGAACACCTGCGGCGGCTACTGCGCTGGTTGCGCGAGCATCTGACAGGCCACTTGCAGGTGACCTACCAGGGTGTGACCGAGCCGGTGGGGACAGTGCTGGCCCGCACCCGCAGCACAGCCAGCCAAACCATCGAAGAACTCCTACGGTTGATCGCAGCTTACCACCTGGCGACCGAGTTCGAGGAACGCTACTCCGACTATCCTGCTTTCAACCGCCTGTCCCAGCCGGTCAGCGAGGCGGCCCGTCCCACTAACGCTATGGAAGCGATTCGTTTCCTGGCTGGGCGAGGACGCACCAACCTGGCGCTGGCCGTGCTGGAGGGGTTGGAGCTGATTGACGAGGAAGGCACTGTGCGTCCCTACCAGTCGCGCTACGCGCGTCGCTACCTGGATGTGCTGCAAAGTAAGCCCGAGGGCCAGGTCGTCAACCGGGGCGAGTTGATCGAGCAAGTGGCTGGCGGCATTCAGACCATTGAAAAGGACACGATCTTCCGCCTGGAACCAGAGTGGACGGTTGTGGTGCTGCTGGCTCTGGTCTACAACGGTGACATCGTGCTGAACCTGGGGAGAAGGGTGGAACTGGACGCCGGTACTATTGAGCGCGCGGCGACGACGGCCATCGCTGACCTGACCGATTTTCGTTTCTACAAACGACCTCGCACCTTGCCGCTCAATCTCTGGGCCATGATCTTCGAAGGACTGGGGCTGGCGCCGGGGCTGATCCGCCATGAGAACACCCGCGAGGGAGCTGTACGGGAGCTACAGCGCACCGTAGGGGCCGAGCTGGAGCGGACGGCCACTATCCAGGGTCGCCTCCAGCAGGGAATGCAGTTGTGGAACACGTCTCTCTTCACCGATCGCTTTACCATCGAGTCCCAATCGGGCGTGGTCGCACGTACCGATCTACCAGACGTTACGCTGTCCACCCTGGACCTGTTGCCCCACCTACGCGGCTACAAGCAATTTCTGGAAGAACTGAGTCGCTTCAACACGGTGGGCAGGCTACGCAACCTGCGTCTGACGGTCAGCCAGATCACAGACGCCCTCGATGACCGCAAGGTTGTGAAGCGGGCGGAGCAGTTGCTAGAACTTGTAGGCCAGATTCAGCCCTTGACCGCTTACCTGGCCGAGGCTCAGGCCAATCTGCCCGATGGGCATCCCTGGTCGCAGCGAGCAGTCTCCACTCGCCAGGCATTGCTGGACGACGTGCGCCGTCTGGGCAGAGGAGAGGAGGCGCGCGGCGGGCCGGCCCTGACCCGCGAGCTAGAGGCGCTGAAAGCGGATTACGTCGCTGCCTACGCCGAACTGCACCGCCAACTGGTGCTGGGACCTCAGGCCGACGACCGCCGCCAACGCTTGTACAACGACTCGCGTCTGGCAGCACTGAACACGCTGTCGGTCATTGACTTGCTCAACAGAGCAGAGCTGGATGCTTGGAATGAGGCGATTTCGGCTCCACTTCTCTGCCGCGAGTTCCACGAGGGCGCTATCGCCGACACGCCGACCTGTCCCTTCTGTCACCTGCGACCGGCGCAACACCGTCACATTGGCCAAGCTGATCGAATGTTGGATCAACTAGACAATCGGCTGAGCGATCTGTTGATCCGCTGGCGGCAGGCGTTGCAGGCCAATCTGACCAGTGAGACCGCCCAGCGCAGCCTGGAGGCGATGACACCGGCCGAGCGCCAGCCGATTGAGCGATTCCTGGGCCAGAGCGACGATGATCCAACTATCCCCGACGGTTTCGTGACCGCAGCCACTCAAGCCCTGCGCGGTATCGAAGCTCTTACTCTGCCAGTGGACAGTTTGCTGGAGGCCCTGAAAGAGGGCGGCCTGCCCTGCATCGTCGAGGAACTGCAGCGTCGCTTTATCAGCTTTGTGAGCCAGAACATGCGCGGCCACGATCCGCGCAACACACGCTTGACGCTGGGGCAGTAGGTGGTGTGCTTATGGACACTTATCGCTTCGATCCGATAGATCTGGAACAGATGCGGCTGCTGGGCCGCCTTTCCCCCGGTGGACGCATCCGAGTGATGCTCGATGCACGCGAGTTGGCGGTGGGGTTGATTCGCGGCCGCTTGCGTCGGCAGTATCCCGATCTCTCACCTCGAGAGCTCAACCTGAAAACATTGGAGGAGTTAGCGCGTGCGGAACGAACATCCCCCGGACCTTAGTCTTTTCCTTGACATCTTGCAGACACTGGAGGCCATTGGCGCGCCCTACATGGTCATCGGCGCGTTCGCTGGCGTCGTGTACGGTATCACCCGCACCACCTACGATATAGACATCGTCGTAAACTTGGGAGAGGAACATATCAAGGCTTTAGTCGCTGTCTATCCACCCCCGCGCTACTACGCTGACCCGATTCAGATGCGCGATTCCATTCGTATGGGCATTATGTTCAACATCATAGATACCACTCGCGGAGAGAAGGCCGATCTGATTCCATTGACGATGGCATCACGTTACCGTAAGGCATTCGGGCGCCGGGTGCGGCAAACGGTTGAGATACCAGGTGTGGAACCTCTCGATATCTGGTGCGCTCGCCCCGAGGATGTGATTGTAGGCAAGCTGATGGCCTGGGACGAGGGGCGGTCACGGAAACACGAGACGGACATCTACGAGATGATGGTTTTCCACTATCTGGGCACCGATTTGGCACTGAGCGTGAAGCTTGACGAGGCTTACGTAAATGCCCAGGCCAGAATGCTTGGTGAAGATGTGGCCGAACTTTGGGCGGCGGTGAAGGCCGCCGCCTGCCAGGAGGCTGAACGCAGAGCGATAGAAGAAGAATGAATTCGCGGCCTGCCATTCAAAACACGTTAAAACGTGTTGAGCCATCGTCCCAACCCGTTTCAACGGGTTTCTCATATCAGCCGTCGAATTCATTCGATGGCTCTATGTTCATGAGGTGTAATAGTGACTGTGTTTTCTGCGGATACTTCACCTGACATCGAAAACATGCAGATCGAGCGACTGCGGCAGATGCCCCCCTGGCGCAAAATGGCGTTGATGGCGGAGATGAGCCAGACAGTATGGACGTTGGCCATGGCTGGGCTGCGCCAACGTCACCCCGACGACGCTCCTGCCCTACGTCGGCGCCGCATGGCCGGTCTGCTGCTGGGTCCAGAGCTGGCCGCCCGCGTTTATGGCCCCTTGCCGGAGAAAGACGAATGTTGACAGAGCAAATCGCGGTGACGCTGGCTGTAGTTGATGCCCTGGATGCTCTTGGTGTGCCCTACGCCATTGGCGGCTCGTTTGCCAGCGCGCTGCACGGCGTGATGCGTGCCACCATGGACGCCGACCTGGTGGCCGACCTGCGCCTGGAGCACGTCGAGCCGCTGGCCCAGGTGTTGGGCGATGCCTTCTACGCCGACGCGGAGATGATGCGCGACGCGATTCGCCGCCATGGTTCTTTTAACTTGATCCACCTGGACACGATGTTCAAGGTGGACGTCTTCGTGGCCAAGCCGCGCGCTTTCGACCGCTCCCAGTTGGCCCGCCGCCAGTTGCACCTGTTGAGCGAGCACCCCGAACGCCACGCTTACGTCACCAGCGCCGAGGACATCATCCTTTCCAAGCTGGAATGGTACCGCATGGGCAGCGAGGTCTCCGACCGCCAGTGGCGCGACGTGTTGGGCGTGCTCAAGGTGCAGGGCAACCGGCTCGACCGGGGCTATCTGCACCGCATGTCTGTTGAGCTGGATGTGACCGACCTGCTAGAAAAGGTCCTTGAGGAGGCAGGCTGATGATGACTCACCAACGCGAGCTCCTCCCCGACCAACCCACTCCTGGGCAAGCCGCTCGCGCCGCCGAACTGGCCGAGTATCTGGAGCGGCTGCACGAGCACCTGCAAGACCCCGACTTCCGCGCCATCGAAGGCTTCCCCATCGGCGACGACGAGGCAATCCTGGCCCTCTCCGATCCACCCTACTACACCGCCTGCCCCAATCCCTTCCTGCCAGAGATCATCGAGCGCTGGCAGGCCGAACGCGCCCAAATCCGTGAGGAGCTAGGCTTGCCCGATGACTCGCGAGATAATGGCAATGGTGGTCCAATAGTCTACCACCGCGAGCCTTTCGCTTCCGACGTCTCCGAGGGCAAGAACAACCCCATCTACAACGCCCACTCCTACCACACCAAAGTACCTCACAAGGCGATCATGCGCTACATCCTGCACTACACCAACCCTGGCGACATCGTCTTCGACGGCTTCTGCGGCACGGGGATGACCGGCGTCGCCGCCCAACTCTGCGGGGACCGGAAGGCGGTGGAGGAGCTGGGCTACCGGGTGGATGACGGCGTGGTCTACGATGGCAGCGAGCCCATCTCCCGCCTGGGCGCGCGCAAGGCCGTGCTGGTGGACCTCTGCCCCGCTGCCACCTTCATCGCCTATAACTACAACACCCCCGTAGACGTGGCAGCCTTCGAGCGGGAGGCCAGGCGCATCCTGCGCGAGGTGGAAGAAGAGTGCGGCTGGATGTATGAGACCTGGCACCCCCACTGCGACCACCCCCAGCGGGTGAAGGGCCGCATCAACTACACGGTCTGGAGCGACGTCTTTGTGTGTCCCCAATGTGGTGCGGAAATGATCTTCTGGGATGTAGCGGTGGACAAGGAAGCGGGGAAGGTGCGTAGAACCTGGGAATGTCCCGACTGCCGAGTATTGCTCGCCAAAAGCCCCCGCAAGGACAGTGGAGCTCAGCGCGTGGAGCGCGCCTGGGAGACGGTTTACGACCGGGCCTTAGGCCGCACGGTACGTAGGGCGAAGCAAGTACCAGTGATCCTCAACTACTCCGTGGGCAAGAAACGTCACGAGAAGTCCCCCGACACCGAAGACCTGGCCCTCATCCAGAAGATCGAAGAGAGTGACATCCTTTACTGGTTCCCGACCGATCGGATGCCCGAAGGCGATGAATCGCGCCGCAACGACGGTATGGGCATCACCCACGTTCACCACTTCTACACTTGGCGAAATCTGTGGGTGTTGGCGGCCGCGTTTCATTTGCTTCGCGATACGCCAAGTCGCCTACGTAGTTGGCTGCAATTCACTTTCGAGCAGGCCATTATGGGTATGTCTAAGTGGGCTCGCTATGTGCCTACGCACTACTCCCAGGTAAACCAAGGACTTAGCGGCACCCTCTACATCGGCTCACAGGTTGTGGAAACCTCACTAAGTTACATTATTGCTAGGAAAATCGGGCGGCTTGCTAAGGTACTCCAGCACCTAAAGAGGTTCTCACGCAATGGTGCCTTGGTTTCTACCCAATCTGCCACGCATCTCTCTAGAACTGTCTCCAGTTCAATGGACTACATTTTTGTAGATCCTCCCTTTGGCGGTAACCTGATGTACTCTGAACTCAATTTCCTCTGGGAAGCCTGGCTGCGCATCTTCACCAATAACGGGCCGGAAGCTATCGTCAACAAAGTTCAGCGCAAGGGATTGCCAGAGTACCAGCGGCTGATGGAGCAATGCTTCCGTGAGTTCTATCGTGCTCTCAAGCCCGGTCGCTGGATGACCGTTGAGTTTCACAATTCACAAAACCGCGTCTGGAATACGATACAAGAGGCCATCCTGCGTGCTGGGTTTATGATCGCCGATGTGCGCACGTTGGATAAGCAGCAGGGCACATTCAAGCAGGTCACCACCAGTAGCGCCGTCAAGCAGGACCTCATCATCTCCGCCTACAAGCCACGCACAGGCTTTGAGCGCCGCTTTCTGGAGCAGGCTGGCACTGCCGACGGTGCCTGGGACTTCGTGCGCCAACACTTGGCCCAACTCCCTGTCGTGGTGAAGCTGGATGGCGCGCTGGAAGTCGTCGCCGAGCGCCAGGCTTACCTGCTCTTCGACAGCATGGTCGCCTTTCACATCCAGCGCGGGGCCACCGTGCCTCTCTCCGCTGCCGAGTTCTACGCGGGCCTTCGGGAGCGCTTCGTCGAGCGGGACGGCATGTTCTTCCTGCCCGACCAGGCGCCCGAATACGACCGCGCCCGCCTGCAAGCCACCGAGGTGGCCCAACTCACGCTCTTCGTCAGCGACGAGAAGAGCTCCATCCAATGGCTGCGCCAGCAGTTGGGCTCCAGCACTGGCGGCTATCCCCAGACCTACCAGGCAATCCAGCCCCAGTTCCTACGCCAACTCCACCAGGCCCGCCACGAAGTCCTGCCCGAACTGAGCGAGATCCTGGAACAGAACTTCCTGCAAGATGAGGCGGGCCGCTGGTACGTGCCCGATCCCAACCGGGCCAGCGACCTGGAGATGCTGCGTCAGCGGGCGCTGCTGCGCGAGTTCGCCGAGTATACCGAGGGACGCAGGCGGTTACGCAAGTTCCGTACCGAGGCCGTGCGCGCCGGCTTCGCCGACGCCTGGCGCCGCCACGACTACGCCACCATCGTCAAGGTGGCCGAACGATTGCCGGAGCGGGTGCTGCAGGAAGACCCGGATTTGCTGATGTACTACGATAACGCGACATTACGAGTGGAGTGATGATGAATCTCAAGGAACTTGAAGACCAGGTGCGCGCCCTGATAGCCCAAGGCCGGAAAGTTGAAGCGGTCAAGCGGGTGCGAGAGACGACGGGCTGGGGGCTTAAGCAGTCCAAAGACTACGTGGATGCCCTCAGCGAGGTTGTGCAGGAAGTAGGGCGCAATGATCCCTGTCCCTGTGGCAGCGGGCGCAAGTACAAACATTGCTGCGGCAGGAAACGCTGAGGTCTTGATATGCAAGCTGCTGTCCTCGCCCATTTTCCTCTCCATACTCACCCCCTCACCCTGGTCAGCGACCCCGACGGCGTGCTGGCCGACGAGGCGGTGTTGACCACGTTGGCTGAGGGCGGTTTTACCTTGCTAAACGAACCTGACCCCATCCGCCTGCGCCAGCGGGTGGAGCAGGTGCGCCCCTTCAGCACCGATCGGCCCCTGATCGTTGTCACCGCTGCTTCGCTGAACGAACTCCCCTACGACCTTTGGCAACAGGGCCACCACGTCACCCTGGCGCTGCACACCTTCTTCCCCAACTTGGTTTACCCAATGGTGCGCGCGCTCACACCGGCCCAGCGCTGGCGGCTGAGCCAGACACCTGCACCCACGCGCCGCCTGGGCCAGCGAGGCACGGTTGCGTTCTTGCTGCGCCACGTCTTCGCCGCCGACCTTGACGCGCTGCGGGAGCCTGCCCAGCTCGTTGCCTGGCTTGACCAGTACCACCAGCAGGCCGATCCTATGCCCACCGTGCTGGCCGATAGCCTGCTGGCACACCTGCGGAAGGTCACTGCTTACGCCGACTGGCCCCTGGACGAGTTGCTGGCAAGCCGGGACACCTTCGCTACGTTCGTGCGCGAGCAGTGGCGCTCTTGTGTGCAACAGCAGACCGGCCAACTCCTGGGCGAGGAGCCAGTGCGCTATCTGCTTGGCTTTGAGACCGATCACAGACTACAGGATGCCCTGCCTGCTCTTGTCCGAAGCGGTACATTGGAGCCCATCAGCGTTGATCGGCCTGATCGCTTGCCAGCCTGGGCTCGTCCGGCAGTCTTGGCCCTGGATGAGGATCGCCGGCCCCGGCGCGCGACCGAACTGCTGAGCGTCCTGACCGAACACCTGGACATGTCCCTTCCGGACGCACGCTGGGAGCAGTGGCAGGCAGTCGCTCGTGCCTGGGCCGAACTCACCGCCCTGCGCTACGACCCCGACAACCCCCTGAGTTCAGCCCAACGGAAAGAGTACCAGCGGTTGCAGAACAAGCTGGATGTTGCTTTTCTGGCCTGGCTGCGCCAGCGGTACGCCCCTTTGGGGAGCCAGCGCCTGCCCACTCCTCACCACGTCCACCACGTGCCGCACTACATCGCCTATCAGCGTCGCCAGGGCCAGGCCGATCGTGTGGTCCTGCTCATCCTGGATTGCATGGCCCTGGCAGACTGGGCCCTGATCGGCCCGGTGTGGCGGGCCCGCCATCCGGATTGGCGCTTCGAGGAACACCTCTTGCTGGCGCAGGTTCCCACCATCACTGCCATATCCCGTCAAGCCCTGGTCAGCGGTCTGCGCCCGGCCGACTTCGCGGCCACATTGGACACCAATCGGACCGAGCCAGGGCAGTGGGCGGCCTTTTGGGCAGGAGAGGGCTTGCTGGTGGATGCTTGCCCCTACTCCCGTCTGGCGCTTGACCGGGATGAGCCGCCGCCAGAGGTGGACAGTGCGCGCACTCGCGCCCTGTGTTTGACAGATAGCAAGATTGATGGTATGGTACACGATGCTACTCTGGGAGCTACAGACTTTCAGGCGTCGTTGTGTGTCTGGCTGGAGGAATATGGCAGGCGGGTAGAGGAAGTGATAGCAGGTCTATTAGAGCGAGGCTTCGCTGTCTACCTGACCAGCGACCACGGCCACGTCGAAGCGTGCGGGTTCGGGCAGCCTTCCGAGGGACTCACGGTGGACACCCGAGGCAAAAGGGCGCGCATCTACAGCGATTATCACGCCGCCGTGAATGTGCAACAGGGCT
Organism: Chloroflexota bacterium; assembly: GCA_030611885.1. Taxonomy (GTDB): domain Bacteria; phylum Chloroflexota; class Anaerolineae; order VGOG01; family VGOG01; genus JAUWOY01. Next base: position 26,774 of record JAUWOY010000013.1, on the reverse strand, counting down.
TTTCTGAGACCATCCTGTGGGGCCAAGACGGCTTGCTGCCTGACGATGTCTGGGTGCTGATGCCCCAGGAGCGCAACGCCTTTGCTACCATCAACGAGACCGTTGTCACTCACGGCGGGCCTACCCTGGATGAGGTGGTAGTACCTCTGGTAACAATAGCTCAGACTTCCGAAGTCTGGCAGACTTCGGAAGTCTGACCGCGAAAGCGAGATTGATGGACAAAGGGATTGGCTTCAACCGTACCATCTTTCTCCCCTGGCTAGACGCCACCGCTGCCTTCTGCGCGGAGACCGCCGACCCGGCCGAGATCCGAGAGCGCCTGGAGTTAGTGGTGGGTCAGGACATCGCCAGCGCGGTCAACCGACGAAAAGCCATTGACATACTCGTCAATATCTGGGTCAAGAGTGCTGGAATCGCCCCGGCACTTCGCGACGAAGCGATAACTTACTTTCAAGCCACGCCCATCATCGGTGACCGGATCTGGCTGCACTATGGTTTGACTGTGCTTTACTACTCTTTCTTCCGCGAAGTGACGGCTGCTATTGGACAACTAGGGCGGCAAGAGAACAGCATCACACCTGCCATGGTGAAACAGCGACTGATAGCCGGACGTGGACAACTGGGTTCCCTGGAAAAGGCCGTGGAGCGGGTCGTTGCCTCCCTGCGCAATTGGGGTATTTTGACCGAATCGGAGCAACGTTACGCCTATGTTCCAAAACGCCAGTGCTTTTCCGCCAGCAACGCCGACCTGGAAGCCTGGCTGCTGGCCTGTGCCTTGCGCGCCCACCCGGCCGAGGAACTCCCCTTCGCTGACCTGCTGCACCTGCCGGAGCTTTTCCCCTTCCGCTTCACCCTTGCCGTAGACCATCTGCGTGCGCATCGCTGGTTTGAGGTGCAGCGTCAAGGTGCTGGCTGGGATATGGTGCGGGTTGTATTGGCGTCAATGAGAACGGGGGCAACAGGGTTCTCCCCCAGTCGTGTTTTCGGCGCGTAATTTGCAGAGGGATGAAAGAGAAAAGGCCACCTGCGTCAACCGCACAAGTGGCTTTTTGTTGCGTGCCAAACGAGACAGTCGGATTAAGGAAAATCCTACCTTAGACTACGCCAGCAGCTTGTTCGCCCTCGCGCCCCCAGCGGTTGCCAGAAAGGGAGAGTTGTGGTAGAATTGAGCAAAAGAAAAGCACAGACAGAGGTCGCCCATGCTCATCACTCTTGCCCCACGCTTCACCGAACAGCATAGAGAGCTCATCCATCGCTACTTGGTGGACGACCGTGCCGTGTGGGGCCGCGATTGGGTGATCGTCCTGGAAGCCTTCGACCTCCTGGGCGATAGCTACGTCCAAGACGAGAGCGGAAAATGCCCTTTTACCACCGTCTACAGGGAACAAATCGAACGCCCTTTCGCTGACGGCTACATTGCCAAGTTGCTCGATTCCGAGGAAGACCCAGAACGCATTGCTCCCAGGCTTAGCGCCGCCGTTGCTCGTCAGATTGGCCTCCGCTTGCGCAAAGCGGGCCTCTACGATCCAGTGCAACCGATTACCCTGTATCTGCTGGCTTACTGCTACTACAGATGGGACATCTTTGCCCGTGGCTATCAGTTCGAGGTTGTCATCTTCCGTGACCTGACCGAGAGTGGCATCGTTTACATCGCCCACGACATCCGCCGTCGTGCAGGACGGTTCAGCCGTTCCGACGTCGTGGTGATGGGCTACGAGGGAGACATCAAAACCTCTCCGTACTTCCTGCAAGTCACCCGCACGAAGGCTCTGACTCATGACTTTTACATCACAAGGCTCTACGACCGACGGCGGTGGAAACGGGTGCGAGTTGCCCTGCTCACAGAGCGATTCTGGCACGATATTGATGGTGATACCATCGCCACTACTATTGAGGAAGCCACCGATGTCTTCCCCGGGGTAGCCCACATCCCCTTCGCCGATGGGCGATTGATCGTCATCGGATACGAGGCGTGGAAAGCGCGCCTACTGGCCCGACAGGAAGGAGCTTAGAACAATGAGTGACAAGAGGATGCTCGAGGATTACACCCCAGACGAATTCGAGGCAGTTCTGAATGCCTTCGTCGAACGGGAGATCGAGGATGTGCCGATGGATGACTTCTTCGCTGCCCTGGCCGAGATTGACCGTCGTCGCCGACAGGAGGTCGTTCAGGTGCAAGGGCGGATTGTCCAGGGCCAACTGGTCTTCTCCCTGCCTCGCTTCGCCCCCCCCGCTGTGACCGTCGAGGGCAACCAGATCATTCTGGATCAGACCCATCGGATCGTCGTTACCCTCGAACCGGCCACGATCTGAGTGGAATCCTCAGCAGAACACGGACGGCCCACCCAGCGGTTGCCAGGCGAGTATGGCCGAGCAACTCTTCGTAGCCCTGTACACTGATGCCGATGTCACCCCGAAATCAGCGAATGGCGAAGAGCGGCGTTCGCTGATTCACTTGTTCGCCTCTGCCAGCAGAAATACAGATAGGAGGCAATTCAATGGATGTTACAGTGCAGGTGCGTCAGCGGGGTACGCTGACCTTGCCCGCTCAGTTGCGCGAGCGCTACAGCATCAAGTCAGGTGATACCTTCCGCCTCGTGGATCTGGATGGCATTTTCGTGCTGACACCGATGACGCCAATGGTGCCCGAGCTGGCACGGGAGATCGAACGGGCACGCATCGAGGCAGGCCTGAGCATGGAAGATATGCTCAAAGGGCTGCGCGAGCAACGCGAACGCTACACGGAGGAAGAAGCAGAAAGGCAATATCATGAGCAAATCACTTGATCTGGAAGCATTCGTGGCCCACGTCGAGGCTGCCACGCGGCAGGCTGGCTACGAGGTCGTCAAACGCGAGGAGGGCGTATTGCACGTCGTCGTGCACGACGAGCCGATGCGCTGCAAGCTGGACACGGTCTACCATGCCTACCTGAACTCTCCTCACCGTCTGGATGATATTGTGGAGGCGCACCTGAGCGCCCTCCGCAGCGTGCCCCCACCCTCTCCACCACCGACCGAAAAAGAGGCCGCCGAAGCGCTGCTGCCGATGCTCAACCGGACTGAGTTGCTGGAGCAGGCACAGCAAAAAGAGGCCACACCGCTGGCGCATCGTCCCTTCGTAGCCGGGTTGATCATCACCTATGTGTTCGATTTCCCCGACTACCGCGCCTACGTGAACGAGGACATGTTGGCCCGAATGATAACTCAGCCGGAGTTCACGTTCGACGCGATCCACGAATACGCGCTGGAGAACCTGCGCCGGCGCACCACGAGCCGCGACTATCAGACGCACGGGCTATACGACAAGACCATGGTGGTGTGCGAGACGCGCGACGGCTACGCGGCCACGCGCGTTCTGCTGCCGGATCTGATGGCCACGTGGGCCGAGCGCATCCCTGGCCGCATGTTGATCGGCGTTCCCAATCGCGATTTCCTGATCGCTTTTAGCGACCGCGACCCGGCCCACGTAGCTGCTATCGCCGGCCAGGTACGCCGCGACGCAGCCAAGCGCGATCACCCCCTCTGCGCCGACCTGCTTCTCTGGAAAGATGGGCGGATAAGAGAGTACCGCCGCAAAGATTGAATGAATCCAAGTTTGCCTCCCTCGCGCCCCCAGCGGTTGCCAGGGAAAGAGAGTTGTGGTAGAATTGGGTTGAACGAGAACGTTCAGAGGAGGGAGGACAAGATGAGCACAACGATTGAAGCACAGCGAGTTTACGACGAACTGACTTGGCTGCGACAGACGGTGGAAACGTTAACCCAGAAGGTGGGGGGGCTGGCTGCTGAACAGAAGAAGCCAACGCTATCTACCACTCACGTCCATATCGCACGGATGCAAGGGGTGAAAGGAGGAGAGCCTGTCATCCGCAGGAAGGGTGTCACCGTTCAGACTATCGTGGTGCTGACCCAACATGGCCTCACCCCGGCGCAGATAGTTGAGGAGTACGAAGGCATACTGACCTTGGCCGAAGTTCACGATGCGCTCGGCTACTACTACGATCATCCTGGTGAGATCGAGCAGTACATAGCTGAAAACCAGGCAGCCCTGGAGCGAGTATGACCGAGCAACTCTTCGTAGCCTTGTATACCGATGCCGATGTCACCCCCAAACTGGCCAGGTTACTGCACGAACGGGACTTTGACGCGGTATCGGCTCACGAGGCAGGCAACACCGAGTTGGAGGACTCGGAGCACCTGGCCTATGCCGCGAGTCAAGGCCGCGCTATCCTGACCTACAATAGCAAGGACTACGCACCTCTCTTTGACCAGTATTGGTGGGCAGGTAGGGAACACCATGGCCTCATCGTCTCCGAACAATTGCCTATCGGGGAGTTGTTGCGCCGGGTGTTGCGGTTCCTGAATATAGTGACCGCCGACGAGATGCGGAACAACTACAAGAATCTGGGCGAGTTTGCAGAGAGGTAATAGGGCCAGGTCACTGGCACGGAGGCGTGATTGCAAGTCCAACGATCTACAGATCAGCGAATGGCGAAAAGTGTTGTTCGCTGATTTGTTTGTTGGCCTCCCCGCAGTCATTGCCAAGGAGGGGAATAGTGTGGTGAAGTGGACAAAGAAACAAAAAACGCTGGCGTACTTGCCGCCAGCGTAGTGTGGGAATGTGTTAGACTCAGGGCAAAATCTCATGCCCGCCGATGTTGCGCAGGTAGGTGAGGGGTGTGCATAAATGGCTGACGAGGATGCTGTCAACGGATTCAGGGAACAGATTGAACGGATTGGAGGCGGCTAGTATCCGTTCAATCCGCTCCAGAAATCCGTTGACAGCTCGCTTCACTACACCCCAACGAATTATGCACACTCCTCAGGTAGGTGTGATTCTCAAACGCTTGGAGGGTTATCTGATTTTCAATGTCGTCCATCATCTCGTCAACGCTGCCGTATGCCTTTAGTCCGCCTCGCTTGTAGGCTTCCGTAGCCTCGCGTTCTGCTTTTATCCACGATTCAGTGTAATAGCGTTCTTCGCCTGACATGTCAATGAACTCATCGCGGATGAAAACCACCATCTTGTAGATCCTCTCCAATTCACCTGGAGGAAGATCATCAACTTCAGCTAGCAATCGTTGTTTGTAGTCTATCGCTTGCATGGCAAAATCTCCTTATTGATGCTCTTTGCACTGCTTGAATTATACTCTATCCTTCGCGAACGGTCAAACAAACCAAAAAAAGAAGGGAGCTCTATGCCTAACCGGGATCTGTTGCTTCAGTTGTCCAAAGAAGAACTGATTGGCCTGCTGGAGAACGCGGCCAAGAATTGGCTGGCTCACGACGGGCTTTGGTTTCTGGCGGCCGAAGGCGCTTTCGGCATGGAGACGGCCATTGAGTTGGACGCCAAAGCCTGGGAGAGGTTCACCGTCGTCGAGGCCAAACGCATCATGCGGCACCTGGGTATCGAACCTGGTGGCGGGATCCCCGCTCTGAAAGAGGCTCTGCAGTACCGTCTCTACGCCTTCCTGAACGTGCAAGAGATCATAGATGTGGATGAGCGCACCATCGTCTTTCGGATGAACGAGTGCCGGGTGCAGGCGGCGCGGCAGCGGGATGGCCGCCCGGACTTCCCCTGTAAACCGGTGGGCCTGGTGGAATATGCCGGCTTCGCTCGCACGATTGATCCCCGCTTCCACACCCGCTGCATCGCCTGCCCGCCCGATCCGCATCCCGATGAATACTGGTGCGCCTGGGAGTTTACGCTGAATGATTGAAAAAGCAAGTGTGGTGATCATCGGCGGTGGGGTGATGGGGACCAGCACCGCCTATCACCTGGCCAAGCTGGGCTGCCAGGACGTGGTGCTGGTGGAGAAAAATCAACTGGCCTCTGGCTCCACGAGCCTGTCGGCTGGCGGCATCCGATTACAGTTCTCCCTGGAGGCCAACATTCGCATTTCAATGGAGAGCCTGCGGACCTTTGAACGCTTTGCGGAGGAGTTCGAGGCGGAGATTGATTTCCGCCAGCATGGCTACCTGTTTCTGGCCACAGAGCCCAGGGATTGGGCCGAGTTCCAGGCCAACGTGGCAGTGCAGCAGCGCGCGGGCGTGCCGGTCCGCCTGCTATCGCCAGAGGAGATCGGCGACATGGCCCCCTATCTCTATCTGGACGATGTGGTGGGGGGCACCTTCTGCCCTCGCGATGGCTACGCCGATCCCTACAGCGTGACCATGGGCTTCGCCAGGCAGGCCAGACGTCTGGGGGTGAGGATTTGCGAAGAGACGGAAGCTCTCGACATAAAGGTGAGTGAGGGGAAGGTGAGGGCGGTGGTGACCAACGAGGGGGAGATCGCGACCCCGGTGGCGGTCAACGTCGCCGGGCCGTGGGCAGCCCAGGTGGGACGTTTGGCCGGCCTGGAGTTGCCCGTCCAGCCCTATCGTCGTCAGGTCTTCGTCACCGCGCCCTTCGACGAGCTGCCCAAGCAGATTCCCATGATCATTGACTTTGCCCCCAGTTTCTACTTCCGGCGGGAGGGGGCCAGCATACTGATGGGCATGACCGACCAGGAGGAGCCTCCCAGCTTCAACACCAACTTCGATTTGGAATTCCTGGTCGAGGTGGCGGAAAAGGCCGCCTACCGCGCGCCAGTGCTCGATCGAGCGGGCTTCATGCGCGGCTGGGGCGGCCTCTACACCATCACCCCAGACGACAATCCTATAATTGGCCGGGACATCGGCGGGGTGGAAGGTTTTTACTGTGCCGTAGGCTTCAGCGGACACGGCTTCATGCAATCGCCGGCTGTGGGACGGATACTGGCGGACCTCATCACCAGTGGCCAGACCAACCACGACCTCAGCCCCTTCCGCTTGGAGAGATTCGAGGCCGAGGAGATGATTGGGGAAAAGCGCGTTGTTTAGTTGACTAATTCCCCAAGTTATGGCATAATTCCTGCGCAGGGCAGCACGAGATCACAAAAGCCCTCGTAACAACGACGTTAGGAGGAAACAGATTGGGTAAGATCATTGTTCCAGACGCGAGCGAATTCCCCAGGCAAGCCGATGTGGTGATCATCGGCGGTGGCATCCTGGGGGCAGCCACTGCTTTCCATGCCTCAAGAGCTGGCCTGGATACGGTGGTGCTGGAGATGCGGGAGGGCCTGGCTACCCTCACCACCACGGCCTCAGAGGAATGTTTCCGAGCCCAGTTTAGCGAGCCAGAGAACGTGGCCATGATGAAGGCCTCTATCGAGGTCTTCGAGAACTTCCCTGAGGTGATCGGCGTGCCAGGCTATGACATTGGCTTGCACCAGCAAGGCTACCTCTTCTACACCGACGACCCCGAAGGCCCGCAGAACCTCCGCGCTCAGGTCGAGCACCAGCAAAGCATCGGCTTGGACGACGTGGAGTACCTGAGCGGCGATGAGGTGCGGCGCCGTTTCCCCTGGGCCTCCCCCAAAGTAACTGCGGCCACCTACCGCGCCGGCGATGGCTGGCTCTCAGCCCACGAGCTCACCCACGGATTTGCCAAAGGCAGCGAAGCCCTGTTTCTCCTGCGCACCAAAGCCACCGGGATCAAGCTTGGCAGCCAGGGCATAGAGGGCGTGGAGACCAATCGCGGCCACATCTCCACCCGCACGGTGGTTATCGCGGCCGGCCCATTCTCTGGTCAGGTGGCTGGGTTAGCGGGCCTGGAGTTGCCTCTGGACCTCCTGCGACGTCAGAAGGTGATCATTGGCCAGGACGCTGCGATCCCTCAAGATGCTCCCCTGACCATCTCTCTCCCCTCGGGAGCCTATTGGCGGCCCGAGGTGGGAGGAGGTGCTATGGGTTGGGCCACCCCCGAGGAGCCCGGCGAACCCCTGGAGAAAGTCCCCACCGACTGGGCTTTCCCGGCCTTGGTCCTGGAGGAGATATCGAAGCTGGCGCCTTTCTGGAAGGAGGTAGTGGGGCGGCTCACCCGCGACAACGTCTTCCTCAGCGCTGGCCAGTACACCTGTACCCCCGACTCGAAGCCCATCCTTGGCCCCTCTCCCGATATCACGGGCGTTTTCTTTAACCTGGGCTACAGCGGCCACGGCATCATGGCCGCTCCTGAGGGCAGCCGTTACGTGGTGGCCATGATCACCGGCCAGATGTCCGACGAAGACAATCCCTTCAGTTGCCAGCGGTTCGCCAGAGGAGAGGTGGTGGTCTCGGAAGAGAAGATGGTGATTTGAAGGTTGGTGTTTTGACTTCTGGGTAATTCTGTGCTAGAATAGGATTAACCTGGTGGAATCTACGCAAATCGTGGTGATGCTTTTTTCAACTCCACCATATCATCTGAATCTGAAAGGGGGGATGCGAACGCCAAAAGAGTGTCGTGATCAGGTACATCGGATTGCTCCCTCACCCCCTGGGTGACAGGGAGGCAAAAGCCGACTCCGCGAGACAGGAGTCCGTTCAAAAACAAAGGAGGAGAAAGTCATGTCTAAGAAACTATTGGTTCCGATCACCCTTTTGCTGGTGCTATCTATAGCAGTGGGCTGCAAGCCCGCAGCCGAGGAGCCCATCAAGATCGGTCTGCAGGCCCCTATCACTGGCGAATACGCCTATGAGGGCGAGGGCTTCGTCAAGGTCGTCGAGCTGCTGACAGAGCAGATCAACGAGAAGGGCATCCTGGGTGGCCGCACGATTGAGATCGTCAAGTGCGACGACGTGGGCAAGCCCGACGAATCGTCCAAGTGCGCCAATCAGTTGGTGTCGGCGGGAGTAAAAGCCGTGGCCGGCAGCTACAGCTCCACCTGCACCGAGCCCGCTTCGGTGATCTACGACGAGGCCGGCCTCCTGCAGATCACCCCATCCTCAACGGCCACCCGGCTATCACAGAAAGGCTTCCAGCGCTTCTTCCGCGTCTGCTTCCTGGACGACCGCCAGGGCCTCTTTGCCGCCAACTTCATGAAGGATAAGCTGGGGGTGAAGAAGATCGGCGTCATCCACGACAACTCGACCTATGCTCAGGGGTTAGCTGAGCATACCAAGCGCTACTCGGAGGAAGCCGGGTTGGAGGTGGTCATCTTCGACGCCATCAACCCCGAGGACACCGACTTCAAGCCCATCCTGACCAAGATTGATGGCCTGGGGCCCGATGCTGTCTACTTCTCCGGTTATCACCCACAGGGAGGGCTGTTGCTCAAGCAGTCCAAGGAGCTGGGGACCGGGTTCACGTGGGTGATGGGCAATGCCTGCAACAACCCGGAGATGGTCGAGATCTCCGGTCTGGATGCGGCCAAGGGCTGCTACATCACCACCGAGCCGCTGCCCAAGGACATCCCCGGCGATGTGGCCAAGAAGTTCTACAGCGACTTCGTCGCCAAGTACGACGAACCCCCAGACAGCGTCTGGTGGGTCATGGCTGGGGACGCTATGCGGGTCATCATCAAGGCTATGGAAGAGACCAACTCTACCGACTCGGCGAAGATGGCCGAATACTTGCACAACGAGTTCGCAAATTACCCCGGTGTGACGGGCAACATCATCGGCTTCGATGAGAAGGGCGACCGGTTGGGCACGGTCCACGAAGCCTACATCATCACCGAAGCTGGTGAGTTCGAGATGGTCAAGTAGGCCTGGTAAAGCGAGGGAGTTCGATAGGGAGACCTTTCGAACTCCCTCTCTGATTGTCAGCCCGCGGTTCAGAAACCAGGTTTTTAGCTGAAGAGTGTGACCTCTCGTACCACGGAGTTCTCCAAAGGCAATAGCTTGTCCACTCAAGTAGGGTAAAAACCTGGTTTCTCTCAAAAGTTGGAAATGAGCAAAAGCGTATGGGACAACTTCTGCAGCAATTAATAAATGGTCTAACCATTGGGTCGTTCTATGCCCTGATCGCCTTGGGCTACACCATGGTCTACGGCGTGCTCAAGTTGATCAACTTCGCCCACGGCGATCTGTTCATGCTGGGTGCTTATCTGGGCCTTGTTACTCTGATGGGGGTGGTGGTCAATGTGGGCGCCTCAGCCAGCTTACTGTTCCTCTTATTGATCTTTCTGATCGTCATGGCCCTGGTAGCGGGAATAGGGATCGTGCTGGAACGGGTCGCCTATCGCCCCTTGTATCGTGCAGGGCGGTTGCCTCCCGTTATCTCTGCCCTGGGGGCTTCGATCTTTCTTCAGAACGCGGTGATGCTCCTCTACGGTGCCAGGTATAGGACGTATCCTGAGGAGTTCAAGGCCATCGTCCCGGATGTTATTTGGGAGATCGGCGGAGCGAGAATATCTCTGATTCAGGTAGTGATGTTGGTCATCGCTGCTCTCCTGATGGCCGGCTTGTACTTCTTCGTGCAGTACACCAGAGTGGGCACAGCGATGCGCGCCGTGGCGCTGGATCACGACACTGCCAGGTTGATGGGGATTGATGTGTACCGCATCATCATGTTGGTCTTCCTCATCGGGCCGGCCCTGGGGGCGGCAGGCGGGATAATGGTCGGCCTCTACTACGGGCGCATTTACTTCACTCTGGGGTGGGGATACGGCCTGAAGGCGTTCACCGCCGCCATCCTGGGAGGTATCGGCAACATCCCAGGAGCCATGATCGGGGGACTGATCCTGGGGGTGATCGAGGCGCTGGCCACCGGTTTTGTGTCCGATGCCTGGAAGAACGCCATTGCCTTTTTCGTGCTGGTATTGATACTTATCTTCAAACCTACGGGACTGCTCGGAGAACGAGTAGCAGAGAAGTTGTGATGGGAGTGAGTTCCCTTGAAAGACTTGATCGTCCGCTTGCGAAAAATAGATGAACGCTATCTGTACTCGGCATTGGCCGCCCTGGTCATCTTGTTCCCTTGGATTGTTCGGAGCATTCGCTGGATCCAGGTGGCCAACTTCTTCTTTGTATACGCCCTGCTGGGTTTAAGCCTCAACATCATTTTGGGCTACGCCGGGCTGTTTCAGCTCGGTCACGCTGCTTTCTATGCCGTAGGAGCTTACACGACGGCCATACTGAGCAGCCGGTACAACATCCCGACCTTCTGGCTATTGCCCGTCGCTGGCCTGTTGTCGGCCGTGTTCGCCATTCTGATCAGCCGGCCGATATTGCACCTGCGAGGCGATTACCTCTGTATCGTGACCATTGGCTTTGGGGAGATCGTGCGCATTGCCCTGCGCAACGATGCGAGCAGTTTGGTATTTCTAGCCAAGATCCCCGGCCTCCAATTCCTGGAGGAGAAACTGACCGGCCTGGTGATCACGGGAGGGCCCAACGGTATCTTTGGGATCAACCGACCCGCTATCTTCGGCTTCACTTTCCGTCAGCAGTGGCACTACTACTACCTGTTTCTGGCGTTCGTGGTCTTCACCGTCTTCGCCATGCGGCGGCTGGAGAACTCGCGTCTGGGGCGGGCCTGGACCTGTGTGCGCGAAGACGAGTTGGCGGCCGAGACCATGGGGATTGACACCGTGCGAGTGAAGCTCCTGGCCTTCGCCATCGGCGCTGCCTGGGCAGGGGTGGCGGGGAACCTCTACGCCAGTTGGATAACAGTCATCGCTCCGGAGAGCTTCAGCTTCTGGGAATCGGTGGTCATGTTCTGTATCGTGGTGCTGGGCGGCACGGGCTCCATCCCCGGTGTGCTGGTGGGCACGGTGGGCATGGTCGTCTTGCCGGAGATCCTGCGCGAGGTTCTGTCGAACATCCAGCAGTGGCGAATGCTCCTTTTCGGAGCGGCAATGATCTTTATGATGGTCTTTCGCCCTGAGGGTCTTTGGCCCAGCCAGCGCTTCCGCCGCGAGTTGGAGCTGGCTAAAGAGTAGGAATCAGAAACCAGGTTTTTTGTTGATAGATAAGACACCTTCTCGCGTCCCAGGAGATCCCACAGCAACGATCTGCTTGCTCAGACGGGGAAAAACCTGGTTTCTAACAAGAAGTCGAGGTAGAGCATGGCTTTGCTGGAAGTACGCAACCTGACCAAAACCTTCGGCGGTCTCACAGCGGTTGACAGGTTGGATTTCGAGATCAACGACGGCGAGATACTGGGCATGATCGGGCCTAACGGGGCGGGGAAGACGACGGTCTTCAACCTTATCAGCGGCATCTATCCGCCGGACGAAGGGGAAATCCGTCTGAACGGCCAGAACCTGTTGGGCCTCAGGCCCCATGCGGTTACTGAGCGAGGCATTGGGCGGACTTTTCAGACCATCCGGCTGTTCCGCAACCTGACGGTTATGGAGAACGTCATGGCGGGGCGGCACTGTCGCACCAAAGCCGGCTGGCTGGGGGCCATATTGCAGCCCAAAAGCCAGCAGCTTGAGGAGCAGTCTATTCGCGAGGAAGCCGAGCGCCACCTGCGGTTCATGAAGCTGTACGAACAGCGAGCGGAGCTGGCCAAGAACTTGCCCTATGGCGAGCAGCGCCATCTGGAGATCGCGCGGGCGCTGGCTACTGATCCCCGACTTCTCATCCTGGACGAGCCCGCCGCTGGCCTGAATGAGCAGGAAACCAACGAACTGATGCAATTGATCAGCCAGGTCCGTGGTTCGGGGATCACCGTCTTTCTCATCGAACACGACATGAAGGTGGTGATGGGCATCTCGGACCGGATCATCGTTTTGGACAATGGGATGAAGATCGCTGAGGGAACGCCGGCCGAGGTGCGGGGCAATCCGCGGGTTATCGAAGCCTATCTAGGCAGGGAAGAAGAATAGAACATGGCTCTGTTAGAGATCGAAAACCTTCACTCATATTACGGACACGTTCATGCTCTGAAAGGCATCTCTCTGGAGGTCGAGGAAGGCGAAATCGTCACCCTCATCGGGGCCAACGGGGCAGGCAAGACCACCACCCTGCGGACTGTCTCAGGCTTGCTGCCCCCTCGCGAGGGGCGAGTTGTCTTCGATGGGCAGGTGCTCAATGGCGTGCCCGCTCACCAAATTGTGAACATGGGCATCTCCCAGGCTCCTGAAGGGCGCAAGGTCTTTACCACTTTGACGGTGCAGGAGAACCTGAACATGGGGGCCTATAGCCTGGGCAGCGACAGGCAGGCCATCGAGGAGAACCGCAGGAGGGTCTTTGAGCTTTTCCCTCGCCTGGAGGAGCGGAAGAGACAGATCGCTGGCACCCTCTCCGGCGGGGAGCAGCAGATGCTCTCCATCGGGCGCGCGCTGATGGCCAGGCCGAAGCTCTTGATGCTGGATGAGCCCTCCTTGGGCCTGGCTCCTATGCTAGTCAAGGCCATCTTTGAAACCATCGAGGAGATCAATCGGGGCGGAGTGACCATCCTTTTGGTGGAGCAGAACGCCCGCGCCGCCCTCAGGCTGGCCGACAAGGGCTACGTGCTGGAAACGGGCCGCACCATCCTCTCAGGCTCAGCGGAGGAGTTGATACGCGACGAGCGGGTGAGGAAGGCGTATCTGGGGGAGGAGTGAGAAAGATGGCAGTTGCAATTCGAGAGCGATATGTCGTGGACGAGCAGGGCAACCAGGTTAGCGTTCTACTCGATATTCGCGATTATTGGAGGATTCTTGAGGAGCTGGAAGAATTAGAGACCATTCGCGCCTACGACGCAGCAAAAGCATCGGGCGATGAAGCTATTCCTTTCAAGCAGGCGATCGAGGAAATTGAGCAGGGACGCCGATGAGTCACACCGTCCTCATTCTACGTCGTGCGCAAAAGGAGTTGGCCCGGCTCCCGCCTATGGCTTATGAGCGAGTGAAGGCCGCCATTCTCAAGCTCGGTGAGAACCCCCGGCCGAGGGGGTGTCGGAAACTAGCTGGACGCGAGGGATGGCGAGTAAAAGTAGGCGACTATAGGGTCATCTATGAGATTGACGATGAGCGGCAGATAGTGACGGTGTTTCACGTCGGTCACCGGCGGGATGTCTACCGCTGAGCTGATACGCGACGAGCGGGTGAGGGAGGCGTATCTGGGGGAGGAGTGAGGGGGAGAGAGTGACGGGGGCGAAATCATGCTCGCTTTTTTAACCGGAGGATAGGTGGGCGGATCTGGGAACAAGGCCGGAGGCGAAAGATGACCAATAAACTGACTAATGAGGTGCTTGCCTTTGAAGCCGATCACGTGTGGGTCAACGAAAATCGAGACATGCTTCTTAGGCGATATGTTGACCAATGGATCGCGGTGGAGACAAGGCAGGTGATCGCTAGTGATCCGGAGCTGGCAGGGCTACTGTCGAAGTTGCCGGACCCTGCTTATACGTGTGTTGAGTTCATTACCCACGAACCTCTGGAGATGGTGCTGTGATCGTTCGAGGTCGCTTCGTCGGAGATGCACCGTACTTTGCCGCTCACCTTCGATCAGCTTACTTTCAAGGGCTGGTTTGGTTCCTGGCGGACACTGGAGCATCCCGCACAACCCTCCTGGACCGTGATGTAAGGCTCTTGGGCATTTCGGCTGACGCTCTGGAGCCAGCTCCGTTGCCCATCGTCGGCATTGGAGGCAGTGTGCGCTCGTTCCTGGTGCGAGACGTTGAGATCACCCTAGCGTCAGACGAAGACCATGTCGTACTGAGGCAGGATCTATGGGTAGTACAGCACGATTTGGAGCGGTTACCACCAGAAGAGGTTTCGCGCATTCTCAGGATTCCGTCCGTTTTTGGACGCGATTTGATCAACCGTTTTCATTTTGCCTGCGACTATGGATCTGGAATCGTGCAATTGGAGCGCTTGTGAGAGAGGGGTATTGCAAGATTGAGATTGCCATGCGTGTAAGTCACGTAGGTAAGGCCGAGGGCTAGACCTTGCTTGGTCTGAGCCCTCGAAGTTTTTGGCACGATGTGGGAGGAATGATGAAGCTACGAGTGCTCTCCAAGCAGGATGTCCAGCAAGCCGTTCCCATGCGGGAGGCCATCGAGATCGTCAAGGGGGCCTTCGCCCAGTTCTCGGCGGGGAAGGCGGTGGTGCCCCTCCGCACCCAACTGCCGGTGAAGAGGCACGAGGGGGTCACTCTCTTCATGCCTGCCTACCTCTCGGAAAGCGACGACCTGGGGGTCAAGATCGTCTCCGTCTTCCCCCGCAACTTGGATAAGAGTCTCCCCACTATCTTCGCCCTGGTGGTCGTGGTGGAGGCCGCTACCGGCCGGCCGGTGGCGGTGATGGACGGGACTTATCTCACCGCGCTGCGCACGGGCGCGGCTTCGGGAGCAGCTACCGACCTTTTGGCCAGGCAGGATGCCAGGGTGGCGGCCATCTTCGGGGCAGGGGCTCAGGGGCGTACCCAACTGTTGGCGGTTTGCGAGGTGCGGGACATCGAAACTGCCTGGGTCTACGACGTCAACCCCCAGGCGGCGGAAAGGTACGCCCAGGAGATGGCGGGAAAGGGGCGGGTGCCCGCTGACCTCAGGGTCGCCTCCTCCCCGGCGGAGGCCGCCCGTGAGGCCGATGTCATCTGCACCGCCACCACCTCCAGGACGCCCGTCTTCGCCGACGCTGACCTCAAGCCAGACGTCCACATCAACGCCGTCGGCTCCTTCACGCCGGAGATGCAGGAGATTCCTGAGCAGACGGTCGGAAGGGCCAGGATCGTGGTAGGCTCGCGGGAGGGGTGCCTGTCCGAGACGGGCGACCTGATCATCCCCATCCGCAAGGGCCTGATTACCGAACACGACATCTACGCCGAGCTGGGGGAGATCGCTGCTGGGATCAAGCCAGGGCGCGACAATGCTGACGAGATCACGCTCTTCAAGTCGGTGGGCAACGCGGTGCAGGATGTGTCGGTAGCCCGCGCGGTGCTGACGCAGGCCGAGACGCTGGGGCTGGGCATCGAGGTCGAGCTGTGAGGATCGCTCAGGGGACGTACTTGAGGAGCAGCGCCAGGCCGATCAGCGCCACTACAGCGAACTCGATGAGGATCCGCCGGTTGAGGAGCTTCAGAAGCCCCTGCCGGGCGAGGCCGGTGATGAGGTAGAAGACGAGCAGCAGGAAGATGCCAGCGGTCAAGCTGTTAATCTTCGAGTAGCTCAAGGCCCAGACGATCTCCCCCATCACCAGGCCGACGATCAGGGCGTGGAGGCCGGTTCGTCTGAGGTCTTGCTGAACGCCGCACAGCAGATCCAGGGTCAGCAGGCTGCTCCCGCCCAGCGCTGCGGCGGCCATGAGCAAACCAGGTGCTTTGCTCTCGTGGATGAGGGCGAAGAGGACGAGGGCTAAGAGATAGGCGATGAAGTTCAGGCCCAATCGGGCGGCCCTATAGCCAGGAGCGCTTGGATCAACGGTGCGGTACTCGGCGGTGATGATCAACGGGAGGAGGATTCCCATCACAGCCAGGCCGCCCAGGGCGTAAATTGTGTTTGGGGCTTGAGGCAAGAGGATCGTGGCCAACAGCGTCGCCAGGCCGGGGAGGATCCAGGAAACGAAGGAGCCTTTCTGGAACAGAGGGTGGAGGCGTATTATAGAGGCGGTGCCGACGCAGGCCATGCCGGTCAGCAGCGCGGCCGCCAGCCAGTTCTGGGACAACCGGATCGTCAGAGGTGAGCCGAGGACGACGAGGGAGGGAGTCTCCGTCGGCAAGACAATGATCAGGGAGAGGGCCAGACAAAGCAATATCACACTTGCCACCACGCTCAGTTTATCGTAGTTGGGTATCATAGGCTCATTCTATAGCTATCCTGTGTTTTTGTCAAACGAGGGGGCTTGGTGACGAAGGGATGAGGAACGAGGTAATGAGTAACAAGGTACTCGTTACCTCGTTTTTTGACAAGCGACTGGTAAAGGTGTTATAATCAAGGAAAGATTGCCAGGAGTTACGGAAGATGAGCGCGGGACACCCTCCCATCGAGCGAATCGAAGAGCTGCGTAAAGAGATACGTTATCACAACTACCGCTATCACGTGCTGGACTCGCCCGTCGTCAGCGACGCCGAGTACGACGGGCTGATGCGGGAGCTGCGGGAGCTGGAGGCGGCCCATCCGGAGCTGGTTACCCCGGACTCGCCCACTCAAAGGGTGGGGGCCGAGCCGCTGGACAAGTTCGAAAAGGTGCGCCATCCCAAGCCGATGCTCAGCCTGAGCGACGCCTTCGACGAGGAAGAGCTGCGGGCCTGGTTGGAACGCATCAGCAAGCTCTTGCCGGAAGGGGTGGGTCCGAAAGATTTGCAGTACGTGATGGAGCCCAAGTTTGACGGCCTGACGGTGGTGCTCACCTACGAGGACGGGCGCTACGTTCAGGGCGCGACGCGGGGAAACGGCATCGAGGGAGAGAACGTCACCGCTAACCTCAAGACTATCAGAGGCGTTCCCCTGCGCATCCCCGTCTCGCCCGATGGCCCGCCGCCAGCCCGTTTGGTGGTGCGGGGCGAGGCCTACATGCCCCTTGACCAGTTCGAGGAGTTCAACCGCCGCCAGGCTGAGCTGGGCCAGAAGACCTTCGCCAATCCCCGCAACGCCGCCGCTGGCTCGGTGCGCCAGCTCGACTCCCGCATCACCGCCTCGCGCCCCTTGTCCATCTTCACCTACGCCGTGGTGGACAGCGAGGGGATCGCCGTCGCCACCCAGTGGGATTCCCTCCAGTACCTCAGGCGTATGGGCTTCCCTGTCAATTCCGATAGCCGTTTGCTGCCCGACTTCGAGGAAGTCGTAGCCTACTGTCACGAATGGATGGAGAAGCGGGACACCCTCAACTACGAGGTGGACGGGGTGGTGGTGAAGATCAACTCCCTGGAGATCCAGGAGCACCTGGGAGCGGTGGGCAACGCCCCGCGTGGGGCTGTCGCCTACAAGTTCCCTGGCCGGGAGGCGACGACCAGGCTGCTGGACATCGGCGTCAACGTGGGCCGCACCGGCAGCTTGAATCCCTTCGCCATCCTGGAGCCAGTGGAAGTGGGGGGAGTCATCGTCAGGCAGGCGGCCCTCCACAACGAGGAGGACATCCACCGCAAGGACATCCGCATCGGCGACACCGTCACCGTGCGCCGGGCCGGCGAGGTCATCCCCTACGTGGTGGGCCCTATCGTGGACCTCCGCACCGGCGACGAGACGGTCTTCCACATGCCCGACCGCTGTCCTGCCTGCGGCGAGCCAGCGGTGAAGCCTGAGGGCGAGGTGGCTCATTATTGTGTCAACGCTGCCTGCCCCGCCCAGTTGGTGCGGCGGGTGGAGTACTTTGCCTTCCGCGGGACTATGGACATCGAGGGCTTCGGCTCTCGAGCAGCCGAGCAGTTCGTGAAGGAGGGGCTGCTTAAGGACGTGGCCGACTTCTACTATCTGCGGCGGGAGGACATCCTGCCTCTGGAGGGCTTCGCCGAGAAGAGCAGCGATAACCTGCTGGCCGCTATCGAGGCCTCCAAGCACCGGCCTCTCTGGCGTCTCATCACCGCTCTGGGCATCCGCTTCGTGGGGAGCACCGTGGCCCAGCTCTTGACCGAGCACTACTCGTCCGTTGGTGAGCTGATGGCTGCTACCCAGGAGGAATTGGAGGCCATCGAGGGCCTGGGGCCTCACACGGCGGGCAGCATCGTGGAGTGGTTTGGGCGGGAGCGGCACCGGGGGCTGATCGAGAAGCTGCGGCGGGCGGGGGTCAGGATGGAGGAACGGGAGGAGGTCGGGGAGGAAATACCACCGACCCTGGCAGGTTTGACTTTCGTCATCACCGGCACCTTGCCCTCCATGAGTCGCGACGAGGCCACGGCGCTGATCGAGCGCCACGGCGGCAAGGTCACAGGGTCCGTCTCTAGCAAGACCGATTATCTGCTGGTGGGGGAGGCTCCTGGCGGCACCAAATACAACAAGGCTCGCGAACTGGGTGTGTCCATGATCGGGGAGGCGGAGTTGCTGGGGATGATTGAGAGAGCGCGGGAACACGGAAGCACGGAGAGCATGGAATCACGGAAGCTCCGTGACTCCGCACCTTCCGTGATTCCGTGTTCCAAACTCTAAGGCGCTGACCTGAGCATCTCCCGCACAAGCTGGCCGGCCTTCTCGGTTCGGAGACAAAATTGAGCGAGAATGAATCCTATACGCAATTACAGATGATGTGGCCTGAGCATTTGCTGAACGCTCCGCCTGCTGTGCAGTTGCCTTCTGGATATACATTGCGCACGTATCAACAGGGGGATGAACTCCGCTTTTACCAGATCATGAAACTGTCCGGATGGCCAGGGTGGAATGAAGAGGTGTTGCAGCCTTGGCTCCCAAGAATTCTGCCAGAGGGCTGGTTTATGGCCATCCATAAGGAAAGCAGCGAGATCGTGGCCACTGCCATGGCCCTGCGCTCAGAGGTGTATCCCTCTGGCGGTGAGCTGGGTTGGCTGGCCGGTGACCCTGCCCACGCTGGCAAGGGATTGGGTATGGCCGTCTCTGCCGCTGTCACGGCGCGGTTCATCGAAGCCGGGTGCCGCCCCATCCATCTTTATACCGAGGACTATCGGCTGCCGGCGTTGAAAACCTACCTGAAGCTGGGGTACATGCCTTTTCTGTGTACGCCGGAGGTGCCGGAACGCTGGCGGGCAATCTGTGTGCAACTGCAATGGCCGTTTACGCCGAGATGAGGATGACATGGCACAAGTTATCCTAAAACGAGGGCGGGAGAAGCCGGTGCTGAACCGACATCCCTGGATCTTCTCCGGAGCCATCAAGCGCATCGAGGGGGAGGTCGCCGACGGGGAAGTGGTAGTGGTAGCCGACTACCGGGGGCGCTTCCTGGCCCAGGGCTACCTGAACCGCCGCTCTCAGATAACGGTTCGTCTCCTCACCTGGGACGAGGGCGAAGTCATCGGAGGCGACTTCTGGAGACGCCGGCTGAAGCAGGCTGTCGCCAGCCGGCAGGCCCTGGCCGATGATCCATCCACCGACGCCTGCCGCCTGGTCAACGCCGAATCCGACCTCTTGCCCGGCCTGGTTCTCGATCGCTACGGCGATTACCTGGTGGCCCAGTTTCTTACCCTGGGGATCGAGCGTTGGAAAGTTGAATTGGTCAGCCTGTTGGCTGATTCGCTGAAGCCCAGGGGCATCTACGAGCGTAGCGATGTGGAGGTGCGGAAGAAAGAGGGATTGGCTCAGGTCAGCGGCCTGCTGCATGGGGAGGAGCCGCCGGAGCTGGTGGAGGTGACGGAGAACGGTCGTCGCTTTTTGGTGGACATAAAAACGGGGCACAAAACCGGCTTCTATCTCGACCAGCGCGAGAACCGTCAAAAGCTGGCCAGGTACTGTCGAGGCAAGGAGGTGCTCAACTGCTTCGCCTACACGGGGGCTTTCGCCGTCTACGCCGCCGCAGCCGGGGCGGGGCGCATCACCAACGTCGAGTCCTCGGCCGAGGCCCTGGAGCTGGCCCGGCGCAACGTGGCTCTCAACGGCTTCACTGACCGCGACGACGAGTACGTAGCAGGGGACGTTTTCCAGGTGCTGCGGGGGTATCGTGATCAGGGGCGGACCTTTGACCTGATCATCCTCGACCCGCCGAAATTCGCCTACTCCCAGCATCAGGTGCAATCGGCCTGCCGGGGCTACAAGGACATCAACCTCCTGGCCATGCAGATCATCGCCCCTGGCGGCATCCTCTTCACCTTCTCCTGCTCAGGCCGGGTGAGCCCCGACCTCTTCCAGAAAGTGCTCTTCGGCGCCAGTGTTGACGCCGGCCGCGACGTGCAGATCATCGAAAAGCTCTCCCAGGCCTCCGACCACCCGATCCTGCTCACCTTTCCGGAGTCGGAGTATTTGAAGGGGCTGGTGTGTCGGGTGTTTTAAGGTGCACAAGAGGCAAAACAAAGCCGCCGACTTTCGCGCTCAGTCGGCGGCTTCTTTCTTCGCAGGTGCCTTTTCCTTCTTGCTTGGCTTCTTGTTGCTTCCGCTATCTTTACGATTGTCGGTCACGTAGAAGCCGGAGCCTTTGAAGACGATGGCCGGCGGTGAGAACACCCGCCGCACGTTACGATGGCCTCGTGGGCATTGCGCAACATGTGGGTCATTGTAGTTCTGAAGGCGTTCGAAGTGAAGGCCACATTCGAGGCACTCGTATTCGTACACGGGCATTGGGACATCTCCTCCAATCTCGTTAGTGGGAATAAGAACAGATGATGCGCCATGACCAAATCCCGGCCTCTTTCGAGATATTGGGATTTGGTCATTGGCGCATTGGTCATTGTTACTTGGCTTTGACTTTGATGGTCTTGGGCTTGACTTCCTCAGCCTTGGGGAGAGTCAAGGTCAGCACGCCGTTCTCGAACTCGGCCTTGGCCTTCTCTGCCACGATGGTGGTGGGCAGGGTCAGGGAACGGCAGAAAGCTCCGTAGCGGCACTCCTGGCGGATGTAGTTGGCTTTCTCGACTTTCTCCTCGGTCTTGGTCTCGCCCTTGATGGTCAGCGTGTCGCCGGTGATGGTGATGTCGAGGTCCTCGGCCTTGACCCCAGGCACAGAGCTCTTGATTACCACATCCTGGTCAGTTTCATACATGTCCACTGCCAGGGCCCCGACGCCCAGGGGAGCCGGCCAGCCAATGCGAGGACGGATGAAGCTCTCCTCAAACAGCCGATCCATCGCTTCCCTCAGGGAGATCAAATCCCGGAAGGGTTCCCAACGTACTAAATTAGCCATTACTGTTCACCTCCTTGTAGATTTTCAACCCAATTGTACCTGATTGGAAGTGGGAAGGTCTGGCAATCCAACCTCCAACTTCCAACCTCCAATCAATTATCAGCGCGTACGCTGCGGCCTCTTTCCCAATTTCACGGTGATGGCCTGCTGCTGTCCATCGTCGCGCAGCACGGTCAGCTCAACCCGGTCGCCGGGCGAAGTGTAACGTTCCAGGTAGACCAGGAGATCGTCGAAGTTCTTGACCGGCTGATCATCAATGGCCACGATCAGATCACCCCCGGCCGCCAGGTAGACTGGCTGTTCGAACTCGTTCAACCACAGCAAGATATCGGTCTGCCTTGTCCCAGCCTGCAAGCCGGCCTCGCCTGCCGGCCCTTCAGGTACAACCTCCATGACGTAGGCCCCTCGTGTCTCCTCGGGAAAGCCGAGTGCCTTGCCCCAGGACGGGTTGTAGGTGCCCCCGGTGATGCCCAGCCAGGCATGGTCGTAGTGCCCTTCGGCGATCAGCATTGGCACCACTCGCTTTACGATATTGACCGGCACGGCGAAGCCAACGCCAGCGCTCGCTCGCACCGCGGAGCTGATCTGGGCGTTGACCCCGATCAACCGGCCCTGCGAATCGAGCAACGGCCCACCGGAATTGCCAGGGTTGATCGCCGCGTCGGTCTGGATGGCCTCAGGGATGCTGAAGGCTGTCAGCGAGGGGATGGTGCGTCCTATGGCGCTGACGGTGCCTTGGGTCAACGTGCCTTCGAATCCGAAGGGATTGCCAATAGCGATCGCCCGCTGGCCTACCACTATATCATCAATATCGCCCAGTTCCACCGGCCGCAGCTCCAGGCCCTGGGGATCAATCTTGACCACTGCCAGATCGCTGTCCGGATCCACACCCACCACCTGGGCCGGCAGGGTGAGGCCATCGTACAGGGTGATCTGCACCTCGTCAGCGCCCTCCACCACGTGGGCGTTGGTGACGATATGCCCCTGGTCATCCCACATGAATCCTGACCCTTCTCCCTGGGGGATGACTTCCTCTTCAGCGAACAATTCCAGCCGGGCCAGGTTGGTCACGTTGACCACCGAGGGGTTCACCTTGCGGTACACCTCGGTCAGGATCTGGGATTCTACGTCCAACTCATCCCACGTGGCGGGGGGCGGGGTCTCAGCCGGCAAGGTAGGCGTGGAGATTGCCAGGGGGATGGGAGTGGGCGTGACTAACACTTCTTTTTCCACCTCCACGATCCTGGTGACTTCGACCTCGACGGGCACCTCTTTCTCGACCACCACGGTCTTGACCACTGGCCTCTCGACCTCGACGACTTCTGGGGCCACCTTTGTTGCCAGTTCTTCCACCTTACCCGCCAATCTGCTGGGCCAGGTGGTGAAGCTGCAACTTGGGAGGGTCAGGCTCAAAACCATCAGAGCCGCTAGCAGGATGTAGCGCGCATTTCGTTTGTTTGTTTTCATCGGGCCTCTTTTCTCCGTAGGGATCAGAAACCAGGTTTTTGGTTGCCAGGACATCTTCTCGTGCCTCAGGAAGCCCCAAAAGCAACGAGCTGCTTGCTTTGATAGGGAAAAACCTGGTTTCTCACTCTGGTGCCGGGACAGCTACCTCCACCTTTGCTGGGCGGAGGAGTTGTCCACGATACAGATAGCCTTTCTGCCTTTCTTCCACCACTGTTTCCTCGTCGTCATCACTCGCTACTGTAACCACTGCCTCGTGATAATAGGGATCAAAGGGATGACCTATAGCTTCCAGGGGTTCCACACCCTCCTGGCTCAGCAGACGTTGCAGCTCTTGATAAGTGAGCTTTACCCCAGCGCGGAGACTTCCCCCCTGCGAGTCGGGGGGGATTGAGGGGGGGCGATCAGAGTGAGCCAGGGCCCGTTCCAGATTATCGGCCACCGTCAGGAAGTTGCGTAGAAGGCGCTTCTTCTCCTCCTCGGCCTGACCAGCGTAGCGGCGCTCCAGCCGCTTCCTGGTGTTCTCCACTTCGGCTGCTGCCCGCAGGTACTTGTCTTTATACTCAGCCGCTTCCTGGCGGATGGCATCCAACTCATCCTGATCAGCCTTGCTCTCCTGCGACGTGACCGCTATCCGCACCTTCTTCCCGTTTTTGTCAGTCATAACCTTGTGACCTCGCTGTGAAGCGTGAAACGTGAAGCGAGAATTGCTTTTCACGCATCACGTCTTCACGTTTCACGTCATCTACATCTCCCGGAACTCGCCCTCCACCACGCCTTCATCCCCAGAGCCAGTTTGATATTGACCCTGCGGCTGGCCGTACATCTGCTGAGACATGGCGTAGCTGGCTTGCTTCAGCTCCTCCGTGACCCGGCGGATGCGCGCGACGTCATCGCTTTGCATAGCCTGGCGCAGCTCATTGATCTTGCTCTCGATGGCCTGACGGTCGGCATCGGAGACTTTATCGCCAGCCTCTCGCAGGGTCTTTTCCATCTGATAAGCCAGGCTGTCGGCCTGGTTGCGGGCATCGGCCAACTCGCGCTGCCGCTGGTCCTCGGCCGCGTGCTGGCGGGCTTGCCCCACCATGTTCTCCACATCATTCTTGGAAAGGTTGGTGGAGGCGGTGATGGTTATCCTCTGCTCCCGCCCCGTGGCTTTGTCCTGGGCCGCGACGTTCAGGATGCCGTTAGCGTCAATATCGAAAGTCACCTCGATCTGCGGCATGCCCCGTGGCGCGGGAGGGATGCCCTCCAGCCGGAAGCGGCCCAGGGTGATGTTGTCGGCGGCCATAGATCGCTCGCCCTGCAGCACGTGGATGTCCACTGCCGTCTGACCATCCGCGGCGGTGGAGAAGATCTCGCTCTTCCGCACGGGGATGGTGGTGTTGCGCTCGATGAGGGCTGTCCTCACGGCGCCCAGGGTCTCCAGGCCCAGGGTCAACGGCGTCACGTCCAGCAGCAGCACGTCCGTAACCTCGCCGCTCAGCACGCCCGCCTGCAAGCCAGCTCCCGCAGCCACCACCTCGTCGGGATTGACCCCCTTGTGAGGCTCCTTGCCGCCGGTAAGCCCCCTGATCAGGTCTTGGATCATGGGCATGCGGGTAGCGCCGCCCACCAGCACGACCTCTTTGATTTCGCTGGCTCGGAGGCCGGCGTCGGACAGAGCTTGCTCGAAGGGACCGCGGCAGCGCTGCACCAGGTCATCGGTGAGCTGCTCCAGCTTGGCCCGGGTCAGCTTCATCTGGAGGTGCTTGGGACCCGAGGCGTCGGCAGTGATGAAGGGCAGGTTGATCTCCGTCTCCGTCACGGTGGAGAGCTCGACCTTGGCCTTCTCCGCTGCCTCTCTAAGCCGTTGCAGGGCCTGGCGATCCTGGCGCAGATCAATGCCTTGATCCTTCTTGAACTCATCGGCGACGTAGTCCGCTATCCGCTGATCCCAGTCATCGCCGCCCAGGAAAGTATCGCCGCTGGTGGACTTGACCTCCACCACCCCTTCGCCCACCTCCAGGATAGAGACATCGAAAGTGCCGCCGCCCAGGTCGAAGACCAGGATGGTTTCCAGCTCCTTTTTGTCCAGTCCGTAGGCCAGGGACGAGGCGGTGGGCTCGTTGACGATGCGCAGCACCTCCAGACCGGCTATCCTGCCGGCGTCCTTGGTGGCCTGGCGCTGGGAGTCGTTGAAGTAGGCCGGCACCGTGATCACCGCCTGCCTGACCTGCTCGCCCAGGTAGCTCTCAGCGTCCCTCTTCAGCTTCTGGAGGATCATGGCCGAGATCTCCTGGGGGGTATAGGTCTTGCCCGTGACCGGAATGTGGACGCGAGCATCGCCCGCTGGCCCTTCCACGATCTGGTAGGGCAGTATCTTCTTAGCTTTTTCCACCTCTGGATCGTCGTAGCGCCGCCCCATCAGGCGCTTGATGGAGAAAACGGTGTTGTCAGGGTTAACCGTAGCCTGGCGCTTAGCCACCTGGCCCACCAGTCGCTCGCCCGTCCTGGTGAAAGCCACCACCGAGGGGCAGAGCCGTCCCCCCTCAGCCGTGGGGATAACCGTCGCGTCGCCGCCTTCCAGTACTGCGATGACGGAGTTCGTCGTTCCTAGATCAATACCAACAATCTTGCTCATGTTTTACACTCCTCTTCTTGATTATCGTCTTGGGGAACGGACGCCAGAGCCGTGGGATCGTCTGGCTGCGGCAGATTGCCGTAGTCGCAGGTACACGGCCCGCCCTGGCTGCAGCCGATGCAGCAATAGGCCAGCCCATCCACGATAGTCGGTTGCCAGTTGAACTCGATGCCGCAGTTGGCGCAGACCGCTCTCATGCTTGCCGCTCCTTCCCCTGATGGTTTGCCCATATTCTACCACAGTTGTGTTAGAATAACGCTAGAGGAGTGTTAGAGTTTTGTTAGAGTTTTGGTGGCAAGAGAAGAGCCGAGCTGGGGTTGTCCAACTCGGCTACTTCCCCCGTCAGAGTTAGCGCTGCTCAGTAGTATACCATTACCGAAGCATCGTCCACGTACATCCAGGTTCTCCTGTAGCCCCACCCATCGTTATAGACGTTGAAGTAAACCCACACCGTCTGCCCGGCGAAAGGCATGAGGTCGAAGGTTTGGTGAGTCCACACGCCACTGTTGGAATTGATGTTCATCACTGTGGCCAGTATGGCGGGGTTTGGGAAATCATCGGCAAGGATAAGGGCCTGCTGCCAGTCACACGAAGCCCAACTGCTCGGGTTCCTGTCGGGCGGAATCTGACCAGGCTGATCCACGCTGAAGTCACTCCAATCGAACTGTTGCCAGTTATTCCGATAGGTGCACTCGGTGAAAGGCTTGTACCAGAAGGAAAGGGTAGCGATTGCAGCGTTGGCAGGGATCGTAATACGTTGGCGCACTGAAGACCAGCTATAGGCGTCGGTGGTTGGGGGCTTGATGCCCAGACGCACAGAGCGAGCGCCCCAGTGTGCGTCCTCTGTGGTGTAAGCGGCCGGGCGAGAGGTCTCGCCAAACACCCAGGCTTCGTCCGTCTCAAAACCGCAGTTGATGATGAGTTGATCGGAAGGCAATAGCGTTGGGGTACTGGTTGGTGCAGGTTTCCGCGTCGGTGTGATAGTTGGCGTAGCAGTGTAGGTTGGCGTAGGTGTGGGAGCAGGAGGGCTCTTCCTGATCAAGGGGAGGTACACTTCATAGTGACCAGGTGTCAAGGTAGGAGTTGGCGTCGGTGTTCTGGTTGGTGTGTTGGTTGGTGTGCCTGTTGAGGTTGGAGTGGCAGTAATGATCGGCGTCCTAGTTGGCGTGGACGTGGAGGTGCTAGTCGCTGTCGGTGTTATGGTTGGTGTGTTAATTGGTGTGCCTGTTGAGGTTGGAGTAGCAG
>JAUWOY010000011.1 GCA_030611885.1 Chloroflexota bacterium | reverse complement strand
TAGCGTAGCGGAGAGCGTATCGAAACCAAGGGAGCGGGTCTCACCAGAGCCGCTTGGTTTCGATTTGGCCCTTTCACTACGTTTCAGGCCCTACTCAACCGGCGCTCTCGCTCATTCGTAGCGTTAGCTTGATGCGCATGGGCGAGGACGCCCCTCTGCAACAGGGGGGCGATTTTACAGGCATTTTACAAATCGTTAATGAGTTGTTAACATTTATCCTGCATAATGAGGCCAGAATAAGGCTTCCGGAGCCAAGTTCCAAAAAATCCAAAGGAGGTACAGAACGATGAAAAGGAAGATGCTTATCTTGATGGCGGTGCTGGTGATAGCTAGTCTGGGGTTCGCCTCGGTCGCCAGCGCGGAGAGTGAGGACGGCATGGGCACCCTGGAGGCCAGAGGAGACGGATTCGTCGGACTCCACGGCACTGGCTACGTCCGCGTGCGCGGCACTGGCGTGCTCTGGGTTAAAGGCGAGGAGTCCATCAGAATCCAAGGCTATGGCCACAAGAAGGTCTTCCCCAGTGGCTGGACCGAATACGTCGGTTTCAGCGGGACTGCCCGGATCCGTGGACAGAGTGTCTCGGTGCTCATAGCCGGGGAGGGAATTGACCTCTACGCCATCGGCTCTGGCCGGGTCATCCTGTGGGGTGAGGGCACCTTCGAGATCAATGGTCTCGTCGCCAACGAGTGGTCAGAGGCCATCGAGATCCTCGACTACTAGCAGCGTCTTGCGTTGGGCATAGCTCCACGTATACTGGAGCTATGCCCTCCCCTTAACAACAGACAAGGAGAAGGAGAAGGAAAATGAGAAAGATCGAGCACATCTTGTTTTTGGCCCTTGTGGTGGGAGCGCTCCTGCTGGCAAGCAGCGGATGTGTATCCCTCCCCATAGCAAAAGCAGAGGGATTGACCGACGTGGGAAACCTGCAAAGGGAGGTGCAACTGCTCAACTTGCTCAACGGCCTCGAGCTGAGCGCAGACCAGATGCGTTTCCTCCTCGAAAAGGCCAAAGAAGCTCAGGAGATCCGAGAGGAGCTTCAAGGCAAGGCTGATGAAAACGTCGAGGAGACAGTCGCCGTGCTGAGCGAGCTGAGGGCCACCCTGATGAAAGACGAGAACATCACGGATTCCTCAAGAGAACAATGGTACTCCATTCGCAGTAAAAACCTGGATCTCAGAGAGGAATACCAAGCGGAGATGACCAGGATCGCGCGAGAGGTGCAGGTCATTTTGGAGGGGCATCAAATCTACGCCCTGGAGCACTTCATCCCCTGCGTCATCCCGCCCCAGGGTGGAGCGCGAATCGGCCAGGCGGAGGACACCACCGCCGCTGAAGGGGTTCTGGCACGCATCAGGGCCATACCAACCGCCAGGTTCGAGAGATACAAAGAAGAGATAGCACGAAGGATCATGGAGCGGCTGAAGATCCACCTGCCCAGGGGTTCCGTGCTGGCCATCAATGAAGAGGCGGAAACGGTGAGAATACTTGCTATTCTGGAGGAGGCGAAAGGGCTGTCCGACGTGGAGTTCGAACTGCAGAAGACCGACCTGATCCAACAGGTGAAGTCCGCTTATGAGCTTCCCCAGGCACCCGTTGATACGGGCTTGAAGATAGAGAGGCACCTTCTCGACCCCAGGATCATCCCCTTGCTGGAGGAGAAACTGGCTCTCGTGCAAGAGGGTGGATCATGACCTTTGTGTCTTCGCGGTCGCTAGAGGACACGGTGAACGAGTACGCCTTCACCGATAATATTGGGCCTGTGTCTCAAACAGGCGCGCATACGTTCCGCCCAGGCGAACCAGCTCGTCGTGGGTGCCACTCTCAATGATTCTCCCACCCTCCAGCACGAAGATGCGGTCGGCCATCCTGACGGTCGAGAAGCGATGGCTGATGAGGATGGCAGTGCGGCCTTCGGCCAGTTGGCGGAACTTTTTGAAGACCTCGTACTCGGCCCCGGCGTCCAGAGCACCGGTCGGTTCGTCCAGCACGATGATCTGGGTGTCGCGCATAAACGCCCGCGCTAGAGCCACCTTCTGCCACTCGCCCACGCTGAGTTCCTCCCCGTTCTCAAACCACTTGCCCAGGATGGTCTCGTAGCCCTGGGGTAACCCCGCTATGACCTCGTCAGCGCCGGCATGGCGCGCCGCCGCCACGATCCGTTCCTGGTCGGGCGGCAGGGCAACGTTCCCAAACCAGATGTTTTCCCGCGCCGTCAGATGGTACTGGGCATAGTCCTGGAAGATGACGCTGATCTCGCGCCGCAGCGCGGTCGTCTCAAGCTGGCGCAGGTCAACGCCGTCGAGGGTGATGATCCCACTGGCGGGGTCGTACAATCGGCACAGCAGCTTGATCAGGGTCGTCTTGCCGGAGCCGTTCTCGCCCACCAGGGCTACCACTTCCCCCGGCCGAATGGTCAGGCTGATGTCCTCCAGCACCTTCCTGGTGCCTGTGGGATACCGAAAACTGACGTGGTCAAAGGCGAGGCCGATTTGCATGGGTTGGGGAACGGGCCTGGGATGCGACGGTTCGACGACCTTTGATTTCAGCTCAAAGAACTCGTGGAGATTGGAGAGAAACAGATTGTCCTCGTAGAGGCCGGCCAGGCCGCCCAACATCTCGCGCAGAAAGCTCTGCCCGCGCTGAAACGCCTGGTAATACATGACCAGGTCGCCCAGGGTGATGGCACCCTGCACCGTGCGGTAGGCGATGAAGGCGTACGAGCCGAATACCGCGATGGTGGCGCTGGCCTGGCTCACCAGCTCCGCCACGGAGCGCCTGGTGGCGATCTCGATTTTCTCCCGGCGGAGCTGCTGGCGCAGGTCGCGAAAACGGCGCATGAACAGGGATCCTAGATCAAATTGCCGGATTTCCTTGGCGTGCCCGTCTCCGGTGAGCAGCCAGTGAAAATACCAGGCTTGCCGTTCGGCGGGGGTACTTCGGCGTTGCCAGCGATACGTCTGGCCAGCATATCTCAGGCGCACGAAGAGTCCGGGAATAGCCGCGACGAACAGGATGGCGGCGATGCCCCAATGGAACGAGAACAGCAGGCCGGCCATCGCCAGCAGGGAGATTCCGCTCTGAGCGACCTGCACCAGGCCATTCACGATGCGGATGGGCCGGTAGGGGGCTTCCCGTTGGGCGCGGTGGAGCTTGTCGTAGTACTGCGCGCTCTCGTAATACTCCAGGTCTACCTCGATGGACTTGGCGTGGAGAAGATCGCTCATGTGATCAGTGACCACCTGGCCCTGCGCTTCGCTGACCAGGCCCGCTATTGAGCGGGCTACTGCACTGACCAGGGCCACCCCGCCCATGAGACCGATGAGCAGCGCCACCTGCCCGAAGGCGGCACCTTTGTCGGAAGCCTCCAGGGCGGTGGTCACCGCGTCCACCACCAGCTTCATGAGATAGAGCGACACCAGCGGCAGCGCGCCCTGCACAACCAGGAGCGCCAGGCTGGCTATCGTCCAGCCTGGCGCGCTTTGCCAGACCAGGCGCAAGGCGAAGTCGAGCCGCAACACGCGCTCTAGCTTTAGTCTTGCTGATTCGTCTGTTCGCATAGGTAAAGTTTACGCGTAAAGTTTACGTCCCCAAACCCATCTATCGGCCGGGGAGTCGACACTTTCCTCTCCATGAAAGATCGCCAGCAGTATAACACAAATACCACATCGTGGCAAAAAGTCGTATTCGTTCATGTAAAATGAGTTCCACGTTGATGATCCGACTGTGTTTTCCCCGCCCTACTCTGCTTCGAAAACCCTCCTGGCCTATTGTTGTCAAGTTGAGCAAAAACTGGTATAATTGAGTAGATTCGCTGTGAGAGTACCTGCTGCGAGTAGTGGGGAAAAGGACGATGAACAATCGCCAGGTGGCCGATATACTCTACGACATCGCTGACCTGCTGGAGATAAAGGGCGAGATCATCTACAAGGCCGTGGCGTACCGGCGGGCAGCGGATAACATCCTCAACCTGGGGCGAGATGTCAACGATGTTTGGCGGGATGATAAACTCAGGGAGATACCCGGCGTCGGTGAGGCCCTGGCCAAGAAGCTCGATGAGTTGTTGCGCACGGGGCGTCTGGGATATTACGAGAGACTGAGAGAGGAGATCCCGCCGGGGGTAGTGGATATGTTGGCCATTCCCAACGTAGGCCCCAGGACGGCAAAGCTGCTCTACGAGAGGTTGGGGTTGACGAGCGTGGCCGATGTGGAACGAGCAGCCCAGGAGGGCAAGCTCAGGGATCTGCCGGGATTGGGCGTCAAGTCGGAGGCCAATATCCTGGCCGGCATCGAGGCCCTCCGCCGACGCAGCGATCGCCTCCCTCTGGGCACTGCTTAGCCACTAATTTATCATGTTAGCTCAGTCAGTCTTCCTAAGCGAGGTCTTCCGCCGATGTGCTGATGGAGGACAAGAATAAACAGAGAAAGGAGCATCAAAATGTCTGACTTCAACACCCAAGACGATTATTACGAAGAAGAGGAAGTTCAGCGGCAGACACGAGCGAAGGGTCGGCGCGGGTTGCCCCTTTGGCCTCTGGTGGTCATCGTGCTGTTGATAGCGGTCGTGATCATCTCTTTCGGTCCGGACCTCTTTAGGCCATCGCCCCAGCCGACTGTGATCATACCTACCGTCACCCCCGCTCTGCCGACGGTGGCCCCGCTCACCACTGCCACTCCCACTCCCAAACCTACACCTACTCCAAGCGTCCCCACCGAGATTGAGGTCGGCGTCTACGTGAAGGTGGTCAACACCGAAGCCGACGGACTCAGGTTTCGCTGGGGGCCTGGGACGGACACCATTACCAAGAAGTTCGTCGAGGACGGGACCATTCTGAAAGTACTGGATGGCCCTGAGGAGAAAGAGGGTACTGCTTGGTGGCGGCTGGAGGACCCTGCAGAAGAGGACGAGGGCCTGAAGATCGGCTGGGCAGCGGAATGGGACCCAGAAGACGGTACTGTTTTGCTGGAACCGACTCTGCCACGATGATCTCAAAAGTGGCCTGGGCCAGGGACCATGTCTGTCGAATATAAAGTCTACAGGCCCAAGCGCATCCTGAACAAGCACAAACGCCCCGACCACTGGTTTTGGACGCGCTATACCGCCCATCCCTACATAGGCTGTCAGCACGGCTGCGAGTATTGCTACTGGCGCGAGAGCAAGTATTGCCCCTACCCTGATCCTGAGGATTTCTCCCGCCTGATCAAGGTGAAAATCAACGCGCCGGAGCTCTTGCGCAAGGAGCTCTCGAAGGTGCCGGTGGGCGTCGTCGGTTTGGGGGACTACCAGCCCGCCGAGTTCCGCTATCGCCTCTCGCGCCAGATGCTCCAGGTCTGCCTCGACCTGGGCTTCCCCGTCTTCGTGCTGGAGAAGTCCCATAACGTGCTGCAAGATTTGGAGCTGATCACGGCCATCAACGACAGGGCGCGGGCCGTGGTCAGCTTCAGCATTATCGCCACCCCCGAATCCCCCCATTACGAGCACCTCAAAGGCTTCGAGCCTGCCGTGCCCATGCCGCCGCGCCGCTTCGAGGCCATGGAGCAGTTCGCCGAGGCGGGCATC
Source organism: Chloroflexota bacterium (assembly GCA_030611885.1). GTDB lineage: Bacteria > Chloroflexota > Anaerolineae > VGOG01 > VGOG01 > JAUWOY01. The sequence continues at coordinate 68,880 of JAUWOY010000011.1, read as the reverse complement.
CTCACTGGCACATCCTTCATGCCCATCCTCCCCGGCATCTACGATGACAACGAGAACCTGAAAGCGGTGGTGCGCTGGACGCGGGATCACGGCGGTGCCTTCGTCCTGGCCGGCGGGCTGACCCTCTCCGATAAGCAGAAAGCCTATTTCTTGCAACAGTTGGCGCGCATCTGTCCGGAGAAAGTGCCCTTCTACGAGCACTTCTATCCGCAAGGCAGCTACGGCCCGCCTCGGAGCTACTGGAACCGATTGGGGCAGAAGGTGGCAGAGCTGTGCCAGAAGTACGGCCTCAGCGACCGCATACCCCGCCCCATCATCCGTGGTGAAAAGCGGGCGGTGAACAAGCGCATCGCCGAGCACCTGGCCATCAAGACCTATCGGCTGGAACTAGCGGGGGAGCGGGGCTACAGGATTTGGGCCTATCGCAAGGCTGCCTGGGCTCTGGACGAACTGGAACAGGATGTGCGCCTGATCTACGAGCGGATGGGGGTGAAGGGGTTGGAGAGCATCCCGAGCCTGGGGAAGAAGTTGGCCAGGGAAGTCGAGCAGCAGATCCATCGGGAGGCCAGCGAGCGTCGGTCGAGTGCGAAGTGTATCGAGACCAGCGAGCGGGTCTAAGGACATAACCCGCTTGGCTTCGATACGTCGCTTCGCTCCTACTCAACCGGCGCTAGTCTCTCATGCTTGACAAAGAATCGCACATGATGAAGAGGTTGACAAAATGCCTGAGCTGCCTGAGGTAGAGATACTAAAAGAGGAGCTGAGACGCGAGGTCGTCGGGCGGAGGGTGGAAGAGGTTGTTGCCTTCGAAAAGACAGAGGGCCAGTTCCCCATCGTCCAACTCAGGGAAGCCGTGGAGGGTAGAGCTGTCGTGGGGGTGCGGCGGTGGGACAAGATGCTGGTGCTCGATTTCGAGGGCGGCCGCTCGCTGCTCATCCACCTGATGATGGTGGGCCAACTGCTCCTCTCGCCGCCCTTCGCCGGCCAGCCCCGCGACGTTTGCCTGGAGCTTAAGTTCGCCGACGGAGCCCGCCTGACTCTGGGCCAGGTAAGGCTCAAATACGTCCACTTGCTGCCCACAGCCGAGGTGGACAACTGGCCGCCCATAGCCAAACTGGGTGTTGATCCCCTGGATGAGAGCTTTACTGTTGATCTCTTGCGGCGGCTTCTGGCCAAGAAGCGGGGAATGATCAAGACCACCCTGATGAATCAGGCTGCCATCGCTGGCCTGGGCAACGTCTACAGCGACGAGATCCTCTTCCGAGCGAGGCTGCATCCTCAGCGCCGCGCCTCGGAGCTGAGCGAGGAGGAGGTGGAGCGATTGCACGCCAGCATCGTGGCGGAGCTACAGCGGGGGTTGGAGCTGGGTGGTTCGTCGGAGATGGCCTTCCTGCACCTGGACGGAAGCGAGGGCTCCTATCAGGAGAGCTTTCAGGTCAAAGGGCGTAAAGGGAAGCCCTGTTTCGCCTGCGCGACGCCCATCGAGAGAATCAAAGTAGGCGGGCGGGGGACCTATTTTTGTCCCCGATGCCAGGCGTCTTATCAATCCTCATCCTCGTCGAATTCCTCCCAATCACCTTCGTCGTAGAAGTCTTCCAGTTGCCCGCTGTACAGGTTACCACTCTTCCAACGCGAACTCGGCTGTCTCTCGGATTAGCGCGACTGAAGTCGCCACTACGATGCCAGAGATACGGACTCAGGAAACCAGCCAGGGCATCGGCTCCCGACGTGGCTCCTGAGGACAGGATGCGCCTGGCTGCCCGCTGTACTCCTATGGCGTCCCCCCTTGCTAGTGCTGCCAGCAATTCGTGCCAGTTTTCTCCGAACAGACCCTGTTTGGCGCTACGCAGGAAGGCCCTGCTGAGGAGGGTGGTCCTGCCCTCTGTCGCTTCGAGGATGATTGGGCAAGCCTCCTCGGGCGATAATCCGCTATTCTCTAGCGGGGCCAGCCAGAGCCGAAGCCCGGCCATAAGTCCCACCAAGTAGTCATCCCCGGCCGGCGTCAAGCCCGGCCCCAGACCGGCCAGTAGCGCCGCGTTTTCACGGATGCCCGACCGGTCGCCATCTTGCAGCGCTTGCATCAGCCCTTTGATCGCCGCCCGCGCCATTGTCAAGAAGGCCTGGTTGTGTGGTGTGGGAATTGGCGTGAATAACAGGCTGGAGTCCCCAACTTGCTGGGGTTTGTAACGCCATACCCCCAACAAGTTGGGGACTCCGGTACCGTGGCCCTGCGAGATCCCGAAGAACTTTTTCTCTTTATCCAACACCAGTCCAAGTAGCCCCTGGGAAATGCCGTTTTTAGATAGCCAACTACACAGCGCGGCCAGGTTGCGTTCCAGTCTTCTCGGTTGAGTTGCCAAACGCCCCCAATCCACTTCGGGTCTCCACAACTGAGCCCCATCTAACGAGACAACCAGCAAATCGCCCAAAATGAGTTGGGCATCGGAAAAGACTGCTAGCAACCCAGGCTTCACGTGCTCAAGAACCCCGGTCTCCTCGATCACAATGTTCAGAGGGCCGTTGCCGATCGCTGGGCCAACCAGAGCGATTATCTCCCCCTCGGAGGTCAGCAGGTTGCAAGCCCGGCGGTAATTGGCGAGCACCTGGCCGGCCCAGCCATCTCTCTTTATGATGTCGAAAACCGGTCGGCTGATCGACAGCGCCTTCATACGCTGGCTCCTCATCCTGCCACTACCCTTCGCCAGGTTCTCAGTCCGCCCCCGCCGGCTCCGTCTCCTCCAGTAGGGTCAATTCCACCACCTCTTCGCATTTAACACACTTGGCTCTTTCCTTGCCAGCAACAGTCAACAGGCCGCCACAATTGGGGCAGGGCTGGGGCAAGGGGTGTTTCCAGGTAGAAAATTCACACTCAGGATAGTTGGAGCAACCGTAGAAGACCCGCTTCCTGCGCGTACGCTTCTCCACCAGGTCGCCGCCGCACTCCGGGCAGGCCACGCCGGTCTTGATCTGGTAGGGCTTGGTGTTGCGGCACTCTGGATAATTGCTGCAGGCGATGAACTTGCCGTAGCGGCCGAACTTGACGACCATGGGATGGCCGCACTTCTCACATATCTCGCCAGTCTCTTGCGGGCCAAAGTCCACCTTTTCCATAATGAGCCTGGCTTGTTTCACCGCCTCATCGAAGGGGCCGTAGAACTCCCGCAACATTGGCACCCACTCCCGCTCACCTGAGGCGATGAGGTCCAGCTCCGCCTCCATACGAGCAGTGAAATCCACGTTTATGATGTCGGGGAAATGCTTCACCACGATATCGTTGACGATAAAGCCCAACTCGGTAGGGAACAGGCGTCTGGCCTCGCGATCCACGTAACCCCGAGTTTGGATGATGGAGATGATGGGCGCGTAGGTGCTGGGCCGGCCAATGCCGTACTCCTCCAGGGTTCTGACCAGGGTGGCCTCGCTGTAGCGCGGCGGCGGCTTGGTGAAGTGCTGCTCTGGCAAGAGCCGCAAGAGGTCCAAAATCTCGCCCTGGGAGAGCGGCGGCAGAATCTTGCCTTCACCCTCTTCAAGAGCCTCATCCTCGTCCCTGGCCTCTTCGTAGACGATCAAGAAGCCCCGGAATCGGATGCTGGATCCCGTAGCTCGGAAGAGATAATCCGGCTTATGGCTGATAGCTGATAGCTGATCGCCAGGGATTACCGTTAGCTCGCTATCAGCCATCTGCAATTTGCTATCTGCTACTACGTCCACGGAGACGGTATCGAAGATAGCCGAGGACATCTGGCTGGCCAGGAAGCGTTTCCAGATGAGATCGTAGAGGCGGTACTGGTCGCGTGAGAGATACTGTTTTATGGCTTTGGGCTCGCGATGCACCGAGGTGGGCCGGATGGCTTCGTGGGCCTCTTGTGCGCCCTTGGCTTTGGTTTTGTAGCGGCGAGGTTTGGCCGGCCTGTATTTAGCGCCAAACCTTTCGGCGATGTAAGCGCGGGCTTCCTCCTGGGCGGCCTTAGCCACATTGACGCTGTCGGTGCGCATGTAGGTGATGAGGCCCACCAATTCCTCATCGCCGATCTCCACCCCCGCATAGAGTTGCTGGGCAATCCGCATGGTGCGCTTGGCGGTGAAGCCGAGTCGTCGGGAGGCCTCCTGTTGCATGGTGCTGGTGGTGTAAGGAGGCGAGGGATTTCGCTGCCGCTGGCCCTTGCGCACCTTGGTTATGACATAGGTCGCCTCCTCCAGATCATCTACGATCTTCTGGGTATCCGCTTCACTCTTGAGATCCACCTCCTCGCCGCGAATGCGGTGCAGCCTGGCGGTGAAACTGCGGCACTTTTCTTCCCGCTTGGCCAGTTCTGCATCAATGGACCAGTACTCCACCGGCACGAAGGCCTCGATCTCCCGCTCTCGTTCGACGACGAGACGCAGGGCCACCGATTGCACCCGTCCGGCCGTGGTGCGGTTGCGCACATTCTCCCAGAGAAGCGGGCTAATTTTATAGCCCACCAGGCGGTCCAGGATGCGCCGGGCCTGTTGAGCGTTGACCAGTTGCATGTCAATATCGCGGGGGTGAGAGAATGCTTCGTCAATGGCATCGCGAGTGATCTCGTGGAAGACCACGCGCCGGGCCTGCTCGTTGCTGATTTGGGCCGCCTCCATGAGGTGCCAGGCGATAGCTTCCCCCTCGCGGTCGGGGTCTGTAGCCAGGTAGACCTCGCCAGCCTTCTTGACCTCCTCCCGCAGTTCCCTGACCACGTCCCTCTTCTCATTAGGTATGCGATAGGTAGGCTCGAAGTCGTTCTCCACGTCCACGCTGAGGCGGGACCTGAGCAGATCCCGCACGTGGCCAATGGAGGCCCTGACGCGATAGGGATGGCCCAGGAACCTGCCGACAGTACGGGCCTTGGCCGGCGATTCCACGATGACCAACTTGCCGTCGCGTTGGCGTGGCTTGGGCTTAGGCTTAGGCTTGGGCTTGGGAAGCCCAGCGTGGGCAGGAGTTTCGCCCATACGGAACATCTTGGTTCCACACACAGGGCAGGTGCCCGTCGTGGCTGGCCGACCGGCCTTGGTGAAAACCGGCTGCGGGTTCTCCATCCCTTGTTTAGCTCTGCACTTCATGCAATAAGCAGTGATCGAGTTATCGGTCATGATCTCCTCTCAACTTCCTCCTCCAAATCTCTCTTCACGAAGCCTTCCACGGCTGCCAAGAAAGCCTCGAAATCCCCCAAGTTCTCTCGGGCGTAGCCCAGTACCCTGACCGGGTCTATCTCCCAATAACGATGGACCAACAGGTTGCGAAAGCGGACCATTTTCACAAGATGACTCGCCAGTTCATCGTCCACTATTCCCAGGTCTCGTAGCCCTTCAAAACATTCCGCGTGGCTGGAAGGGGCTTTACGAGCAGTTTTGGCCAGGATATGTGTGCACAAGGAAGCCGTGGCTTCGATGGCAATGAGGAGCAAGTGCATCACGGTATAGAGATTGCGCTCGTCGGCGAAAAATTCCGCATCCGGTAGGGCAGCATAATGGCGGATCTTCTCCTGACTCTCCCGAATCTCCCGTGCACGCTCTTTAACGCGCTCGATATCTATCCCGATCATTATCGGAGCACCTCCAACAGATAACGACGTCCCAGATAGGCGAAGTCCATGTATTCAATTGCCACTCGCTCGATGAAATCGGTCAGTTCATCCTCATCATGCACTAGCAATGCCTCTCCTTGCAGAACGCTGTGTTGAAAACCCAAGGGAGCGCTGTTGAGGACGTGTACATCCACCAGAAAACGAAAAGCGCGAGTCAGCTCCACTGAGAGGCTCATCTCGTAATCGAAGATGTCCGTGGCCGTAGCCAAAGCTGGATCCAGGTAGACCGCCACATCTACATCGTGGAAAGGGAGCCCCTCGGTGAAAGAGCCGTGCAGGTAGGCGAAGACGATCTCCGTCCTCGCTGCCAGCGCCTCCCGTAGCTGGCAGCGCACATCGTCTGTGTCAGCTTCCGTGATCACTCTGGCCTGCTCGTCCACAGTTCAACTCCTTCTCTCTCGACGTTGCGATACAGCGGGGCGCGATGCCGGCGATGCCACTCGTAGTTATCTCGGCCCATGATCAACGACGAAATGACCAAATCGTATTTCAGCATGAGATCGGTTTCGATCTCTACAATATCTTCCCACAATTGGCTAATCCTGTCTTCAACTACGACCAGCACATCAACATCCGATTCCTCGTCGAAATCGCCGCGCACTTTTGAACCAAAGAGACTAACGAGCACCACCTCGTTTCCGTGCTGCTCATGCAGCTTGGTCAGGAACTCCTCTAACGCCGCCTGCTCATGATCGGCAAGATATTTCAATGCTTCTTTGTCCACTCCTCAACTCCTCATCAAGTACATAAATCAGCCAAGCTCATCACAAGTACTCTTCCCTACCGCTCTCTTTGAGCTTCTTCACCAAATCCCGCACTTCTTGAGCCCGCTCTTTGGGACAGATCAGTAGAGCATCCTCGGTATCTACGACGATCATGTCCTCCAAGCCAATGGTGGTCACCAGACGGCGGGAGCCGTGGATCAGACAGCCCGTGGTGTCCAGCCCAATGTGTTTCCCGACGATGACGTTGCCCTCCTCGTCGGCGGGGAGGAGATCGAACAACGTGGCCCAGCTCCCCACATCGCTCCAGCCGATGTCCACCGGGATGACGGCCACGTCCTCGGCCCGCTCCATGATGCCGTAGTCAATGGTCTCGTTTTCCACCTGGGGCCAAACCCGCTCCAGCACGGCCCGCTCCTCCGCCGTGCCCAGGGCAGCGTCAATTTCCATCAACTGAGCGTAGAATCGGGGCATGAGCTTCTCGAACTCCCGTAAGATGGTTGCCACCTTCCAGATGAACATGCCGCTGTTCCAGTAGTACCGGCCGCTCTCCACGAAGGCTTGGGCCGTAGCCAGATCGGGCTTCTCGGTGAACTTCTCGACTCGGTACACGTCGTGCCCGCTGACCTGAGCCAACTTCTTGCTTCGGTGGATGTAGCCGTAGCCTGTCGCCGGGCGATTGGGTTTGATGCCCAGAGTTACCAGGCGGCCCGCCTCCGCCACCTGGGCCGCCGCCGCCAGCGCGCGCCGGAGCTCGTCCGCCTTCTCAATGTAGTGATCGGCCGTGAGGACCGCCATCACCGCCTCAGGGTCCAGCCGCCTGAGGTACAAGGCGGATAGGCCGATGCAGGGCGCTGTACCGTGGCCCTCCAATTCGCCGATAACGTTGGCTGCCGGCGCCTGCGGGATCTGCTGGCGGACGACGCCGGTGTAGGCCTCGTTGGTCACCACAAAGATTTTATCGTCAGGGACGAGAGGTGTGATGCGCTGACAGGCTTCCTGCAGCATCGTCCTCTCGGACAAAAGACCCAATAACTGCTTGGGGCAAGACCCTCGGCTGCGAGGCCAGAGGCGAGTGCCGCTCCCTCCGGCCATGATCAAAGCGTACAATATTCTACCTCAATTCGTAAATTCGTAAATTCGTAGATTCGTACAGTTCCCTCAGTCCACCACGTACTCCACTCGGCCCTCTCTGGCCAGCACGTAGTTCATCCCCCCCACCTGCCGCACCATGCCCTTGAGCTCCATCAAAGCCAGGGTGCTGGAGACCTGGGCAATGGGCAAGTCGCTCTTTTGCCTGATTTCGTCCACGTGGACGGGGTCAGCGGTGATGTACTCCAACAATGTAGCCTCCGTCTCGTTCTCTGGGACGATGGCCCGCACCTCCGCCTGCTGGCTGACCATGGTCAGGTTGAGCTCCTCCAAAATGTCCTCTACCGAGAGGACCGGTTTGGCCCCCCCCTGCTGGATGAGCTTGTTGGCCCCCATGCTTTTCTTTCTGAAGATGTTGCCAGGCACGGCGAAGACCTCCCGCCCTTGCTCAAGGGCGAAGTCAGCCGTGATGAGAGCCCCGCTCCTCTCCCCCGCCTCGACGATGACCGCTCCCAGGGACAGCCCGCTGATGATGCGATTGCGTGGTGGAAAATTGCCCGCCTCTGGTCGGGTGCCCAGGGCGTATTCGCTCACCAAAGCCCCTCGTTCGATTACGGCCTGAGCCAGCTTACGGCTCTCCGCCGGGTAAATTACGTCTACGCCAGAGCCTAAGACGGCAATCGTACGGCCACCGGCATCCAGCGCTGCTCGGTGGGCCTCGCTATCTATCCCCCGTGCCAGACCGCTGACGATGGTAAGCCCGTTGCGGGCCAGGCCGCCAGCTATCTGTCGCGTCACTTCCTTCCCGTAGACCGTGGCCCCCCGGGTTCCGACCACCGCCACCGCCCACTGGTCCTCGTCCAGGATCTCGCCTTTAACGTAGAGCACCGGCGGCGGATCGTAGATGTTCAACAAGCAAGTCGGGTAGGCGGGGTCGTTCCAGGTGAGCACCTTCGCCCCCTGGCGTTCGATCTCCTCCATCTTCCCATCCAGCGAGATGGTAGAGCGCGTGGTCATGAGGTTCTTAAGGGCACGCCGATCCAGCCCTGCCGATTTGAGCTCACCGGCGTCGGCGTGCCAGGCCTCTTCCAAATCGCCGAAGTGATTGAGCAAGGCCCTGAACTTCATCGGCCCTATCCCGTGAACGATGTTAAAGCCAACCCAATATTTGCTTGCACTGAGCTTAGTCGAAGTGACCTCGGCCACCGAAACCTCCTATCCTAAATCAACCCCTCTATCAGCTCCACCACCAGCCGCCCCTGGGCCAGGTTGATCTCCAGCACCACGTCCTCGATGGCTGGGATCAGGATCTCGCGCTCCTCGCCGCGCACCACGTAGACGTCGTTGGCTCCCGTGGAGATGACTTCGTCCACTGTGCCCAGGTATTCCCCGCCCGTTGTCCAAACAGCGAGGCCGATGATTTGGTACTCGTAGTACTCATCCTGCTCCAAGGGCATGGCTTCTTCAATCGGAATCTGCACCCATTGGCCCCGCAGTTTCTCGACTGCGGTCCGATCATGGCAGCCTTCCAGTTTGAGGAGAGCCGCCCCCTGGTGCAGGCGAAAGCCCTCCAGGACGAAAGGCACAGCCTCCGGCCCCAGGTAGATCTTTCGCAACAGGGAGAAGCGATCTGGGAAGTCGGTCATGATCTTCACCTTTACTTCGCCCTGTATTCCCCAGGGCCTTGCCACCCGGCCGATAACCAGGTAACGAGGCCCAGCCCTATTATCTGTTCCCCCAGGTTTTGAGCCTGTCATCTCACTGCGCCCTGAAAAAGGGGCGGGGGCACGCAACGGAGCCCCCGCCTCGGTTGCTATTCGACGATCTCCAGGGTAACGCGCTTGCCCTGCTTAGCAGCGACTACCCTTACCAGGGTGCGCATGGCGTTGGCCACCCGCCCCTTCTTGCCGATGACCCGCCCCATGTCCTCTGGAGCTACGCGCAGCTCGAGGACAACGGAGGTAGTGCCTACAATCTCGTCCACACGGACCTGTGACGGGTCATCCACCAGCGATTTTGCGATGTACTCGATCAGCTCCTTCATTGGATCGCCTCCTTTTGCTTGGGATGTTCTGAGCTAGTCAGCCTGCTCGCCTGTGGTCTCGTAGATTTCCTCTTCCAGCGGCGCTGCTAAGAGCTCTTCATCAGAAGGCATTTCCCAATCAGCTATAGGCGCCTCCTCAACTACTTCAGCCTCAATGGGTGCAACCTCATCCACCGGAGCAACCTCTCCGGCGGCAGCCTCCGCCGTTGGAGATTCGACGATCTCCAGGGTAACGCGCTTGCCCTCCTTACCACCGAGCACCCTTAGCAGGGTGCGCATGGCGTTGGCCACCCGTCCTTTACTGCCGATGATCCGCCCCATGTCCTCTGGGGCCACGCGCAGCTCGAGGACCACGGAGCTAGAGCCCTCAATCTCGTCCACACGGACCTGTGATGGGTCATCCGCCAGTGTTTTCGCGATGTACTCGATCAGTTCCTTCATTGGATCGCCCTCCTTTTGCTTGTGATGTTCTGAGCTGGTCAGCTTGTTCGCCCGCGGTCTCGTAGATTTCCTCTTTCAGCGGCGCTTACATGAGCTCTTCCTCAGAAGGTGCTTCCTAATCAGCTATAGACACCTCCTCAGCGACTTCGGCCTCAGGGGGTTCAGCCTCCTCCGCCGGCGCTTCTTCCTCCGCCGGCGCAGCCTCTTCGACCGGCGCTTCTTCCTCCGCCGGCGCAGCCTCCTCCACCAGCTCTTCCTCCACCGGCGCAGCTTCCGCCACCGGCTCTTCCTCCCCCGGAGCAGCTTCCTCCCCCGGCTCTTCCTCCACCGGAGCAGCCTCCTCCACCGGCGCTTCTTCTTCCACCGGCGTTTCCTCCTCCACCGGAGCAGCTTCCTCCACCGGCGCTTCTTCCACCGGGGCAACCTCCTCGGCCGCGACTTCTTCTACAACTTCCTCAGCCACGACTTCCTCTACAGTCGCCTCGGCCAGTAGAGCTTCCAAGTCCTCTCCCTCCTTCAAGCGCGCGAATCGGTCGAGGGTGCCCTGTTTTTTCAACAACCTGGCCACTGCATCGGAAAGCTGAGCCCCCTGCGATAGCCAGTAAAGAGCGCGGTCCTCTTTTATCTGAACAGTGGGTGGATCCGTGCGGGGGTTGTAGAACCCGATGATCTCGATGAAGCGCCCATCGCGCGGCGCTCGGGAATCGGCCACCACCACTCGGTAGCTGGCTTGTTTCTTCTTGCCTGTACGACGTAGTCTGATCTTTACCATTTCTCTTCTCTTGAACTCCTTTCGGTTTGGTATTTGCTATTAGCTATTGGATATCTGCTATTTGTACTCCTCCCGCGGTGGGGAGAAGGTATCAAGGACAAGGGTGCGCTGGAGAGCGGTGGCCCCGTGCTCCACATCGGATGGAAACAGCAGGCTATCCCCCGCTCCCAGGACATGGGTCCGACCCTCGACCTCCATGGACAGCTCCCCTTCGATGACGTAGGTGATCTGTTCGTGAGGATGCCGATGGGCTGGAACAACCGTCCCCTCCTCCAGGGTGACCTGGACGACCATGACCTGCTCCCCGTAGGTCAACATTCGTCGCCACACCCCAGGGACCATCTCCACCGGCTCGACATCCGCCGCTTTGACCACATCAATCATTTCGCCAACTCCTTTCCAACCACCCAGTGTATGGACATGGGTGGTCAACTCCTAACTACCTAACTGCCTCAACATCGAAAACGGACCGCGCCCGCTAGTCATCTGCTTCATCATGCGCTGCATCTGGCGAAATTGGCCCAGGAGCTGGTTGATCTCCTGGACGGTGGTGCCGGAGCCCCGCGCGATGCGCCGCTTGCGGCTGGCGTTGATGATCTTGGGATTGTGCCGCTCCTCCAGGGTCATGGAATTGACGATAGCTTCGGTCCGCTTCATCTGCTGGTCGGTGACCTCTGGCGACACTTGCTGACTGACCTGGGAAAAGCCGGGGATCATGTCCAATATCTGACTCAACGGCCCCATCTTCTTGACCTCGCGCAGTTGCTGCCGGAAGTCCTCCAGGTCGAACTCGCCCTTGGCCAGCTTTCTACCCACAGCCAGGGCTTGCTCCTGATCGAGGGTCGCTTCTGCCTTCTCGATCAGGCTGAGGACGTCGCCCATGCCCAGGATGCGCGAGGCCAGGCGATCGGGATAGAAGGGCTCCAGGGCATCGGTCTTCTCGCCCACGCCCAGGAATTTGATGGGCACGCCGGTCACGGAGCGGATGGAGATGGCCGCCCCGCCGCGAGCGTCCCCATCGGCCTTGGTCAGAATCAGGCCCGTCAAACCCACCCGCTGGTTGAAGTCACCCGCTGCCCTCACTGCGTCCTGGCCCGTCATGGCATCGGCCACCAGCAGCACCTCTTGAGGCGAGACCTTCTTCTTGATCTCCGCCAGCTCCTGCATCAGCTCCTCGTCAATGTGCAACCGTCCGCCGGTGTCCAGGATGACGGTGCTACGGGCAGCCTCTTCGGCCCGCCGGACGGCGTTGGCGCAGACAATCGGTGGAGGCACGGTAGTGCCTTCTTGATAGACGGGGATGTCCAACTGCTTCCCCAGCACCTCCAACTGAGTCACCGCCGCTGGACGGCGGGGATCGGCGGCCACCAGCAGGGGCCGCTGGCCGGACTTGCGCAGCATCAGGGCCAGCTTGGCCGCCGTAGTCGTCTTGCCCGATCCCTGGAGGCCCACCAGCATGATGACGTGAGGCGGTGCGCCCGTCAGGTCCAGCTTGCTAGGCTCGCCCAGAGTCTTGATCAGCTCCTCATTGACGATCTTGACCACTTGCTGGGCCGGCGTGAGAGTCCTCATCACCTCAACGCCGACGGCCCGCTCGCGCACCCTGGCCACGAAGTCCTTGACCACTTTGTAGTTGACGTCGGCCTCCAGCAGCGCCAGTCGCACCTCGCGCATGGCGGCATCAACATCGCCCTCGGAGAGCTTGCCCCGCTTGGCCAGTTTGTCGAACACCTTTTGCAGCTTATCCGTCAGATTCTCAAACACTTTGTGCTCATCCCCTCAAGTCAATCAGAAACCAGGTTTTTTGGCTGTAAGATGCTCTTTCGTACCCCAAGAGACCCTAAAAGCGATGATCTGCTTGATCAGGCAGAGAAAAACCTGGTTTCTCCAGTAGCGTCATTGTAGTTTACTTTGGCGATTTCGTCAAGTACAGGCCAACTCACCGCTTTTTATCACCCTATCCACCAGGTTGACACCGAAGCGATAGGGCAGATGGCGATAGTCGGGAATATCAAGGACGAGGACGTCGGCTTTCTTGCCGACCTCCAAACTCCCCACTTGGTGGCCCAACCCGATGGCGTGAGCGGCGTTGATGGTAGCAGCGACGATGGCCTCGGCGGGGGTCATTTTCATGAAGCGGCAGGCCAGGGCAATGATAAATTGCATGGACTCGCACCAGCAAGTGCCGGGGTTGAGGTCGGTGGCCAGGGCCAAAGCGCCTCCGGAGTCAATGATCCGCCGGGCGGGGGTATACTCGTGGCGCCCCAGACCGAAGGGTGTACCCGGCAAAGCCACGGCGATGGTGTCCGACCTCGCCAGCAACTCGATTTCATCGTCGGGGGTGCAGACCAGGTGATCGGCCGAGACCGCCCCCAGCTCCACCGCCAGCCTCGCGCCTCCCAGTGGCCTGAACTCGTCCGTGTGGATCTTCAGCCCGAAGCCCAGGGCGCGCGCCGCCTCCAGCACTCGTCGAGACTGCTCCAGGGTGAAGGCCCCCTCGTCGCAGAAGACGTCGCAGAAAATTTGGGATTTGGGATTTGAGATTTGGGATTTGATCATCGGCAGCATCTCCTCGACGACCAGGTCCACATACTCATCGGCGCGGCCCTGGTATTCGGTAGGCACCGCGTGGGCGCCCAGGAAAGTGGGGACCAGGTCTACGGGGTGCTCCGCGTCCAGGCGGCGGATGGCCTCCAGCATCTTGAGCTCGGTCTCGACGTCCAGGCCGTAGCCGGTCTTAGCCTCGGCGGTAGTGGTGCCGTGGGCCAGCATCCGATCCAGCCGCGCCCGGCTCTCCTCCACCAGTTGCTCCACGCTCGCCGCCCGCGTGGCCCGCACGGTGGACATGATCCCCCCACCGGCAGCCATGATCTCCAAATAAGCAGCCCCCTTGACCCGCTGCTCGAACTCCCCCGCTCGGTCGCCGGCGAAGACCAGGTGGGTGTGGGGATCAACAAAGCCGGGCATGACCACCTTGCCCGCGGCGTCCATCTCCTCGGCAGCCGTGACCTGCCCCCGCACCTCCGGCGTCGGCCCCACCAGGGCGATGAGGCCATCTTTGACAGCCACCGCTCCGTGCTCGATAATGCCCAACTCCCCCATCGCTGCCCCGCGCTTGGGGCCATCGGAGGCGAGGGTGAGAAGCTGGGCGGCGCTGTGGATGAGAAGGTCAGCTTGGATCATGGTTTTCCCCTCACGCTATTCGATGACATTCCCGCCATTGGGACAGGGCAGGGACCCCTTCCCTAATCTTGCAGGCTCCGAAGTCGCTCCTGCAACTTCGCTTGCCTTTGGCGATAGCCAGCCAGCTTATTTCGTTCTCTCTCCACCACCTGTGCGGGAGCCTTGGCCAGAAAGTCCTCATTAGCCAGGAGCTTTTCAGAGCCAGCGATCCCCGTGGTGACTTCCTCGATCTCTGCATTTAGCCGCTGGCGCTCTTTTGCCAGATCCACCATTCCCGCCAGGGGCAGATAGACTTCCACGCCTCCCACCACCAAGGCCAAAGCCTGGGCCGGCTTCTCCTCCAGGGTGCGGGCTACGTGCAGCTTGTCGGCGTCGAGACGCGCTGTGGCGATAAGTACGTCCTTCTGACTGGACAGCAATTCATATTCATCGCCGGCAGCAATGATGGCCTCGATGCGCCGGCCCGGTTCCACTTTGTACTCCGCGCGAGCATTGCGGATGGCGCGCACTATCTCCATGATCAATGCCATCTCGGCTTCCGCCGCCTCGTCCATCGGCCCAGCCTCCGGCCACGGGGCCACGATCAGGGCCTCTCCCTCGTGGGGCAGGTGTTGCCAGATCTCCTCGGTGACGAAGGGCATGAAGGGATGCAAGAGGCGCAGGGTGCGATCAAAGACGTGAACTAACACCTGTTGAGCCGTATACTTGGCCTCCTCGTCATCGCCATAGAGCCTGATCTTGGATATCTCGAGGAACCAATCGCAGTATTCACCCCAAAGAAAGTCGTAGATCTGCCGCCCCGCCTCACCGAAGTTGTAATCCTCGAAAAGGCGAGTGACGTCGGCGATGAGGCGGTTGTGGCGGGAGAGGATCCAACGATCTGGCAATGACCAATGACCAATGACCAATGACCAATTGGGATTTGGGATTTGGTCATTGGTCATTTGCGAGAGCACAAACCGTGCTGCATTCCATATTTTGTTGGCGAAATTGCGGTTGGCCTCCACGCGGGCGAGCGAGAGGTTGACGTCGTTGCCGGGAGTGGAGCCGGTGAGCAGGGTGAAGCGCAGGGCGTCAGTGCCGTACTCGTCCATGACTTCCAGCGGATCCACCCCGGTGCCTTTGGAGCGGCTCATCTTCTGACTGTGCTCGTCCCGCACCATCCCGTGCAAGTAGATGTAGTGGAAGGGGACGTCGCCCGTGCATTCCAGGCCCATCATGATCATGCGGGCCACCCAGAAGAAGAGGATGTCGTAGCCGGTCTCGAGGATGGTGGTGGGATAGAAGTAGCGCAGATCCTCGGTGTCGTCGGGCCAGCCCAGGGTGGAGAAGGGCCACAGGGCCGACGAGAACCAGGTGTCGAGGATGTCCGGGTCCTGGTGAATGTTGGTGCTGCCGCAGGCCTGGCACGAGGTGGGGCCCCCCTCCATCGTCACCGTGAGTTCGTCGCAGTCGTCACAGTACCACACCGGGATGCGATGGCCCCAGTAGAGCTGACGGGAGATGCACCAGTCGCGGATGTTCTCCATCCAATGGAAGTAGACCTTGTTGAACCGCTCCGGTATGATGCGGATACGCCCGTCGCGCACGGCGTCAATGGCCGCCTCGGCCAGGGGCTTGATCTTGACGAACCACTGGGTGGAGAGGCGGGGTTCGATCACCTGGTCGCAGCGCTGGCAGTGGCCCAGGGCGTGCTGGTGATCCTCGATGCGCACCAGGAGCCCCTCCTTCTCCAGGTCGGCCACCAGGTTGCGCCGGCACTCGTAGACACCCTGCCCGGCGTAGGGGCCGGCCAGCTTGCTCATGGTGGCGTCGTCGTTCATCACGTCCGGCATGTCTAGGCCGTGGCGTTTCCCGATTGCGTAGTCGGTGGGGTCGTGGGCTGGAGTGACCTTCACCGCGCCAGTGCCGAAGTCGGGATCCACGACCGAGTCGGCGATGATGGGAATGCGCCGCCCGATAGCCGGGAGGACGGCGGTGCGGCCCACCACCTCGGCGTAGCGCTCGTCGTCGGGATTGACGGCCACTGCCGTATCGCCCAGGATGGTCTCAGGGCGAGTGGTGGCCACCTCGATCCACTCGGTGGCCCCTTCGGCCCAGCGACCGCTGCCCCACTCTGCCGGGGGCCCCTCTCGCCCGTCTCCGATCAGGGGGTAGCGGACGTGCCAGAGGTGGGCTGCCTCTTCCTGGTGGATCACCTCCAGGTCGGAGACGGCAGTGCCGCAGCGGGGGCACCAGTTGACCATGTAGTAGCCGCGGTAGATCAGGCCCTTGTCGTAGAGATGGACGAAGGAAGCGCGGACGGCGCGCGAGAGGCCCTCGTCCATGGTGAAGCGCTCCCGCTTCCAGTCGCACGAGGCTCCCAGGCGGCGCAACTGGCGGTTGATGGTCCCACCGTAGTGCTCCTTCCAGGCCCAGCCCAGGCGGACGAACCACTCTCGCCCCAGATCGTAGCGGGTCAGAGGGCGGTCGTCATCGGGGAGCGGGTAGCCGATCTCGCGCAGGAGGTCGTCGGCGGTGCGCTGGTCCAGGGCTTGCTCGATCACGTTGTGGGTGCCGATGCTGGCGTGGTCGTTGCCGGGCAGCCAGAGGGTGGGCTCGCCCCGCATGCGGTGCCAGCGGACCATCAGGTCCTCGATGGCCATCACCAGGGCGTGGCCGATGTGCAGCTCGCCGGTGATGTTGGAGGGGGGCATGGAGATCACGAACGGCTTCTGCTCCCGGCTGGCCCAGCCGCGCTCGAACTGGGTCTCTGGTGCAAAGTAGCCCTGTTGATTCCACCAGTCGTAGAGGCGCTTCTCCACGGCATGGGGGTTGTAGATTTTGGGCAATTCCGTGATGGATCCTCTTTCCATAGATAGATACCTCCTTAGAAAATTACTCGGTTATTCATGCTCAGTAGATCCAAATTCTGAGCAGAGCGGGCTCCCACGCCCGCGAACCGGCGGCATGGGAGCCGCCTCTGCTGGAAATCTTGGATCTACTGATACTCGTTGGGATTTTCGGCTGGCAGCCCCTCCGCCCGCGCCGCTCTGCAGAGAACGTTGTCAGCGGAGACGAATGTTAGGGGGGGTAGCTGATCGGCGATCAAGGCATTATTCAAGATCAGAGCGGTGGCTAACTGCACAGCATCATAGGCGCGCAGGGGATGGCGTTGGATGAGTTGTACGGCGGTATCAATGACCGTGCTATCCGCTTCAAGCAATGTACACCGTTGGCGCCCATCCCTCAGAAAGCGAGAAATAAGGGCCGCTTTCAGCCCCGTGGAAATCTCGCGCATCAGATGCCGCTTAGTAAAAGCAGCCACCACTTCCGCAACGCTGAGAGATGAAGTGGCGACGGCGTTGCGCCATTCATCACCGACTCGATCATCAACCAAGATCTTCACCCAGTGGGTGCCGATCTCAGCGATGTAATATTTGACCAATGCGCTGCTGTCAAAGTAGAAAGAAGCCATCAGCGCTCGCCCCGATCCGCGATGATATCTTCAGACAGAGGGGATATTCCTCTCAGCGCCTCACGAAGCTCTTCAGCGGTCATATCCGGAGCATCTTCGATATACTTGTCCCACTCTGGTCCCAGGGTCGTCACCAATCCCGTCTTGCGAATAGCGGCCATCGTGCGCTCATATTCTGAGGGGGGAGTGATCTCCTTGCGCTCCAATCCTCGCCAAAGGGTGTTAACGATGACCTTGTTCAGCGACTGCGCCGATCGCGTTGCCCGTTCCCGCAGGGTCTGGTGAAGCTGCCTGGGCAAACGCACCGTTAGTTTAGCCGTCTCCATTTTGATCACCTCCGTCCAAAGATTGCCACCATAGTGGCACATGAAGTATAGGGGAAGTCGCCTGATTTGTCAATTGGCCGTCCCCATGGTAAACAAAAGAACCCCTCCCGTCAAGGACGAGAGAGGCTCACCTCCCGTGGTACCACCTTGCTTAACAGCAGATTGCCAGGCAGATCCGCTGTTCTCTCATTCTGCTGTAACGGGCTTACCCGTACTGACCTGCTGCAGAAGCTGCGAGCCATCTGCCATCAGCCAGCAGACTCCCAGGCGACCTTCGGCGGATCTCCCTGCGAGGAGCTTTCAGCCCACGACCCCTCTTCTCTACCATGTCCGACCCGCCTACTCCTCCTGATCATCATCTTTTGCTTATCAGATTTTCGGCTAGCGGCCCCGCCCTGGCTGAAACAGCTCTCTAATCAACCGTCACCAGACCCTTGCGAAAGTCCAGCACCAAGCGAGTACCTCGGAAAAAGTCGAGACCAAGCACTCCATCAACGGCTGCACTTGGCGGGAGGGTGTGGCAAACGATGGGAAAGTCTGTCCGCTCTCTCCCAAGCGCCTCAACTCTTTGCACCACGATTTGGGGGGCGAACTCAACGCTGCTTCCAGTCGTCACTCGAATTCGCTCCCTGGTAGCAGCCGGATCGTATCCCAACAATACAGCGATGTCCCAGTTCACCAGCGATCCCGTGGCACCTGTGTCCATGGCCAGATGTGCAATGGTATCCCCAGCAGGCCCCCAAAGGCGAACTGGCACAACAATCAAGCCTGCTTGCGGATCAAACGAGAGACTCATAGCACCACCACTGTGCCTTCCGGCAAGCGACCTGTGTAGAGAATAGCTGAGTGTTTGGGCCGAAGCTCCCTGGCCTTGTGGTAGACTTCGTCTCTATCCTTGCTGTGCCACAAGACCTTTCCATGTTTCACTTGTAGCGACTCTGTGACCTCTGGGTTTTCTATCAACACCCATTCGGCATCGAAACAGCTTTGGATTTCCAGTAAAGTCATCACCTCTCCCATCGTGAACCTCCTCAAAGGCTCTTGCGCTCGCTGAGCTTGATCAACAAACTGAAGCCGCCGCTCAATGTCTCGGTCGAGTTCTTCCTGATGGTCCCAATAGTAGGCCAAGGCTGAGTAGATTTGACCCAGCGTCAAGTAGGGATGCTGGAAATGCACCTCCTCTGGACTCCAGCCATAGGCCATTCTGCCCAGGACGAGCTCGATCACCTTCATGTTTGTTCCAGCAATGACTGGCACATTATCTCCGTTGAGGATAACGTGCTCGTATTGTGTTTTAACTTCCTTCCTCAAAAGCTCTCTCATCTCTTCGGTGACAGCTTCCTCTTCTGTTTGAGTTTCGCAATGGGCAAGAACTCGACGCACTCGTTCTTCATCCTATCCAGGCGGAAAGTATTTGCTTGTCATCCCTGCCTCTTTAATGATTCTAACCCATACCCCAGAAAATGTCAAGCACCGAACAAGCTTTCAATGGTGTTGATGAATTGCGCGCCGGCAAAGGCGAAGAAGGTGGTTTTGATGGTCTTCCCCACCCAGCAACTCAGCAGGAACTGCGCCAGCGGAAAGTGCAGAGCGCCAGCGGCGATGCCCGCCAGGTCGAAGATGGGGTTGGGAATGGCCGAGAGAACGAAGATGGTGGCTGAGCCATTGCGCTGCATCCATCTCTCCAGCCACTCGTACATCTCCCAGTCCTCGATCACGGCTCGACCCCCGTAGCCGGCCAGATAACCCGTCAGTTCGCCCAGGGCCTCGCCGACGCCGGCTACCAGCCCAACGAAGAGGGGATTCAATACTCCGCCCATGCCGAAAACCACCGCCAGGCTAGGGGCAGGAAAAATCACGGTGGCGTTTCCCAGCAAACTGATGAAAAAAACGCCAGGATAGCCATAGCGCTCAAACCGGGCTAGCTCATCGTGAAAGGCAGCGATGGCCAAGGTGATGGCGACAGCGAACACCACTGCCCCAAGCCGTTGATATATTCTCTTTCTTTGCGCTGCTTCTTGCGTGATTCTATTCTTCAATCAGCCTACCAAACTTTCTCGTCCGCTGGCTATAGGCAAGCAGGGCTTTCTCAAGCTCTGCCTCGTCGAAGTCGGGCCAGTAGGTGGGAGTGGTGTAGTACTCAGCGTAGGCCGTCTGCCAGAGGAGGAAGTTGGAGAGACGCATCTCGCCGCCGGTGCGAATGAACAGATCGAGATCGGGCAGGCCAGCCGTGTAGAGATAGCTGGCAAAGAGCTCTTCGTCTATGGCTGCGGGGTCTATTCCCTCAGCTATGATACGCCGCGTGGCATCCACGATCTCCGCCCGCCCGCCATAGTTGAAGGCCAGGTTAAGAGCCAACCGATCGTTGTCTTTGGTCAACTCCACCGCGCGCTCTATCTTTTTGACCAATCTCCCCGGCAACCTCTCCGTGCGGCCAAGATGGCGCAGGCGAACGCCATTTCGGTGTAGTTCCGGCACCTCCCGGTCAATAGCGCTCTCGAAAATGCTAAACAGTCCGTTCACTTCATTCTTCGGTCGCCGCCAGTTCTCCGTGGAGAAGCCATAGAGGGTCACGATCTCGATCCCGAACTCCCCACAAGCCCTGAGCACCCGACGAGTGTTCTCCGTGCCCGCTCGATGCCCCATCAAGCGCGGCAATTTTCGTTCTTTGGCCCAACGTCCGTTGCCGTCCATAACGATGCCTATGTGACGAGGGGTCTTCTCCATTTTCATGTGTGTTTGCACCATCTCACTATAGTCCTTTAACTCGCTCTAACTTCCACAGCCCAAACAGGCCCACGAGAATCACCACTGCTCCGATGACATATCCCTCAGCAATGCTGGCCTGGGTCAGGAAGAGGGCCAACACGCCCAATGCCCCGCAGATCAAGTAGATAGCCATCACCGCCTCCCGCTGGCTTAAACCCAGAGCTACCAACCGATGGGAGAAGTGGTCTTTGCCAGGATGAGTGGTGGGGTTGAGGCCCCGGCGTAGGCGTGAGACCACTACCAGGGTGGTGTCGAAGATAGGTACCCCCAGGACGAGCACCGGGATCATCCAGGTGACGATGTTCATCCTGCCAGGGAAGCGCAGCTTGATCCCCACGGCGGCCAGGATGAAGCCGATGAAGAGGCTGCCCGTATCCCCCATGAAGATGCTGGCCGGGTTGAAGTTATAGAAGATGAAACCCAAACAAGCCCCAAGAAGGGCCGCCGCCAGGCTGCCCACCAGATACTGCCCGCTCATGGCCGCCAGCAGGAGGAAGAAGGCGGAGGCGACGGTAGCCACTCCAGCGGAGAGTCCATCCATGTTGTCCAGCAGATTCAAGGCGCTGGTGATCCCCACCACCCAGATGATGGTTACCAGGATGTTGAGGATGGGGTAGGGCAGGAAGCTGACCCTGATGTCTGAGGCAATGAGAATAAGCGCGGCCAGGGGCTGGCCGATCCCCAATTTGAACAAGGGACGCATACCCCAGCGGTCATCCCAGATGCCGCAGAAAGAGACCAGGGTAGCCCCCAGGAGGATGCTCACCAACTGCGAGATGTAATGGCGATCCCCGCAGAGGAGGAGGGCCAGGATAAAAGCCAGGTAGATGGCTACCCCTCCCAGGCGGGGCATGGCCTTGGTGTGGATCTTGCGAGCGCTGGGCCGATCCATCACTCCCAGGCGTGGAGCGAGTCGCCTGGCGAGGGGCGTGACGCCAATGGCGAAGAGCAGGGCGGTGACGAGGATGAGCATGTAGTTAGTCATATTAGTCCTCTTTGGATTTCAGACTTTGGATTTTGAACTTTGGGTTTTGGATTTCTCATTGCTGTCGTAACTGGGCGATGAAAGCTTCCAGTGCTGGCCTGTCGCTCTCCGGGGCCAACTCCAAAGCGGTCTCAGCCTCGACGATGGCTTCTTCGAGGCGCCCCAACTGCTGGTAGATCATGGCCAGGTTCTTGTGGGTGGCGTAATCGTGGGGCGCTAACTCTAGCACCTTGAGGTTCTCTGCCAGCGCCTCCTGGAGCTTACCTTGCAGAGCATAAATGTAGCCTAGCGCGCTGTGGGCCTGTACTATATCGGAGTTCAATTCCAGAGCCCTGGCGTAAACCCTCTCCGCCTGTTCCAGGTCATTCTCGTTCAAGTAGGTTTGGCCTTCGGAGAGATAGGTCTGGATCAACTCCTCATCCGAACTGGTAATGGGCTGTCCTGGCCTCAACTGGGCGATGAAGGCCTCCAGGTTGGCTTTATCCCCTTCCGAAGCCAACTCCAAAGCGATTTGAGCTTCTGCCACAGCCTCATCCATTCGCCCCAACTGCTGATAGAGAAGGGCCAGGTTCTTGTGGCTGGCGTAATCGTTGGGAGCTAGCTCCAGTACCTCGAGGTTCTCCTCCATAGCTTCTTGAAGCTTCCCTTGCTGCGAGTAGATATAACCCAGGGAGCTATGAGCCTGTACTATTCCGGGATTTAGCTCTAAGACCCTGGAGTAAGCGTCGGCAGCCTCGTCCAGCTCCTTCATATTCAAGTACAGATCGCCTATGAGAATGTAGGTCTCGTGATACTCCTGATCCACACTCAAAGAATGTTGATACCTCTCCAGAGCCTTCTCCTGATCGCCCAGAATATAATAAACTTGTCCCCACTCGTTGAAGAGCTGGGCGTTTTGGGGGCTGAGGTTCGTCGCTTGACGGTAATACTCTAAAGCTTGGGCCAACTTCTCGGTCCGCCGAGCCGGGTCGGAAGCAATCTGGCCCCAAGTACGATTGAGGCGGGCCAGGTTAGCGCTGTGGTCGGTGTTGAGCGGGTTGAGCCGTCGCGCTTCGGCCAGGACTGCCTGACTGACATTCAGTATGTCTTCGCGGCCCAGGCTGGCAATCTGCTGCGGCGTGAACGAGAGTAGCTCAGCAGCGCTGATGTTTTCCGGCAGTGTGGCTGGCCCCTTTGGCGCCTGTTTGGCCTTTTCCAAGAGGGCCGAGCCCAGGAAGAGGTAGTAATAGTCCTCATTGGGAGCAAGCTTTACGGCCTGCTGATAGAGGGCGATGCTGGCATCATATTGGCCCGCCCCAAAGTAGGATTTGGCGTGCTTGTAGATGATATCGGCCCTGATAACGCTGAGGTTGGTGGTGAAGATCAAGGCCACGACCCCGACCACCAAAAAGGGATAAAGCCATCCATAGCGGGGCCGCCAAAAGCTGGCGGGCAATGATCTCCCAGGCAGCAACGCACCTGCAATGGCCAGGAGGAGAAGTAGAGCAAAGACATAATAGAGCACCAGACCATTGGCCACGGCACTGGCTTGCCTCAGCAAGTCGCCCAGGGATGTCACGGTGATCCCGATCTGCATCTGACGAGTGCGAATGACGAAGAAGATGAGAAAACACCCCAGGGAGATAAATGAGTAAAGTAGAGAAGCCAAAGGCCAATTGCTACGTCTCGTCAGAGCCACGGTTATAGCACCGCCCACAAGCCAGGTAAGAACGAGCAGCCAGAGCAAGCTGTAGCCCCTGGCCGAGATGTCGAATTGAGGGGTGATGTAATCGTACCCCAGGGTTACCAGGACAAGACCTATCAACAAAGAGTAGATGATAACTTGGAGGTTAGAGGTTAGAGGTTGGAGGTTGGAGGTTCGTGCCTTGATCTCTGGCGAAGATAACTTGCTGGGGGCCTGGAGCTGACTTCGCCGGCTTCTATGCCGCTTCCTGCGAGGCTGCTTTGGCACCTCAACAGGCACAACCGTTTCAGCAGTCCCCAGGTAGTGGCCTGCAGCGACCAGCAAGGCTGCGTAAACCCAGAAATAGGTGCGGGTGGCGGCGATGGCGATACCAAGGTTGATCTCCACGAAATGAGCCAGCAAGGCCGATACCAGAGCGATGAGTAGGAATTGGAAGTTGGAGGTTGGAGGTTGGAGGTTGGAGATTGGAGATTGGAGATTAGAAGTTGGAGGTTGGAAGTTGGAGGTTTGTACCTGGTTCTCTTTTGGCCGGTTATAAAACGTAATTGCGGACACGACCAGGTATACGACCAGGCCGAAGGCCATACCTAACGGCAAGCTCACACCCACGAGCGCGACCCCTCTCCAGAGCCAAAAGAAAAGAGCAACAGCCAGACCGCCAACAAGGAATAAGCCAATGAAGACGTTGCGCTGCCTGGAGCTCTCGATCAACCCCAGCCACTTGTAGCCATAATAGAATACACTGCCAAAGAGCAAGATGTAGACTACGAAGCCCGCCAGACCCGTGATTATCAGCGCATCGAAGGTCTCGTTGTGGGAACGATCAGGGGATGCCTTACGGGCTTCGATGTGAGCCAGGTCTGGCGGATAGAAGCGATTGTAGGCCACAAACATTGACTCCGGCCCGTAGCCTATGAGAGGCCGCAAAGGGTTCAACCTGTCGGGCTGACCAGAGGGATGCTGGATGGGCTCGTGGGGCGTTACCATATCCACAGCCCCCTCCCAGATGAGCACTCGTACCAGGCCAGTGCCGGTTTCGGTCTCGAAGACACGTCCCAAGCGGCCGATGTAGGGTAGGTCTCGCCACGATGCTATGGGGGAGCCAGGCAAATTGAAAACTATCAAAAAGGCCAGCGGGACAAGGGCCTGTATGATCCAGGCCAGCCAGAGCCACTTCCATCCTTTGCGCAGGATGACCATGAATCCAATACAAACCACCCCGCTCGCTATCCCTACAAAAAATCCAATGGCGGATAGAAGCATCTTGTCAGGAGCACCGCCAAAGAAACCGATTTTGCCCAGGAGAGCACCGCCCGCCATGCCTACTAAAAATCCGACCAGGCCGCTGAGGATCACTGCAGCGAGGGCCTTGATCCCATCGCTGAGGCTGAGCGAGGTCTGATCCTCTGCCCGTCGGCGCAATAGAGTCAGTGACAGCAGCACAAAGCTGAAGAAGCCCGCCAGCAACCCCAACATAGGACCACGACTCTGAGTGAAGAAGATGCAGATCAACTGAGCAGCCAGAATGAAAACGTGGCAGGTCGCCAGGGCCACGTCGGAGATAATGCCTTCCTCATCGGCCAGAATGGCGGAGAAGGTCTCAACAACACGAGCCAGGGTAAGGGGAACCACCATGATCAGGTAGGCGGCCACGAAGATGGAATTGCCCATGTTGGAGGCTACGCGAGTCGTGACAGAAGCTGCCCAGGGCAAGGGATCTCGACCATAATGCTGCAGGATTCCATACAAAGCGATAGGCAAGCTGACCAGGATGGCAGTGGTAACCAATCGTTCGATCTGCTCGCGAGTGCGCAGACCCTGCAGAGCCAGGAAGAAGATCACAATGTACGAGAAGGTGGTGTAGGTACCCTGCAAGCGTTGGTAAGAGCCCCAGAGGCTGGCTCGGGGAGACACAGAGGCGATGGTAGCCAGTATGTACACCGTCACCAGCAGCAGCGTGGGGAGAACCAGTGGAGTTCTCAACTTCCAACTTCCAACTTCCAACCTCCAACTTCCAACTTCCAGCACCTTGATGGCCCAGGCGACGGCCATCACCAGGGCGATAGAGCGCAGCAGAGTAAGCTTGTCGGGCTCGAAAACGCGGTCGGAGAAGACGTTGAAGAAAAGGGGCACCACGATAACGGCCACCAGCCAACCGGCTTCAATAACCTTGTCGCAAAAAACGCTTATCTTTGTAAGCATAATCACTCACCGCCCACATTGGAACCAATCAATAGTCTTTCTAAGACCCTCTTCCAAAGGCACCTCGGCTCTAAAGCCCAGCACCCTCTCGGCCTTTCTCACATCCGGCACCCGACGACGAGTCTCCTCGAAATCGGCGCCGTAGGCCCGCTCGTAGGGCACGTGAACGATCCCCGAAGGCGAGCCGACCAGTTTCTTGACCAATTGGGCCAGTTCCAAAATAGTAGTTTCCCGACTATTGCCGATGTTGAAGCTCTGCCCCTCGGCCCCTTTCAGGTTTGCCGCCAGAATGGACCCCTTGACGGTATCGTCAACGTAAGTGAAACAGCGGGTTTGCTGCCCGTCGCTGAAAACCGTCAGAGGCTTGCCTGCCAGGGCCTGATTGATGAATTTAGCGACGACACTGCCATAGCCTCTGGGATCGAGGCGAGGGCCGTAGGAGTTGAAATAACGGACGATGCTGATCGGCAACCCCTTGTCATGATAGATGAAGGCCAGGTGTTCATCAATGGCTTTGGCCAGAGCATACGACCAGCGCCCCACCGCCGTGGGACCCAGGATGCTGTCGTCCTCTTCGGCCAGGGGAGCCTTTTCTGACTTGCCGTAGACCTCAGAGCTGGAAGCGATGACCACCTTTCGCCAGTACTTGTAGGCCAATTCCAGCACGATCTCGGTGCCTCGCACATTGGTCAAAATGCCCCGCAGAGGATTATCAATGACGTGCTTGACCCCCACCACAGCCGCCAGGTGATAGATGAGGTCCACCTGCTCTATGATCCGTTCCATCAGAGTCTCGTTGAGGATACTGTCATTTACAAAGTGAAAGTGCTCGTTCTCCAGGAGGTGTTGGATGTTATCTATTTTCCCCGTGGCGAGGTTATCAACCACGTAGAGCTCGTGGCCCTGGGCTATCAGGGCGTCCACCAGGTGCGAGCCGATGTAGCCCGCCCCGCCGGTGATTAGGATTTTCATAGAACTGGGTCTCCTTTTTGTAGAGCATGCTTCTTCACAAAGTGCTGGGATCAATCACCTTCAAACCCTCAACCCTTTCGAAGTGAGCTAAATTGTAGGTGAGCAAAGGAATGGCCTCTGCCAGGCATATGCCAGCGATCAACGTGTCGGGCAATCCAATCTCCTGCCCTTTCCTCATCAGGGTGAAATGAGTTTTCGCCGATTCCTCCGCAGCGCATTGCCCGAATGGGATGACAGGAACGATTTCCAAAAGGCCCGTTAGGTCTTGCTTGTGTCGCATCCGCAACTGTCCTAGGAGCAGTTCATAGGCTGTGATCGCGGTCATGCGGAGATCGAATCTCGCCATCGCCTTCTCGAACTGTGTGCACCTTGGAGCTTTTCCTCGCAGGTAATCCACACAAATATCTGTATCTACGCATGCAACCGTTCGTTCCACTTATCCCACTCCTCATCAATCTCTTGGAAGACCTTGTCAACGTCTTCGTTCTTCCAGATTCCACGGAAACGCCTGAGCGCTGCCAGCTTATCTGCCGCCTCCTGGAGGATCAACCTGCTGGTGTCTACCCTAACCTCTACTCTATCGCCCTCTTTTAGCAACAGGCGTTCTAGGATAGACCTTGGAATGGCGATGATATCCTCGTCACACGCTTTTAATTTCAGTGCCATGGTTCTCTACTCCTTCCCGTTTAGTACTTCAAGCTCATCGTTCATGGAAATTGACTTTTTTCTGCCCCAACAACTCAGCATAAAGCCCTTCGACGTTGGCGATCAAGGTCTGGGCGGCAAGAACCCTTATCCTCCTCAGCGCCATAATCTTAACCCATTTAGCGATAAAAATCAAGTGGAGAGAAGCTCCTCATATAGCTCCACAATTCTCTCCACCATCGCTTCCTTGGAAAACTCTCTTGCTCGCTCCCCTCCTCGTTTTCCCAATCTTCTCCGCAATGCCTCGTCCGCCAGCAGTTGGTTGATTGCCTCGACCAGGGCTTTTGGATCGCGCGGCGGCACCACCAGCCCCGTCTCGCCGTGGACATTGACGTAGGAAGTGCCCGTTCCCAACTCGGTGCAGATTATGGGCTTGCCACAGGCCATGGCCTCTACCTGCACCACGCCGAAGGCCTCGCTGCGGTGCGAAGCGGGCAGGACGAAGAGGTCGCAGGCGTGATAGTAAAGAGGCAGCTCCTCATCGGGCACCTCGCCCAGGAAGAAGGTTTTGTCCTGCAGACCTAGCTCCTCGGCCAGCGCTCGCCATTCCCTTTCCATAGGCCCTGTCCCCACCACCAGAAGCCGGGCCTCAATCTGGCGCATGGCCTCGAGTAAGTATTGCAGCCCCTTGTAGTAACGCAACCGCCCTACGAATAGTAACAATGGGCAGCCATATCGTCTCTTAATGACCTCGACTTGTCCCATTCCCACGTTCTCAAAATGGGTCAGGTTAATGCCATAAGGAATAATAATGCACTTCTTAGCCATTTGGCTTAGGTAGGAAGAGCTTTGGATGTGGTTAGGGGTAGCAGCAATGATGCGATCGGCTTTGGCCAGAACCTTCCATAGGAAGGGCTTGTATAAACGCAGCAGATACTTCTGCCGGACGACGTCGCTGTGATAGGTGAGCACGAATCTTCGGCTTTGCCCCAGGAAGAGCTGGCCCAGTTCGCCGGGGGGATTGGGAAAGTGGAGATGGGCAATGTCCGGCTTCAGGCGGCGCATCCAGGCGTAGAAGCTGGGGCTGATGGGAGCGCCGGAGATACGAAAGGGGCAGCCGGCCTTGATCACCGGCACTCCTTCGATTTCCTCGATGGCTGTCCTCGGCCCGGTGTTGGTGACCAGCACCTGGACATCGAGGCCCCGCTGGATCAGCCCCTCGGCCAGCATCTTGACGTGATTTTCGATCCCGCCCAGGACGGGGTGGTAGTCTTTGTAGACTTGAAGTACCCTCAATGGCTCGCTGCCTCTCTATAAACCTCCAACGTCTCCCGTGCCGTTCTCTCCCAGGAGAACTTCGCCGCCTGCCGTAGGCCCTTCTCTCTCATCTCCCCTCGCAGCGACTCATCACCCAAAGCCTCCTCAATCTTGGCCGCCATCTCCTTAACATTGAGAGGATCGAAGGTCAGCGCAGCCTCGCCCATGATCTCCGGCAGGCTGGATGTATTCGAGCAGACTACCGGCGTCCCGCAGGCCATGGCCTCCAGCACCGGCAGGCCGAAGCCCTCGTAGAGGGAGGGGAACACAAATAGGGCAGCACCGGCATAGAGAGCCGGCAGGTCTGCCTCCAGCACCGGCCCCAGGAAACGGACGACGTTTTCAAGCCCCAGGGCCTCCGCTCGCTGCCGTGGTTCAGGGTAGCGAGAGTCCCAGGCGCCGGCGATGACGAGCGTGAAACGTGAAACGTGAAACGTGATGCGTGAGAAAGCATCAATCAGGCGAACCAGGTTCTTGTGAGGCTTGTTGATGCCCAGGTAGAGGAGGTAGTCTTCTGGAAGGGCATATTTGCGACGCACTCGCTCCACTTCGGTGGGAGGCGGTGGATGGAAGCCTGGGTCGGCCGCCAGGGGGATGGCTGTGACCTTTTGTGGAGGGAGATGGTAAAGGGTCAGCAAGTCACGACGGGTGGCCTGGGAGATTACGATGACGCGGGATGCCGTCCGCAGGGCCAGGGCTGTCATCCATCGGAACAGCAAACGGGCTGTGGGAGAAACGTGCTGTGGAAAGAGGAGAGGGATCAGGTCATACACCGTCACTACTGTTGGTAGCTGGGGTCGGTAGGGCATCAGGTAGTAGGGACTGTGGTAAACGTCGGCCCCCAGGCGGCGCAGCAAGCGCGGGATGATCCACTGCTGGTGAAGTGAGAAGGGGGAGGCGGGAACATCCACTATTTGCACTCGCTCCTCTGTCAAGGTTGTCAGGTCCCAACGTGAAGGCTGGATGAGGTCGCGCAGCAGGATCAGCCGCTCATCCTCGTCCAGAAGCGGCACCATCGCACGGGCCAGGTTAACCACGTAGCGGCCGATGCCGGGGAAGTGGCTGGTAGCGGTGCGGGCATCCAAAATCAGGCGCATGCTCATTCTCTCGCTTTCACCATCTCGCGATAAACATTCGTCAGTTCCTCAACAACACGGTGCACCCTGTGCTCGGAGAGAGGATACGAGGGCAGGTCGTCGCAACGCCAAATGGCGTTCAACATCGTGATGATAGAATCCACATCCACCTCAGGCAGCACAAACCGAGGCAAATGCCGCTCAAACTCCGGTATCCCCGGCGGGCAGATGACCTTGGTACCCAAAGCCACCGATTCCAGGATCACTGTCGGTAGCCCCTCAGAGCGGGAAGGCAAGACTACGATCTCGGTGCCGCGCATCAGGGCCAGCGCATCTTGGTGCGGCACATGGCCCAGGTAGATTACTCCTGGAGCTTGCCGCACCTGGTCCAGAAAGCGCGCTCCCTCGCGGTTGGTGCCGGCGAGGATGAGTTGGACCTGAGGGTGCTCAGATCCCCAACGCCGATATGCCTCCAGAAAATCATAGACGCCCTTGTTATAGGTGATATCACCTACGAAGAGCAAATAGGGCCTCTCACTTAACTTGTAACGCCGACGGACGTTGGAAATCAACTGGGGCGATGGAATATCCGGTGGCACGAAAGCGTTGGGAACCAGCACCGTCCGCTCG
Organism: Chloroflexota bacterium; assembly: GCA_030611885.1. Lineage (GTDB taxonomy): Bacteria > Chloroflexota > Anaerolineae > VGOG01 > VGOG01 > JAUWOY01. The sequence continues at coordinate 38,960 of JAUWOY010000011.1, read as the reverse complement.
CTGGGAAAGCCCCCCTCAATGGCGAAGCGCTGCACGCCCTCACCGCAGCACAGCAGCAGGTCGGCCACATCCACCAGTAGCGCCGGATTGGTCATCTTGTCACGGAGGTCAGCAATCACTGGCGCACCACTGTGTCGCAGTGAGGCATAGAACAGCCGGCCGCGGAAACGGGTGTGGAAATGGATCAGGTCTACGCGGTGGTGGTGTACCAGACCAGGTAGGCGAGCCGTGAACCAGGCTTGAGTCAGCACGTAGGTCGCCGCGTGGGTCAGCCAGTGGCGCTGTGTCAGGCTGGTTCGGGTGGGCAGGTGGCGCAACAGTCGCAGCTTGCCATTGATCTGCTGGCGGGGCTGACCGGGCATGCGCTCGGTCAGCACGGTCAGTTGCTCGATCTCGTTGCGTTGAGCCAAGCGGGGCACGACGCTGCCAAAATAAGTAGCCGCGCCGCCGACGGCGGGGGGGTAGAGGGCGGTGATGATCAGGGGGTGCATAACTGTCTCATACACACTCATTGTTCGGGAACAACGCTGCTCAGCAATCCATACCATAGAACCGCCGTTTGAGCAATTGAATATTTCTTGACTATTTCTTTATTAATCTTTGCGTGAGTTTTGAGTAGAATCGGATTCTTGTTGTAGGTATCAATTGCCTTTACGAAGTCATCAACATTTGGATCACAGATAAACCCATTCTTGCCATTCTCAATATAATCTATACCAGGACCAAGAACCTTGTTGCTGACGACAATGCCCATGCCAGAAGCCATCGATTCGATAATCGTCAGATTACCAGCACTGAAAACCGCCGGTAGGACGAGGATATCACTGCGTCGGTAGACTTTGTGCAAATCATTCCAAGACTCAATCTGATCCAAAAACTCTATCTCGGTAAACAGCCCTAATTCTCTAATCCTCGATTGGCATTGGTCAAGTAGTTCGCCAGAAGCATTCATAAGCAGCTTGGAGCCAGGATATTCTTTTCGAACAACATCGAAAATCTCTATTGCCAAAATGGGATTATAGATTGCTGTTAATCTATTTGCATAGAGGTATACGTAAGGTCCTGTCTTTGCTCTCAGTGGATGCTTCAGTTGTTCGTCAATATCAGATGGGTATTGGGCTGTGAAAACTCGATCGCCAAATCCAAACACATCTCTGAATTGCTCTGTGCCCTCGACGGCAGAAGTCAGTATTGCATCTATATCCTTGTACAGGAACTTTACAAACTTCGTGAAGAAGCCTTTCTTTCTAACAATACCACGTCTGTTGCGGGATATTTCGGTAAACATCACGACCTTTTTATTGAAAAGTTTGGCCCAGTAATATGCTACAATCACTGAAGGGAGAGCAAACCCACCCAAAACGACAAGGCCCGGATCAAATCTGTTTAGCTCTTTGATTATGTCCAACGATAAGTATCTGCGGCTTCTTCTGAAAACAACCCTGTTTAAGATCCGGCATTTTTCTCCAAGTTCGATTTCCCACCAGCCTGGCCTGTGAGGTTCTAAATAGACGTGAAACCAGAACTCAGCATCGAAGTACTTTTGTAACGCATAGCAAAATTTTACTTGGTATGGAGCCGCCATATTGCTGATGAATACGAGCTTCTTCTTCATGCAGAACTATCCTCAGATTGGTAAGCCAAGAATTCTTTCTCGAGTTCCAACAGTCTTCTAGTCCGTGTTTTCAAGAATCTGGCAGGTACTCCGCCATATATACAAAACGCTTGACAGTCATCTTTTACCAATGAAAGTGCACCAACGCATGCGCCTTCCTCTATCTGAACATTTGGTAATATAACACTGCCGGCTCCAATGATTACGTGTTTACCAATGAATACATCCCCGTGTGTCACTTTCGTAAACCTCTCATCTACCGTTGGGTTTGCCATAAACTCCCCGCTGTAGTCATCATTGCTGGAATAAACTGCCACCTTTGAACTCAAATTAGCAAAGTCCTCTATGGTTATCTTGCCCCTACCAATCAGCGAAGTGTATACAGCTATATGGACGTTTCTACCAATTCTTATTCCGCCTGAACCTGCCGATAGGACACAGAAATCGTCAATCCTTGAAAAATCACCGATCTCTATTTGGGCCGGATTATGAATCGAGGCTTTATCCGAAATCAGGACTTTCTTACCCAGGTATTTGAATCCTATTCCGTCTAGCTCCTCTTGACCCAGAAAAGCCATTACAGTTCCTCCAAAACAAGACCGGCTATTCGCCTCACATCCTCTTCTGGCAAATCCGGGTATAGAGGTAAAGAGAGAACCCTGGAAGAAATGTCAGTGGCCATTTTGGTCTCCCTGAATGTCACATAGTTTAGTGTGTTTAACGGAGGATAGAAATACCTTCTTGGATGGATGTCGTTTTCGACCAACCGTTCTCTGACCCTTAAGAGTTGGGCTTCTGATTCAAGAATAACCGGGTAGTAAGCATAGTTGTACTCAACGTTTTCTGGTATCACTGGCCTTCGCAAATTCGTACCCGCAAAGTAGGCGTCGTATAGTTCACAAACAGATTTTCGTTTGCGAATTATTCTTTGCACTGAAGGCAAAATACTTAATCCCATAGCGGCGTGAAATTCCGAGTTTTTGGCATTGATACCTAGGCCATAGAATTCCTCTGGAGATTTATGTCCATTATGTCTAGCATAGTTTATCTTGTGTGCCAGCTCATTGCTGTCGGTAATGAGTGCGCCACCTTCGACGGTATGGAACAACTTTGTCGCGTGAAAACTTAGCGAAGAAACATCGCCATAATTCAATACTGACTTGCCATTAAGCTTTACCCCAAACGCGTGGGCTGCGTCATAAATGACCTTCAAATTGTGCTTTGTTGCTATTTTCTCAATTTCTAGGACATCGCAAGGATTTCCATAGACATGCACTCCCATAATTGCCTGAGTCTTAGGCGTTATCGCTGCCTCAATATTCCTTGGATCTAAGCATAAAGTTTCTGGGTCGATATCGACAAAAACTGGTACGCAATTCTCCCAAACGATACTTGATACTGTGGCGACGTAGGAAAATGGCGTGGTGATGATTTCGCCTGTGAGGTTAAGTACCTTTATAGCTATTTGAAGCGATATTGTCCCATTTGACACGATAAACAGATGCTTAACGCCCAAGTATTCTTTGAGCCGCTGTTCTAATTCCTGTAGTAGCGGCCCATTATTCGTTAACCAATTGGACTCCCAAATCTTTTTCAAGTAAGCTGAATACGTTTCGAACGGAGGCAAGAAAGACTTTGTGATATTTATTGTCATGATTTGGCCCCTTTCTCCACTGAACCCAATTGTTTCGAACAAATCGCTGTTCACCGAGGGAGACTACTCGCCTGCCAAAGCACTTTAATCCGTGTCTGGAAACTCCTTTGCATGTACATCCTTCGACGCAGGAAGAATAGGAGCTACAGAAGACGATACAGACGCTTGACTGAATATCAACCGCCATCCAAGTTGGACTATGCGGACATATTCCTGCCTTTCCAACAGTAACGAGACGCTGGAGTAGACAACGAAAGCCACAATTACCTTACCAATCAACCTCCACCAGTCGCCGGGCAAAGGAACTAAGTGCTGTACTCCCAGCGCCGCCAGGCCTGCAAGGCTAAGCCCTAGTGATGGCACCAGGAACATCCGCCACAAGGAAAAGTCCACAAAGCGACGGGCTTGCCAAAAGAGCAATGCCAGGCCAATGAGCAACATCAGATCTGCGGCCACGGCCACCCCGTTGATCCCGAACTTTCTTCCCAAGAGAAATACCGATGGAATGAAAACGATCAACCGGACAGGTTGAATCTTGGTCACGGTTTGCGGCTGTCCTACGGCTGCCAGAAGGTAAGTGCAAATGGCGATTAACGGATCGAGCAGGCTATAAATCAGCATTAACTGAAAGGTAAAGGCCATCGGCATCCACTTGTCGCCCAAAAAGATATGGATGAATTCGGGCGCCACCATAGCGAAGGATCCGAAAGCCAGGAATCCCACGCGTACAATGGCGCTACATACCCGATAGAAAGCCTTGGATAGCCGTAACCGATCCTTCTGAAGACTGGCAAAAGTGGGGAAAAAAACTCTTACCAGCGGGCCGGAGAGTATGCGTCGTGGGTAGCGCGCGAATTCGTAGGCTCGCGAATAGAATCCGAGAGCCGTGGCTCCCAGAAATGTGCCCGTCCAGAAGTCATCGAATTGGTCGAGCAGAAAAGCCAGACCGTCATTGACAAAAAGTAAAACACCAAATCGCAGATACCAGCGAGCCAGCGCACGACTGATGCCAAAGGTAGGATGCCATGGCCGCCGGAACAGCCACAGCCCTGCCGTACGAACCAGCACTCCAGTTACTCTCTCTGTTACCAATGCCCACACCCCACCGCCCGCTAGCGCCACGACAGGAGCCACAACTGTCATCGTCAGTGAGCTGGCTACATCCAGAGCTGCCAATCTTCGAAACCGCAGGTCTTTGACCAGGATAGCGTCAGTCACGCTGTTGAAGGCCTGCATCATCTCGAACAGAGCCAGCACAACCAGCACAGGAGCCAACGCCGATTGCTCAGGATACAGCCGCGTCAAGACCGGCGCTGCCACAAGAGCCAGCACCACTGCAACACCTGCGAACCCCACGCTTAGCGAGGCGAAGGTGGTCAGATTGACCGGCGAATTGTCGTCACGGTGGATGAAAGCCTTGTTAAAACCAAAGCGCTGCACCTGTGTGGTGAGGGAAAGGAAGAACAGTGCCAGCGTCACCACGCCGAAGTGTTCGGGCAGCAGCAGCCGGGCCAACAGCACCGAGCGCGCAAAGCCGGAGACTGTAGTTATCCCCGAAGCGATGATGGTGAAGGCCGAACCGCGCACGGCCTGGGCAGCGATGGAATCCTCAGCCACGCTTTTTACCTGATTTCGTAGAGCGCCAACCCATTCTGGTCATATATCTTCTTGGTGAAATCTATCTCATCAAGCTTTGAGCGCAAGAAGGCTTTCTTGGGAGTTACGAGCACGTAATCTATCTCGTCACGATATTGCTCCAATAGCGCCTCGACCTGCGAAACGCTGGTCTCTGGGGACAGAATTGTATATGCCGCAGCCCGCCTTTCTCGTACTGGCGGGCGTGTGCTTGTATCGTGGGCCGGGTCGAAATCCAGGCCTGGAGCAGCATACCGACCCAGGAAAGCCAGTTGGTTGGCATAGGCAGGCAGCATCGCTTCAACCACGTGTTCAGACAGAAACACGGAGTTATCTTCAATCTCATCTTCGATGAACTCCAGGATGGAACGGTCGAGGAACAGAGCAATACGTGGTGGTTCCACGAACAGATAGAAAGGGTTCTCTACCAGCCTGCTCTCGACGGCGGCTCTAAGCCTGTTATCCAGCCAATTAGGGCTGGCTCCCTTCGGCGAGAAGAAGCTTTGCCTGATTCTCCACTCGATAGTGTTAAAACTCATCAGAGAGACCTGTGAGCCGAAAGCGGGCAAGGCCAGGAGGATCAGTATCAAGGCGCACCGGTTCTTCCCCTTCTGTAGCAATCCGCCAAAATCAATTCGATCTCTTTTGCAGGATCGTGCCAGTGTCACCCAGGCCCTGTAGAGGCAGAAGCTGGCAATCGGGAGCACGGGCATCAGGTCGCCAAGTCGAAACACGACCCGAGGCTCGACGAGATGGGATACCAGTGGCGCCAATATGGGATTCAACCCTATGAATGTCACCACAGCAAGGTTCGAGAGCAGGAAACTACCTCCTGCCGTCCTGTAGAACCGCTTACGATAAAAGAGCACGCCGATCAGGATCCATGGGATCAACCCGGGATTTGTTCTCAGCAACCTGTATGGATGGACGATGTAGAAATTAGGGATTCCGAAAAAACGTCTCCTTCCAGACGCCAGTACCGCTGCCGCCAGTCTGGCTGAATCATGCTGAACCTGAGAGGCCCACAATCGCATGGCCAGGAGATAGGGTAATGACAAGAGGATGGAGAGCAGGATTATCTGTCCGTTCTTCCAGACATCGGTTGTGAGCCTCCTCTCCAGAATCAACCGCACCACTCCAAAAGAGCCCAGCGCTAGCAGAAAAAAGAAAAAATGCTGCGTGTGCTCCACAGTTAGCACGACAGCCAGAAGCGCGGGAAGCAGCAGAAAAAGCGGGTGGGGGTCATCATCCAGCATATACCACAGGGCAAATAGGATGGCCGAAGGCAGAAAGACGGAATTGGACAGAAGATGCGGGCCAACCAGAGACGGGAGAACCAGAGCCGGGGGACCCAGTGAACTGGCGAGAACGATGGGTGACAGGACAAGCGCCAGGTAAGCGATGCGGCGCTTCTTAAAGATGAATTTGGCTAAGCCATAGTTGACGGCGAGGAAGAAGAAAGTAAAAAAAGACGGCGCCCGCACCCATACCGCATCTGGGTCTACCGCGATGGCTTTTGCGGTTGCTGCGTAGGACAACAATAGCAAGGGATGTCTATACGCGATTCCCCTGTAGTCTCGCTCCCACTCAGCCTGAACGTTTTCCTCGGGAGCGATTTCGCCATGGTATATGTTCCTCATGTAAGCCCTGAAAGAGGTCTCATCGCCCTCGATTTTTGCGCCGAAGGCGTAAGTGCCAAGCATGCAGGCAACGATAAAGAGAGAGATAATGAGAGAGTCCCAGGAAACTGCAAAAGCGCCGCCGACGCCCGCCAGATCGCTCGAAGGGCGTTTCACCAGGGCCAGTGATATCAGCCCCAGAACACCGAGCGCACAGATGCCCCAAAAAGCAACGGTAATCGAAAGCCCTGCGAAGTAGACCAGCAGCCAGGGAATTAACATCAAGCTTAACGAACCGCCCAGATAGATGACCGTTCTTTCCAGGAAGCCCAGATTGGACAGCCGCTCCCTGGCTATGAGGTTGACCAGGATATAGCCGGGGATCACGAAAAGGGAGATCAGGCCCAGGTATACCTTCAGGTCTATCGCGACTGGAATGTTTGGAAGGAGAAATGCAGGATAGAGTAGGAGAAGCAGGATATTGGGCGCTTGATTTCGCAGTGATTTCATTGGATTCATAGGTTTCGACAGGCTCAACCCAAGCCTCCGAACGATTTCCCAGACCCCGTGAGCGGCTTTTGCGATGGATTTTGCATTGCATGGACCGCGCCGTGGTTTCGATACGCTTCGCTACTCAACCGGCGGCGCTTAATAAATGGCATTTGGCGGACGGATCAATCCAGCGGGTACAGCGTCGTGAAAGACTCCGGGGATCTCTTCAGAGTATCCGCCGCCGATATCTCCTCTTCCGAATAGTCCCAAAAGTCCCGCTCCTCCGTCCGTGCCCACATCACTCGCGGGGTTGCCCAGCCAGCCTCGTCCCCGGTGGAATCGGCCCCTGGGCCCGGTTGAGTTACGAAGGTGATGGTCACCTCTTGACTGGCGTAAGGCGCCAGGCTCACCTCTCGGTCGTGCCATTTCTGATCCTCGGGATCGTTGCTGATGTGCTCCGAAAACAACGACCGATGTGCTCCCCCTTCATCCGTCACGTAGACCTCAAAGGTGCTGCCGTCTCCACCCAGCTCCCAGGTCTCAGGGTTCATGGCCAGGCCGAACCGAAGCACCGACGGCTCCGATGGCATCTTGAGCCTGTAAGAGACCTGAGCCTCTGGAGACATGAGAAGCACCGATCGCTGATCGCCGGTGGCGGGCATGGTGAATGCGGATAGACGACATCCGTCGGTGAGCTTGACGTGGGGGGAGGACTCCTCCTCAGTCTCCACTTCGGCGGCGCTGAAGTTCGCAATAAAGTCATAGTAAGTAAACGCCTGCAAAGCGGCTTCGTGCTTGGGAACGATGGCAAGGAGCTCCCAGGCCATCGCTCTGGCCCTGGTCATTTCTTCCTGCGCTTCGTACCACTCTATCAGAGCGGGATAAGCGTCCATAGCCAGCGACCACGACCCAGCGTTCCGGGGCTCGTTCCATAACACGCTCCGGACGAGACTCCGGGCAGCTTCTGGATTGCCGGCTGCCAGGTACACGTCCGCCACACGTCGGTATAATCTCCGCGTCGTGCCAGAGTCGGCCGTAGCCTGCGCTGCGGTCAGGTACTGGACAATAGCCTTATCCAATTGGCCTTGAGCCTCATAGAGCTGGCCTGCCTTTTCAAGGAGATCGGCCTTCAGGGGCCCATCCGCTGATACATCGGCGGCAGCCAGATAGTGGACAATGGCCTTATCGAATTGGTCTTGAGCCTCGTAGATCTGGCCTTGGGCCTCATAGATCTGGCCTACCTTTGCAAAGAGATCCGCCTTCGTGTGCCCATCCGCTGCTACATCGGCGGCAGCCAGATAGGAAGCGATTGCTTCCTCATAGCACCCCGCCGCTTTGTAGCAGCGCGCCAGCGTGAGTTGCAATTCGCCATCTTCTGGATTCAACTCTACTGCCTTTTCAAAGTGCGCTATCACCTCGTCGAGCATGCCTGGTTGCTGGCACCAGGCCTGCTGATAGCAGGTTTCCAGTTTCTCGCACGTTTCCATCAACTCTTCGCCTGCTGTGGTGTTTTCCCAGTTGAGGGCCCAAGATCGCCGATACGCTTCAGCAGCCTTTTGGAGGTAAGTCTGAGCACCGGTTTCCGTCATCTCCGCCAAGTTTGCGTATGTTTGCCCGACATAGAAATGCAGTCCCGCATTTTCTGGGCTTGCTGCCACCGCCCTATCGAGTTCCACTACGGCTTTTTCCATTTCAGCCAGGGCTTGATACTCCCGATTCAGTTCAAGGCGAGCCAATAGGTCGGCCATTGCTCTCTCGTGCTCCGCTAATTCGATCTCTATTTCAGCCAGGGCTTGATATTCCCGATTCAGTTCGAGGTGAGCCAATAGGTCGGCTGTTGCTCTCGCCCGCTTCGCTAATTCGATCTCCATTTCACTTCGGGCTTGATATACCTGACTCAGTCCAAGATGAGCCAGAGGGCAGTCGGGATCAAGTGTGAGAGCTGCCTCGTACTCGGCGATGGCCTTGTCCCATTCTCCACCGACGAGATAGGTGTTGCCGGTGATAACATGGTTGGGCCGTAACTCAGAGGCTACTTCATATAGTTCGTAAGTGTCATTGTGATATATCTTCGGGAACAGATACGGCAGCAACCTGAATTGCAGGCCAAGGGAACTCCCTCCCTCAATGATCACGTATCTGACATCGTAGCGGCGCAGTGTATCAATTATCGAACGATCAACAAGCTCGGCGTCGTAAAAGTACTCGACATTGTCCACAACGTCCGAGTCAATCGCCCAACTCCTGTGAATTAAGGGATAAGTCTTGCTAGTGAAAGCGGGCAAGTGGTGAATCATCTGCTCCGGATCCGCCAAAACCACACTTTCCTCGGTCAAGTAATCGTGCAAATATTCCAACACATCACGTTGAGCGGGGTTGACGGAGACCCACTGGGAGATCTCGCTGATGCCATCCCCAATCATACCATGCAATGATGCGATGAGACCTGCAACTACGCACAGCGGCAACGCCGACCACAGGATGCGTTGAGGTGCCAGAACACGAGCGGCGACTAGGCGCTGCCGCAAGAACTCGATCAGCTTATACAACACAAACCCGACCACAAGCGATATGGGCAGCATATAACGAACGCGAAAGAGTATACCGGCTGGAATCAACTTGCCCAACAAGGGCGCTGTCAGAGGATTATAGATCACAATGAGCGGCAAGACCATGTTCGAAAAAAGAAACTGAGCGGCCCAATCTCTGCGCAGGTACTTGATCAGTGCTGGCGTTAGTAAGAGGGCCAAAATAATCACAGGATGCTCCAAAAGCGTGGAACGAGCCCTATACCAATCTAGAGAGGACATAACCAAGTGGCGCCGCTGGTTGTAGAAATCAATGAGATACTCCACGTTAGGGAGATCCTCTAGTGAAAAGGCTTTGCTCCCTGCTTGGATCAACGCCTGCCTCGCCAGCCAGGGATGGATGAGCAGGCATCCGAGAATCACAAATAGAATACCGAAGGCCACAAACTTGGTTTTTCCCCTCAGGAGTTGATGCCATAAGAAGTGCAACCATGAGACGGATCTGGATTTGGTTTTTCCTAGTTGCTGACCAGGACACAAACTGGAGAGAACGTGAACCAGGGCAAAAGAGGCAAGGCCAAGACCCAGCGAAGCATACCCCATGGGGTGAATGATTGTCGCCGCCGCAGCAGAAAGCACAAAACCTGCCAGGTATCTAGGCCTCCTTGTTTCAAGATATCTGAACGCAAACACGAGTGCTATGGGGAAAACCACCCAGACGGCAAACCACTTGTCCTCGTGAATCCGCGCGAACAATGCGAGCCCGTCGCTGTAACAGTGGTGTGTATCCTTGATCATCGAGGTGGCATAGTAGCCCATCTGCACAAGGGACGCAAATAGCGCAGCGTTGGTCCGTCTGAACAAAGTCTTGGCGAGAGTATAGGAACTCAGAACACAGGCACCTGCAAAAATAGGCGTCAGGTGGAGCCAGTACATATCATTCAGATTTGCTTGGGAGACCCTACCCACCAGCGCCAACAGAGCCAACCAGGTTGAAAGGCGCACCCTCCCGTCTAGCTTCGGACAGACCGTGCCGTCGGGATTGAGACAGGAATCATCAACATACCTGCGCACATACGGGGCGTAGGACCAACCGTCTTCGGTGCCGTAGCCCCACATCCTCGCCTCAGACTTGATGAAATAGAGTAAGAACGCAATAAGTATTACCAAGACAACCGACAGAAGGACAAACTCCAAATTGGGATCCTTACTTCCCCAGATAGCACACCACATCCGCTTCGGCACACTGCGCCACCCTGTTGCTTTGGCGACTACTCGGGGTTGTCTGTCCCCGGGCCGCATCACCATGTGCAGCACGATCAGGATCACGTTGGTGCCTACGGATACCCATATCAGGCTAGTCAGGCTGGCCCGCCAGGCCAGTAAGACCGTGCCAGGGATGATCAGTAATCCGATCCCCAGGACGAAGGACGTGGCCAGCTTTTCAATGAGAGACAGCTTATCTTGTCCAAGAAGCAGCTCTGAGAACAAAAAACCTGGCAGAACGAAAAGCACTCCGGTACTGATGAGAGTGGACAGCATCGAGTTGGGAAGCGCCACCAACCCAAGTTGTATCGCAACCGACGCAATCAGCGACGTGATCCCGAGAGCATAGATGAGCATATCCGCATTACCCCTCGAGCGCATTTGAGAGAGACGACCCTGCGCTGCCGGTGGACTAAGTACTGTTCAGGATGCCAGACCTTAGTGCCGATCCAGACAAAGATAGCCATAGCCAGCGTCATACCGGGAAGAGTTGGCATGATCATTCTCAGAAGGTAGATGCTCGAGACTACGAGTCCGCGCAGCAGGGATAGCCAGCAACGCTTTATAGTCAACCCGGATGCCGGCTAGGCGAGGCAGATATGGCCAATGAACTTGCACCTGATCGTCCGACTGCTAGCGCCGGATCGGGTTGGTCAACAAGGGCATTGTTTTCTGGCAAAGGCAAGCGCACCGTATCCGCAACACACTTTTCGACAGAATCAACTGATGGAGGAACCTGTCGGAGACCTTGGCCCAACCTGGTGCAACACAAGACGATAGAACTCCTCCAGACGCGCAATCTGCTGGCTCAGCGCAAGTTGTTCTCTGGCGGCCCTGACATTGGTACATAGCGCTTGATAGTCACAGGCCGCAATGATATTCTTTAACTGGTCTACCTCACGATCGTAGTTAAACACAATCCCAACCCGATGTTCCCGAACCAGTTCACTACCGTACACCAGGTCATGGTTGATGATAATCGGCAATCCGCTTTCCAGGTACGTAAAGAACTTGTTGCCGATTGCCAGCCTATAGCTATCATCTGTTACCAACGGATTCTTGGGGTGAATCCAGATTCCAAAATCATATTGGCTGATCTCCTGGCCAATTTCACTGGCGGGCAGACCGTTGTGCAAGTGCAGGTACGGATTGCGCGCAGCAAGTAGGGCGTACGTGGCCAGTGGATTCCCCTGTGTTGGCGGAGGGTAAAGATGAAGGTGGATTCGTTGTTGCGCCAGGCGCTTTGCCAACTCACCATACTGATTGTACTCGTACCCCCGCGGCGATATGAAAAGTGGGGAAATGCCCCCAGCTATCACGAAGTGCCATTCTGTGTCTCGTTGTGAGCGCTTGGGTAAAGGGTCCTTCACAATCCAATCATCCATGCAATAATTACTAAAATGCAACGTGGGACACTGAATTGCATAACGTTCCCGGGCGTACTGGATTTCCGGGCCCTTATGCACGATTCCATGGGTGTGTTCAAAACAGAATCTCTCCGCCTCTAATTCAGCCTGATTCACTTGCTTATTGTCGCCAAAACGCATACTGGTAATATCGACTGGGTCGAACACAACACGACTGTTCGCCGATCGTATTGCCACCTCGACGTCTACATTCGGTTCCGCCAGCGCGTGGACAATGTCTACATCACAATACCGCTGAAGCTTGCGAGCCAATTCACCGGCAGAAGCATAAGTATCTATCCCGTCAAACAAACCACGATACACATCTGACTTCAACAGTCCGGCGGGGCGGTACCACTGGCCGCGCAACAAGCCCATCAGCCAACGGTACATATGCATCAAGCGGCCGACATTCGTTCCATACAACAGGAACAACTTGTGTCGCCCCGTGCGCCGGAGCCCGGCCGCCAGCCGCAACACGCGTACGTGTGCCCGTCGCCTGGTAAAGAGAATATTCATACTGAACCTCCCTCGATAATCGTATCAATGATGCAATGCAAAATGGCCAGGTGTGCAATTTCCACGTGTCCGTACTCGGGCGCGGGCACATAGAAGTTCAGGTCTCCCGACGCCCGCAACTGGTTGTCTGGTCTTAATCCCGATAGCGTGACCACCGCACATCCAATGCTACGCGCCGCCTGCACCGCATTGAGGATATTGGGCGAATTGCCGGAGTTGCTGATGGCGACCAACACATCATTGGGGTTGGCAAACATCTCAATAGGCTTTTCGAACACGTGAGGGTACCCAAAATCATTACTGATGCATGTCAATAACGTTGGATCGTTGAACGCCATAGCGCGCAGCCCCCCACGTTTCCAGTAGTCAACGGCTTGGTGGCTGGAGATGCTGGCGCTAGCCCCATTGCCGATGAACATCAGTTTTCCCCCCAGGCGTGTCTGTCGCAGGAACAAAGTGATTGCCTGTTCAATTCCGTTCTCCAGATCACACTGTGCCCCTTTTGCATCAGTGACGACTGTACTCTCCAAGGCTTGTGTCAATGCCATAAAATACTCTTGAACAAGAGACATCCTGGTAACTCTCCGCCGTTTAGGAGCTGAACGGACCTTGATACCGCCCTTCTGTAATAGCTGCCTGGGCTTCTTTGTACCGCTTTGGCGAGTCGATGGCGCAACGGTACGCTGTTAAAGGGAAACCATAGAGGTGCTTATCCGGATGTCGAACCAGTTTGGCAAACACATCACGCGGAAAGTCATACGGCACATCAGGCGGAATATACTCGAATATCTTTGCATTAAGCAAATACACCCCTGAATTGACCCACGGGAATGGGTTGGCCCGTCGCTGATCTTCGGTAGGCCGCTCCAGGAAGCCGGTAATCCGATGTGTTTGGTCCATACATACCAGGCTGTTTGAAGCGTGACGCTGGTGGACCATCAACGTCGCGATTCCGCTTCTCTCACGATGCAGAGCCACCATGGGCGCCAGGTGCTGGTCAATGAGCAAGTCTCCGTACAAGACCAGGAAATCCCCCTCCGTTGCTAGAAAATCCTCAACTTGTTTCGGACCGCCGGCTGTGCCCAAGAGTTGCTCCTCGTAGGAATACACAATCTTGATCCCAAACTCCTCGCCACTCCCAAAGTAAGCTGGGATCATGTCCGGCATATAGTGCAGGTTGATCGCAATTTCAGTAAAGCCGTTCTGGGCCAGATAACGCAACGTGTAGGCCAACAGCGGCTTATCGTGCAACGGCAGCATCGGCTTGGGGAGTCTGCGGGTCAAATCACCCAGGCGGATGCCATAACCAGCACATAACACCATAGCTCTCATCGTTCGGCCTGCTCCAGGCTGATGGCTGACCGCTGACCGTTGACCGCTTTTATATAGTCCACCGCCTCGCCCAGATCAGCACAGATAAAATCAGGTTGCCCGTCAAATCGCGACAAATCTTCATCCGTTTCAATCGGCTTGTGCGTATGCGCGCCGGTCTGCACCAGGACGGATGTACATCCCGCGCGCTTGCCCGCAATGATGTCGGTTATACGGTCACCCACCATGTAGCTGGCGGCTAGATCAACGTGATGCTCCTGGGCGGCTCGTAGCAACAGGCCCGGTCGTGGCTTGCGACATTCACAGATCACGCGGTATGCCGGCATCGTCGCATGGGGATGATGGGGGCAAGAATAAAAGGCATCAATACTGGCCCCGGTTGCCTGCTGGAGGAGACGCTGGATCTCGGCGTTCATGCGCTCGACGTCCGCCTCTGTCGCCAGCCCGCGTGCGACAACCGTCTGATTGCTCACGACGATAACCAGGAAGCCCGCGTCTTTCAAAGCGCGAATCGCGGCAGCCGAATACGGATAGAGCTGGATTTCCGACGACCGGGTTAGCAGGTGAACATCGCGAATAATCACCCCGTCACGATCCAGGAAAACTGCCACTCGCCTGTCCACTTTGCCCCCCTCAGTCCCCCCCGAAATCAGGGGGGGAAGCTGGCCCCACTATTTCAGCAAAGTTACTATGAAATCACGCACCGATTCCAAATCAATAGATTCCTTATTCCCAACGATACAGGCCGCCAGAGCGCCAGCCACATTCCCGACAAACCCAACTATTTCCGCTGGTGCGTCCGCAACTGCACACAGCGACGAAACCGCCATGTATGCATCACCTGCGCCGACCGTATCCACTACTTTTCGCGACAATGCTGGAATAGAGACTGTATCAGCGTTCGAGGAATACGTCAATGATCCGCGTGAACCCAATGTCACAGCGACCAACCGGCATTGCATCTGCCCGGCCACGGTGTGCAACAACCCCTCCACCGGCGTAATGCGATCGTGCAACGCCAGGCGCACTTCTTGCTCGTCAATGCATATATAATCGGCGTGCGGGAACTTGGTGACCACGTTAAAGCCCAGATTGGCGCTGTTAGCCTGGACGCTCAGCGCCAGGAAGGGGGCGTGTTCACTAATGAACCGCGCCAGGTCCACACCCAACAAGCCATGTCCAAAGTCCGCCACAATCACCAGGTCGTAGGCATCCAGAGTTTGCTCCAGATAGTCAGCGACCTCCTGACGCACCTCGCCGGGCAATTCCTGGTCACTGAGGAAACAGATTTCAAACATCTTGTTTAGCATAAACGGATCAACAAAGCGACGCTTTACCACCGTCGGCGCACCGGGCCAGAGAAAGAAGCAGGGGCTGACGTTCGGTTTCAGCGCGCTACGGATAAAGTCTTCATACGAACCTTCCGTGCCCAGGCAGGTGACCAGGTCAACCTCCTGGCAAAAACCCGCTACGTGGTTACAGACCGCCAGCGCACCCCCAGCATAAGTCTCTCCTCCCAAAAAGCGTGCCACGATTGTAGCCGACTTGGACGACTTGCCCATTGCGTGAGCGTAGTGATACTCATCAATGATCGCGTCACCAATGACCAGCACCCGCAGATTGGCTAGACTTTGCAGGCGCGCGGTGAGTTCGTCAGCCGAGTGACGGGCGCGAAATGCTTCCAAGAAAGAACGTGTCTGCTCGGGAAAGACGTCCAGATACTGGTTGATCAAGTGCGTTGAACTAAAGGTGACGTCGTGGGTGAACTCAATGCGTCCCCCCACCGCTTCAACGGCTTCCCTTTCCTCTCCTGTCAACTCGTCTGCTGACTCTGCTCCATTGACATAGATATGGGGCTTTAGCCTGCGAATGGCCTGGGCAGCGGTTGGCCAGGGATTGATCGCCACATAGTCCACGGAGGCCAAAGCGGCAAGCGATTCGGCGCGTAGTTGCTGCCCAAAAACTGGCCGATCGGGGCCTCTGTGGATATCCTGGTCCTGCGTCAGGGTGACGATCAGTACATCTCCCAGGGCGCGCGCAGCCTGAAAGTGCCGGATATGCCCCGGATGCAACAGGTCAAAGTCCCCGTGGCTATGTACCACTGTTTTGCCATCTCGCTTCAACCGGGCCACAATGCCGGCCAGCTCTTCGATGGTTTTGATCTTGGTGTTACTGTTGGTCATTTTCTCGTAATCTCTTGGTCGGGCTCAGACATTCACTGCCCTAAATACGCAAACCAGTCTTGGGTCGCCTCGGCGATTGTGTCCGGCGTCCACACCGGCGCTTCGCGCCAGTAGTCAATGTTGTCTAACATGATCTGCACGCCCTCTTCGAACGACACCTGAGGCTCCCAACCCAACAAGCGTTTGATCCTGGTGGTGTCGGCAAAGGTGCAATCGGGTTCGCCAGGCCGCTTGGGAATGTAGGTGACATCGCCGCCCAATAGTTCGACCAGGCGATTCACACTATATGTGTTGCCACTGCCCACGTTCATCACCTCGCCCACCAGGTCCGATTCGGCTGCCATCACACAGGCATTCACCACGTCGGTGACAAAAGTAAAGTCACGGGTTTGGGTGCCGTCTCCGACCACGGTAAAGGGTTGCCCGGCCAGTTTCTGCGCCAAAAAGACCCCGAAAACTGCGCCGTAGGCGCCGGAGGTGCGGGAACGGGGGCCATAGACATTAAAGAGGCGCAAGGAAACCACCGGCAATCCATAAACCTGGCCCCAGTGTAACGTCGCCAGTTCGCCCAGGTACTTGGTCAAGGCGTAGGGATATTGGGGGCGAATCGGCGCTGTTTCGGGCGTGGGATAGACGTCTGGAATGCCATAATAGGAGGAGGAGGCCACATAGACGAAGCGCTTGACGCCGGCCTGCCGGGCTGCTTCCAACACGCTGACCGTGCCGTCCACGTTGGCGTGGTGATAGTTCAACGGGCGTTGGATGGAGGGCACAATGTCTGCCAGGGCTGCCAGATGAAAGACCCAGTCCACATCTTCAAAGTACGAGGGAATGGCCGCATGGTCAGCCACGTCCACCTGCACAATCTGCAATTGGGCCACCTCTTGTTGGCGGGCCAGGTTTTGCAGCCGGCCGGTGGAAAAGTTGTCGAGGACAATCACCGCGTGACCGTCGCTGAGCAACCGATCTACCAGATGACTGCCGATAAAACCGGCACCGCCTGTCACCAGACATCTCTTGAATTCCTTCACGCCGACGGTCATATCGCTCCCGCTCCTTCACCGGATTGGCTTGTGGAATCGCTTGATAGTATAGACAACCCAGTCTCGTTGAGCATCCATCAACTCTGGATACACAGGCAAGCTCAAGATACGCTGCGTCTGACGCTCAGCGACAGGGAAGCTGCCCGGCCCATAGCCCAGCGACCGGGCCGCGTCTTGCAAGTGGATGGGAATTGGGTAATGCACTTTGGTCTCTACTCCTTCTTCAAGCAGGTAGTCCTGAAGTTCATCCCGTCGCTCGGCCTGGATGATGAATGTGTGGTAGACGGCATACTCGTGAGATTTGTCCTCCGGCACTTGCGCGACTACATCCCGCAGGAATTTCCGATAAAAAGCGGCAATGGCCCGGCGCGCTTCGGCCCATTGATCCAGGTAGTCCATCTTGACCAACAACATGGCTGCCTGGATAGTATCCAGCCGGCAATTGTGGCTCCAGAACTCGCACTCGTCGCGATTACGCAGGCCGTGATTACGTGCCTTGCGCAACATCTCGTAAAGGGCAGAGTCGTTGGTGGTGATCACGCCCCCGTCCCCAACTGCGTTGAGGGTTTTCAACGGATGCAGGCTGAAGCAACCAGCGACGCCAAAACTGCCCACCCGCTGGTCGTGGTAACGAGCACCCACCGCCTGGGCGCAATCTTCCACAACGTGGATGCCGTGCCGCTGCGCAATCTCCAGGATGGGATGCATATCGGCCGGGCGTCCGGTCAGATGCACCGGGATGATGGCCCTGGTGCGGGGTGTAATGGCGTCTTCTAATAAACCAGGGTCAATGTTAAAGTCATCGCGCACGTCCACAAAAACGGGCCGCGCGCCGACGAGGGCAATGCAGGAGGCCGAAGCCAGGAAGGAGTTAGGTGGTGTGATCACCTCATCCCCAGGCCCAATGCCCAGCGCCCGCAGGACCAGAAACAATGCGCTGGTGCCGTTGTCCACACCGATTGCGTATTGGGTTTCACAGTAGGCTGCAAAGCGCTCTTCGAAAGCAGAGACCTCGGGGCCTAGAATGAATTGGCCATGGTCGAGAACTCGCTCCACCGCCGCCAAAAGTTGCGGCTTGAGCGGTCGGTGTTGTAATGGCAAGTTTATGTAGGGAACCTGTACCCTGCTCATTTTAAGTTAATCTCCTGCATGCGCTTGATGTTAAAGTAGCGTGAATCTGTCATAGAGTTGGGCAAACGGCCGTCGGCAAAGGCCTGCACCAAATCGCGCACCGCCTCTTCAATGATATGCCGGGGACAGAAGTCGAGTTCCCGGGCGATCTTTGCTGACGAAATATGATAAGACCGCTGGTCATCCGTCGGCACAGTGGTCAGTTTTACCTTTTCCGGGCCGACCACATCGCGCACCATCCCGGCCAGTTCGCGTACCGTGTGATTCTCATAACCGGCATTAAAGATCCTGCCGGCAATCTTTGCGTCCGGCGGTTCAAGCAGGAGCAAGTAGACGCCAACCATGTCCTGGATGTGAATATTGGGACGCTTCTGCTCACCGCCGAACACTTTGATCTGGCCGGTATTGACCGCGTGATTGGTCAGAATGTTGACGATCACATCCAGCCGCTGTCGGGGCGAGTAGCCACAGACCGTGGCTGGGCGGACGATGACCGTAGTGAAACCCGGCGACTGGTAGCGCAGCAGAATCTCCTCGCACAGCGCTTTGTACTTCGAGTAGTCGGTCAGTGGTTCCAGCGGCATGGTTTCGTCCACGTTCTCCACATCCTTGACGCCATAGACACTGGACGAGGAAGCGTAGATGAACCGGCGCACGCCGCTGGTCTTGCTGATCTCCACCAGCGGGGTGAAAGCGTCGTAGTTGATGGACTTGCCCAGACTGGGATCGAGTTCAAAGCTGGGGTCGTTGGAAATGCAGGCCAGGTGGATCACTACATCGCAACCCAGCAACACCTGCCGTAGCAAGGCCTGATCTCGGATGTCTCCCTTGATTTGCTCCAGGTTGGGATGATCCTTGACAGCGTCTAGCACATCCTCGCCATAGATATACAGGTCCAGGACCTTGACTCTATACCCACGCTCCAACATCTGCGGTACCAGCACAGCACCTACGTAGCCAGCGCCACCGGTCACGAGAATCGTTTCAAACATTTTCTTGCCACCTCGTAAAGATTCATTTACGATCTACAATCGAACGCGCTGGAACGCCAACCACTTTGTCAAACGGACTAACGTTCCGAATGACTGCCGCGCCTGCGCCAACGACTGCTCCCTCACCAACGCTGACATCGGGGATAAACACGGCCCCTGTGCCAATGAAAGCATCTCGACCTATGTGTACTCGTCCAGCAGTGTGCACGCCAGGGCCTAAATTGGCGCCATCCTCGATGACGTTATCATGATCTATCGTCGCGCCAGTATGGATGTTGACGCAATCGCCGATTCGAGTTCCAGCTACGATGATGACGCCCTGGCACAAGACAATCCCCCTACCGAGTGAAACATCAGAGTCGAGGTGAACAGTGGGGTGAATGGCACTGACCAAATCGAGACCCACATCCATCATCATCTTGCCCAGGCGACGACGCTGAGGATTGTCGGTTATGGCAACAATTCCGCCTTGCACGCCGTGATCTCGGCACAACCGACCAAAGTCACGCGTGGATCCGATCACAGGCAATCCCCGTACCCTCAGGTCTTTCTTGGCGAGGTCGTCGTCAACAAACCCTACAACCTCAAAATCACCCATCGCCCGCAGAATTTCAAGCACGACTTTGCCATGCCCATCAGGGCGAGCCCCTACGATGACAATGCGCATCTTTCCACATACCCCATCTATCCATTGAAGCAATCAGATTGATCCGTAGTCACGATTGCCGATTGTTTATCTCTGCCGATAATGATTTGGGTGCAGTTGCTCTCATTTACCAGCACTGATGTTCTAGAGAAAAAGTCTTCCAATGACGCACTTTGCCCTGATTACTTGCAGGAATTCGCCAAAATCCGGCGTAACGGTGCGGTTTGCCCCAGTCATTTGCAGAGATTCACTCAAAAAGTCTGCCATAACTGGGGTAGATTCCTCGCTGGTAGATAGGAGCGATTACACTATCAATGATTTAGCCAACACCATGCATTTGCAAGAGGCTGTCAAACACCTTGTACTCTCCACCCTATTCCTACAATACGGTACACAAACCTGATATACTTCTCCAGGCGAGGCAAACTGGCCCCTCGCAAAACCAGGTCGAACATTTCCTGCAATTCTTTCAAGTTCAATAAGCGGAACGCTACCAGGTAAGTTGCCCCACCAGCGCATCCGCTAATCATGAGGATCGGCAAGTCAGACATCCCGAGTCCTTCCAATCCAATGAGCGCAGCGCCACTAATCACCGCAGCCAGTACGCTGTTGCGAAAGGCTGCAAATACAGATCTCGTAACATCCCCCAACGACACGTCAATCGCTTTGCGAACCAGGAACTGGGTGACCAGAGATGAAACGAGCGCGTACACAAGAATGGCTATCGCTACGCCGTCGATCCCCCCCCAGAGTCCGATGAGAATAGACACTACATACATTGCGGTCCGAATTGCCTGATTTTTCCATACCAAGTCAGGCTGTCCCACCGCCTGAAAGGCTGAATCGCACGGCACAAAGATCACTACAGAGCAAGGAAGAAAAGCTAGCAAGCGCAGTGGGAAAACCGCAGCTTCCCACTGCGGGCCAAAAATCACGCGGACGAAGGGGCCAGCCAGAACGCTCATCAAGAACAAGGCAGGAAAGACCAGCCAGGATGAAAGTTGGACTATGCGCAGATAGGCGCTTTTGAGCTTTGAGCGATCCTCTTGAACATTCGCGAGCACAGGATAAGCCACTTTGATCAAGATTGAATTCAACAAGCTAGCAAGTGTAGCGGGAGCCCGCCGAGCAAGTCCATAGTACCCTAGTCCAACACTGCCTAACCCCTTCCAAAGAATAAAACGGTCCACGTTTCCACCGAAATACTGAAGCGTCTTGCCCACCATCACATTGGAACCAAATCGGAACATCTCCTTGAACAATGCCCACCGAAAGGTCCAAGCAGGCCTCCAGGCTGCACTCAGGAACAAGGCAATTGCCATCAGCAAAGTACGCCCCAGCCAACCCAGCACATAGCTATATACACCCCATCCGACCAACGCAAGTACCGTGCTCACAACGGCAAAGCCGACCATAGCGGCCATTTCAATCCGGGCGATTTTGCCAAAGACCATCTCTCTGATCAGTTGTGAGCGTTGCACGACACCAAAGGCATTAATAAAGAAATTGAGCGCGGTTAGACTCAGGACAGGCCCAGCGCTTGGGGAGTCGAAATAGACGCCCGCCATTGGCGCAAGCGCGATGCCAAGTATCGAGACTATGACCCCGACCGCTATGTTGGCCCAAAACGCCGTAGATAGATACTCTATTGTCAAGGTCTTGCGCTGGATGATTTCAGCACTTAACCCGTATTCACCCACCAGATTGATCAGCACAGCCAGCGAGATGGATATCTCAACCAGTCCAAAATCTGCGGGGGTGAGAATCCGAGCCATGATGATACTACTCGCAAGCACCATAACCTGGGTGACCAACATGGATACAGTTATCCACATACTCCCCCGCACTGCGGATACAGCTAACAGAGTAGCGCGTGACGGTTGCTCTACTGGTGCCGGTTCAGTTGGGTCAGTCTGGATATTCTTCTCTGGCAAGGTTTAGCTCACCTGATCATCCCGAATAGTGCTGATGCCTGAGTTGGTCGAGAGTATCACAATAAACACAGGTCAGATCGGTACAACTTTTGGGGTGCACCTCAATCATGCAAGTCTCCTTGTCCGTAGTACATATCCCTCCACAAAATCTACCATCCAGGCAGTCACGTCAATTTTGTCTTGCAATAGTCGTTGCCGTTTGCGCTGCCAGTCGGCCCGAACACCGGCGGTATTCATCAATGCAATGGCGCGCTTTATGGCCTCATTCTCATCTGGGATTCTATACAAGAGACCATACCGCTCTTCCTCTTCAAGACTTCCAGCAGTGAGTGGGTTGACGTAGATAGACGGTATTCCCAGCAAAGCTGCCTCCGAAGCCATTGTAGCACCCTCACCGATATACAGCGAACTGTAGGCCAGCAGATCATGGATCTTGGTGGGCGAAATACTCATCTGGTATGGCTGGAAGTCAGGCGGCAACGGGGTCTCTGAAGTTATGATTACACGGCCGAGTTTTTCCAATTCAGTGATCAAACGTCTTTTGCCCGAGTCGCTGAATCCGTGACAACCAACGTCATGCGTGGCTCCCCAAGACACGAAGCGGACAATGAAATAAGCGTCCTTCTCTGTCAGACCAATTTCATGCAATACTTTGGGTTTCGGCGTAAACCAATTTGGATGTAAATAAGCCAACTCATGATATCCATTGTAGCGGCGCTGCTTACGGCCCAGGTCTTTGGTGAAGCAGGATGGTGTGCAAATTACATCAGTAAATGGCGCGTAGAGGATGTATTGCTCAACTGAGTGTTCTGTATCCTCAAACACAATGTGTGGTACTCGCATCAGTGTTGATGCCCAGGCTGCCGCAGGTGATCCGACACTGAGAAACACGTCAGGCTTGAATCGGCGTGAAATTTTCACCACTAGCGCCGTTTTGCGCAGCAGTTCTAGGGCCAGATTGACCAGACCTGGCTGGCGGGTGGTGCCTGTCACGTAGCGAAGTTCATACGCCTGGAGCAAGGCCATTGTCACGTCCTTGCCGCGAGCAACCATCAGGACTTGGTGCCCGTGTGCTTCCCACTGCCAGGCCGCATGCTTGAACAGATGGACCTGTCCAGGATGGTTGATGTCAATCAAGATATGCATCAGGTAACTTTCCGGGCTACTACAAACACCACCGGACTAAGAGTGGGCCAGTTCTTTAGCCCTAAACTGCTTCGGTAACATCCCATCCACTAACCGGAGCTAACGTCAATCAAAATCCTCATCACCTCAACCTACTTGCTTCAAGAGAAACGGGCCAACCCGCTCCAAAATGGAAATAGGGAGCTTCCTCAAAATATCATTTGCTACGCGCATTCCCTTGCTGGTTCTATCTACGACGGGTACCTCTTCAGCCCTGTTCAGAAAATAATAATAGGGAATCTTATAGTTCTCTGTCCCCCAACGAGTTTTGAAACTCAACAGTCCCTTATTGCTTGGGGGTGTGATTCCTAAATCGAACTCCTGATAACCGTCGTCATGAAGCTCCTTTATCGCTGTCCACAACAGCAGATTATTGGGCTGTGTTCTCAGATATTCTCTCTTCTTGAGAGAAGCACTATATCCATAGATGGCCCGCTTGCTGTGGCAAAGCACAATGATGCCAGCAACGCATACATCGTCCAGGTATGCTAAATACAATCTTAGCTTACGACCATTACCAAGATGGTCTCGTAAGTTCCTGAAGAAACGAAAAGGATATGGAGGAACACCTTGCGATTTCCTGGTCTCAAGCTCCAGCCGATAGAACCTTCGATAATCTTCCAAAGTGCTTCCCTTTTCAACCTGCAGGTCGCTCTTCTTGGCCCGGTTTATCCCCCATCTAACGCTTCCGCTTTCAAAGCCACTCCAGATATCTTCGATACTTCGAGACAAATCCAACACGGAATTGAAGAAGTGCTCGCTTCGCTCAAGCCCGTGTGCCTCTGACAGCGGCTGGCCGTGCTTGATCTCAAGATAGCGGCATCGCCTCTTTCTGGCCAAGTCGCGGGCAAAACTGAGCAGCTTTTGCAAGATCGCCAGATCCCCATCGCAAAGGATGTTCACCCAATGGCTGAATGGAATCGAAACCAACCTATTGCCAAGGATCAAACTCCTGACTTCGAACAGCGGCAGAGCCCCTCTTATTGATGATCCTTCCTTAACTACGACGTAATACGGCCTATATATACCCATAGGTATCCTCTATGATTCTCTTCCACTCCAATGTGTGGTAGATCTTCGAATCATCTGCCTGCCTGATGAAGGCTTCATAAGCCGGTTCCTCTCCTTCTTGGAGCAGCCCAGCGATCATCGTTATCTCCTGCCCCTGCTATACTGGATAGCCATCTTGGCCAGATTCACTGCCAAGTCTACAGCAACACTGATGATCCATTCCCCAATGCTCTGCGCCCATCGCTCTGGATGCGTGGAGATGCAAACGTGAGTAAAACGGTGATTGTGAATGGCAGATATGAGGTCGTCTGTGGTTTTTAGATCTGGTATGGGACACTCCTGGGCTACCTTATCCCGTAGGTTGTAGTGGTTTTTCGCCCATGAGCGTCCGGTATCCGTCAAGTATACCAGTCGTTTGTAATCCAGTGAGAGATAAGCTTCCCCTAACAGACCAAACTGACGGAAATCGTATTGTCGCCACAGGTCCCGGTTGTCGTAGGGAGAGAGTGGTGATCCATGCATACTGATAGTCTGGATATCATATATTTCCCTCAGTCGCGCTAACTCTTGTTCGAACAAGGTGATAGCCTGTTGCACATTGCCTCGGGCCTTGGCCAGAGTCTCATAATGGTAGCCAATCTCGTGCCCCATAGCGGCAACCTCTTTCAGTACCTTTGGACGGAAGACCGAGGGAGTCATACGGACATAGTAAGTGGTTCGTAAACCCAGTTCATGCTCCAGTCGGGCCATCCATAGGGCGTTGCCGGGACAGCGGTCAATGTCATGACGCAATAATACCACCAGGTCTGGCATGTCGCGAGCTGCCATGTAACGCATAATAGGCCAAACCTGATACCCAGCAGCGACAATCGCTTCACACAACTGTCGGTACATTCCCAGCGTAAAATCCCGGCTCATCTCAGGTTACTGTTGTATTCCATATCAAACCACATGGCAAAAAGCAAAGCCTGCATCCCCGATATCGCGCTGAACACTAAAGTCAAAGCGTTGATCGGAGGGATGTCTTTCCCTTGGACAATAATCATATAAAGGATTCGACCTGTCAGAGGAATACATGCCATCAATAGAACAAAGGCTAACAGATAGAAAAAGATCAGCGGGTGAAAATCCCGGATGACGTACTTTTGCACCATCCGGTGAAAGAATAGCTTGAACAGCAGCCACGATAACTTGGGAATCATCCGCAGCGGCCTGACGCCACTGTTCTCCCCAACGTTGTACACCGGCCTCACCGGCACATCGCGCACCCGAAAACCGTGAATGTTGAGCCGTACCAGCAGGTCGTTGGGCTGGCCGTACCGTTTGTACATCTGGTCCCAGTCAATCGTCTCGAGGGCCTTCAGGTTGATCGCCGTGTAGCCCGACTGTGAGTCGGCCACGTTCCAATAGCCTGATGCAATCTTGGTCAGCAGTGACATCGCCGAATTGCCCAGGTAGCGGATCTTGGGGATCTGATGCCACGCATCTCCTGTAAACAGACGATTGCCTTTGGCGTAGTCCACTCCGCCGGACACCACCGGATCGAGCAGGGCGGGCAGGTCGGCGGGGTCCATCTGCGCGTCGCCGGCCATCACCACCGCCACGTCTATATCGTGGTCGCGGCACCACTTGTAGCCGGTGGCGATGGCTCCGCCCACGCCCTGGTTGGCCTCGTGCTGGATGAGCAGCAGCCGTTCATTCATGTGGGGCAAATAATGGCGTACCGTGTCCGCCGTCCCATCCTGGCTGGCGTCGTCAACGACTATGATCCGGTCTACATAGTCCGGCATGGTCTCGATGACCTGGCTTATAAGTTGTTCTTCATTGTAAGCAGGGACCACAACTGCTACGGTCTTGCCCTTGTACACCTTAATCTCCCTGGGAAGTCAAGCTCAGCCGCAAAAGCTTTTTATAGCGTCTACCACGGTCTGGATCTGGTCATCCGTCAACTCCGGATACATAGGCAGTGAGAGCACCTCACGCGCCGCCTGCTCGCTGAACTCCAGGCTGCCAGCCGGGTAGTCCAAATCGGCGTACAGCTTCAGACGATGAAGCGGAACAGGGTAGTAAATCATGGCGCCGATGCCCTGCTCTTGAAGATAGATCCGCAACTCGTCACGGCACGCCACGCAGATGGTATACTGGTGATAGACGTGCCGCACGCCCGGCCGCTCGTAGGGCGTTTCTACCCCCGCCTGCGACAACAGAGCAGAGTAGAGACGGGCCACCCGCTGACGCTCGGCAACCCATTCCTCCAGATACTTGAATTTCACCCGCAACAAGGCCGCCTGGATCTCATCCAAACGGCTGTTGAAGCCCAGCACTTCGTTGTGATACTTGCGTTTGCTTCCCTGGCGGCGCAACACATCTATCTTTTCGGCCAGGGCCGGATCGTTCGTTGTCACCATCCCGCCGTCACCGTAGGCTCCCAGATTCTTGGTGGGATAAAAGCTAAAGCAGCCCACGTCACCAAAGGAGCCGACCCGCCGTCCGTTCTCCTCAGCCCCGATAGCCTGCGCCGCATCCTCGATGACTTTAAGGCCACGCTGGTTCGCGATCTCCATGATCGGTCCCATCTCCGCCGGCTGACCAAAAAGATGAACAGGCATGATGGCTTTGGTCTTGCTGGTGATAGCTATCTCCACCTCATCAGGATCCAGGTTAAAAGTGCGCGGATCTATGTCCACAAACACAGGAGTCGCGCCGGCACGCGAGATGGTGCTGGCCGTGGCCACAAAACTGAAGGGCGTGGTGATGACCTCGTCGCCGGGGCCGATTCCCAGGGCGTGCAGGCTCAAGCATAAGGCATCCGTCCCCGAGGCCACGCCCACCCCGTGGCGACATTGGCAATACTCGGCCACCTCCTTCTCCAGCGCTTCGACATTTGGGCCAAGAATGAAACGGCCGCTTTCCAAAACCCCTTGGACGGCCTCGTTAATCTCATCCTTGATTGATTGGTACTGGGCTTTTAAATCCAATATGGGGATCATTTCACTGATTCTCCGCAAATTCCCTTTCCGGCACATCCCGCACCGCTCTGGCCGGCACGCCCATCACCAGTTTACAATCGGGCACGTCTTTGGTGACTACCGAGCCCGCAGCCACGTAGGCCTCTCGTCCGACGACGATACCGGGAAGCAGAATCGAGTTTGCCCCCACTCGCGCTCCACGCCTGATAGTCGGCCCCTGGCGATATTTGAAACGCTCCTCAGTGCGCCCCATGAAGTTGTCGTTAGTGGTCACCACGCAGGGGGCGATGAAAACGTGGTCTTCGATAGTCGTGTAGGCGGTGATGTAAGCGCCTGTCTGAATTTTGGTGTAATGTCCGATGGTCGTCTGGTTCTCCACCGTCACTCCGCGCCCGACGACCACGAAATCGCCGACCTCGCATCTCTCTCGGACGAAGGCCTGGTCGGCGATCATGGTATTGGCTCCGATTTTCGAGCCTGCATATAATATCACACCTGCGCCGATATTGCAACCCGCCCCGATCTCCAGCGGAGGCAAAGGTTCGGTCACCTTGACCGTGCTCGTCTTGCCGGGCCTGGGCTGCTTGCCGATGACCGCGCCGTCGCCGATGATAGTCCCCTCGCCGATCACTGTCCCAGGGTGGATGACCACGTTGTGGCCGATGACCACGTTATCGCCGAGTTGGACATCTTCCAGAACGACAACGTTTTTCCCCAGTTGACAATTGACGCCTGTCTTTGCTGAAGGATCAATGTAACCGCTCATATCTTCACCAATTGCCCATCGTTTCTTAATGAGCGTTGGGCGGCATCGAGGATCTTGAGAACCTGCAAACCCTCCAGACCATCGCTCAAAGGGCGGTGGTGATTTTGGATGCAGTCCAGGAAGTGCTGACACTCCAGTTGCAGGGGCTCCTTCATGCCAATCCTGGGGATGTGGATGTCGCCGAAGCGTAGGGTCAGGAACTCGCCGTAGGAGCTGTAGTCAAGATTGTCAACCCCCTTGTCGTAGATGCGCAGCTTCTCCGCGCTCTCCATATCATCGAACACGGCCATCTTCTTGCTGCCCACCACAGTGATGCGGCGCACCTTGTGGGGATCAAGCCAGCTGACGTGGAGGTGCGCTACTTTGCCCTGAGGGAATCGCACCGTCATAAAAACCACATCCTCGACGTCGGGTCGTAGATAGGCCATCCCCTGAGCGCTGACCGCTTCCGGCTCCTCGCCAAGTAAATATAAAGCCACCGACAGGTCGTGGGGGGCGAAGCTCCACATGGCGTTCTCGTCGTGTCTGATCTTGCCCAAATTGAGGCGGCTGGAATAGATGTATCGGATCTCGCCGAGATCACCGCCGTCAACGTATTCCTTCAGCCTGGAGACGGCCGGATGGTAGATGAGCAAGTGCCCGACCATCAAAACTCGCCTCCGTCTCTCCGCGAGATCAATCAACTCCTCCGCCTCGCCGACGTCGAGGGTGATCGGCTTCTCGACGAACACGTGTTTGCCAGCCTTGAGCGCCATCTTAGCCAGTTGATAGTGGGTGGGCGCGGGGGTGGTAACGACGAGGGCCTCGATTTTGGGGTCGTTCACCAATTCGTTGTAGTCCTGCGTCAGCTCGATGAAGGGATACCTCCGCTTCATGTTCTCCAGTTGTTGGGCATCTATATCGCAGCACTTTTTCACCTGGCACTCGGCCAGGGTGGCGAAGTTGCGCAATACATTGGGCCCCCAATATCCCAAACCTACCTGCCCGATAGTGATCATCCACCACCTCCATCGCTGTGATTTTCTATCATCCCCTACCCCCCCCAACCACCGCCACCTGTTGCATCCATGAAGGCGGTTATGAACCCCAGCGCCAAAAATCGAGGCGGCGAGGTTGCCTTCCCTATAGAGCGCCCGGTTTATACCATCATAACACTAATCAACTGTTCTGTGCGTAAAAATAACGTGAATTTGGCGTGAAGCTTGTGTGAAAAAGAACAGCGACGAGCTGAAGCTCGACGCTAAAAGAGCAAAGCTCTACGAACTGAAATTCAGCCCGAAGGGGGCTTTGCTCTTTTAGCACGGTGCTTTAGCGCCGGGCGTGCTGCGCGACGCGACTTCTGCCGTAATGCGAAAAAGCCGAAATTAGTTTTGTGAAACAACATTAACCCTGATCGGCAATCCCGCTTGTCTGCCACTCGCATCTGTCCAAGCCTACCTCCAGGTTGTAATCGGACTTGGCGATGCCTAGCTTGCTTTCTCTCGCTCTCGCCGCTCCAGGTAAGCCACAATAGTCCTGGCATACTGGTCGAGATCGCCCAAACGCTTCTTCAGGATGGCGTAGACCTTGGCGTCGTCTATGCGGGCGTAGTCGTGGACGATCAGATTGCGAAAGCGGGCCATGTCGAGCAGCGCGGGCAGCAGCTCCTGGGGAACCACCTCCTCTTCTCCCAGGACCTGGAAGACATCCCTGTTGTGCTCCGGATAGCGAAATCCTTCCAGGGCGATCAGACGCCGACCGATGTCTAGACAGACTTCGGCCGCGACCTGCAATGCTCGCTCAACAGCCCTGCGGAGCATTTTGTTGTTCAGATAGACCCGAAAACTGGTTGCCCGCTCACGGTAGCCCTGGAGCTCGTCTACATACTCAGCGAGCAATTTCAGCCGGCTGGCGATGATGTCGTCTACGTCCCCCAAGGCCCACCTCCTTGATCTTCTGCAACAAATCGCGGGTATGGAAATCATACATTGGCTTCAGGTCGGCATAGATCTTCCCAGCCCGCACCTCAAACTCGACCCGCGCCCGCCGGTCTCGCTCGAAGATCAGCCGCCCGTGGCGCAGAATCTGGTGCTGCAGCAGCGGCGGAGCATCGTTTAACACTACCACGTCGGCCTCCCGACCGCAGACGTCGCTCACCTCACTCATCAGACGCAATCGCCGCTCGAAGCGGACCACGCCGTCCTCCTCGGAGAGCAATACTGCCGTATCCACGTCGCTGTCAGGCCGCGCCTTACCCGTAACTCGTGAGCCGAACAGATAGGCCGCGATCACATCCTGTTGGCTGGAAAAGTAGTCGCGCAATGCGGCACCCAATGCCTCGTCATCAAATTCCGATGGATTTCCACGCCTCACGCTCATGTCCCCTCGCTTCTTTCCCCCTGCCTCGACAGTGGTCTTTGCTCGCTGACCATATTATACACCATTATCCATGTTTAGAAAAAAAGCCCCAGTTCATGGGGCTTGGGCAGAGCCACCCATCGGACTTGAACCGATAACCTAGCGCTTACGAAGCGCTTGCTCTGCCGCTTGAGCTAGGGTGGCTAACAACCATGATTATACTCCAAAGTAATCGAAAGCACAAATCTACTTAACGTGCATGGTCTTGGCAGCGGCCAGGAAAGCGGAGAACAGAGGGTGGGGCCGGTTGGGCCGGGACTTGAACTCAGGATGAAATTGGCTGCCTACCATCCAGGGGTGATCGGCCAGTTCTACGATCTCCACCAGGTGCTCATCGGGTGAAAGGCCACTAAGCACCAACCCAGCCTCGGTCAACATATCCCGGTAGGCGTTGTTGAACTCGAAACGATGGCGGTGACGCTCGCCAACGATCTTCTGCCCGTAGGCGGCGGCAGCCTTGGTGCCGGGGACCAACTGGCAGGGATAGACCCCCAGGCGCATGGTGCCCCCCATATCTGAGATGTCCCGCTGCTCTGGCATGAGGTCAATGACGGGATACCTGGTGGCGATGTCGAATTCGGTGGAGTTGGGCTCATCGCTGCCCAAGACGTGTCGGGCCAGCTCGATGACCATGACCTGCATACCCAGACAGAGGCCCAGATATGGCACCTTCTTCTCACGAGCATAGCGGGCGGCTACGATCTTGCCCTCGATGCCCCGGTAGCCGAAGCCACCGGGCACGACTATGCCGTCCACCTGGCCTAACTTGTCCAGGCCCCGCCCTTTCTCCAAATCCTCGGCGTTGATCCAGTTGATTTGAACGTCGCAGCCACAGTGGACGCCGGCATGGTAGAGGGCCTCGCGCACGCTGAGGTAAGCATCCTGGAGCTCGATG
Organism: Chloroflexota bacterium; assembly: GCA_030611885.1. Classification (GTDB taxonomy): domain Bacteria; phylum Chloroflexota; class Anaerolineae; order VGOG01; family VGOG01; genus JAUWOY01. The sequence goes on along the minus strand of JAUWOY010000011.1, from coordinate 7,742 downwards.
TACTTGCCCACCACGCCGACGTGGATTTTTTCCTTAGGTCGCTTGATTTCCTCGACCAACTCGCGCCAGTCGCCCAGGTCGGGCTCGCCAGCAGGCAACCCCAGGCGCTCGACGATGAAGTCCCCCAGCCCCGTTTCCTCCAGGATGAGAGGCACCTCGTAGATGCTCTCGGTGGTCACCAGAGGAATGACGGCTCGCTGCTCGACGTCGCAGAAGAGAGAGATCTTCTCCTTGGCCTCCCGGCCCACGGGGTAATCGGAGCGGCAAACGATGACGTCGGGCTGGATGCCTATGCCCCGCAGTTCCCTGACGCTGTGCTGGGTGGGCTTGGTCTTCAGCTCGCCGGTGGAGCTGAGGTAGGGCAGGAGGGTGAGGTGGATGTAGAGGGTGTTCCCGCGGCCCACGTCTTTGCGCATCTGGCGGATGGCCTCCAGAAAAGGCAGCCCCTCGATGTCGCCCACCGTGCCCCCCACCTCCACGATGACCACCTCGGCCCCGCTCTCTTTGGCCACCAGGCCGATGCGGTGCTTGATCTCGTTGGTGATGTGGGGGATGACCTGGATGGTGCCGCCCAGATAATCACCTCGCCGCTCCTTGGCGATGACCTCGGCATAGACCTGGCCAGTGGTCACGTTGCTGGCGCGGGTCAGGTTCTCGTCAATGAAACGCTCGTAGTGGCCCAGGTCAAGATCGGTCTCGGCTCCATCCTCCAGGACGTAGACCTCCCCGTGCTGATAGGGCGACATAGTGCCCGGATCAACGTTGATATAAGGGTCCAGCTTCTGGATGGAGACCGAGATGCCGCGGCTCTTAAGGATGCGGCCGATGGAGGCTGCGGTAACGCCCTTGCCTACGGAGGATACTACTCCCCCGGTGCAGAAGATGTATTTGGCCATGTTCTTTTTACCTCGGGTCGTGATGCGTAAAACGTGAGTACGCGTTTAGGGGATAGGCCAAATGTCGGTTGAGTAGCCCCGAAAGGGGCGTATCGAAACCTCGTTTGGCCGCCTCCTCGTGCGATCACTTGGTTTCGATACGACCTGCGGCCTACTCAACCGGCGTGATCGCACTGGGGCTGAGCGCTTACAAACGCGAGTTATTTCTCACGCATCACGTTCACGTTCTTGGATATGCTGCCAACATTCTCGAATACGTTGCAATTCTCTGAGGCTCTCAGGCACCTCGCCGTAGTGCACTTTCACGTAGGCTTCTGTTATGGCCGTGGCCTCGGCCTGGCAATCAGGAAAAGCCAGACCCAAAGCTGGCAGGTATTCGTAGGGTGTCTGGGCGGGCTGACGGGGAAAGCCCTGCCTCTCCGCCAAGCGGGCCATGTTAGCGTAGATCTTGCGAATAGACACCGCAGCATAGAGCCGCATACCAGGGCCAAACCGTCCCACCAGTCCAGCCAGGCCCTTGAAACGATCCCATCCGTCGCGCAGGGAGTTCAGCATCCCATCAGCAAAATCCGCCGACGACCAAAGAGATTCGCGGATCTCATCGCCCCTTCGCCGCCTGTCTAGTCGCCGCCGCAGGGTGAGAGCCAATGCCATCAAGACACCTACCCCCAGGAGACTCAGACAAACGTAACGGGAGATGTCCATCAGCAAACGCGGCGGTTGGGTCGGCTCGGCGCTTGGAATGTCCGGGGGAGACAGCGGCTTAAAGCTCTCAAGGCCCTCAATATTCTGGGCAAGGCTCTCAAAGATTTCCTGGAACATCCTGAAGAACCACCGCAAGAGAGGGCTCAGAAGCCTGATCAACAAGAAAAGAACGTACTCCACCACCTTCAGCAGCGGGTTAAGGACTGGCTGAAACCAGCGCAAGGCCTGGGAGAAGCCTTCAACAGAGTAAACCCGCGAGACGAGCCACGCCGTAGCCAAGACGACAATAATGGAGCCGAGCAATATGGCTAACCAGGTGAAGTTGAAGGGCGCCCCCACGCCTCCTTTGGCCCGATTGACCTCTTCCACGCGGGCCAGAGCGACGGCCATCAGGCTGAAGAAGAAGAAAGGTAAGGTCAATACTGTAGAATCATAGTTGAGGATGAAAAGTAGCGGCGTGGAGAAAACGAGCAGCAGGACGCCCAGGCGGAAGGAGAAGGCCACCCCCTGGAAAGTCAAATGGCGTTGGCCGATGCTGATCCCTCGCCACCACAAGAAGAGGACAATGGCAGCGACACCGGCTTCCGGCGGCAGCGAGTAGAAATACAAAAGAGACCCTCCTGCTTTTCCCAACCAGCCAAGGTCGAACAAGCTGTAACCTGGGTAAAGGAGAAAGTGCATGATCAAGGCGGTAGTGATCACCACCGCGATGATCAGGATCACTCGCTGGTACAGGAGATCGAACTGCAAGCGATCCATGATACGGCTGAAATAAATCACGGCCAAAACGAGGACGCCCAGCGTTAGCGCTGTGGAATACGGTGTGAGGCCCGCTGCTTGACGGGTGATCACCAAGGACCAGGGGGTGAACCAACACATTTCAGCACCGACGAGGGTCACATACAGCGCTTCCTTGCGCCAGTTCAGATGGAGGATTCCCATTGCTCTTGACCTCCTAATCTGGTGAACGTTTCCACCGCCCGCCTTCCCTGCACAAACTCCCCCCGCACTTCCCCCCTCCTCGACGGAGGACGAAAATCTACCTCCACGCCAGGTAGATGATAGGAGAGAATGCCTTCCAGTTCTCGGCCTGGCGGCTCCTGGTCTAAAGAGATCAGCACCAGGCGGCGACCTACGTCCCGCAGCCGCAGCAAGGTGGTGACGAGCTCTTCGCTGACTACCCCTGTTACCACCACCAGAGTGGCCCCCCAGGGCAGCCTGGGGCTTTCCGCCATCAGCAGAGCTTCGATGGAAGAAGTGGCGAAGCCAGTCACCGCAGCCAGTGCTTCCAGGATGCGGGCCAGTTGCCTGGGATCACGGCTCGGTAGCACCTTGATGGACTGATCCGAGTGGGGCACGCTGCCGTTGGCAATGACTCCCACGATGTAGCGCTGCTCCACGCCGTAATTGGCAATGGAGGCTGCTACACTTATGGCTCGTTCCAACAGGGCCGGGTCTTTCCCCTGCCAATGCTTGGGGAAAGTAGCCACGTTGAGAAAAACGATCAGGTTGAAGGAAGTGGTCGGCTCGTAGACCCTGGTTTGCAGCCTTTGCTGGCGAGCGGTGGCCTTCCAGTGGATGTGCTTGAAGCTGTCCTCAGGCCGGTGATCGCGCACCCCGATGGTGCGCATCGGGTCCGCGAAGAGCCGCTGCCTGGCTTTGGTCTCGCCGAAGGGCTCTTTCGACAACAGCCCCAGTTCGGCAATGGGCAGCACCTTGGGATAGACGATGAGCCAGTCATCCTTCTTCTGCCACCCCTCCTGGCTGAAGAGACCGAACAGGTCGCCCGACTTTAGATGCGCCGGCCCAAAGCGGTAATAGCCGCGTCGAGGGCAATGCAATCGGTAGCGACGGGACACTCGCTGGTACCAACGCAGGGAAAAGGCGGTGACCAGGTGGCCAACGTTCGACGATTGCGAGGCAAGCAGCTCTTCATCCAGGAGCGGCACACCCAGCGGGAATTGATCTTCAATCTGTAGCCAGCCCACCGGCAACAGCTTCCAATTGGAGACGCGCAGAGTGAGCTCCAGGGTCTCGTCTGGGAAGGCCCGCCGCTCGCTGAAGAGTCGCTCGTAGTGCAGGCCACGGAGGGCAAGCTTGTTCCACAGCCAGGCTATAGGCACGATGGTGAGCAGCAACACCGCCACCAGCATCAGGCCCTTTTGGCGGAAGGCCAGGCCGAAGAGGGTCAACATGATCGCCAAAGCGACCCAAGCCTCGCTGAATTGTGTTTCCTTGGAATAATCAATGGTGATGCGGCTCAACTCACTTCTCCACCGGCACCGGCACCGAATTCACTACTTCCATCACCACCTCTTCGGGGGTGCGGCCACGCAGGCGGGTCTGGGGGTTGATGATGATGCGGTGGGTCAGGACGTAGGGGGTCAGGTGCTTGACGTCGTCGGGAATGACGAAATCCCGCCCACGGAGGGCGGCCAGGGCCTGGCAGGTCTGGTAGAGAAACATTGTGCCCCTGGGGCTGACCCCCAGCTCCACCGAAGGGTGCTCCCGCGTGGCCCGCGCCACCCGCACGATGTACTGCCGCACCGACTCCTCAACCCTGACGCGGCTGCTCTCCTCCTGCAGAGCCAAAAGCTCCTCCGCCGAGGTTACGGTCTCCAGTCTCTCCAAAGGATCGTCGTGCTCGAAACGAAGCAATATCCGATTCTCCTCCTCCTCGGTGGGATAGCCTATTTTGATCTTCAGCATGAAGCGGTCTATCTGGGCCTCCGGGAGGGGGAAGGTGCCCTCCAGCTCGATGGGGTTCTGGGTGGCCAGGACGAGGAAGGGGCGAGGCAAGGGCCTGGTGTCGCCGTCCACCGTGATCTGGCGCTCCTGCATGGCCTCGAGGAGGGCCGATTGGGTGCGGGGGGTGGCGCGGTTGATCTCATCGGCCAGGAGCACCTGGGTCATTACGGGCCCAGGGCGGAACTCGAACTCCTGGGCTTTCTGGTTGAAAAAGTAGATGCCAGTCACATCGCTGGGCAAGAGGTCCGGCGTGAACTGGATGCGCTGAAAGCTACAGCCCAGGGAGCGGGCGACGGACTTGGCCAGGGTCGTCTTGCCGATGCCGGGCACGTCCTCGATCAGCACGTGCCCTTCGCACAGCAAGGCCACCAGAGCCAACTCGATGACCTCATCCCTGCCCACGATAACTTTTTTGATGTTCTCAGTAATCTGCCTCGCTGTCTCTGCAATCATTCGACCTCCATAAATAAACATACCACAACTACAGGGATTATATCACACTTGTTAGAGCTTGACAAAGACAAGAAGCCGAGACCTCCGAGGTTTACAAACCAACGATTCTTTTAAGGCCACTCAGCATCAGCTACCAAGTTACAAGGCCAAAGTGGTATCCAAAACCTCGGAGGTCTTAGTTCTGGATTTTCCCTAAAACAGGTTTTTGTGGTAAGATATTGCATAAATTTGCCTAGAGGGAATGATAATGACGGAAGAGAAAACGACGGGCTTTCAGCCTCGTGGCCGTTACTTTGAGGAGTTCGCGGTGGGCGATGAAGTGGTCAGCCCTGGCCGCACGGTGACTGAGGCCGACATCGTGGCCTTCGCTGCCCTCTCAGGCGACTACAATCCACTGCACTGCGACGCCGAGTACGCCAAAGGCACCATTTTCGGAGAGCGAATTGCCCACGGCCTCCTGGGTCTTTCTGTCGCCTCAGGGCAGGCGGAGCGCCTGGGCTTTATCGAGGGCACGGTCGAGGCCTTCATGGGCCTGGATTGGAAGTTCCGTGGCCCTATCAAGATCGGGGATACCATCCACACCGAGGCTAAAGTGGCCCGCAAGAAGGAAATGCGACGGCTGGGAGGTGGCCTCGTCGTTTTTGACGTGGCTGTGGTCAATCAGAGGGGCGAGACCGTCCAGAAAGGCCAGTGGACCGTCCTGATCAAGAGCAAACCACTACCTTAAAATTTCCCCCAGCCCCTTGACATCCGAAACGTTTTGGAGTATAATATTAGTGTACCCGAAACGTTTTGGGTTCTCCACTTATCCCCGTATCGAGAGAGGAAAAGGCGATGAGCGTCACTCTCAAAGACATCGCTCGCAAGGTCGGCTACTCAGTTACCACCGTCTCCCGGGCTCTGAATGACTACGACGACGTCAGCGAGGAGACGAAACAACTCATCAAGCGCGTAGCCCAGGAGATGGGCTACCACCCTCACGTTATTGCTCAAAGTCTGCAAAGAAGGCGCACCAACACCGTGGGCTTCATCGTCCCCGCCACCGAACGCTATCTCTCTGATCCCTACTTTCTTGAACTTCTAGCGGGCATAGGGGACGGGGCCGCCAGTTGCGATTTCGACCTTCTTGTCTCCACCTGTAAACCCATGTGTCCCAAAGAGCGCGTGGTCTACGAAAGGATGGTCCAAGGCCGCAGGGTGGATGGCATCGTTGTGGCCCGCACCCGGTGCGACGATGAGCGGATCGCCTATCTGGTGAGCGAAGGATTCCCCTTGATTGCTTTTGGCCGCATCGCTTCGGAGCTGGATTTTCCCTACCTGGACGTGGACGGGGAAGAGGGGGTCTGCAAAGCGGTGAAGTATCTTATTGGCCTTGGGCACCAACGCATCGGTTTCATCGCTCCTTCTACGTACCTGATGTTTGCGGAGCATCGCCTGGCCGGCTATAAGCTGGCCCTGCAAGGTAATAGTCTGGAGCTCGATCCCGCATTGGTGATCGAGGGCAACCTGACTCAAGCCGGGGGGCACCAAAGGATGGGGCAGCTCCTCGACCTGGAAGAGCCCCCTACGGCCGTCGTGACCGGCAACGACCTGATGGCCTTTGGGGCGATGGAGGCGGCCCAGGAGCGGGGTTTAGTCGTCGGCCGCGACATAGCCGTGATCGGCTTCGACGACGTACCCTTGGCGGCGCATTTTCGTCCTACCTTGACCACCATCCGTCAGCCCATCTACGATATCGGGAAGAAGCTTTCTCAGATATTGATCGAAATCATCAAAGGTGAGGAGCCGGCTGAGCGCCAGATCATCTTGCGGCCGGAGCTGGTTGTCCGAGAATCCAGCGGAGTTAGATAGTTGAAATTGGGAAAGGGGGTGATAGGTTGATCATTGTCGTCATTTTAACCGCCGAGACGCTCGCTGAGAGCGTCGCCAACCAAAACAAAATTAAGGAGGAGCACAAACAATGAAAAGGTTAGCAACATTACTGGTAGTCGTGGCCGTATTAGCCAGCTTCGTAGCCGGCTGCGCCGCGCCCACCCCCCAGGTGATCGAGAAGGAAGTGATCGTCGAGAAAGAGGTTCCGGTCACCGTCGTGGTGGTGAAGGAAGTGGTGGTCGAGAAGCCGGTCGTCGAGACTGTCGAGGTCGAAAAAGGGCGGACCGTTGTCGAGTTCTGGACCTCGGAGACTCAGGAAGAGCGAATGAATACTCAGGAAGCCCTGGCCGCCCGCTTTATGGCTGACAACCCCGACGTCCTGGTCAGGGTGGTGGCCGTGGACGAGAACGACATCCCGGAGAAAGTCGCTGCGGCCAAGGCCGCCGGCGCCCTGCCCGACGTGATGCACCTCAGCATTGACTACGTCGTCGGCTACGCCACCGAAGGGCTGCTGGACGAAGTAGCCAACTCCGAGGCCATCCAGGAACTGGGTGAGGATGGTTTCTTCGCCGGCACACTGGAGTTCGCCAAGTCGCCCACCGGCGCAGCCAAGTACGCCGCCGTGCCCATTGATTCCTGGGTGCAGGGCATCTGGTACCGCAAGGACCTCTTCGAGGCCGCCGGCCTGAACCCGCCCCGGACCTGGGCTGACATCATGACCGCCGCCAAACACTTCAACAACCCCGCCGAAGGCTTCTACGGCATCATCCTGGGCACCTTCCCCAACGAGGTCTTCACCCAGCAGGTGTTCGAGGAGTTCGCCATGGCCAACGGTGCGCGGCCGTTCGACGCGGACGGCAACATCGTCCTGGGCAGCGATCGGTTCGCGGAGGCGATGGACTACTACGCTGAGTTGAGCGAGCACGGCCCTCCGGGCAAGACGACCTGGCGCGACTCTCGCCAGTACTTCATCGCCGGGCAGTGCGCGATGATGTTCTACTCCACCTACATCATGGATGACCTGGCCGGCCTGGTAGCCGACCTGCAGGTGGAGGTGGAAGACCTGGC
>JAUWOY010000008.1 GCA_030611885.1 Chloroflexota bacterium | reverse complement strand
GGCTGCCGTCGTGAACCACCATCTCCAAGCGGTACCAGCCCGGTGGTGTGCCGACATCAATCAAAAGCTCGTAATCGTCCTTGACGATCTGGCCCGGCGGCCACTGCGAGGTGGGATAGTGGCCGTTGAGGGGAGCGCGATCGGCCCGCCCCCAGAGGCGATTCTCGCCATCGAGAAGACGCAGGGAAACCCCATAGTCCTCCTCCATCTTCTGCTGGGCTTTCCAATACAGGTTGAGGCGTAGAAACTGTCCACCGGCGGCGGGCCTGCCCTTCAGATCATAGCCCAAGAACAGCAGCTTGTCCTCGAAGTCAGCCTCCACCGGGTGTTGAACCTCAGGGGGGGTATCGAGCACAGGCGGATTCGTCAGGAAACAAGAGGCTTGCACCACAGAAGCATAGTTGTGAAAGCTTCGCTCATCCACCAGGAAGGCATTCTCTTCCAGCCACTTCTTAGGCAAACGCTTCGGGTCGCCCCAGCCCGGGATGCCTGAGAAGGCCAGCCAGATGCGTTCGTACCCGGCCATCAACTCCTCAAGCGCAGAGATAGTGTCTTCGTCAGGGCTAACCAGCCGTGGCAAGCCCGTCCAGGGCAGGCCAGCGTCGGCGTAGTAATGGTAAATCTGGGCGGTGTGAGGCGGGTCTACGACTATGACATCGCCTGGCTGGGCATGAGCCTTGAGATACTCTCCCCAGGCCCGGTGATCATCCTTGGCGTATTTATCGTTGTAAAAGTACTGCTGGGTAGAATGGGCTAAGCCCGCAACCATCAAGGCCAGACAACTGGCGAAAACCAGCGGCCATTTCTTCCTGATGGTCACCAGCCCCACGGCGAGAATAAGATAAAAGGCCGGGCTGGCCAATATCAGATGCCGAATGTTCAAATACACTGGGCGGACATAGGAGAGGAGATAGATCGAAAACACGGGCACCAACAAATAGATCAAAGCCGACAGAGGTTTGTTGGAGGTTGGAGGTTGGAAGTTGGAGGATGGAGGGCGGCGGAAAGCTCCCCAGACTATGGCCAGAGCCCCGATCAGGAAAACGCCTCGAAAGACCCAATGGACAGCCAGGACTCGTTCGGCCTGGACCGATATCCCCAGGCTGAAGGAGTTGGACACATCGCGCAGAAGTTCGAGCAGGGGGATAAAGCGGAACCCGCCCACCTTCCCTTCAGGTAAGCTGGAAAGCCCGTAGTAAAGGATGGGCAAGGCGATCAATAGCACCCCAAACACAGGTATCGCTACGCGCCGCCACCTGGCATTCCGGATAAATGAGAGGAAGACCACCAACTCCGCTAGCAAGATCAAGAAGCTCAGATAATGGGTGGCCAGCATGGCTGCGGAGGACAAAACGTAAATTAATGACCAATGACCAATGACCAATGACCAAATAGCGTAGTCAGATGGTCCTTGGGAACGGGTCAACCCTTCGACAGGCTCAGGACGCCGCATCTTCAACAGGGTGTAGAATGACAGCAGGCCCAGGAAAGTGAGCATGGTGTACATTCTCGCCTCGTGGGAGTACCAGAGGTACAGCGGGGAGATGGCGCCGAAGAGAGCAGCCAGCAGCCCTACTCGCCGGTCGCAGAGGTGCTTACCCAGGGCGTAAAGCAGGGGTACGGTCAACACGCTGAAGGCCAGGGAGGGGAAGCGCAGGGCGAACTCGCTTTGGCCCGCCAGTTTGACCACGAAGTGCAGCAGGAGGAAGTAGAAGGGAGGGTGATTGTCGAAAGTGATCAACTGCCTGGTGGCATCAGTGAGGATGATCTTGTTGGACAAGACGAGAGGCAAATCGTAGTTGGCCCGTTGCAAGCTCAGGCTCTCGTCCCACCAGAGACTTTGGGCCCCCAATCCGTAGACCCCTCGGGCAAAGGCCAGGGCTATGAGAAGGAGCAACAAAGCATAGGAGAGCCACTCCCGGCTGGGATGTAAAGATGAGGCGGGGGATACATCCGAGCCCCCGCTTCGCTCAGTCGTTCTATCAGCACTCGATTCCAGAATATCGCTCATTGTTTTTGGAAGTTGGAGGTTGGAGATTGGAGGTTGGAGGTTGGAGGTTGGAAGTTTGACTCCTCGTGATAGGCGAAGGTCTCCCGACCGAGCCTCACCCCACGGTATTCCCGCCTCACGCCTCGGTCAGAGACCTTCGGCGAACGGGAAGACCGACTCAATGCAAACACTTGACGTTTGAACTTTGAACTTTGAACTTAATCCGCCTCTCTCCACAGTTGCAGGCGGAACCTGAATAGATCCCGAAAGGCCCGCAGAATAACGCGGATGTTCGCTCCGGTTTGCTCTCCCGCCAGGCGGGGAAAGTGGCTTACTGGCACCTCAGTGATGCTAAACCCCCTTCTCTTGGCCCCCACCAGAAACTCCGTGTCTATCATGGCCCCTTTTGAAGTTATGGGCACCTGAGAGACAACCTCGCGCTTAAACAGCTTAAACGCGCAGTCAATGTCGCGAGAGACGTAGCCAAACAGTAGATTGACCAGCGTTGTCCAGCCCCAGGCGAAGAAGCGGCGGATGAAAGGGTCCTGCCGCTTGGCCCGATAACCGATCACCAGCTCAGTGGTTTCGATATGAGGCAACAGCTTCTTTACTTCGGCGACATCGTATTGGTTATCGGAACTGGTGAAGAAGATCAGTTCACGGGTGGCGGCTTGAAAACCAGAATTCAAGGCCCCGCCGTAGCCCCGATTGACTTCGTGCCGGATCAGCCTGACCTGGGGATAGCTCTTCGCCAGTTCCTCGACGACCTCCGAGGTACGGTCGCGGCTGCCATCATCCACCACGATGACTTCGTAATCGGGAGTGAGGGGTTCCATCACCTCAAGCACACTTCTAACCGCCTGGCCAACGTTTTCCTCCTCGTTGTAAGCGGGCAAGACCACCGAGATGCTTAACTGAGACGTGATGCGTGATGCGTGATGCGTTTCTTCAGCTTTCGCCATTCCACCTTCCTTCGATCAGTTTTAGTTTGTCGGCTCTGGACAGGCGGCGGATGGCCGCCTCTCGCTTTTGAGCCGCGCTCCTGTCGGACTGCTCCTCGCGATACGCCAGCCGCACCGGCCGACGGCCACGGGTGTACCTGGCACCCCGCCCGCTGTTGTGAGCCTGCAGCCGCCGCTCCAAATCCGTCGTCCAGCCAGTGTAGAGCGTCCCGTCGGCGCATTGCAGGATGTAAACGACGGCCATTGCTAGTCCTGCTTCTTCTTTCGGCCCAGCCTCCCCAGGCCGAAGAGCTGGCCCATGAAGCCCGTCATGGTAGGCATCTCAGGTGATTGTCCTTCCCAGTTGCCTTCTTCCCTGGCCTTCAACCATTTCTGGCGAGCTATCATCGCCTCCTCGAAGACCCGCTCCAATTCCTCGGCGTCTCCGGCCAAGATGGTCTCTTTGAGCTCATCCAGCTTCCCCGAACAGTCATCAATCCAGCGCACAATGTTTTCCCTGTTGACGAGACAGGCATCGCGATAGGTGGTTGGGTCGGCCGAGGCGAAGCGGGTGGCGTTCTCGAAGGCCCCCCCGGCCAGCCTGCGCATCTCCCGCCAGGATGCGCTCTCGGTGGTGACGCTCAGCAAAGCGGTGGAGAGAACGAAAGGCAGGTGATCAACGCCGGCCATGAGGCCATCGTGCTCCAGGGGGTCGAGGAAGTAGGGTTTAGCGCCCAGGAGGTAAGCGAAGTCGGAGGCCAGGCGCACCGCGTCGGGAGCCGCACCTGCTGCGGGCGTGAGGCAATAAACCGCTCCCGAGAAAAGATCGGCGCTGGCCGCGTCAATCCCCTCCGCTGTCCCTGCATTAGCGACGATGGGATCCCCGCCCACGAAGTTCACTTCCTCAGGCAGTATCTCCTCCGCCCATTCGATTACCGGCGTCTTGATGCTGGCCGTGTCGGTGATCAGGCAACCTGGCTTGAGGTAAAGGCCGATGGCCGCCAGAGTGTCCTTGATGCCCCCCACCGGGATGGCAATGACGATCAGGTCAGCGTCCTCGCAGGCGGAGACCAGGTTCCAGTCGGTCTTATCCACAGCACCGATCTTCTTGGCCTGGCGGGCCACAGCGTGTTCCCGATCGTGGCCGACCACCTCGAATTCGGCCTCAGCCTGGTGCAGAGCCAGCCCGATGGATCCCCCAATGAAGCCCAAACCCACTATCGTAATTCGCGGTTTACTCATTTAACTCTCCTCCAATATCTGATATCCAATATCCAAGCCCTTGCTAGTTCACCCCATCGGCTTCTTGTAAAGCCGCCAGTAATTCGTCCTGGCGAGTTCCAAATGGGCTGCTGGCGGGCGGCTCTTGATGACGCCGAATCAACTCTACGGTGACAGGCGAGCAGCCCACCGCCTGGGCCAACTCTGCCCCCAGCTCAGGATGGTGCTGGTGGACGAAGAAGGGGTAGCGCCAACTACGCGGTTCGTCCTCGGCCAGCCGATCCAACAATTGAGGCCCGATAGCTTCAATCAAGACAATGAGCACTCGATGCCACAATCGCAACCCTCCCCCACTTTTACCCACATCGTGCAGGAGGGCCGCTGCCAGCAGATCGTGGTCATGGTGCTGCTTTCTCCGCAGAGCGTAGAAAACATCCAGGCCGTGGCGCTGGTCACAGCGCGGCATCCGTTGAAAAAGCTCGGCCTGGGGTGGAGTCAGGTATTCGCTCAGCAGGCCGATATCCCGCTTGGTCACCCAAGCCACCAGAGCCCGGAAGAACTGGCTGACCCGATACACCTAGAGACCTAAGATCAAACGATACAGCAGACGATACGGCACCCCAAGAATCAGCCCCAGGATGCTGAAGGGCAAGACTTGATCAACTATGATCAATAAGAGAAAGATGATGGGACCTTGGACTTGCATCCTGTCCAAAGCATCTGAAACCTGGTAAGCCCATCTGGCTCGGATGGTGCTGAGGATCCCTCGCAAAATGCTGGCGCCGTCCAACGGAGGTATCGGCAACAAGTTAAAGAGAGCTATGCTGATGTTGACGCTTATCAGAATGAGGAGCAAGTTCAGAAGCGACCACGACATCGTCAGACCCAATCTAATGGGCACAGCCACCATAGCGGCCAGCACCAGATTGGAGAGAGGTCCCGCTGCTGCTACCATACCCATGCCCACTCGTGGCCCTCTGCGAAGATACCGCGGATCAACCGGCACGGGCTTCCCCCAGCCGATGCCAAACCCGGAGAAAATGCTGAACAGCATCATCAGCGTGCCCATCGGATCCAGGTGAACCAACGGATTCAGGGACAGGCGTCCCTGGTATCGGGCCGTGGGATCGCCCAACTCGTTGGCCATCCAGGCATGAGCGCACTCGTGGACATCAATGGCAATGAGCAGAGAGAACAAAAAAGCAACGATTTCCAGCAAACTACGCCCTGCGAACATCTTTCCCCCCTTCGTTTCACTACCGGACTTTTGGATAGACCGAGGTTATTATAGCACAAAACAAGGAGGAGGCAAAGAAAAGCGTTTGCCGTCCATCGGGGCCGCGAGCGTATCGCATTGGGGACACGTAGTGACGACTTCAGTCGTCGTTCCCGCCGCAAAAGCGACTGAAGTCGCTACTACGTTCGCCCATAATGTCCTTGGCGAGCAAGTTGAGGTATGTCCCAAACTCGTGACGGTCGCCGGGGCCCAATTCGCCATATCAGGCCGGATGTGCTATAATAAAATCCGGGGAGGTAACAGGTCATGCCCATGGACATCCGACTAGGCGACATAGTGCGATTGCGCAAGCAGCACCCCTGTGGGGGCTACGAGTGGGAGGTGGTGCGACTGGGCGCCGACATCGGCATCAAGTGCCGCACCTGCGGCCGCCGCCTGCTGCTGCCCAGGCGCAAGTTCGAGAAGAGCGTGAAGAAGTTGGTTAGTCGGGGGCAAGAGCAATTTCTTTGATGTCCAAGAAGCTTCTCATTCTCACATCCGACACCGGCGGCGGCCACCGCAGCGCAGCGGAGGCCATCGCCGAGGGGTTGGAGCACATCGGGCCAGGCGAATTCGAGGTGCAGCTCCTCGATTTCATCGCCGACTGCACTCCCTTCCCCCTGAACCGCGCCGGACAGTTGTACCGACCTGCTGTCACTTACGGCGGCCCGCTGTGGGGCTGGTTCTGGCGCCTGAACGACGGCCCCAGGCGAATGGCGATCCTCTTGCATCTTTTCACCCCCTGGGCCAGGAGCAGGCTGGTACAACTGCTTCGCCAGACGATGCCTCAGGCCGTTGTCTCTGTCCACTCACTGAGCAATTATCTGGCGGTGCAGGCTGTGAGAGGACTAGATCGGCCCATCCCTGTGATCACCCTGGTCACCGACTTGCGACGGGCCTACGCCTCCTGGTTTTGCCCCGACGTGGACCTCTGCATCGTCCCCAGCGATGCCGTCCGCCAAAAGGCCCTGGCCTGTGGCTTGTCCCCTCAGAAGATCAAAGTAGTAGGGCTGCCGGTGAGCCTGGAGTTTGGACAGGGGTTGAGGGAAAAAAGCGAGCGGAAGGAGAGGCTGGGCCTGAAGCCCGACCTGCCAGCTCTGCTCCTCGTGGGGGGCGGCGAGGGGATGGGCAGGGTCCTCCCCATCGCCAGAGCTATCGCCGAGGCACGTCTGCCAGCCCAACTCCTGGTGGTAGCTGGCCGCCACGGGTCGCTGAGACGGCGGCTCGAAAGCGTGGACTGGGAGATCCCGACCACGGTCTTCGGCTTTGTGGACAACATGCCGGAGCTGATGGCTGCCTCCGAGGTCATCATCACCAAGGCCGGCCCGGCCACCATCAGCGAGGCCATCGCCTGCGGGCTACCCATCATCATCAGCGGGGCCATCCCCTACCAGGAGGACCTCAACGCCGCCTACGTGGTGGAAACCGGCGTGGGGCAGTTGGCCGATGATCCGGGGGAGATAGTCAACCTCTTGCGGGAATGGCTGCAGCCAGGAAACGGCGAGCTGGATCGAATGGCCAGGAATGCCCGCCGCCTGGCACAACCGGAGATAACTTTGGAAGTCGCTCGCTTGATCGCGGGTCTTTGTTAGTTGGGGGTTGGAGGTTGGAAGTTGGATGTTGGAAGTTGGAGGGTGGAGGGTGGAGGATGGCACTTCCCCCCCAGAGTTGGGGGGGATTGAGGGGGGGGGCTTTGAAGGTTGGATATTGGAGGTTGGATATTGGAAGTTGGAGGCTGGAACTTCCCCCCCCAGAGTTGGGGGGGATTGAGGGGGGGCTTGTCGGATGATCGAGATAGAAGAAGCACGCCAGTATTACACCGACTGCGATGCAGCCCACGATTTCGACCACGTGCTGCGAGTGCTGGCCCTGGCTGAGCGCATCGGCCAAGCCGAAGGGGCCGCGATGGAGATCGTGCGGGCGGCCACGCTCCTCCACGATGTGGCTCGAGCCGAGGAGGAGCGCACTGGAGCTTGCCACGCCAGGATGGGGGCCGAACGGGCCCGGCAAATCCTGGCCGACCACCCCGCCGACAAAGTCGAGGCCGTGGCCCAGGCCATCGCCTCCCACCGCTTCCGCGATGAGGTTGTCCCCCAGACGCTGGAAGCCAAAGTCCTCTACGACGCCGACAAACTGGACGCCATTGGAGCCATCGGCATCGCCCGCGCCTACGCCCTGGCCGGCAGACGAGGCCAACGACTCTGGGCAGAGCCCCCCGCCGGCTCACTCGCTGAGTCACAGTCCACCGATTACACCCCGGTCCACGAGTTCACCTTCAAGCTCTCCCGGCTCAAGGACGCACTCTTCACTGTCACCGCCCGCCAGATAGCCGAGGAGCGCCAGCGCTACCTGGTCGAGTTCTTCGCCCGCCTGGAAGAGGAAGTACAAGGAAAACGATGAGCCATAGAACGAGGATTCGGACCTCATTGTATCCCCGTGAATCCGATTGAAACCGCTTGAGAGTTTTAAGGTTTCTCAGGGAAATTTTAAGGTTAACCCTCGTTTTTTGCTTGCTTGCCTAAACGAAAGCCTGTATAATATTGCCATGGTGCAACTCCTGGCGTGGGGACGCAGGAGCCTAATTGAAGAAGGCGAGGTTACTCCTTGAGCCTCCGGAGGCCTCGCCTTCTCCCCTTACTTCAAAGGCCTCACTCATCCTGTCGTTCCCATGCTCACGTGGCTACTTCGCAGTCAGAAAGTCGCCCCAGCAAGTAGAAAAAACCGCGGTCTAGCTTGACAGATCAGTCAAAAAGTTGTATAATTGTCGTAGTGTCCGGACAGACTGATATATAAGGAGCCGAACGTGAGAGAGGTGCTGGATAACTATGCCGGTGTGTTAGAGGCAGGGGCACGACTCAGCATACATCCAGATTCGGTCCGAAGACTTATTCGTCAAGGAAAGATTCCCGCGTTTAAGTTCGCTAATAAGTGGCTGATCAGAAAGGACGAGCTAGAGCAATTTGCTCTTGTCTATGATTCGCGGCCTGGAAGGAAGGCCATGTTATTCTAAATCAAGGCAACGGCTACCACAGATTTGTCTGCCAGGCCAAAGGAAATTGATGAGATGGAAAAGGGGGACGAAATGTTAGACGACAGGATGACTCTACTCAATGCCAAAGAGGCAGCTCACTACCTGCGGGTGAGTCTGTTCACTTTAAGCAGGATAGAGAGGGAGGGAGGGCTAGTTCCCTTCCGCACACCTGGGGGCCATCGCAGATATAGCATGAGGATGTTGCACGACTACCTCGAAAACAGCCGCAATTCCTGGAACCATAAGATCAATGCCGCGCAGCGCCAGCAAAGGGTGGCTAATCCCAAAGATATCGAGAGATCGCAGTTGAAGCTAGCTCAAGCCTAAGCCCCCTCCAACCAAAAGATGCAATCGTACTAGAGCATAATCTTTCTTTATGATGGAAATACTGAGCATAGCCGAGGTCTCTTGACCTCGGCTCTTTTCTTAAAAATGGATAATTTCAGCCTTCTGTGATATAATTGGTGTAAGCGTTACGTGGGGGGCAAGAAACCAGGTTTGTCGTCGCTTGCGGGGCGCCAAAAACCTGGTCTCTGAGGCGATCCAGGGGAGGAGCTATGCTGAGGCGAGGCAAAGCCCGGAGTTCGAGCACAGACTACGATAAAGAGCGGGAGCACATGGTCGAGAGCCAGTTGGTGCTCCGTGGCATCAAGGACAGGCGAGTGCTGGATGCCATGCGCCAGGTGCCTCGCCACCTATTTATCCCCAAGGACATGCGCGACCTGGCCTACTGCGACGGGCCCCTGCCCATCGGACAAGGGCAGACTATCTCCCAACCCTACATCGTGGCCCTGATGACTGAGCTCCTGGAGCTCACAGGGCAAGAAAAGGTGCTGGAACTCGGCACGGGCTCCGGCTACCAGGCAGCCATCCTGAGTCGCCTGGTCTCTCAAGTGTACAGCGTGGAGCGCCACGCCGCGCTGGCTGAGCAAGCCGAGAAGGTCTTCGCTCAACTGGGCTACGACAACATCGTGATCAGCGTGGGCGATGGCACCCTGGGCTGGCCGGAACACTCCCCCTACGATGCCATTATCGTCACTGCCGCCGCACCAGATGTTCCGCAGCCGTTAATGGAGCAGCTAGCCGATGGGGGCCGTTTGGTGGCCCCGGTGGGAAGCCGGTGGTCCCAGGTGCTGGCCAAGGTCAAGCGTCAAGGTGAAACACTGACCAAGGAACATCTAACCGCCGTGGCCTTCGTGCCTCTAGTGGGGAAATACGGGTGGTAGGAGTAGACGATATTCGCGCAAAATTTATGTAAAAATACTTGACATATCACCCTTATTGTGCTATAATATATACATGCCCTGATAATAAATGCGACTGAGACCCATCTTGAAGCCGATTAATCACTGGGGACCTTCGCATTTTTTGTGTGTGTGGCTCTCAAGCCCTGCCGGAAAAGTGTGAACAAGATGATGAAGTTCAAGCTAGCCAGCCTGTTGGAAGAGCCTGTCGGCTCTAAAATGAGCTTCGGCATAGACGAGGCCCAACAGGAGCTGGCAGAAGATGTACGGGTAGATTTCGTGCGGGGGACTGTTGAATTCACACGCACCAACAGAGGCATCTTCGCCGAAGGACAGTTGCACAGCCAGGTACAACTGGAATGTGCCCGCTGCCTGGAGACCTTTTCCCAGCCACTTGATTTCCGTCTGGAGGCCCAATTCGGCTCGCCCCCCATAAAACCTCAAGGGGAAGCGATATTCCCTATCGGAGTGAAGGGCATCCTGGACCTCACCGAGGCCCTGCGAGAATATATCCTGCTGAATCTGCCCATGCGGCCACTTTGTAAACCCGACTGTCGCGGGTTATGCGTCGAGTGCGGGCAGAATCTGAACGAGGGGCCTTGCAACTGCGCGCGAGAAACCATTGATCCCCGACTGGCAAGGCTTAAGGACCTGCTATAGAACGGAGATTGGAAAAGTGAACATATACCCAGAGAGAGAAATAGACAGAGTTGCAGAGCTTCTGGAAAGAGCTGAAATGCAGGGATACCTCATCCTCAATGATATACTGGAGGCCTTTCCTGAGGCAGAGGAGAATTTGGAACAACTGGAGGACGTCTTTATTTACTTTCAGGACGCAGACATTGAGATCTGCGAGGACACGAGAGGAGAAGCTACTGGTAAAGAGAAGGTAAAAAAGAGAAAAAGAAACGAGAAGGAAGAAGAGCAGGAAGAAACAGATGCTCTTGACCTGAGCAACATCCCCAGTGATGACTCCATTGGCCTGTATCTAAAAGAGATGGCCCGCGTGCCCCTTCTGACCACTAAGGAGGAAGTGAATCTGGCCAAGCTTTTTGAAAAGGGCCAGGCAGCTCAGCACCGCCTGGGCAAGAACGGCCACGATCCGGAAGAGCAGAGAAGGTTGGAGCGAGCTATTGACGAAGGCAGGGCAGCGCGAGAGCACCTCATTAAAGCCAACACCCGCCTAGTGGTCAGCATCGCCAAGAAATACATGGGGCGGGGGGTGCCCTTCCTCGATTTGATCCAGGAAGGTAACCTGGGGTTGATGAAAGCCGTCGGGAAGTTCGACCATACGCGAGGCTACAGATTCAGCACCTATGCGACCTGGTGGATTCGCCAAACCATCACCAGGGCCATCGCTGACCAGGGACGCACCATCCGCGTCCCTGTTCACATGAGTGACCGCATCAGGCGGCTCTACAAGACAGCGAGACGCCTCGAGCAGGAGCGGGGGCGTAAGCCTACCCCCGAGGAGATAGCCGAGGAACTGAGGCTGGAACCACGTAAGGTACGCTGGATGCTCAAAGTATCATGGCGTCCCCTTTCTTTAGAGAGACCAGTGGGCGAGGAGGATGACAGCGAACTGGGAAGCTTCATCGAAGACGACAATACTCCCCCCCCCACCCAGACCGCCTACGAGCACTTGCTAAAGGAGAAGATGGAGGAGGTGCTGACCACCCTCACTCCCCGTGAGGCCCGCATTTTGCGCCTGCGCTTCGGCATGCAGGATGGAAGAAGCTACACTTTAGAGGAAGTAGGGCAAAAGTTCGGCCTGACACGAGAGCGCATTCGCCAGATCGAAGGCAAGGCTCTGCGCCGCCTGCGCCACCCTCGTCGCAGCCGCCAACTAAAAGAGTATCTTACTTAAAGAAGTCATGGTGCCCCTGTAGCTCAGAGGATAGAGCAGAGGTTTCCTAAACCTTGTGTCGGGGGTTCGACTCCCTCCAGGGGCGCCTCCCATCCAACCAGCAGCGAAGACTTCACAGGAGCCCCTCTGAACCAACTTCTGAGAGAGGCTCCTTTTCCTTAAGCTGTCATTGCGAGGCGCGCTGTTTGCGACGAAGCAATCCCCTGCATACGTCGGAGGAGATTGCTTCGCTACGCTCGCAATGACACATTTTTCCCTTGCCTTTTTGAGCCATTTCGGCTAAAATCAAGAGCGGAGGAGGCCATGGCCAAAGAGACTATCCTGGTAGTTGACGATGAGAAGAATATTGTCAAACTGGCCAAACTCTACCTGGAGAAGGAGGGCTACCGTGTGGAGGACGCCTATGACGGATCTGAGGCCCTGGCCAAGATAAAATCCTTGCAGCCAGCCCTGGTCGTCCTCGACCTGATGCTGCCTGAGATTGATGGCTGGGAGGTGTGCCGACGGGCTCGAAGGGAATCCGACGTTCCCATCATTATGCTGACCGCCCGCGATGACGACGTTGACAAGATCGTAGGTCTGGAGCTGGGAGCCGATGACTACCTGACCAAGCCATTTAACCCTCGCGAACTGGTGGCCCGAGTACGGGCTGTGTTGCGCCGCTACGAGAAGGCCTCTCGCCCAGGGCAAGTCATCAAGATCGGGCAAGTGACGATAGATCCCCAGCGGCGCGAAGTTACGGTGGGAGACAGGCTGATTGAACTGCGGACCCAGGAGTTCGACCTCCTCCTGGCCCTGGCTCAGCACAAAGGCATCGTCCTCAGCCGGGATCAGCTCCTCGACCTGGCCTGGGGCTTCGACTTCTATGGCCAGACCCGTACTGTTGACATACACATTGCCCACCTGAGAGACAAACTAGCCGGTAGCGATCTGGTCGTAGACGAATTGCTGGATCTGGCCCGCATCGAGTCAGGACAGATTCAAATGCTACGAGAGCCTGTGGATCTGGCCCAGATATTAGAAGCCTGTGTTGAGAAATTTGCCCTGCGAGCCAGGGAAAGCAACGTAGAACTGGTCTTGGATGTGCCTGCTTTACCTCTGGTAACCGGCGATAAGGATCGGTTAGACCAAGTATTCACCAATCTCCTGGCCAATGCCCTGAAACACACCCCTCCGGCCGGTAAGGTGATGGTCAAGGCCCGAGAAGTAAAGAAGATGCGAAAAAAAGTGGGTCTGGCCTCTACAGTAGAAATCAGCGTAACAGACACAGGAACCGGCATCCCCCCAGAAGACCTGTCGCACATTTTCGAACGCTTTTATCAAGTGGACAAATCGAGAGCGGGTCAAGACAGAGGGGCAGGGCTTGGATTAACTATTGCCAGGCAGATCGTCGAAGCTCATGAGGGCTCAATTAGTGTAGAGAGCGTAAGAGACCTGGGAACTAAGTTTACGGTTAGTTTGCCGGTTGTGAAGAGGAGTTATTAACCTCAGTTTATTTATAAATATAATAGTAGTAGTAGAGCTTGTGGGGAAGTGGAAAGAGTTGGGGTTCGGGGGAAGTGGAACTAGTGGTTGGGGCAGGGTAGCAAGAGGATACAATCTATGGGCAGTAGGGGTTAGTTTTTAGCAAACAGGGGTGTGGATAAAGTTGGGGATGAAAGCGGGGGGACAAACGGGCTAAATTCGCAAGAATTACACTGAAATCAAGACGCTCATACAAGATATAGGGTGAGTTCTTTAGCACAGTCCAATATCTTGGGTAAGGACAGGCAGATAGACTTGTTAAAGTTATCCCCAGACTCGCTATGTTATCCACAGATAAGGGGTGATTATCAACAGGTTCTATCAACAAATGGATCGGGGAAAAACGAGGGAGATGGGCTAGCTATACATACCCATCTCCCTCGTTTTGTTATGCAGTAAAGCGAGGTGCTATTTTGTGCCGTTGTTGTAGAGCATCTTCTTGATGGCTAATACCTCGCGGCGCAGCATCTCATCCCTCTCTGTCAGGTCACCGATCTTTCTGAGGCTATATAGTACAGTGGTATGATCGCGTCCTCCCAATGCCTTTCCTATCTTGGGTAGCGAAGCCTCTGTTTCCTGCCGTGCCAGATACATGGCGATCTGACGAGGTTTAACCACTTTCTGGGTACGGCTTCGCCCCTTGAGATCCTCAGGACTCAGGGAGTAGAAATCGGCCACCGCTTCAATCACGGCCTCTGGTGTACATTCTCTTCGATTAGTGAGCATGCCCTGCAAAGCGACGGTGGCCGACTCAACTGTCAGGGGCTGTCTTTCTGACATAGCCTCGGCCACGACTCGGTTCAAAGCCCCCTCTAGCTCTCGAACGTTGCTCATGAACTTGTGGGCAATATGTTCGATGACCTGATCAGGCACAGGTATGGGCAGGGATTCCCGTTTGAATTGCAAGATGGCGATGCGAGTTTCCAGATCTGGTGGTTGGATGTCGGCTATAAGCCCCCCCTCGAAACGAGAGCATAAGCGATCCTCCAGGGTGACGATAGCTTTGGGAGGGCGATCACTGGAGATGACGATTTGCTTGTTGTCAGCATGGAGGGCGTTAAAAGTATGGAAGAACTCCTCCTGGGTGCTCTCCTTGCCAGCGATGAAGTGAATGTCATCCAGTAGCAGCACATCTATGGTGCGGTATTTATTCCTGAAATCTTCGGTGCTGCGGGTGCGGATGGAGCTGATGAGTTCGTTGGTGAACTTCTCGGAGGAGGCGTAGAGCACTCGGAGGCCTTTGTCTTGACAGGTGTGGCCCAGGGCGTGCATGAGGTGGGTCTTGCCCAACCCTGCGCCCCCGTAGAGGAAGAGGGGATTGTAGGCCTCGGCTGGATTCTCGGCCACTGCCAGAGCAGCGGCGTGAGCCAGGCGGTTGCTGGAGCCGATGACGAAGGTGGAGAAGGTGTATCTTGGATTGAGCATCATTGACGAGGGATTCTTGGCGATGGCTACTGTGGGTTGGGGAACTGATGATTGCAGCAAGGGCGGTGGGTCATCCTCGTTAAGGGTCTTGACGTCGAGGACGAATCTTGCCTCTACAGTGCGATCCACAATGCCCGCCAGGGTGCGCTTGATAATGGACATCAGGCGGTTCTCGAGCCAATCTTTAGCATAGGCATTGTGCACCCCGATAATGAGAGTACCATCCTCATAGGAGATGGCTCTGGTGTTCTTGAGCCAGGTATCGAAGGTGGGCCTGGTCATTTGCAGTTGTAATTCACCTAACGCTGCTCGCCAGATCTGATCGGCGTTCATGCCGTCTCGCGCTGTCCTTTCGCTCACTATGATTGGTTGATTAAGCCACCCGTGGCTGGCTTCGGCCCGGGATTATCTCGAAAATAATGTCTCATCAGGGATGGGGTAAACGCCTAATGATGTTTAGAGCATCCTTGCTCGAAGGTCTGGAGTTTTCACAGAGGTATCGTAGAGCTCGAGAGGTGCTTATGGTGCAGCTTAGAGCACGGGGTGTTAGATGGAAGCCAGGTTTACACAATAGTTTTTAAAAATGGGGACAAATCACAAGCGCAAGTATTTTACCAGAAACCTCTTTTTTTGGCAATGGATTTTAGGCTAGTAATCTTAAAGTCTAGAATGTTTTAAGAATATTTATGTCCAAGTGCTCGGGAGTGGGAAGCTTGCTTACATTGCGATAATCGTGTAAAATATCCTGGGGGAAAGGGGTGCTCATTTATGGCTACGATGGGAGGCAAGCATGGGAATCCTCAGAGTATCAGCGAGATCAAGGTCTACGGCAGTGGCGGGAGCCATTGCTGGGGTGGTTCGAGAAAGCGGACGAGCGGAGGCTCAGGCGATCGGGGCGGGAGCGGTGAACCAGGCTGTCAAAGCGGTGGCCATCGCCAGGGGGTATCTTGCTCTCGATGGGATAGACGTGATCTGTATTCCCGTTTTCACCGAGGTGGAAATCGAGGGCCAGGAGCGCACGGCGATGAAGCTGATCGTGGAGCCACGATGATCAGCCGGGTTGATCTGCACTTACACACCACTGCCTCCGATGGCCAGTTTTCGCCCTCGGAACTGGTGGCCATGGCGCTGGAGCGCGATCTCCTGGTCATTGCCATCACCGACCATGACACGACGATGGGCCTTGCCGAGGCTTTGGAGGCAGCCAGGGGCACAGGGCTTGAAGTCATTCCTGGGGTGGAGATTAGCTGCGACGTTCCCCACGAGGAGGTTCACCTGCTGGGGTACTACTTCGATCATCACCACCCGGCCCTTCGGGGGAAGCTGCGCGCCATGCGTGATGCCCGTCTCCGGCGGGCTAAGGGGATGCTTGTCAAGCTGGCGGCCCTGGGATTCCCATTGCCCTGGGAGATGGTGGCTGAGTTGGCGGGCGATGGCTCCGTTGGGCGGCCCCACATCGCCCAGTCCATGCTCAAGATGGGATACGTGGCTTCCACGGGCGAGGCTTTTGACCTTTACATCGGGCGCAATGGCCCCGCTTACGTGGAGCGCTACAAACTTAGCCCTTCAGAAGCCGTGTCTTTGGTCAAGGAGGCCCGGGGGGTGCCCGTGTTAGCCCACCCTCTCAAAGTAATGCACTTCCTGCCTTCTTTGGTAGAAGCCGGGCTGGTGGGCCTGGAGGTGTACTACAACGGCTATTCGGCGGAGGAGATACGGGGGTTGGCTGCTCTGGCCCGCAAATTCGATCTGGTACCCACGGGGGGGAGCGATTTCCACGGCCCGGACGTGCTGGACACTGTTGAAATGGGAGGCGTATGGGTACCTATGGAGTCGGTGGAACGTCTGCGGGCGCTGGCAAAAAAGATGAGGACTTAGCTTCGGTCGCGACGCTGTTTCCCTCTGGCAACTTTGCCTCTATCTTTTACATCTTCAGCCGGGAGCTCGACGGTCGCTTCGCTCTCTAGTTTCACGTTGACCGTTTCTTTGAGAACGTTGATACCAATCACTTTGCCTCGGCCGTAGGGGGTGTTCACCTTTTTCCCAACCCGAGGCAGTTTCTTTTTGATTTCAGAGTAATACTCGTTTTCGTAGGTCAGACAGCAGAACAAACGCCCACACAGCCCCGATATCTCCATCGGGCTGAGAGGCAGATTCTGCTGTTTTGCCATTTTAATGGAGACGGGGTTGAATTCGCTGAGGAAGGAAATACAACACAGGGGACGCCCGCAACGGCCTAGGCCGCCTATCAACTTGGCCTCATCGCGCACCCCGACCTGCCTCAACTCGATCTTCGCCTCGAAGGTCTTGGCCAGATCTCGTACCAGATCTCGGAAGTCTACTCGTTTCTCGGCCACGAAGTAGAAAGCCAGGTGGCTGCCGTCGAAGTTATATTCAGCCTTGATCATCTTCATGGGCAGACCGTACTCCGCCACCTTTTCCCGGCATACCTCCAGGGCTTCGGGCTCAAGGCAGCGATAATGCTCCATCTGCACCAGGTCCCAGGGTTCGGCCCGGCGAACGAGGCCCTTCAATTTGCCGACCACCTCGTCCTTCGATACCTCTTTAGGGGCTATGGCTACCTCCCCCGCCTCTCGACCTCGTGCCGTCTCCACGATAACGTAATCACCAGCTTCTAAGTCCTCGAAGCCGGTAGGGTCGAAATAGTAGATTTTGCTCACTGGTTTAAAACGAATTCCCACTATCTTTGGCATTTGATTCCCCTATCTCGTAGGCAGACTCAGCATCAGCACTTCCAGAGTCAGGCGGGTGTTGGCGTTGCGCTCCAGTCGCCAGACGGAGGCTCGCAGGGCCTCCACGAAGTCCCGCACCTGACCCAGGCTGTACCGCTGTGCCTGGATTCTCAAAGTGTCCTCACGATCAACGTTGGTGATTCCCACCGAACTTCCACTTGCTGCCAGGAGCAAGTCCCGCCACCAACTGAGCCACAGGTGGAGCAACTCTGGCACAGCTTCAGGATTAAGGCTGATCTGTTGAGCATACTCCAGGCGTTCCACCCGTCCTTGGCTCAGCAGTTCCATCATTTCATTGAGATGCTTCTCCCGGCGGGCCAGGATGGCGTCGTTTTGACTGGCCGTCACTGCCCAGCCCAGCCGGCCGCCGGAGAGCCGGGCCAAAAGCTGAGCTCGTTCGGCATCCACTTCCCATCGCTCCTGGAGGGACCTTTGCACCGTTTCGGTGGCCAGGGGCCGCAGGTTGAGCACCTGGCAGCGGGACACGATGGTCGGTAACAGCGCTTCGGCCTCGCTGGCGGTAAGCATCAAGATTACGTTAGACGGGGGCTCCTCCAGTGTTTTGAGCAGGCAGTTGGCGGCTTCGGCGGTGGCTTGCTCCATCTGGCGTATGATATAGACCTTCCAGCGTCCCTCCAGAGGAGAGAGGACTGCTTCGTGCCGCAAGGCCCGCATCTGGTCTATCTTGAGGGTTCCATTTTCTCCTTCGATGATCTGGACATCGGGGTGGCTGCCGTGGGCGATCTTGCTGCAGGCCAGGCACTGTCCGCAGGGCTTCTCCTCGTCGAGGCAGTTTAGAGCCTGGGCGAAGTTAAGAGCCAGAGACCTCTTGCCTATCTGAGGCGGGCCTGTCAGAAGATAAGCGTGGGCCACCCGCCCGCTCGCCAGGGCCCGTTTCAACAGATCCACCGCCCACTTATGACCCACCACCTGCCACATCGCTCCCCCTTAAACAACTTGCTTCACTAATATTGTACCATAGATTACCTTTCATTCCAAATGGGCGCAGCGTCAAATTTGCATTTGGGGGCTTCTGTGGTATAATCTAACCAATGGGCGGTTAGCTCAGTTGGCTAGAGTGCCACGTTGACATCGTGGAGGTCACTGGTTCGAGTCCAGTACCGCCCACTGGAGACGGGATGCGAAGAGCTAGATGAAAGAAACTCCAGATCAGCCGGTAAGCGAAGTCGAGTACGTTGTCGAGTTGTCTCCCGGCAATAGAGTGAGGGAACGGTTTGTAAAGCACAAGGGCAGGATACTGGAATTCATCGTCCAATTCGAGGCCTGGGTAGAAGGAAAGTGGCAACCTATTGTAAGGTATGACACGGCTCATGGGTTTGCGCATAGAGATGAGTTGCGCCCGGATGGGACGGAGATAAAGACCCCTCTATATTTCCCAAGCTATAATGATGCCTTAACGTTTGCTGAGCATGATATCAAGATGAATTGGAAATGGTACAGGGAGAGATATGAAAAGGGAAGAAGAGATGAGCAACAATAAGACATTTGGAAAAAACGTTAGTCTGAACACTGAATTCATGCGGTATGCACTTGAGCATCCCGATATTTTAGATCAGATACCGAACAGCGCAAGGCTGGTTTTCCTGCCTGAGGATGATCCAGAACTGTGTCAAAGAAATCTTGAGATGGCGAGAGCACATCCGGATGGAGATAGGCCCGTAGCTTACGTAAGGATGAAAAAAGTGCCTCAGGTTCAAACGGTGATGGTCATCGTTCCTGAGGTAGAGATTGTGTCAAGGCATAGCGAACAAAGTCAAAAGTGATGACCAGGACGAGTACTTGAGGGCAGCGCTTCAGGGAGGAGGGGTCGTGACTGCAAGCCCCGCCAGCAGCGAACTCAAGGAAAACCACCTGCGAGCTGGGCTCCGGAAAGGCTGGATCAGTCGAGTATGGAGCTACGGAGGCGTCCGTTAGCAGCCGTAAGAGGACAGCGAGCTTGAGAAACGAGCGGATTTTGCCAAATCCGTTTGTTTCCAAATCTGTTGTTGAAGTTGGGTGGAACCGCGTGAGTAAAACCTCTCGCCCCAAGGGTGAGGGGTTTTTTGTGTTGCAGGATAAGTCAAAAAGGAGGATTTACTATGTCTGAACAGAATGATTTAGATGTGCTGCGCCACTCCACGTCCCACGTCATGGCCGAGGCGGTGCTTGCGATGTTTCCTGAGGCCAAGCTGGCCATCGGGCCGCCCATCGAGGACGGCTTCTACTACGACTTCGACTTGCCCCGTTCTTTGACGCCGGAGGACCTGGGGGAGATCGAGTCTCGTATGAGGGAGAGCATCGCGGCTCACAAGCGATTTGTGCGCCGCGAAGTATCCCGCGAGGAAGCAGGAGAGCTCTTCGCCGACCAGCCCTACAAGCTGGAGCTCATCAGGGATATGGAGGAAGGAGAGGTCATCTCCACATACTCCCACGATGGCTTCACCGATCTCTGCCGGGGCCCACATCTGGACAACACGGGCCAGATCAACCCGCAGGCTTTCAAGCTGCTTAGCATCGCCGGAGCTTACTGGCGGGGCGACGAGCAGCGGCCCATGCTGCAACGTATCTACGGCACAGTCTGGGCCACTCAAGAGGAGCTGGAGGCCTACCTTCGGAAGCTGGCGGAGATCGAGAAGCGCGATCACCGCAGGTTGGGCCGGGAGCTGGACCTCTTCAGCATCCACGACGAGGGCGGCCCAGGCTTGATCCTCTGGCATCCCAAAGCGGGACGCATTCGCACCATCATCGAGGATTTCTGGCGACAGGAGCATTACAAGGCCGGGTACGAGATCGTGTACTCGCCTCACATCGGCAAGGCAGCGCTGTGGCAGACGAGTGGGCATCTGGATTTCTATCGGGAGAACATGTACGCGCCCATGGATATCGAGGGCCAGGAGTACTTCATCAAGCCCATGAACTGCCCCTTCCACATCATGATCTACAAAACCAGGATGCGCAGCTACCGCGAACTCCCCCTTCGTTGGGCAGAGTTGGGCACAGTCTACCGCTACGAGCGGAGCGGGGTCTTGCATGGGCTGATGCGGGTGCGAGGCTTCACCCAGGATGACGCCCACATCATCTGCACACCGGCCCAGATCGAGGACGAGGTCCTGGGCTGCCTGGATCTTACCGCACATATCCTGGGGGCTTTCGGCTTTAAGGAGTACGAAATCGCTCTCTCAGTGCGCGATCCGGAGCGCAAGGAGAAGTACATCGGTGACGATGCCACGTGGGAGGTGGCGGAAGGGTCGCTGGTCAAGGCCCTGGAGCGGAAGGGGCTCTCTTACACGCGGATGGAAGGTGAAGCGGTCTTCTACGGCCCCAAGATTGACGTCCACATCAAAGATGCCCTGGGCCGTCTGTGGCAGTGCACGACCATCCAGTTCGACTTCAACCTGCCAGGGCGCTTCGACATGACCTACGTGGGCTCGGATGGGCAAGAGCATCGCCCCTACATGGTTCACCGGACGCTTCTAGGTTCCATGGAGCGCTTCTTCGGCGTACTAATCGAGCACTACAGCGGAGCCTTCCCGGTGTGGCTGGCGCCGGTGCAGGCTAGGCTCATCCCCATCGCCGACCGCCACAATGACTACGCCTATCAGGTTCGGGACCAGTTGAAGGAGGCGGGCTTGCGCGTGGAGGTGGACGATTCCAACGAGCGCATGAGGGCCAAAATCCGCCAGGCCCAACTGGAGAAGATACCTTATATGCTGGTGGTGGGAGATCGGGAAGCAGCAGAGGGGACGGTGTCCCTGCGCTTGCGCACCGAGGAGGACCTGGGGCCGCGCCCGGTGGCCGAGTTCATCAAAACGGCTCAAGAGGCCATCGCTGAGAAGCGCGACATCTAGCTCATAAGACCCTTGGGGTTTTCTGGGAAACCCCAAGGGTCTGAATGCGTTTGCGATTTGACTTCTCTGCCCAAATGTGTTATATTCATGGTCAGTGGGGCGATTAGTCCAAAGGCCGCGTTTGCCCTTGGATCAGTTGACCATCAGACCATTGAGCAGGTGGACTATTAGACCAATCCGTGAGGTGAGAGTATCAGCAAGAAGAGGTATCGCGTTAATGAGGGCATCAGAGCCAAAGAGGTTCGGCTGATTGACGAGAAAGGTCAGCAGGTGGGGGTTGTGCCCTTCCGAGATGCTCTGGAGTCCGCCCGAGCTCGTGACTTGGACCTGGTCGAGGTAGCTCCCAGCGCCAATCCGCCTGTTTGCCGGATGATGGATTACGGCAAATTCCTGTACGAGCAGGCCAAAAAGGAAAGGAAGGCCAGGAAAGCTCAGAAGACGGAGGTCAAAGAAATTCGCCTGCGCCCCAAGACCGGTGAGCACGACGTGGCCTTCAAAGTCAGGGATGCCCGCCGGTTCCTCGACAGTGGCCTCAAGGTCAAGGTTCGAGTTCGCTTTCGCGGGCGCGAAATCACTTACCCTGAGATCGGGCGGGAGATGCTGAAAAGGATCGCAGAGGAATTAGGGGACGTTTCCGAAGTCGAGCAAAGGCCCCGTATGGAAGGCCGCAGCTTGCTCATGATACTGAGTCCCAATAAGTAGCAGGAGGTAGTTCATGCCTAAGATCAAGACTCACAAGGCGACAGCTAAGAGGTTTAAGTATAGCAAACGTGGCAAGCTTATGCGCACTAAGGTGGGCAAGAGCCACTTACGCCGCAAGAAGTCGAAGCGCGTCAAGCGCATGCTCACCGAGATGCACGAGGTCACCACGCCGGGAGAGATCAAGCGCGTTAAGAAACTGGCGCCATATCTCAAGAAAAACCGTTAGGGGAGGGATTTGCAACTTGCCAAGAGTTAAGGGAGGGCCGAGAGCCCGTAAGCGTCATAAGAAAGTGCTCAAACTCACTAAGGGCCAGTGGGGAACCAAGCACGCTCTATTCCGCCGCGCCAACGAGGCCATGCTGAAATCGCTGTCCTATGCCTATCGCGACCGCCGTGTTCGCAGGCGTGATATGAGAAGGCTTTGGATCACTCGCATCAATGCCGCATCCCGCCAAAGCGGGTTATCATACAGCCGCTTCATGTACGGTCTCAAGCAGGCGGGAGTGGAACTCGACCGCAAGGTGCTGGCTCAGATGGCTGTCGAGGACGCCGATGCCTTCGCCCATTTGGTCGAGGTAGCCAAGGGGGCGAGCTAGTACATCTGGATCATCATGATCATCAGCGTTGCCAACGAGAAGGTCAAATACGTTCGCTCCCTCTACAGGCGGCGGGTACGTTATCGTGAGAGGCACTTCGTCATTGAGGGCGTCCGTTTGGTGAGGGAGGCGTTTAGAGCGGGAATCGTGCCCGCTCTTGTCTTTTATAGCGAGGGAGTAGATTCCACCCCAGGCGGCCGGGAGCTGTTGGTGGAGGCGCAGAAAAGGGGCTCTCCCGCTTTCGCTGTGAGCGAGAGGGTGATGAAAGCCCTGGCTGACACCGTCTCCCCCCAGGGCGTATTGGCTGTTGTGCCCTTCGTCGAACTGGCTCCGCCTCCCAGCCTCTCACTGGCTCTGGTCGTGGACCGGCTGCGCGACCCAGGCAACCTGGGCGCCATCCTTCGCTCGGCCAACGCTGCGGGGGTGGAGCAGGTTATCCTGGCCCCGAAGACGGTGGACCCTTACAATCCCAAGGTGGTGCGAGGAGCCATGGGCGCCCACTTTTGGCTGCCCATCGAAAATCTGAGTTGGCCGGAGATCGCCGAGGCGCTGGCTGGGGTTCAGGTTCTCTTGGCCGATGTGCAGGCCGAACGGACTTATTATGAAGTGGATTGGACGCGGCCCTCGGCTCTGATCATCGGTGGCGAGGCCCACGGGGCCAGCCCGGAGGCAAAGGAGTTGGCTGCGGCCGCGATTGCCATCCCCATGCACGGCGGCGCGGAATCCCTGAACGCCGCCATGGCCGCCAGCGTCATCCTCTTCGAGGCGGCGCGGCAGCGCTCTTTTCACTGAGGCCTGTTTGTAGTATAATCGTAGCTACTCACCTCCTTGCAGCAGAGCGGGCTCCCATGCCCGCGATTTCAGCCTGCGGTATCCGGCGGCGTGGGAGCCGCCTCTGCTTTCTTGATTTTTGTGGGTAACGAGTCAGAGGAAAACACGGTCATGAGCCGCATTTACATTTCTCTGGATTTGGAAACTACAGGGTTGAATCCTGACCGCGATGCCATCACCGAGATCGGGGTGGTGAGGTTCCGCGATAAGCAGGTACTGGATACGTGGTCCAGCCTGGTCAACCCCCAGCGACCCATCCCCTACCGGGTTCAACAGTTGACGGGCATCACCCAAGAAGAGGTAAATGCTGCTCCCTCCTTTCGCTCGCTCAGTGGAAAAATCTTGAGCTTCGTCAAAGAATACCCCATCGTCGGACACAGCGTGTCCTTTGACCTGGGCTTCCTCAACCGCCAGGGCCTTTTTCTAAGCAATCGCACCATTGACACCTTCGAGCTGGCCAGCATCCTCCTGCCCCACGCCGCTCGCTACAGCCTGGGGAAGTTGGCCGAAGCTCTGAACATCCGCTTCCCTACTCGACACCGCGCCCTGGAAGACGCGCTGGCCACCAAGGACCTTTTCCTGGCTTTGATAGAGCAGGCATCAAAGCTGGACTTGAGTGTCATCCAGGAGATCAATCGCCTGGCAACACGGATAGACTGGCCCCTCCGCCAGGTATTCAGCGACCTGGAGCGCGCCAAGGCCCGCTCAGCTTTCGGAGGCAGCATCGGCCAGCAGTTGCTGGCCAAGGGGGCCCTGGACGGTGAGGGCTCATTGAGCCTCCTCACCAGGGAAGACGGTCGCCCCCTGAAGCCATCTCCTGAGCGAAAGCCCCTGGACGAGGACGGTCTGGCGGCCATGCTGGAGGAGGGTGGAGTCTTCGCCCAGGATTTTCCCGGCTACGAGTACCGCCCTCAACAGGTGGAGATGCTGAGGCTCGTGGCCCAGGCCTTCAACGAGAGCCAACATCTGCTGGTGGAAGCGGGAACGGGCACAGGGAAATCTATAGCCTATCTCCTGCCCGCCGCCTGCTTCTCCGCCCAGAACGGGGAGCGGGTGGTCATCTCCACCAACACCATCAATTTGCAGGATCAGCTCTATGGGAAGGACATCCCCGACCTACAGCGCATCCTGCCCTTTGAGTTCAAGGCCGCTCTCCTCAAGGGGCGCAGCAACTACATCTGCCTGCGTCGGCTGGCCGCTTTTCGCCACAGCGGGCCTTCCTCGCTTGAGGAGATGCGGCTGCTGGCCAAGATCCTGGTTTGGCTTCCCAGCACCGTGACCGGCGACCGGGCCGAGCTCTTCATGCCTGACTACAAGGAGCAGGCCCTCTGGAGCCGCGTCTGCGCCGACGCCGAGACCTGTCTGAGCGATCGGTGTCGTTACCGTGAAAAAGGCAAGTGCTTCTTCTACCGGACCCGCCGAGAGGCGGAGCGAGCCCACCTCATCGTGGTCAACCACGCCTTGCTCCTGTCCGATGTGGCTGTCGAGAATCGCGTCCTGCCTGAGTACCGCTACCTCATCGTGGACGAAGCCCACCACCTGGAGGCAAGCACCACCCGCCAACTGAGTTTCGCTGTCCGTCGGAAGCAGATGGAGCGGCTGCTGAATGGGCTGAGTCAAAACTTGGGTAAGAAGCGGACGGTTGGGTTTCTGGCTGAACTACTGGCCCGCTACCGTGGTAAGGTGCCGAAAGACGTCAAAGAGAAGGTGGAGCGCCACATCAACAGCCTGCACGGAGAGGTGGAGGCCACCCGTCGGCTCCTTTACCAGTTCTTCAACCGACTGGAGTCTTTCTTGGAGGAGCACGGCCAAGACGGGGGGCAATATAACCAAAGGATCCGCCTGACGGGAGGCATCCGCGTGCAACCCGCCTGGTCCAACGTGGAGATTGCCTGGGACAATGTTTCCCGCCACCTATTCAGCATCGGCGAGGGACTGGAGCGCCTGTCCAGCGGGCTGGATGATTACAATATCCCAGGTCGAGATGACCTGTTGCAGGAGCTGCTCAGCTACATCAGTCGTATTCGGGAGCTGTATGAACAGATGAACGCCCTCATCGTCCAGCCATCATCTGGCGGCATCTATTGGGCCGAGGTCAGTGCGCAGGGTGGGGAGATCTCTCTGCACGCTGCTCCCCTCCACGTGGGGCCCTTGGTGCAAAAGCACCTCTTCATGCCCAAGGAGTGCGTAATTCTCACTTCGGCCACCCTGCGCACCGAGGGTGAGTTCGATTTCATACGGGAGCGGCTGAGCGCGTGGGAGGCGGAGGAAGCTGCCGTCGGCTCCCCCTTCGACTACGCCAGCTCCACCCTTCTCTACCTGCCCACTGACATTCCTGAGCCTTACCAGCCCTATTACCAGAGAACCGTGGAGGCGGCTCTCATTGCTCTCTGCCGGGCCACGCGCGGGCGGACCCTAGTGCTCTTCACTTCTTACAGCCAACTGCGTAGCACTTCCAAAGCCATCGCCCGCCCCCTGGCCGAGGATGAGATCGTGGTCTATACTCAGGGAGGCGGCGGCTCCCGCAAGCAGCTCCTGGAGAACTTCCGCACCACTCCTCGGGCTGTGCTCTTGGGGACTCGCAGCTTCTGGGAGGGCATTGACGTGGTGGGCGAGGCCCTGAGTTGTTTGGTCATCGCCAGGATGCCCTTTTCCGTGCCCAGCGACCCCGTCTTCGCCGCCCGCAGCGAGACCTTCGATGAGCCCTTCAGCCAGTACGCCCTGCCGGATGCCATCCTGCGCCTTCGTCAGGGTTTCGGCCGGCTCATCAGGAGCAAGACCGACCGGGGCGTAGTAGTGATCATGGACAAGCGCATCCAGACCAAATCCTACGGCCGGGCCTTCCTCGACTCCTTGCCCGCCTGCACCGTGCAGCGCGGCCCCCTGGCTGGGTTGCCCAGCGTGGCCGCTCGTTGGATTGATGAGAAAGGGGCGCAGGGGTAAG
Source organism: Chloroflexota bacterium (assembly GCA_030611885.1). Lineage (GTDB taxonomy): Bacteria > Chloroflexota > Anaerolineae > VGOG01 > VGOG01 > JAUWOY01. The sequence goes on along the minus strand of JAUWOY010000008.1, from coordinate 56,161 downwards.
ATATGCACATTGTATATCCAGACAGAGAAAACTTCGGCCGGATGCTGAAGGAGACAGATAGTAATACTTTCAACTTCATCGTGGTCGTCACCGCCGCCCTCAATCCGGCCAGCACCGATAGTCTTAAAGCGTGCCTGGACGAATGTGTGCGGGTGCTGAAGCATGGAGGATTGCTTTTCGTGCAAGGACGCCCTGACTACTTGCCGGAGTTGGGCGTTTATCTCGACCAGCGTCTAAACTTCAAGTACTGGATTGCGATTGAGTCCACAGCACAGCACAGAGATCATGGCTTGCCGTCGGTGCACGCGGCTGTGCTCCTGTTCACCAAAGGCAACGAGCGTTTCAATGTGAAACGAACGCGCTTTCCCCACCAACATTGTGCTTTCTGCAATAGGACGCTCAAAGACTGGGGCGGCAAAGCGCATTTGATGCACCCTGATGGCTACGTTATCTCCGATGTGTGGAAAGACCTTCCGCTGGCAAACAACTACACCCAAATCTCTGCCCCTGTTCTCGATACCATCCTGCAGATGTTGGATTTTGAGCTTCCCGAAGCAAAGAAAGCCAACCTGTTTCAGCAAACCGGTATCCAGATGCCCGCTGGCGAGGTTAAGGGCATCATTGGTCCCAAGGAAGGCATTGGGACCGACAGAGCTCTACTAGAGCCGACCGTACAGTACCGGTTGCCCGGTTTCCTGGAACCGGGCGCGAGATATAGCGCTGTCGCCAATGAGGTGGGGGACAAGATGTTTGACGTCGTTCATCACGGCGATGCAGTGAAGATACTCAAGCAGTATCCCGACAATTCCATAGACCTCGTTTTCGCCGACCCGCCGTACAATCTCGACAAGGCATACCATGTCTATGATGATGAGCGAGCGGACGAAGAATACGTCAAATGGTGCAACGCCTGGCTGCGGGAGTATGCGCGGATACTGAAACCCACTGGCTCGTTGTACGTCCTGAATCTACCGCGATGGACGATGTACCACGCTGCATTTCTCAATCAACGACTCTATTTTCAGAACTGGATTGTGTGGGACGCGCTCTCCGAACCACGGGGTAAGTTGATGCCTGCTCACTACGGCTTGTTGTTCTACACCAAGCACCCGACGGACTTTACTTTCAATTATGACCAGGTGGGACAACTGGATGCCCGTTGCTATTGCCTGCGCTCCTCGTGTATCCGCAAGCGCAAAGCGGCAGAGGTTGATGACAAAATGCCGCTCACTGACATCTGGTGGGACATTCACCGCATCAAGCATCGCCGTGATCGGGATAGCCATCCCTGCCAGTTGCCCGACGCTTTGATGGAACGCATCATCCGTCTTTCCACGAACGAGGGCGACATCGTGCTCGATGCGCTCTGTGGCGCAGGCACGACCCCGGTTGCTGCGGTCAAGTTGGGGCGGCGCTATGTGGCGATTGATATTGATGAGAAATACGTGCGGATAATGAGGGAGAAGATTGCCGAAGTAAAACGTAAAGGCCACGTGGAACGCGAGAGTATACACAAGCCACAGCGAAAGTACACCAAGAAAGAGTTGCAACTGGAGCTGCGCGATTTAGCGGCGGAGTTGGGGCGTTTGCCAACACCAAAAGATGTACAAAAGATGAGCGAATATGACCTGGGTATATTCCTCGATACGTTCCCGACGTGGGGCAAAGCGTTGAAAGCGGCCAAGCTGGAGGTGCAATCATGATTGAAGCGCGCAAAATCTCTTTTCAGGAAGCGTGGGATAGTTCGGTCGTGTTTTTCGTGGACGAGGAACTCGAGCGAGAAATTGAGGCCAAGGTGGAGGCTTTGCTGGAGACAGCGGAGAACCATCGCGTATCGGAAACGGCAGAAATCAATGTGGCTGACATAGCCGATTTCCTTGGTCAGAAGTACAATGCCCTGGATGTGATTTTGAAAGACGTAGGTCTATCCGAAGAGAAGTTCAAGCGCATTATCTCGTTACTGCGAAAGTTGGGCCGCATTCCGGGTGATTTCAACAGAGAGTGGGGTATAGACAGGGTCAAAAACAAGATTGCACGCGAACCAGGTTTTGCGCGCATGGTAGCGGAATTGCTGGTTGACGGCAAGAGAGATGAAGGGCTGGAGCAATATATTCCCCGCTATTATCTGGACATGCTCAACTACCGTGAAATCAAGGGCAGCTCACAAGCCGCCAGGCGTATACGCTATAAGCAATCGCTGGCCGGCACTTACGGAGGTCGGAAGGGGCACAGAATTGAAGATACGATACGACAGAAATTGGAAGAGATCAAAGACAAGCATGGTGTGGAGTATGGCAAAGGGCGTTCCAGGCGTTTTGAAACGGATCTGGATTTTGCTGTGCCTAACATCAATGATCCTTGGGTAATTATCATGAGCTCTTTTCAGGAAACAACGAGCAGTGGCCAAACGACAAAAGCAAAGGATATGCGCTCTGCCTATGACCAAGTTCGTCATCAAAACAGCCGTTATGGGGAGAACAGAGCCTTCGTGAACTTTGCGGACGGCGGGGGTTGGTTGGCGAGAAAACGCGATTTGGAACGTTTGGTGGAGCAATGCCATTACTTCATCAACTTGCAATATCTGGACATGCTGGAAGCAATTGTGTTGAAGCATGTACCTGAGAGGTATTTCACGTAGGTGGAGGGAGAGAGACAAAACATGATTACAGCTAACGATTTACGCAAAGGGACGTCCTTTGAATGGGAGGATGAACTCTATCGGGTGGTGGAGTACCAACATTCCTTCATCGGACGGGGCAGCGCCAACGTGCGGGTCAAGATGCGTAACCTGCGCACGGGAACGATAACTGACCACACCTTCTCACCCAATGACCGCATCAGCGATGTCCGCCTGGAGCTGCGGGGAGTGCAGTATCTCTACAACGACGGACATCTCTACTACTTCATGGACACTGAGACCTACGAACAGCCGGTCCTCTCAGCCGAGGCCCTGGGCGGCGCCGTGGACTACCTGACCGAGAACATGACCCTGCAAATCTCCACCTATGATGGCGAACCGATAGACATCGTGTTGCCCATTACCATTGACCTCGAGGTAGTTAAGGCTCCGCCGGGCTTCGCCGGCGACACGGCCACCGGTGCCACTAAACAGGTCACTCTGGAGACGGGCTTCAAGGTCACTACGCCTCTCTTCGTTGAGGAGGGCGACGTCATCCGCGTGGACACCCGCACGGGCCAGTACCTCGGTCGCGTTTAAAGCCTCAAGCCTTCACGGTGAGAGTTCGACCAAACAAAAAGGGCGGCCCCTTGCAACCTTTGCAAGGGGCCGCCTCTTCTCTGCTCTTGTATCAAGGAACCTTTTGTCAAGCAGAGTTGATCTCTAGAGCGAGGGCTGCCAGTTTATCGTTTAAGACAGTCTGCAACTGCTCTATGGCTTCTTGTAGCTCTATCTCCCTGGCTAGCGCCAACTCGCTGGCCAGGAAAGTTTGGGCTCGCTGATAGAGCTTGTTATCGGCCATGGTCAGCCCCGCCTGCTGATTGCGCCAGGCCAAATTGCGCACCACCTCCGTCACCTTGATAAGATCTCCTGTATTCAACTTCTCCTGGGCGTGCGCTTGTCGCTCCCTGTGGTCGCTGGACAACGTATCGGGAGTGGAAGTCAACGTATTCATGGCCCGTGAAATAGCGCGCCTTCCCGATACTCTCCGCAAGCCTATCTTCTGGATGTTATTAGTAGGCACCATTACTATACTGTTGCAAGCAAGCAGATCAATTATATAGTAATACCCGTTCTCCTTCAAGAACCTCTTCTCTTTGATGTCTATTATCCTGCCGGCTCCATGGTAGGGATGAACCACGTTATCGCCGATCTTAAACATAGCATTCACTCCTCGAGACGTACTCTATCGAACACGAAAGAATCACCTCTTGGCTTGGGCGCATTTGATACAGAGGGTGGTGTGAGGGAGCACTGCCAGGCGTTCGACATCTATCTCCTGGCCACACGCTTCGCACACGCCATAGTTTCCCTCTAGCGTCTTGCGTAATGCGGCCCTGATGGACTTAGCTTTTGCCTCTAAGCTTTGTCGCAGGGCGAGACTAAACTCCCACTCGTAAATAGTGGGGCCTCCTTTGCCCAGACCATAATCAGCTTTGTCCTCTAGCTTTTTATTCAGTTGCTCGATTTTGGCTAAAGTCTCTTCTAACACTTGCTCTAGCCTCTCTCGTTCCGAAGACATCTGATCCATTACCTCTCTCCGGTATCACCCATCAGGCTCTAATCGGTCGGCCCTTCGCCGAGACTTCGGCGAGCTCAGCCGAGCCGTCGAGCCGCTCAGGACGTGGCGCTCTAATCAAGAACTCGGCTATCCTACCTCGCCAAAACGCCTCTGAGGCTCGGAGCCGAGTTCTTGTTACCCCAAACATCCTCTCGAAGGTTCATAAAACGACGTGAGGGTTTGTGCAGGTCTCACATCGTTTTACCACGCGCCGTTTTCGCTTACGCTAAACCTTGTCAGAAGTTTTAGGAGGATGCTTTGAGGGGCCCTCAGATTGTTACTTGTCTAGGTGACACAGGAAGTATAACCTTTGGCTTGGAAAGGGGGACTGACACTTGTGATTTTGGCTGACTAAATTATATATGATTTGGGAACATTTGTCAAAGTTTGACAATCTTTACTCTATCCTGTATAATGAAATTGAATTTGAAAGCGCTGTGATAAAAAACCTATCCCTTTATGAGGACGTACGGAGGTCTAAGGGTCGCCTCGCCTGAACACGGATTATGAAACATTTCTGGAAGCCTGGAGGGCTGAACTAGCCTGTTTAGCAGCGGATTGTACGCTGCTGCGTCAGGGGCGGTTTTTATGTGTTAATGAGCTGCTCTAAAAAGGTGGCATAAGTACTACATTCCAGCAAACATCCGCCAGAAGGCTCGGCTACTATCCTCGATGTGTTTTAAGGGGTAGGTGGCCGGGTCTTTGTTTTTGCGGGGAAGCAGACATCAGAGAAACAAGTGCTGCCGTCGGATGCCCGTTACTCCTGATGGTATGCATGACGATAAACTTCAAGGGGGAAAAGTGCGAGCCGTGGAACAATCTTTAGTAATAGATAGGTTGGTTGAGGAAGAGCAGGTTCCGTCGCGTATGGGGGAGCTCTCTGAGGAAGAATACGACTATAAACGTCCGCGACGTGGCTCTATCCGCCAAGCCCTGGTGCTATCCATTGAGCCCTATCAGATTGTCGTGGATATCAGGGCCAAGCGGGACGGGATCGTTCCGGACACCGACCTCGAGAGACTAAAAGAGGAAGAAATAAGTGCGATAGAGGTTGGCGATGAGATACCGGTCTATATCCTCAAGCCCGAGGATGACGACGGGAACGTGGTCGTTTCGGTGAATATGGCCCTAGTACACCAGGATTGGCTGAAGGCCGAGGAGCTCCTCGAGAACGGTGAGGTATACGAAGGAGAGATAAGCAAGTGCAACAAGGGAGGGCTAATTGCTCCCTTCGGTAGGATCTCGGGTTTCATTCCCGCTTCGCAACTGGTCAACATGCCTCGTCGGCTGCCCCATGAGAAGAAAATGGATAAGCTGTCCGAGTTCGTGGGAGAGACTCTGCCTCTCAAAGTCATCGAGGTGCAGCGCCAGCGACGGCGCTTGATCTTCTCGGAGCGAGCGGCGCAGCGCGAGTGGCGTGAGCAGCAAAAGCAACAACTGATGGGTGAGCTCTACGAAGGTGAGGTTCGGGAGGGCACCGTCAGCAGCCTGTGTAATTTCGGTGCCTTCGTTGATCTGGGAGGTGCTGATGGCCTGGTGCATATTTCCGAGCTCGCCTGGCATAGGGTGAAGCATCCCCGCGAAGTGCTGAGCGTGGGCGATAAAGTTGACGTTTATATTCTGCGCCTGGATTACGAGAGAGGGAGGATTGGCCTCAGCATCAAGCGCCTGCAACCAGACCCCTGGACCCTGGTGGATGAGAAGTATCAGGTAGGACAACTTGTGCAAGGCACAATCACCAACGTCGTCGCTTTCGGGGCCTTCGCTCGCCTGGAGCCGGGGGTGGAGGGCTTGATCCACATATCTGAGTTGGCCGAGGGCAAAACCAGCCATCCTTCTAGCGTGGTGAAGAAAGGCGACGAGTTGACCTTGCGCGTCATCAGCGTAAATGCCAGGCGACGGCGCATTGGCTTGAGCTTGCGCCAGGCACCACCCCCAGAGGAGCCGGCCGAGGTCGAGGAGGAGCTGGAACCTGGGCTTGCCCCCGATGATCAAGTCATCCCTGAGGAGATGCAAGAAACGGCGGAGGAAACCGTTGTCCCCGAAGAGGAAGCAGAGGGATTGGCCGAGGTCGGGGAGGATCTGGAACCTGAACTTGCTCCCGATAATCAAGTCATCCCTGAGGAGATGCAAGAAACGGCGGAGGAAGTCGTTGTCCCCGAAGAGGAAGTTGTGGAAACTGGTGAGGAGGACCCTCAGGTGGAAACTGACGAGGAGACACCTCAGGAGAGTTGATATTGAGGAGCAGGTCTTGAGGCACTGCTTCAGCGAAGATATGCGCTTGGCGGTTCGATCCAAGCGCATATTTTTGTTGACCGAGCGCTTGACACAGGGGTGCCTTTATGCTATATTCTCTTTGGGTAGAGAAATGGGGGGGATCACCAATGACCGCACTTAAAGCACAAAGCAAACTCATCTTCGGCGGGGCCATCATTGTGTTGGCGGTGGGCTACCTCATCGTCAGCAGCATCGGGGGCTCGACAGCTAAGTTGACACTTATGAGCGGGCTGGGCTCCCATGCCCGGTTTTCGGCGGCGTGGGAGCCGCCTCTGCTGGTGGCTTGTGATCTACTGAAACTAGGCCGATAGGGGGTTATTGTCATGGGAAATCTGGCTTACCTTTTCGCCGCATACGCAGTTTTTTGGGCCTTGACCTTCGTTTTCATCTTCAACCTCGCCCGACGGCAGAAGGGCCTGCAAAGGGAGATCGAGTCCCTGAGGCGGTCCCTGCTGCTGGACGCGGCGTTTCGGGGGGAGCGGTGAATCACTGATGGCACTGACAGGCACTGAGTTCACTGAGAGGGCTGACTGTCGGAGCAAGCCAATCTTTCAGTGTGTTCAGTGGCCTCAGCGGCCTCAGTGATTCTAGACATCGAGTGCAACATGACGATTCGATTCATCATCTACGGAATGCTGGGCTGGTGCGGCGAGATCATCTGGACGGCGACGAGGGAAACGCTCATCGGGCAGCAGCGAGGCTGGAAGCTCAGGGGCACCACCTATCTGTGGATGTTTCCCCTCTATGGCCTCGTCGCGCCGCTGTACGAACCTCTCCACAACGCCCTCCGCGCCTGGCCCTGGCCGCTGCGGGGCGTCGTCTACGTGTTGGGCTTCTGGGCCGTGGAGTACCTGACGGGCTGGCTGCTGAAGCGCGTCATCGGTGTCTGCCCCTGGGACTACAGCCGCGCCCGCTGGCACGTGCACGGCTTCATTCGGCTGGACTATGGGCCTGTCTGGTTCCTGGTCGGGCTGGGTTTGGAATCGGTCCATGATTTGCTGGTGCAATTGACACCCGCCATCCAGCAGGCGCTGATTGGTTGAGGGGAGTTTTGAATCACTGATGACACTGATGGGCACTGAGTTCACTGAGATAGCTGGCTGTCAGGGCAAACCAGTCTTCAGTGTGTTCAGTGGCCTCAGTGGTTCAGTGATTCTAGGCGTCGCAGCTGAGGGTGCTGAAAGGAGGAGATCCGATGAATTCAGTAGATGCAGTTGCAACACTCCTGACCGAACTCGATGAGACCCGACTCGGCGAGATGGCCCCGTTGCTTGCGGCCTTTCACGAGGCGGTGAGCCGTCTCGACGAGCTAGACCTGCAAGACGTGGAACCGGCAGTGACTCTCAGCGTGACGGAGGGCGAGAGATGAATCAGAGCAGCCTGCCTTTTCTCACTATCTCCGAGCTGGCGCCGCTCATCGAGAACGGAGGCGTGTCGCCCGTCGTCGTGACGCGGGCGGTGCTGGAGCGCATCAAGGCGCTGGACGGACGCCTCAATGCCTACCTCACCGTGCTGCACGACGAGGCCCTGTCGGCGGCGCGGGAGGCAGAAAACGCGATCCCGACCGGCGGCTACCTCGGCCCGCTGCACGGCATCCCCATCTCGCTCAAGGACCTCTTCTGGACCCAGGGCGTCCGCACCACGGCTGGCTCCAAAATCCTGGCCGATTTCGTCCCCCACGAGGACGCCCACAGCGTGGCTCGACTCAGAGCAGCCGGCGCCGTCATCGTCGGCAAGACCAACCTGCACGAGTTCGCCTTCGGCGTCACCACCATCAACCCCCACTACGGAACAACGCGCAACCCGTGGGACGCGGAACGCATCGCCGGCGGCTCCAGCGGGGGATCGGCGGTGGCGGTGGCGGCAGGGTTGTGCACCGCCGCCATGGGCACCGACACCGGCGGCTCCATCCGTATCCCCGCCGCCCTGTGCGGCATCGTAGGGCTCAAGCCCACCTATGGCCGCGTGAGCAGGCGCGGCGTCGTCCCCCTGGCCTGGACGATGGACCACGTCGGCCCCATGACCCGCAGCGTGCGCGATGCGGCCCTGATGCTCAACGTCGTCGCTGGCCACGACCCCCGCGACCCCGCCTCAACTAACGCGCCGGTGCCCGGCTTCACGGCTGGCCTGGATGCCGGTGTGAAAGGGCTGCGCCTGGGCGTGCCGCAGCACTTCTATTTCGATGATCTGGACGATGAGGTCGAGGGGTGTGTGCGGGCGGCGATTGATGTGCTAGGCCGACTGGGCGGGACGGTCGAGGAGGTCGCCCTGCCGCGACTGGAGTACGCTCCGGCGGTGTATTGGCCCATCAGCATCTCCGAGGCCGCTGCCTACCATCGCGACTGGCTGATAAACCGCCCGCAGGACTACGGCGACGACGTGCGCGAGCGCATGGAGCCGGGCCTGCTGGTACCGGCCGTCCGCTACCTGCAGGCCCAGCGTGCCAGGCGTCTCATCGCCGACGACTTCCGCCACGCGCTGCGGGAGGTGGACGTGTTGCTGGCGCCGACGACGCCCATCCCCGCTCCTCGCCTTGATGAAGCAGGGACCCCTGAGGTGAGAAGCTCGCTGTTGCGGCTGACTTCCCCCGCAAACCTGGCCGGGCTGCCCGCCCTCTCCGTGCCTTGCGGCTTCACTGGCGCGGGGCTTCCTGTGGGACTCCAGATCGTCGGCCGCGCCTTCGACGAGGCGACGGTGCTGCGGGTGGGCCACGCCTACGAGACGACTGCGGGTTGGGGGGTAAGAATACCTCGCCCCTATTGCACTTGAGACCATCATGCCAACTACAAGCGATTCCATTGAAAGCACATCGAAGGCTGGGACTGTAACCAAGCTTCCTGAGGCCGAACGGTTCCAGACAGACGGCGTGCTCACCATCAGCGCGGCGCACGCGGTTCACGATACCTACACCGCCTTCCTGGCTCCTCTCCTGCCGGCCTTCATCGCCAACCTGTCTCTATCCAAGACCGAGGCCGGGATTCTGACGGTCTTCGTGCAAGGGCCGTCGTTGCTCCAGCCTTTCATCGGCCACCTGGCCGACCGCGTGAGCTTGCGCTACCTCGTCATCCTGGCTCCATCGGTGACCGCCGCGATGATGAGCCTGCTGGGCGTGGCGCCGGGCTACGGGGCGCTGGCCCTGCTCCTGATGGTGGCCGGCCTCAGTTCGGCCAGCCTGCACGCCGTGGCGCCGGTGATTGCCGGGAACCTGTCGGGGCGGAGGCTGGGCCGGGGCATGGGATTCTGGATGGTCGGCGGCGAGTTGGGCCGCACCCTGGGACCCATCGTGATCGTCAGTGCCGTCCGCCTGCTGGGCCTGGAGGGCACGCCCTGGCTGATGATCGGCGGCTTCCTGGCCTCGGCCATCCTCTACGTCCGGCTCAAAGACGTGCCGACGCAGCCCGCCAACGCCGGCCAAGGTCTCCCCTGGCGACAGGCGTTGCGGAGCATGGGGCCGCTTCTGCTCCCGCTGGTGGGCATCATCGTGGCGCGTTCCTTCATGACCAGATCGCTGACCACCTACTTGCCCACCTTTCTGAGCGAGGAGGGCGCCGACCTCTGGCTCGCCGGGGCCTCCCTCTCGCTCCTGGAGGCAGGGGGCGTGGTGGGCGCGCTGCTGGGGGGCACGATGAGCGACCGGCTGGGCCGCCGGCTGGTTCTCTTTGTCTCCATGTTGATCACACCGCTCCTCATGTTCGCCTTTCTGACGACCGACGGTTGGCTTCAGTTCCCTCTCCTGCTGACGATGGGCTTCACCGCCCTCTCCGTCACTCCCGTCCTTATGGCTCTGGTGCAGGAAAGCTTTTCTGAGAACCGCGCGCTGGCCAATGGCGTCTACATGTCGTTTAGTTTCATTCTCGGCTCAGCGGTAGTAGTGGTGCTGGGGGCGATGGGGGACCTGTTCGGGCTGCGCCTGGCATTCACCGCCAGCGCGGTCATCACCCTGCTGGGCCTGCCTCTCATTCTTCTGCTGCCTAGAAAGTAGGGGACAAGGCAGACCCGTATCGGCGAGGTGACTACCCACCTACTCTTGCTGGACCCTAGGCCAGCGGCCTCAGCGGTCTTTCGATTCTTGCCAAACGCGCTGAAATCTGCTATACTGTTCGCGGGAGGCAATCATGGATGAAAAAGAGACGGTAAGGGAATACGTCGAGGCGGAGGTCGAGGGCCAAGCCGGAGAACCGGTTTTGGCGGCCTCTTTCAATCTGCCTGATGATCCAATCGAAGCCAGGGTCTACAGGGTGGATTTCATGCCTGGCGAGGCCTGGTCGGGCAGAGCACCGGAGTGGTGGTGGGTCGTGGTCAGCAAGCTGCCGATGAATCTCTACGATGGCGAGAAGTTCACCGCTGATCAGGTCTACAGCTTCCACCTGGGGGTTATGTTGAGGTACGCGCACCGCCAGGGCTATCCGGACATCCCGGATTTTCTGTTGGACTGGAGGGCAAGAGAGCAATAAGTAATGAGGAACGAGTAACGGGGAGGAAGACTCGTTACCCGTTCCTCGTTACCTGTTACTTTAGTTAGGAGGATTTGACATGGGGGAGAAAATCCTGGTGGCCGTCGCCTGGCCTTATTCATCGTCATACATCCACGTAGGCAACGTGGGTGGAGCGTACCTGCCAGCGGACATTTTCGCCCGCTACCAACGTCTGAGAGGGAACGATGTCCTCATGGTCTCCGGCTCGGACAGCCACGGTACGCCTATCACCGTCAGGGCTGACGAGGAGGGCGTCTCTCCCCGCGAGGTCTTCCAGCATTATCATCAAAGCTTCCTGGATGGTTTCATCGAGCTGGGCCTGGCCTACGACCTTTTCACCCACACGGACACCGAGAACCATCATCGAGTCGCTCAGGACATTTTCCTCACGCTCCTGGAGAACGGCTATCTCTCTCAGAAGACGACGCAGCAGCTCTACTGCGAACACTGCTACAAGTTCCTGCCCGACCGCTACGTGTGCGGCACCTGTCCCCACTGCGGCAGCGAGGACGCCCGCGGCGACCAGTGCGAGGCCTGTGGCCGACCCCTGGATGCCATCGAGACCATTGATCCCGTCTGCAAGCTCTGCGGCCACCGCCCCGTGGTCCGAGAGACGGAGCATTTCTTCCTCGATCTCCCCGCCCTGAACGAGCGACTACTGGAATGGGTTCAGGATAAAACGTACTGGCGGCCCAACGTCTACAACTTCACCCTGAATTACCTTAAGGGGGGATTGCAAGAGCGGCCCATAACCCGCGACATGGCGTGGGGCATTCCCGTGCCGGTGGAGGGCTACGAGGGCAAGAGTATCTATGTCTGGTTTGAGGCGGTGATCGGCTATCTCGCCGCCAGCGTCGAGTGGGCCAGGATAACAGGGCAGCCAGAGAAATGGAAGGAGTGGTGGTATGAGCCTGGTCGCAGTTTTTACTTCATCGCCAAGGACAACATCGCCTTCCATAGCATCATGTGGCCCGCCACACTGATGGGAATCGAGAGGTTGTACGCTGAGGAAGGGGTGTTGAACCTGCCCTACGACGTGCCCTCTAACGAGTTTCTGAATCTGGAGGGACGAAAGATATCCGGCAGCCGCAACTGGGCTGTGTGGTTGCCCGATTACCTGGAGCGCTATGACCCCGATCCGCTGCGCTACTACCTGACTGCCAACGCCCCTGAGAGCCGTGACACCGATTTCTCCTGGGCCGACTTCTGGCGCCGCAACAACGACGAGCTGGTGGCTACCTGGGGAAACCTGGCCAACCGGGTGCTGTCCTTCGCCTACAAAAGCTTCGACCAGCAGGTGCCAGCGCCGGGCCAGTTGGATGAATTGGCCCAGGCTATGCTGGGCAAGATAGAGGCCGCTTTCGAGCCTGTCGGCCAGCTTTTGGATGGCTGCAAGTTCAAAGCGGCTTTGGGCGAGGTCATGGCCCTGGCCCACGAGACCAACCGTTATCTCAACGAGAAGGCCCCCTGGCTCCAGATCAAGGAGGATCGCGAAGCGGCGGGCACCACCGTCTACGTTGCTCTGCGGGTGATTGATTCGCTGAAGACCCTCTTCTGTCCCTTCTTGCCCTTCTCCTCCCAGGAGTTGCACCATTTCCTGGGCTATGACGGGGACATCATGGGCCGACAGTACATTGAGATTCTCCAGGAGGAGCACGGAACCCACCAGGCTCTCCGCTACGATGGCAGCGGCTTAGAGGGGGAATGGGCTCCCAGCCAGTTGCCAGCCGGCCAGGCCCTGCGCAAGCCCAGGCCGCTGTTCAAGAAGCTGGACGAAAGCATCGTGGAGGAGGAACTGGCGCGGTTGAGTGGAGTAACGAGTGATGAGTGATGAGTAACGAGGAACAGGGAATGAGTAATGGGAAAACTCATTACTTATTACTCATTACTCATTACTTTTCTATAGCGCTGATTATCGTCGCCTATCTGGTCGTGGGCATCCTCTACGCTGTCAAGACACCTCCCTGGCAGGTGCCCGACGAGCCAGCCCATTACAACTACATCAAGTACCTGGCAGAGAACTATCGCTTCCCTGTCCTGCAGATGGGCGACTACCCCCACAATTACCTGGAGGAGATTAAGGACAAGAAGTTTCCTCCTGAGATGTCCATCGAGCCCCTCCGCTACGAGTTCCACCAACCGCCACTCTACTACATTTTGGCTGCTGTGGTCTACAAACTCTTCGCCGGAAGACTCCTCCCTCTCCGCTTACTCTCCGTCCTGTTAGGCTGCTGTCTACTCTGGGTGACCTATCACATCGCCAAAGAGATCTTCCCCGGAGACGAAACTCTGGCCCTCGGCACGACCGCCTTCGTCGCCTTCGTCCCCATGCATATCGCCATCACCGCGGCGGTGAACAACGACACCCTGGCAGAATTGATATTGGCGGGGATTCTGTGGATGCTGGTGAGGTACGTCAAAACTTCCCCCCCAGGGTTGGGGGGGACCGAGGGGGGGCGTGCTGAAGGGATAGGGCGATTCGTGGGGCTGGGCGTGTTGATGGGTCTGGGGTTGCTGACCAAGATAACGACCCTGGTTGCGATTCCTCTGGCCTTGGTAGCAGTCATTGTCAAAGGAATATGGCTTGAACAAGACCAAAAGTCCAACTTTGCCCAACGCTACTTGTTTCCTGTTACTTGTTTCCTGTTTCTTACTTGCCTCCTCACCCTCCCCTGGTTCGTTCGCAATGCCTCAGTCTACGGCGGCCTGGACATCTTTGGCTTGCAGAGACATGATGCCATCGTAGTTGGCCAGCCTCGCACCGCGGAGTGGTTGGCCCAGCTCGGCGCGACTAAATTTGCCCAGGACTTCATCCTCACCACCTTCAGGAGCTTCTGGGCCCAGTTTGGCTGGATGGGCATCCTGGTAGACCAGCGCATCTATTTGATCTTGGCCCTGTTCTGTGCCGTGGTCGGATTGGGCTTGGCCCTCTTTTTTGCCACGAATTACACGAATTTCACTAATTTATCCCCTCAAAAAAGGATGGCCCTTGGCCTGCTGGCTCTGTCAGCCCTCTTGACTTTGCTTTCCTACCTCTGGTACAATCTCAAGTTCGTCCAGCACCAGGGACGCTATCTCTTCCCCGCGTTGGTTCCCCTGGGCCTGGCTTTCGCTCTGGGCCTGCGGGAGATACTGGCCAGGGACAAGGCCAAAGCAGTGGCCCTTCTGTTCCTGACGGGCGCACTGATCCTGGCCGCCAAGGGCCTGGTAACTGGGGACTTCAACAAGCTGAGCATCTTGTTGCTGGGCGGGGCGGCAGCAGTCTTCGGAATCAAAGCGCTCCTGCCTGAGAGATACGATGATTTGGTTTTCGCTTTGCCCTACCTGGGCTTATTCGGACTGGACCTGATTTGCCTGTTCAGGTTCATCGTTCCCCACTTTCAGTAGAGCGTAGAGACCTGACAGGTTTCCGTCAAATGACGCCCAACGCGGTTGGGCTGCTACCCTTTTCCGAGAGAGGGTTCAAGTGATGAAGATATTCACTGACTACCACGGTGGCTTCGGCCCAGGCAAGTGCCTGGCCTGCGGCAAGCAATCCCCCCTCATCGCTTCCATTTTGGGTGCCTGCGTGGATTGCATTCGAGAGCGGCCCGAGGAGGTGCTGCCGCACATCCGAAAGATGCAAGCTGAGACGCGGCTGGAGTTCAACCTGCCGACGAAGCCGCCGGACGATCCCCAGGGCGTGCACTGTCCTCTTTGCGCCAACGAGTGCCGCATCCCAGAGGGCCAGCGCGGTTTCTGTGGCCTCCGGGAGAACCGAGGGGGCAAGCTGATCCACCTGGCGGGAACAGCCAAGAAAGGCATCCTCCACTGGTACTACGATCCCTTGCCCACCAACTGCGTGGCCGATTGGGTTTGCCCAGGACATACCAGGTACGGCTACAAGAACCTGGCGGTATTTTACGGAGCCTGTTCCCTGAACTGCCTATTCTGTCAGAACTGGCACTATCGCCAAATGTCGCCCGAGGGCAAAGGCATGAGCGCCCAGGAGCTGGCCGACAAGGCCGATGCTCGCACCTACTGCGTCTGCTATTTCGGTGGCGACCCCTCTCCCCAGATGCCTCACGCTCTGGCCACTTCGCGGCTCCTGGCCCAGCGAGGCGTGCGCATCTGCTGGGAGACCAACGGCACGATGCATCCCAAGCTGCTGGAGAAGGCGGTGCAACTGTCGCTGGAGACCGGGGGCTGCATCAAGTTCGACCTCAAGGCTTATAACGAGAGCCTCCATTTGGCCTTGACAGGCGTGTCAAACAAAAGGACGCTGGAGAACTTCGCCCGCGCCGCCAGGCACATTCCAGAGCGACCTGAGCCCCCGCTGGTGGTGGCCAGCACCCTGCTGGTGCCGGGCTACGTTGACGTCAAAGAGGTTAGCGAAATCGCCTCCTTCATCGCCTCCCTCGACCCCGCTATTCCCTACGCCCTACTGGGCTTCCATCCCCACTTCTACATGCCCGATCTGCCCCGCACCTCGGTGCGCCATGCCAATGCCGCTGAGGCTGCCGCCCGCGCCGCCGGCCTGACCAACGTGCGCATCGGCAACCGCCACCTGCTGTCACGAGCTTACTGACCGGGCACGCTCGATTTGCTGGCGGACAGCCGCCGTGGCCGTGCCGCCGTAGGAGTCCCGCGCCTCCACCGAACGCCGATGGTCGAACACCGCGTAGAGGCCGGATTCGAAGGCTTCAGAAATAGCCTGGAACTCCGCCAGGGGTAGCTCGCGCAGCGGCAATCGCAGCGCCTCGGCCCGCCGCACCGCTCGGCCCACCAGTTCGTGGCTCTGGCGGAAGGGAACGCCTCGGCGCACCAGGTAGTCGGCCAGGTCGGTGGACAGCATGGCGTCGTCGAGCGCGGCGGCCATTGCTTCGGCGTTGACCTCCAGGGTGCGCACCACGCCCGTTGCCACCGGCAGCGCCAGCTTCAGGGTGTCCAGGGCGTCGAACAGCGGCTCCTTGTCCTCTTGCAGATCCTTGTTGTAGGTCGAAGGCAGCCCCTTGAGCGTGATCAGCAAAGCCACCAGATGTCCCACCATGCGCCCCACCTTGCCCCGCAGCAGTTCCAGCGAGTCGGGGTTCTTCTTCTGTGGCATCAGGCTGGAGCCAGTGGCGTAGGCGTCGTCCAACTCCACGAAGCCGAACTCCGCCGATGACCATAAGATCAGGTCCTCGGCCAGGCGGCTGAGGTGCGTTTGCAGCAGCGCGGCCCAGAACAGGCACTCGGCCACGAAATCGCGGTCCGACACGGCATCCAGGCTGTTCTCGCAGACCGCTCGGAAGCCTAGCTCATCGGCCAGGAACTGGCGGTCAATGCCCAGGGAGTGGCCGGCCAGCGCGCCCGCTCCCAGCGGCAGCACGGCCACGCGCTTCCCCAGGTCGTCCAGCCGCTCCCGATCCCGCTGCAGCATCCAGAAATAGCTCATCAGCCAGTGACTGAACAGCACCGGCTGCGCCCGCTGCAAGTGCGTGTAGCCGGGCATGATGATGTCCAGATGCTGCTCCGCCTTGGCCAGGATGGCTTCTTGCAGCTCGCCGAGCCGCTGGCGCAGGTGTGGGATCTCCCACATCAGATAAAGCCGCAGGTCGGTAGCCACCTGATCGTTGCGGCTACGCCCGGTGTGCAGTTTGCCCGCTACCTGGCCGACCAGTTCCCCCAGGCGCCGCTCGACGGCGGTGTGGATGTCCTCGTCCGAAAGCACGATCTCGAACTCGCCGGCCCTGTACTTGTCGTCCAGGACAAGTGTCTCGAACTCCCGCGCCACCGCCTCCAACCCCTGGATGAGCCGATCCCGTTCGGCGGCGGTGAGCAGTTCGGCGCGTTCCAGTGCCCTGGCGTAGGCCATGCTGCCCTCGATGTCAGCCGCCCACAGCCGCCAATCGAAGCCGATGGAGGCGTTGAAGCGCTCCATCAGCTCATCAGGTGTTCCCTCGAACCGTCCACCCCACAGTTTCATCCTTCCTCCTCGTCATCCCACGCATGCTGGAAGCTGGTTTCCAACCTCCAACCTCCAATCTCCAACTTCCACATTCCTCGTTACTCCCTTCGAACTCGAAACCCCAAACCCGAAACTCGAAACCCTTCTCAGTCCCGCTTGAACTTGCTGTAGTCGGGCGAGCGATAGCCGGATATCCCTAACCCCTCGATGTCCAGCAGCGCTTTGACCTTCAGCGGCAGGCCGAAGAGGTTGATGAAGCCCTGGGCATCCGCCTGGTCGTAGACGTCCTCTTCGCCGAAGGTGGCGTAGTCCTCCCGGTAGAGGCTGTAGGGGGACTTGCGACCGACTACCGTGCAGCTTCCCTTGTACAGCTTGAGGCGCACCGTGCCGGTGACTGTCTGCTGTGTCTTGCGCACGAAGGCATCCAGCGCCTCGCGCAGCGGCGTGAACCACAGGCCGTAGTAGACCAGCTCCGCGTAGCGCTGGGCGATGACGTCCTTGTAGTGCAGCATCTCCCGGTCCAGGCAGATGCTCTCCAGGCCGCGGTGGGCGGTGTAGAGGATAGTGCCGCCGGGGGTCTCGTACACGCCGTGGGATTTCATCCCCACCAGTTGGTTCTCCACCAGATCCTCCCGTCCCCCGCCGTGCGCGCCGCCCAGCTCGTTCAGCCGGGTCAGCAACTCCACCGCGCCGCAGGCCACGCCATTAATGCGCTTAGGTATGCCCTCTTTGAAATCAATGGTCAGATAGAGCGGTTCGTCGGGCGCGGCCTCAGGCGCGACGGTGAGCACGAACATGTCCTCCTCTGGCTCCTGCCAGGGGTCTTCCAGGAGCCCGCCCTCGTGGCTCAGGTGCCAGATGTTGCGGTCGCGGCTATAGATGGAACGCTCGGTGGTCGCTACCGGTATGTCGTGGGCCGCGGCGTAGGCCAGCGCATCCTCTCGCGAGCGGATGTCCCATTCCCGCCAGGGGGCGATGACCTTCAGCCGGGGATTGAGGGCCTTGTAGGTCAGCTCAAAGCGCACCTGGTCGTTGCCTTTGCCGGTGCAGCCGTGGGACACAGCGTCGGCCCCCTCCAGCTCGGCGATCTCCACCTGCCGTTTGGCGGTGAGCGGGCGGGCGAAGGAGGTGCCCAGCAGGTACTGCCGCTCGTAGATAGCCCCGGCCATCACCGTGGGGAAGGCGTACTCCAGCAGGAACTCCTCGCGCAAGTCCTCGATGTAGACTTTGCTGGCTCCCGTGGAGAGCGCCTTTTCTTCCAGCCCCTCCAACTCCTCTCCCTGGCCCAGGTCGGCAGTGAAGGTGATCACCTCACAACCGTAGCGTTCCTTCAGCCAGACCAGAATCACCGAGGTGTCCAGTCCGCCCGAATAGGCCAAAACAACCTTTTTCATGACGTTACCTCCTGACGATTTTTTGATAACAAAAGGCCGACTCTCACACACTTATGTCTGGAGAGTCGGCCTGTCGCTAGTAAGCAAGATGGTTACGTGAGATTTGCCTCCGCAAGCACCATTTGGCAGGGCGAAACTCCCCAGAGCGAGCGCCTGGATCGAAAACGCCTAATCACGATCTGCCTGAAGTTTCGCTTGCCGAACGACGTCATGGAATTCCTACTTCCTTTCCGAATTGCCCCTCTTATACCACAACTTGAGATAATTGTCAAATCGTGTTTGTAGCTGTCTGAGTAGCCAGGCTTGACTTTTATCCCCCTTTATGCTATCATATCCCCAGCTTTGAAAGAGGGCCGGAGATGACTGGCAAGCCGTGGGACGAGACTATCAAAGTTAGTTTTTTGGGGCGTGAGGACTACTTTGCCTACTATTACGCCTATGCCCAGGCATCAGGCAAGCTGCTTCACGCCCGGAGAAGACCGCATCCTTAAGTCATAGCAATTCATCGGTATCTCAAAAGCGTGGAGCAGACAAGTCCACGCTTTTTTGTTTATCTGGAGGGTAAAGATGCACTGTCGAGGCATTCGAGGAGCAACTACCACGGAAGAGAACACCGCCGAGGCCATTCTGGCTGCTACCAGGGAGCTTCTGGCGCTCATCGTCGAGGCCAACGACTTGAAAGTGGAAGACGTAGCCAGCGCCATCTTCACTACCACCCCCGACCTGACGGCCGCCTTCCCGGCCCGGGCAGCGCGTGAGATGGGCTGGCGCGATGTTGCTCTCCTCGACGCCCAGGAGATACCCGTGCCGGGCAGCCTGGAGAGGTGCATCCGGGTCCTCATCCACTGGAACACGGAGAAGAGCGCGGCGGAGATTCGGCACGTCTATCTCAAAGGAGCCCAGACCCTGCGGCCAGACAGGGCGCTGTAGGGAGCGATTGGTTCACCACCAAAAGAAGGAGGCAGACTATGGTGATCGTTAAAAGAAAGGGTACGACGCGAGAGGCGCGGAGCAGGGAGAACGACCCTTCACACTTCGACGCGCCCTGCTCAGGACAGGTCAGACAATCGAGTTAAGGGGGTATCAGCCATGATCATCATCATGAAAATGGGGGCTGGAGAGGAGAGGATTCAAGAAGTAGTGGCCCAGGTAGAGGAACTGGGTTTTCAAGCCCACCTCTCCCGTGGCGAGGAGCGCACCATCATCGGCGTCATCGGCGACGAGCGGCCTGTCAGCCCCCATGTCTTTGAACTGATGGAGGGGGTGGAGAGGACGGTGCCCATCCTCCAGCCCTTCAAGCTGGCCAGTCGTGACTTCAAACCTGAGGATACCATCATTCCCATTAACGGGATGCGCATCGGCTCGCGGGAGGTGACAGTCATGGCCGGCCCCTGTGCCGTGGAGAGCCGAGAGCAGATGCTGGAAGCGGCTTGGGCGGTCAAGGAGGCCGGGGTCCGAATCCTGCGCGGCGGGGCTTTCAAACCCCGCACCTCTCCCTACAGCTTCCAGGGCCTGGGGAAAGAGGGGTTAGAGATCCTGGGCGAGGTCAAGGAGGAGACGGGACTGGCTATCGTCACGGAGGTCATGGCTCCCGAAGATGTGCCCCTGGTGGCTCGCTATGCCGACATCCTCCAGGTCGGGGCTCGGAACATGCAGAACTTCAGCCTGCTGCACGCCGTGGGCGAGTCGAAAATGCCCATCCTCCTCAAGCGAGGGATGATGGCCACTCTGGAGGAACTCCTCATGGCGGCCGAGTACATCCTCTCCCACGACAACTATCGGGTCATGCTCTGCGAACGGGGCATCCGCACCTTCGAAAAGTACACCCGCAACACCCTGGACATCAACGCCGTGCCCGTCCTTAAGGGACTGACTCACTTGCCCGTCATCGTTGATCCCAGCCACGGCACAGGCAGATGGGAGCTGGTAGGGCCCGTAGCCAGAGCTGCGGTAGCCGCTGGAGCCGATGGATTGCTTATCGAAGTGCATCCCCACCCCCAGCGTGCCCTCTCCGACGGAGCCCAATCGCTGAGGCCAGAGAGGTTTGCCCAGTTGATGAAAGAGCTGCGGAGGGTGGCGGAAGCGGTGGGGAGGGAAATCAAACTTCAAACTCCAAACTCCAAACTTCAAACAAGTATCCCCTCTATGGGGGGATAGGGGGCGACCAGTGGTGGGATTGAAGAATGTGCAGGTAACAATCGTCGGTCTGGGGCTGATGGGTGGGTCTCTAGCTGGGGCGTTGAGGGAGCGAGGTGCCTGTCGAGAGGTATGGGGCGTAGCTCGACGAGGCGAGACCATCGAGGAAGCCATGAGGCGCGGTTTCATAGATGTGGGCACCTGCAACCTGGCCGAGGGGGTAGAACAAGCCGACCTGATCGTGCTGGCTACTCCGGTGCGGACCATCTTGGAGCTGGTACCCCAGGTGGGAGCCCTGGCCCCCGCTGGCTGTCTGCTGATGGATCTGGGCAGCACCAAGGCCAGGATCGTCGGAGCCATGGAAGCGTTGCCACCCCACCTCCAGGCCGTCGGCGGCCACCCCATGTGCGGCAAGGAAGTGTCGGGGCTCGAGGCCGCGGAGGCCGACCTCTACCAGGGAGCGACTTTCGTGCTCACTCCCCTGCAGCGGACAAGCTCGGAAGCGCTGACGCTGGCCCGAGAACTGGTCGAGGCCGTCGGTGCGCGACCCTTGTTGATGGACGCCGAGCGCCACGACCGCCTGGTGGCCGCTGTCAGCCACCTTCCCTATCTCCTGTCGGTTGGCCTGGTGGCGACCACCGAGGAGGTAGCAGCGGAGGACGAGCTGGTCTGGGAACTGGCCGCCAGCGGCTTTCGCGATACCTCGCGCCTGGCAGCCAGCGACGTTACCATGATGCTGGACATCCTGCTCACGAATCGCGCGGCGGTGGGAGAGACTTTGTCCCGCTTCGCAGATCAACTCAATGCCATCGCCCACTTGCTAGAGGCGGACGATGAGCAAACTTTAAAGTTCAAACTTCAAACCTCAAACCTCAAAGTTCAAAGGCTAAAGTTCAAATGAGAATGACAGTTAGAAAAGTCAAGGGGCTGAGGGGTCAGGTTAGAGTACCTGGCGACAAATCCATTTCTCATCGCGCTTTGCTGCTAGGCGCGATAGCTGAGGGCACGACCAGGGTCCGCAATTTCCTGCCCGCAGCCGATTGCCTGGCTACCCTCGCCTGCGTGCGGGCGCTGGGTGTCGAGGTAGAGAGGCTATCCGAGACGGAGCTGATCGTGCACGGGCGCGGCTGGCGTGGTTTGATGGAGCCGAAAGATGTCCTGGACTGCGCTGGTTCGGGCACAACCATGCGCTTGCTGGCCGGGATTCTGGCAGGCCAGCCCTTCTACAGCGTGCTGACGGGAAACGAACAACTCCGCCGACGGCCTATGGGCCGCATCGCCGAGCCTCTGCGCCAAATGGGCGCAACTGTGTTAGGTCGCAACGACGGCCGCCTGCCTCCCTTGACCATCCTGGGCGGAAATCTGCACGGCATTGAGTACCGATTGCCCGTAGCCAGCGCTCAGGTGAAGTCGGCCATCTTGCTGGCGGGCCTCTACGCCGACGGCTCAACGGTGATCCACGAGCCAGGCCCCGCCCGCGACCACACCGAGCGGATGTTGGCGGCAATGGCCAAAGGCCAAACTTCAAACTTCAAACTTCAAACTTCAAAGTTCAAGGTTCGAGGTTCGATGTTATCCTCTCTGGACATCGTTGTGCCAGGGGATATCTCCTCAGCAGCTTACTTCATTGCTGCCGCCTGCCTCGTGCCTGGGTCGGAAGTTACCATCGAAGATGTCGGCGTTAACCCCACCCGCACGGGCTTTTTGGACGCGCTGAGGAAGATGGGAGCGGACATCGTGGTAGAGA
Organism: Chloroflexota bacterium; assembly: GCA_030611885.1. Taxonomy (GTDB): domain Bacteria; phylum Chloroflexota; class Anaerolineae; order VGOG01; family VGOG01; genus JAUWOY01. The sequence goes on along the minus strand of JAUWOY010000008.1, from coordinate 33,965 downwards.
ATCAACACGAAGTCAGCGGCGAGCCGGTAGCCGACGCCGTTGCGCGGGCAGGTGAGCTGAGAGGCATAGAGGTGAGAGGGAACCAGGTGCCCAGGATGATTGACGAATTCCCCATCCTGGCCGTGGTTGCCAGCCAGGCACAGGGAACGACGGTGGTGAGTGATGCGGCGGAGCTGCGAGTCAAAGAAACGGATCGCATCGCGAATATTGCCGTTGAACTGCGCAAACTGGGAGCACGCATCGAGGAACGGCCCGATGGCTTCGTGGTGGAAGGGCCTACGCCATTGGTAGGAACCCGGGTCAATAGCCACGGCGATCATCGCCTGGCCATGTCCCTGGCCATAGCGGGCCTGGCAGCCGAGGGGGAAACAACAATCGAGGGAGCGGAGTGCATCGCGGATTCATTCCCAGGCTTCGAGGAGATGTTGAGAGCTCTAAGTTCATAATGAATTTAGGACACAGATTTGCACAGATGAACACAGATGAAAAGGAAAAATCTGCGAAAATCTGTGTTAATCTGTGTCCCATGAATTGAAGGAGAGCAAGCTATGCCACTGAACATCAACGGCCAGACGAAGCTCGTAGGATTGATAGGCTATCCCGTCGAGCACAGCCTCTCGCCAGCCATGCACAACAGCGCCTTTGCCGCGCTGAACCTGAGCTGGTGCTACGTGCCCTTGCCTGTGCATCCTGATCGATTGGGGGAAGCAGTGGCTGGCCTGCAGGCTCTGAGCTTCGTGGGGGCCAACGTCACTGTGCCTCACAAAGAGGCGGTGATGTCCTATCTCGACGAAGTCATACCGGAGGCACAAGCTATCGGAGCGGTCAATACCATCGTGGTGCGCGATGGGCAGGGCATCGGCTACAACACCGACTGGCAAGGCTTTCTGACTGCCTTGAGCGAAGGTGGCTTCGACCCTCACGGCAAGCGGGCTGTAGTTCTGGGAGCTGGCGGCGCAGCCAGGGCCGTGGTCTACGCCCTGGTTCAGGCCGGGGCGCAAGTGACCGTCCTAAACCGCACCTTAGCCCGTGCCCAGGCGCTCGTCAGGGATTTCTCCCCCTTGTTCCCCGCTCTTTCGCTCACCCTGCAAACATTGGAAGAGCAAACCGCCGAAGCCCACTTATTGGTCAATGCGACGCCCGTCGGCACCTGGCCTGAAGTAGACCAGTCCCCATGGCCGGAAGACCTGGCCTTCCCCGGCCATCTGACCGTCTTCGACCTGGTGTATAATCCTCACCAGACGAAGCTGCTGCAACAGGCTCGAGCAGCGGGAGCGAAAGACATCGGCGGATTGGGGATGCTGGTGCACCAGGGCGCTGTGGCTTTCGAACTGTGGACGGGGGAGAAGGCTCCTGTTGAGACGATGTACGAGGTGGCTAACAAGACTCTGGGGAGGTGAACGATGACGTTGCGTTTCTTGACCGCTGGCGAATCTCACGGGCTTTGCCTCATGGCTATCATCGAGGGAATGCCCGCCGGACTGCATCTGAGCGAGGAGGAGATCAACGTTGATCTGCGCCGCCGCCAGGGGGGCTACGGACGCGGCCAGCGCATGAAGATAGAGCGTGACAAGGTCGAGCTCCTGAGCGGAGTGGCCAAAGGACTGACCATAGGTGCACCCATCGCCCTGCGCATCGAGAACAAGGACTGGGCCAACTGGAAGGATAGGGACGTCCCGCCCTGGACCGTGCCCCGGCCGGGCCACGCTGATCTGGCAGGGGCTACCAAATACGGCCTGGGTGACCTGCGGCTGGTAGCCGAGCGGGCCAGTGCCCGTGAGACAGCAGCTCGGGTGGCTGTGGGGGCAGTGACCAAAAGGTTGCTTACTGAGTTCGGCATCGCTATTGGCAGCTATGTGACCGAAATCGGTGGAGCGATAGCGGAAATCCCGGACCTCCCTCCCCAGGAACTCTGGAAGCGGGCTGAAGCCTCCGACGTTCGCTGTCCCGATCCCATCGTCGCCGAAGCCATGCGTCAGCGCATTGACGAGGCCAGGGCAGCGGGGGATTCCCTGGGCGGCATCTTCGTCGTCGTTGCCACCGGCGTGCCCGTTGGCCTGGGTAGCCACGTCCACTGGGACCGCCGCCTGGACTCCCGCCTGGCTGCTGCGGTGATGAGCATCCCGGCCATCAAGGGGGTGGAGATCGGGCCGGCTTTTGAGAACGCTCGCAAGAGGGGGACAGAGGTGCATGATGAGATCTTTGTAAAGCTCAAAGCTCAAAGCTCAAAGCTCAAACTTCAAACTTCAAACTTCAAACGTCATTCCAACCGGGCAGGTGGCATTGAGGGTGGAATCAGCAACGGACAGCCCATCGTGGTGCGGGCGGCCATGAAACCGATCCCCACTACGGTGACGCCTTTGCGGTCGGTGGACCTGGTCACGGGAGAGCCGGCGACTACTCAGTATCAACGCTCTGATGTCTGTGCCGTGCCCGCTGCTTCGGTAGTCGGCGAGGCAATGGTGGCCTGGGTAATCGCCGACGCACTGATGGAGAAGCTGGGGGGAGATAGCATCGAGGAGATGAAGTCGAGGTGGAAGTGAGCTTGAACGTCGTCATCACCGGCTTCATGGGCACCGGCAAGTCGAAAGTGGGGCTGGAGGTTGCTTATCGGCTAGGGCGAGAGTTTTTGGACATGGACACCCTCATCGAGCAGCGGGTGGGCATGACCATCCCTGAGATCTTCGCTCAGCGGGGCGAGGGGTTCTTTCGCCGACAGGAGCGCCAGCTTTGCCAGGAATTGGCTCAAAGGCGCGGGCTGGTCATCGCCACCGGCGGCGGTGCGCTGATTCCTGAGGAGAACCGCCAGGCCCTGGGTGCCAGCGGGCTGCTGGTGTGCCTGAATTGCGATGGGGGAGAAATCCTGCGGCGTCTGGCCCAGGCAGAAGACAGGCCCCTTCTGGACGTATCCGATCGGCGAGAGTGCATTGAGACCCTGTTGGGCGAGCGGCGCGAAGCCTACAGCCGCATCCCTCACCAGATTGACACTACGAGCTTGACGGTGGAGGAGGTGGTGGGGAGGATGATCGAGTTGCTGAAAAGCGAGGCGGTTGCGGAAAGGATAGCGGTGCGGACGCCAGCGGGAGGTTACCAGATCCATCTGGGCAAAGGGCTTCTGGCGCGTGTTGGTGAGTTGGCGCGTCAGCAGGGGCTGGGAGGTAGAGTGGCTCTGGTCACCAATCCAACAGTCGGCGATCTGTACGCCCCCACCGTTGTCGTCAGCTTGCGGAAAGCGGGCCTCGAACCAGTCATCTGCCAGGCGCCCGACGGGGAGGCTTACAAAACCCTGGACACCGTCAGCTCTCTGTACGATCAGTTCATCATTGGCGGGCTGGATAGATACGGGGCGGTGCTGGCCCTGGGCGGTGGCGTTATCGGCGATCTGGCGGGCTTCGCGGCAGCCACCTACATGCGGGGAGTGCCCCTGGTACAGTTGCCCACCACCCTCCTGGCCATGGTGGATGCCAGCGTCGGGGGCAAGGTGGCCGTGGATCATCCCAGGGGAAAGAATCTCATCGGCGCTTTCAAACAGCCAGAGCTGGTTGTGATTGACCCTCTCGCTCTGGCCACCCTGGACGAGGCAGAGATGCGGTCTGGTTGGGCCGAGGTCATCAAGACGGGAGTGATTGGCTCGCCCAGCCTTTTCAAGCAGTTGGAGGAGAGGGGAGACGAACCCTCGCTGCCCCTCATCATCGAGGCTGTCCGCGTCAAGGTGGCTATCGTGGAGGAGGATCCTTACGAGAAGGGACGGCGGGCCGTGCTCAACCTGGGCCACACCTTTGGCCACGCCTTGGAGGTGCTCAGTGGCTTCACTCTTCGCCACGGCGAGGCGGTGAGCATTGGCCTGGTGGCTGCGGCCAGGACAGCCGTCGCCCTGGGCCTGTGCGACGAGACGGTCGAGGGGCGTTTAGTCGCCCTTCTCCAACGATTCGGCTTGCCGACCCGCTACGAAGGTTATGAGCCGGTGGAGATTTGGAGAGCTATGGCCACCGACAAGAAGAGGCGAGGGAAGAAGCTGCGTTTTGTGCTACCCAGAGCCATTGGGCAGGTCGAGGTCAGCGATCAGGCGCCCCAGGCAGTGGTCTTGGAGGTTTTAGAAAGGCTGAGGAAAAGATGAGTGCTAAGATCCTTGTTATTCACGGCCCTAACTTGAACTTGCTGGGCACGCGGGAGCCGGAGGTTTACGGCTCGGCCACTCTGGACGAGATCAACCAACAATTGCGGGCTTACGCTGCTGGCAAGGGTATCGAGGTGCGCACCTTCCAGTCGAATCACGAAGGGGCTATCATTGACGCCATCCACCAGGCGGTTGGCTGGGCCGATGGTTTGGTCATCAACCCTGGCGCTTATACCCATTACAGCTATGCCATCCGCGATGCCATCGCGGCCGTTGGCTTGCCCACCATCGAAGTCCACCTCTCCAACGTCCAGGCTCGCGAGGGTTTTCGGCGCCTCTCCGTTATCTCCCCCGTCTGCCTGGGCCAGATCGCGGGCTTCGGCTGGCAAAGCTATATCCTGGGGTTAGAGGCCCTGTTGATGAAGCTGGCGAAAAATTGACATCCCCTGGTTAAAATGGTATAATATGCGCTGTTTAGTCCAGGGCCTTGACGTCAGGTCTGGCATCAAATCTGGAAGGAGCAGAGAACTCTATTTTATGAAGCGATTAACTGCTCGGGCTGTTGGATTAGCCATATTGCTAAGCGCTCTGCTAGTCAACACCATCTATGCCGATGTCACAGATTTTCGCATGAGTGATACTCCTTATGGGCCGCCAGTGACCCAATTCCCCTCGGGGACAACTGTCGTCTATGTGGTTTTCGATTACGTTGACATGCAGAACGAGGAGATCAGTGTAAGGATTTATGACCGGGTAGGCACTATCCTGTTCGAACAGGCCCAGTCTTACTCAGGGTCTGGTACAGAGTCCATTGAGGTATTGGGGCCCGACGGAGAAGCCTTCCCCGATGGGCCGTTTTATATGACCAATTTGTACAGCGGTTTGTTTGTGATTAAGCCCCCCATCTACTGGGATGTAACTGCAGACGCTGGGATGGCCACGCCCACTCCCACGCCCATTCCAGCAACAGCTACGCCGACACTAACACCGGAGCAGCCGACGCCAACCCCAATTCCACCGACAGCAACACCATCGCCAGAGCAGCCGTATCCAACTCCAATGCCGCCTACGCCGACACTAGCACCGGATCAGCCGACGCCAACTCCGATTCCACCGACAGCAACACTATCGCCGGAGCAGCCATATCCAACTCCAATGTCGCCTACCCCCACACCAACGCCGGAACAGCCGACGCTGACGCCGAGTCCGGCGACGCCAATGGCCACCGTCACGGAAACGCCATCAACGCCAACAACAAAACCAACGGCCTCACCGACGCCTCAGGCGGAGATACCTTTCCAACCGACGGTGGTGTCCACGATTGAGCCTACCCCAATGCCAGCTACACCTGAGGCAGGGTCACTATCTCCTACCCCGACGACCGCGCTGACGCCGAAGTTTACCCCCATCCCCACCGCCGCTTCAGACACCACGGAAGGTACAAAGAACTTCCTGGGCGTTGTAGGCTATGTCGGGGTAGCGGTGCTATTGATCTCCGTGGCCTTTTTTCTTTGGCAGAGGCGGTCTTCTTGATTTTCTCCCAAGCTATCTTACAAAAGGAGTATCAACCAATGAAACGTCTTGTTCCTGTCGCTATAGCTCTATCCTTGACCATCTTGCTAGCCAGTATCGCTGTGGCCCAGGGGGGCGTGTCTACCGCCCATCTGAGCGATACTCCCGATGGGCCGGCCATGACCCAGTTTCCCTCAGGTACAACCGTCGTCTATGCTATCCTCGATTACGCCGACATGACGGGGGAGTCAATAAAAGTAAGGGTCTATGACAATTACGGCAGCATCCTCTTCGAGCAGCCCCAAGACTACACTGGATCTGGGACGGAGTCCGTGGCAACTACGACCAGTGATGGGTACTTCCCCGATGGTCGGTATGTCACCAATTTCTACCTGGGTGAATACGTAAGCAGGACTATAATATGGGAAGTTGGCGAACCGGTAGCGAAGCCCGTCGCCACGCCAACAACAACGTCGCCCGTTGCCGAGATCTACAACCAGGTGAAGGACTTTGCTGTCCCGGCTGCTGCAATACTGCTGATCATACTTGTTGTCTGGGCCATTTACCGGGTGCTGGCTGCCCGTTAGCTATCCTTCCCAGGGAGGAGGAGACTTGATGGCCAGGAAAGCCATTTACAAAGTACTGGGTGTTCTGGGGATTGTGGTCGTCTTCGTGGTGGGGGTATGGCTGGGCAGGCTGTACTCCGCAGCCGGTGGCCCAGGAGCCGTTACCCTCCAGCAGTTTAGATCTACCGTCGTTCGCCAGATACGACAATTATGGCAGCCTTCTACCCCACCTGGTGTTCCAGATAGCGGATCTGCCGGGCCTCGCATTAGCCTGGAGCAGTTGAAGGAGAAGCTGGACGCTGGGGCGGACATAGTCATCGTTGATGTGCGCAGCAAAGAGGATTTCGATGAAGGTCACATATCAGGCGCGGTCTCAATTCCCTGGCAGCGGGAGATGGAAGCCCGTTATACTGAGCTTCCTCGCGATAAAGAGGTAATTACCTATTGTTCCGACTGTTGACCTCCGAAAGACAGTGCCCGTGCGGCACAATTTCTACTTGACAAGGGGTTCAGTGATGTCAAGGCTATGAAGGCAGAGTTCGTCCGTTGGCAAGAGGCGGGATACCCCGTCGAGAAGTGAAATTCGACTAACAAAACGAAAGGAGTCTCAAAAATGAAAGTGAAAAGAGAAGCAGTGGTAGCCGCTGTCGTGGCACTGGTGTTTACTGTGGTGCTGATAGGAGCGGTAGGCGCGAAGGTCGAGAGTTCCCTTGCAACCAACGAGCAAGGCATGATCACGAACCTTCACATGAGTGACTCATGCGAAGGCGACGATATAGTCCTCTTCCCTGCTGACACGGAGACTGTATATTTGGCCTTCGACTACTCCGATATGCACGGGGAAGAGATGAAAATCAAGGTCGACGGCCCTAAGTTCAGTGTGGAGGCGGAACACTCTTCGGTGATAAAGTCATCCGGTTGGATCACTGAGACCTGGTCTGAGGCTTACGGAGAGCAATACGTCAAAGCGTGTGGCACGGTAAGCCCCAACGCCACGTTAACCTCGACCTTCAGGGCAGACACGATTTTAATGTCGTATGTTAAAGATACCGATGGCGGCGTTGCCGAGGTGCAGGTGGATGGCGGCACGCCCATCACCGTGGACATGTGCGCTGCTACTACGACGAAAGCGGAGAGGGTAATAGCTAGCGGTTTGAGTTCTGAGCTGCATACCATAACCGTGAAAGTGATCAGTCAAACGAATTCCTGCGACGGAAGCTGCGTTGGAATTGATCGCTTTTGGAATGAGGTTATTTTGTATGATGCTACTCACTCATTCACAGGGTCGGACACTAAGTGCATCACCCTAACTCACAGCTATGGTGCCATTCCCGCCGGAAACTATACAGCCAATATATATTCAGGGAGCCTGCTCATCAAGTCCAAACTGTGGCACGTGCGTCCGGGTGGGCCAGGCGAAATCAAGAACCTTCGCATGAGCATTTCACCTGAGGGGCCATCAGAGACAGAGTTCATTGAGGGCACTCGGACCGTCTGGGCGATTTTCGACTACTCCGATGTGGAAGCAGAAGTAGGGATAGATGCCTATGAAGGTCATACCGGTTTCTATGAGAGTCCAAGGATACCTCTTACCGGATCAGGGACGAAGGCCATCAGTGTAACCTATTATTATGTGACTGGTTTTCCCCCAGGCCCGTATAGAACTCACGTCGTGAAGGATGGGTTCGTTGACGGTATTGAAAATTGGTCGGTTTGGTATGGAGTCTATTTGCCCTTGACACTCAAGAGTCAACCTTAGGCTATGTAGCTGGTAGTGAAGGGGGCAGCTTAAGTGGATAAAGCTTATGTGGGGGGGAGTAGGGAACCTACTCCCCCCCTTGTCCAATCTGGGCATCGTTTCAAGTAAGTAAAATAGCACCTTTACACTTTCTTGCCTGTAATCGCCGGAGCGAGCGCCGATTGAGTAGCAAAGCGTATCGAAATCAAGCGAGCGGCTTTGCCCATCCAACCCGCTTGGCTTCGATACGTCTCTCCGCTGCGCTCCGAGCCTACTCAGCCGGCGCTAGCCTTGCCAATTAAGCGTTGCTGGAGGCCGAAAGTGTAAACCGATCTCTAGCTGCTTTGAGGTCAAATGAAACGATGCCCCAATCTGGTTGCATCAACTTACTGAAACAAACTATTGCTTTCTTGGTATGAGTACTGGGCCAGGGACACGATTAGTGAATTGTTGACACAAATGGTATCTTGTGGTATCATTTTAGGTGCAGGCAAAGAGAGGGCTGGCAGAGAAACTTCCAGTAGACGGCTTATGTGGAGGGAAAGAGCCGATGAAGGGTGCACCAACGATTAAAAGTATTTTACATTTTCTCTTGGTTGTCCTTGTGCTCCTTCTCCCCTGCCTTGCTTTCGCCGAAGAGCCAATGCCGAGGACGACCGACCCAGCCCCCCCTCTTTCCCCCCCAATGTTGGGGGGGATGAAGGGGGGGCGTGGCGCGATGGAATTCAAGGCGGGCGAGATCATTGTCAAGTTCAAAGAGGGCATTCCACAAGCTGGTGTGCAGTCTTTGCTCCTCGCTGAGGATATAAGCATTCTGGATGAGATGGACAACCTGGGCCTCAGGCTGCTGTCCGTGCCCCAGGGCCGCGAGCTAGAGAAGGCAGAGGACCTAAAGCGTAGCCCTCTGGTGGAGTACGCCGAGCCCAATTACGTCGTTCAGATTGCAGATGCTATCGCGGCCGGGCCCGATTATAGCCTTCGCGCTCCGGATGTCATTCCCAATGATCCGAGTTATGATGGGCAGTGGAACCTTCCCAAGATTGAAGCCCCCGCCGCCTGGGACATAACCACTGGCAGCGACAGGGTAATTATCGCCTTTGTTGACTCAGGCGTTGATCTTACACACCCTGAGTTAAAGGATAAGATATGGACAAACACAGGCGAGATAGCGGGCAATGGGATTGATGACGATGGGAATGGCTACATAGACGATGTGCATGGCTGGAATTTTGTCAATTGGCCTGAGCCTGGCGAACCTCCCCCCGAACCTCAAGACGACTTGTGGCTTGGTACTTTTATGAGCAGCATCGCTGCGGCCATGACAAACAACGGTGATGGGATGGCAGGAGTATCCTGGGGGGCTGAGATCATGCCCATCAAAGTGTTTGATAAATGGGGTGTCTCCTACCATTGGCATACAGCGGGCGGGATCGAATACGCCGTTGATAATGGGGCAAAGATCATAAATCTGAGCTGGACACTTAACCCCGACATCAACCCCCAGCCGCTGCAGACCGCCGTAAACTATGCTCACTCCAAGGGTGCTCTTGTTGTTGCCGCCGCCGGGGATACTTTCGATAGCTCCTATAAATATCCAGCGGCTCTTGATCACGTTTTTTCCGTCGCTGCCACTGACCCTGACGATGGGCACCCTGAGTTCTCAACTCACAATGACAAGGTGGACGTCGCCGCACCTGGAGCTGGAGTTGGTATCTTGGGTGTCTTTTGTAGGTCCGTATTAGGTGAATGGAAGTGCGGCTACGGGACGCTCTCTAGCACTCATGCGGCCGTCCCCCACGTCTCGGGGCTGGCAGCGCTGATCTGGTCGGTTAACCCCTATTTGACACCCGACGAGGTGGAGAGCATCATTGAGTCCACTGCTGTTGACCAGGTCGGTGATCCTGCAGAAGACACACCAGGCAGAGATGACTACTTCGGCTACGGACGCATTGATGCCAGCGCCGCTGTGATGACAACGACCCATTACCTTGAAGTAGAATATGATGATCCCTTTTACTTCCTCGTCTGTGATGGTTGTGCTCCCCCGTCGCGGAAGATCACCAATCCGAATACGAGCTGTTCCACGTGGAGCGTCACAGCGACAGCTCCCTGGCTTTCCATCAGCCGCTGTGAGGGCTACACACCATCTTGGGTAACGGTTTCCATAGATAAAGGCAGCCTGCCAGATTATGGCCTTTATACCGCGCCCATCACCGCCACCAGCACCATGACCAATCACGTGAACAACCCGAAAACGATCACCGCAACCGTTAACTATCCCTCGCAGTGCTGGAGAAACTACCTGCCTTTGCTCTTCAGGAACTATAGTCCCTAATTTTAGCAAGAACGCCACGGCAGAGGAATCCACGAAGGAGGTAATGGTCCGATGACAGCAAAACTGGCGAAAATCGTGCTGAGTATAATCGTTGGTATTTTTGGTCTGGTGCTGGTGATGAGCATGCTGGCCGGAGTAGGGCCAGTGGCTGCCAGGGAGGAAATAGGGGAGAGTGGCGGCGGCGCGCTGGCTGCTAGTGAGCCTTACGTAAAAGAGATGGATGCCTCTCCGGGCGAGATCCGGGCTGATGGCGCCTCCACTTCAACCATTGTAGCTAAGGTATATTCGGGTTGCAATGCGCTGCCTGGGGCCTTTGTCGCTTTTACCACCAGCCTGGGCACCATTGACCCATACTGCTACACGGAAGCGGAAGACGAGGCGGTGAGTAAGTCAGACGTGGCGCAAGCTCGTTGGCATACGGAGACCCTCGCTTTGGCTAGCGGAGGAGGGCAGGTTGTCCGGGCGTGTGGCACCTCGGACCCCAACGCCGTTTTGAGCTGGACTTTCCAGGCCACCGCGATTTCTATGTTGCATATTAAAGACCACGATGGCGGCGTTGCAGAAGTCCAGGTGGATGGCCGTGACCCTATTACTGTGCCCATGTGCGACGGCACCACGACGGCAGCAGAGAGGGTGATAGCTACTGGTTTGGATCCCGAGTCACAACACACCGTAACCGTGAGGCTGGCCGACCCCGAACCCGCATGCCCCGGCGGCAACTGCATTTGGATTGATGCCTTCCGCTGTGGGGATACGACGGATGAAAATGGCGAGGGCACGGCTACTCTGACCTCGATAGATTTGTCATGCGAATCGAAAGACGCTACGGTGACCGCTATTGTCGGTGACCTCTCTATCTCCTCCATGATAACTGAGATAACGTCGGTTAGGATGACGGCGAGCGTGCCTGCCACCGTGACGGTCACGGCCAGTCCTTTCCAGATTGTGGCTAATGGGGTTTCTACCACTACCCTTACAGCTGTAGTGGAGGATCAGTTTGTTGGCGAGTATGTGCCCGACTGCACCATGGTTGGCTTCGTGGCGACCGATGAGAACGGTGCCTGGATCACCCTGCCATACGAGTTGGTGGAAGGGGAAGACCCAACCGAGGTGATAACGGGTGGGTGGGCCATCAGCGATACCGCGAGTCATCATGGCGGGTACGCGATATACACTAATACCGCAAGACTTACCGCAAGTTGGGACTTTACGGGAACGGCGGTTTCCTTGATTTATCCCAAGTTGTCTGATGCTGGTGTAGCCACTGTCACCGTTGATAGCGGCTTGCCCATCACCATTGACATGTATGCCTCTCTCTCATCAGAGCAATATCAAGTTGAGCACGTTATCACGGACACCTTAATCTTCGGGTCGCACGTTATAACGGTGGAGGTAGCTGGGATTACGGGAACCGTAGGGGCCACGGACAAGCGCGTCTACGTAGACGCCTTCCGCTCTGGCACGCGTACCTCAGGAGGCATAGGCGAAGCTACGGCCGTGCTGACCGCAGGGACGAAGGCGGGGGTATTGTCGGTTGAGGCCGCGGCTGTGGGGAGGCAGTGCTGTGAAGTCTACGGTGACAGCGTGAAGACAGATACAGTGTCCATCGCCCTCACGGCTGGCCCTCCGCACACTTTGATCATCTCGCCCACTGATGGTATCTCCATCACCTGCTGTGCCACCGAGACCCTCCAGTTCACGGTGACCGATGAGTACAGCAACGTGGTGGGGGCGGTGGTGCCTATGACGCTGACGGTGGACTTCACCAGCACGCCCTATGGTGATTTCTTGCCCACCAGCTCCGTTGAGATCACCGATGGTGTTGGGAGTGTGGAAGTCCATGGCTGGATGTCGGGAACGGGAACTATCACCGGCACGGTCAGTGGGTATCCTGTTACCGGGACGCTAAACCTCACCGTCTTGGCGGGTTCTTGCCATACCCTGACGGTCAATGTCAGTCCGACATTGCTCTACGCCACCGACGAGAATACGGATCTCCTTGCTGATTTCCCCTATACCTCAACCACCACCGCCAGAGTGACGGATATATGTGAGAATCCAGTAAAGGATGGCACGGTGGTGACTTTCACTACCAACTTGGGCAGCGTGAGTCCGGTTACTCAAACCACAGTCAATGGCTGGGTCACAACAACCCTTACCTCGCAGCAGATTTCTGGGCCGACCCAGACAGCCACCATTGTAGTTACTGGCTGCTCTGTGGTGACCGACACGACTGCCGTCACCTTTGGGCGGCACGTCTACACCCTGACAGTCAGGGCTGATCCCGATGAGATGGGGGTTGGCGGATATACCTCCACCCTCACTGCCGATGTGGATGACGGTTTCGGTGGCTCTACGCCCGATGGCGTCATGGTGGGCTTCACCATCACCCCTTCCATCAGGGCCTCGGTGCCGTATGAGTACGTGGAGGCAGAAGATGCGATCAAGGTGACAGCACCAGGATGGCCCTCAGCTACTGCTGTCGGGGTCACGTACATCCATACAGATACGGTAGGCGCCTGGGCGTCCTGGAACTTCACAGGAACGGCGGTCTCCTTCATTTACCACCAGGGGCTCAACAGAGGTACGGTCACTGTTACTATTGACAGCCCTGCATATACCAGAGTTATAGACATGTCAGGGACCGATGATTGGGTTGAGAGGGTAATCACCACTGGCTTGACCCTGGCCTCCCGCAATGTAACCGTAACAGTAGAAACTACGGGAACTGATGATACCGAGATTGATGCCTTCCGCTCTGGCGCGACTATCTCAGGCGGCGCGGGCCGGGCCACGGCTACGGCGACCTCTGGGACGCGGCCGGGGGTGGCGACGTTTGAAGCCGCGGCCATAGGGAGTGCGGTTACAAATACCGGGCAGATCACCACTACGGCCGGCGATCCGGCTACTCTGGTCATGACTCCCCCCGACATCAATCTCACCTGCTGTAACACCGAGACCCTCCAGTTCACGGTGACCGATCAATATGGCAATCAGGTGGGGCTGGTGTCTCCTCAGCAGGTGGATGTGTGCTTGAAATGCACCGGCACCGACCCTGATCTGGTGGACACCTTGCCCGACGATGCTGTCGAGATCGTGACGGGCACTGGCAGTGTGGAGCTTCATGGCTACAAGGTGGGAACGGGGACTATCGAGGGCTGGCTTTGCCCTTCATTGGGTGTCAAACAAGAGGAACTGGAGGAGCTTGAGAAGCGCGATTACCGCAGGCTGGGGTGGGAACTGGACGTCTTCAGCACTCACAAGGTGAGCAGCGTAGACTTGATCAACGATACCTCAAACATCACTGTCACAGCGGGCTCTCTTGATGATGGTGGTAGACTAACTGTCACCCGCGCGCCGGTTGCCATTCCAGCTTCACTTAAGCTTGACACCTCTATCATCACCGCTACGGTGGAGGATTCATGCGAGAACCTCCTATGCAACGAGACAGTGACCTTTACTACGAGTCTCGGCTACCTCGACCCCATTGCCGAGACGCGCAGCATCACCAGCAGCACAGGCTGTAGCGGTGTAGCTAAAGGTGTAGCTACGGCGACGTTGACATCGGAATGCAGTTCAGGCACAGCGAATATCACGGTGACGGCAGATTCTCTGATAACAATTACCTATGTAGTCCTGGGGGGTGTTGTCTGGAATGTGGACCTGGTGGCCAACCCCGCCAGTATCCAGGTGGATGGACACACATCCATCCTCACCGCCACGGTCACGGATTATGTGGGGAATCCCGTGGATACGGATGTAATCTTCGAGACCAGCCGGGGGAGCCTGGGCAGCGATACCGTCACCAGGCCCACGGTCAATGGAGTGGCTACAGCCACACTGACTTCGGGGACCGAGGCGGGTACGGCTACCATCACGGCCACAGCCGATACCGTTATCGTGACCACGACAGTCGAATTCACGCCTCTCTCACCCCATACAGTGACCCTGGCCTGTCCAACCAGTCTGACCGTTGGGTACACCTCGACGCTCTCGGCCAGGGTGACGGACAGGCACGAGAACAATGTGGCCAATAACACGGTGGTGACCTTCACTACCAGCCTGGGTGAGCTCGGTAGCTATACCACTACCAAGACCACCACCGATGGAGTGGCCACGGCCGTTTTGACCGCGTCGAACACGGTGGGTATGGCTATCATCACAGCCGCGTCGGGTTCCGCAATTACCACGACCGCCATTGCCTTCGAGCCTGACTTCCCCTACACGGTGACGTTAGAGGCTAATCCGACGAGTCTGACAGTGGATTACTCGTCATCGCTCACGGCCACGGTGAAGGATCAGTACAGTAACCTCGTGTCCGATAACACGGTGGTGGCCTTCACTACCAGCTTAGGTAATCTGAGCAGCGATACCGCCACCACGACCGATGGGATAGCCACGGCCACGTTGACTTCTCAGGAACCTGGGACGGCGACCATCACCGCTACGATTGGTATAACATCTGCCGTAAAAACTGTAGTGTTTAGCGTGGGTTCGCCCGCCACGGTGGCCCTGGTGGCCGATCCGCCCAGTCTGATCGCTGGGGGCGCCTCGACGCTCTCGGTCACGGTGACAGATCAGTACGATAACCTTGTGGGGCCGACGGTGGTGACCTTCACTACCAGCTTAGGTAGTCTGGGCAGCGATACCGGGCTCACCATTGGTGGAGTGGTCACGACTGTTCTGACCTCGGGGACCGAGGCGGGTACGGCCTTCATCACGGCCACTGCCGATTCCAAGGTTGGCATGGCCACAGTCGAGTTCATGCCTCTCTCACCCTATACAGTGACCTTGGTGGCCGATCTGACGGAACCGACAGTGGGTGAGACATCATCTCTCACGGCTACGGTGAAAGATCAGTACGATAACCTTGTGGGGCCGACGGTGGTGACCTTCACCACGAGCTTTGACAGTCTGAGCAGCGAGACCATCACCAAGACCACCAGCAGCGGGGTGGCCACAACAACGTTGACTTCTCAGAAGTCTGGGACGGCGACCATCACCGCTACAATCGGTATGACATCTGCCATAGAAACCGTGGTGTTTAGCGCTGGCTCGCCTGCCATAGTGACGTTGGAAGCTGATCCAGAGAGCATCTGGGTTGGCAGCTACACCTCAACCCTGACGGTCACAGTGACTGATCAGTACACTAACCCTGTGGCCAACAACACGGTGGTGACCTTCACTACCAGCTTAGGTAATCTGGGCAGCGACACCGGGATCACCATTGGTGGAGTGGTCACGACTGTTCTGACCTCGGAGACCGAGGTAGGCACGGCTATCATCACGGCCGCGTCGGATTCTCAGGTTGCTACAACCACAGTCGAATTTAAGCCTGGCTCACCCTACACGCTGACCCTGGTGGCCCGACCGATGACTCTAACAGTGGGGGAAAGCTCCACACTCACAGCCACAGTGAAGGATCAGTACGATAACAATGTGGCCGACAGAACTGTTGTGACCTTTACTACCAGCCTGGGCGAAGTGGGGAGCACCGAGGTTACCAAGACGACCACCAGTGGGGTGGCCACAGCCGAGCTGACCTCACAGGTCCCGGGTACCGCAACAGTTACCGTCACAGCCGATCCTGTGTCTGACACCGTGGACGTGACTTTCGAACCCGGTCTACCCTATACGGTGACGTTGGAAGCGAACCCGACTAGCATTTTGGTCGGTGGCTTTACCTCAACCCTGACGGTCACGGTGAAGGATCAGTACGATAACAACGTGGCCGATGAGACGTCGGTGCTCTTCGAGACCAGCCTGGGGAGTCTGGGCAGTGTCACGGTCACGAAGTTCACAGCCAACGGAGTGGCTACAGCCACCTTGACCTCAGGCGAGACAGCGGGCACCGCAGTGGTGACAGCTACCTCCGACTCCAAATACGGCACGGCGAACGTAACCTTCAACCCTGATTTGCCCTACACGATGACAGTAGAGGCTTACCCGACAAGCATTCTCATCGGCGGGTTCACGTCGGATATAGCAGCCACGGTCAGGGACCAATATGACAATCTGGTGGCCTATGGGACGGCGGTATTCTTCGAGACCAGTCTGGGGAGTTTGGGCAGTGTGACGGTCACGAAGTACACAGCCGACGGAGTGGCCACAGCTACCTTGACCTCCGACCTGATCATTGGCACGGCGAACATAACCGCTACTTCGGGTTCGGCAGAGGGGCAAACTCAGGTGATCTTTATCGTTGGGGCGCCGTACACAATCACTGTGGAATCGTGGCCACCCACTATTGAAGTGGGTGGCAGCACAGCCACCATCACAGCCACGGTGACGGACGTCGGCGGCTACCCGGTGGCCGACGACACGCCTGTGGTCTTCACCACTGACTTCGCCAGCCTGGGCAGCAGCACGGCCACCAAATACACGACTGATGGAGTAGCTGTCGCGACCCTGACTTCGGGAACGACGCCTGGGGTGGCTCACATCACGGCTACCGCCGACTCCAAGTTCGACACCGCGACCGTTAAAGTCGCGGCCGGGCCGCCCTTTAGCATAGACGTTACGGCTGATCCGACCCACATTCCTATTGGTGGAGCCACTTCGCTCATAACGGCTACGGTGAAAGATCGTTATGGCAACAATGTGACCAATGGAACCAACGTAGACTTTATCACCACCCTGGGAAGCGTATCGCCTCCCTCCGATGCTACAGACGAGGGGATGGCTGTAACCACGCTAACCTCTAAAGAAACCACGGGAACGGCAACCGTCATGGCCATTTCTGGCCCAGCGGAAGGGTCGGTTGATGTGATCTTCACCGTCGGCCTCCCATTCTACATTAGCGTGGTGGCAGACCCACTGAATATCGCCCTTAATGGGCACACCTCAAATATCCAGGCCACGGTAAAGGACATCGGTGGCAATTACGTGGCCGATGGGACGGAGGTAACCTTCAGCACGAATTTGGGAATTCTGGGCAGCGACACGGTTATCAAGACCACCACCAGCGGCGTGGCTGAGGCCGTTCTGACCTCAGAAACCACTGCGGGCACGGCGGTCATCACCGCCACGGCGGATTCGCATTACCACACGACTAAAGTTGTCTTCAGCCCGGATCCGCCCCACAACGTGACAGTGACAGCAGACCCGATGGCTATCCCTGCCAACGGGGTATCTACGTCAACGGTTTGGGCTACGGTGATCGATCAGTACGGCAATATGGTGGCTGATGGTATAACTTGTTACTTCAGCACCACCCTGGGAGGAGTATGGCCCCCCCTCGACACCACACTCAATGGTGTGGCTGAGACCACGCTGACCTCCAGCGAGACTCCTGGCCTGGCCGCTGTGACAGCTACCTGTGAGGGTATACCGGACACGATCTATGTATCCTTCTACGTGCCCGCGTTCAAGATCTATCTACCTACAATCCTCAAGGCTTACTGATTCTCTGTTGCCAGAAACATGTGTCACCATAGCCATAGAAGGTGACGAGACCGCTTAAGCTGGTCTCATCACCCGCGACTATAAAAAGCCATCGGGAAGATTCACCGGTGGCTTTTTGTTGGAATGGGTGAGATTGTGGTATAATAAAGGCGACTTCTCCCCATCCCATGGAAAGGACGAGGTATGAAGACCGTAGCGATAGCCGTCATCATCCCTACCTATAACGAAAGTGACAACATTGAGGCCCTGGCAAAGGAGATTTTGGCTCTGGGTGACACCACCGAGATCATCATCGTTGATGACAACTCGCCTGACGGCACGGGGGAGATAGCCGATGAACTGGCAAAGGCGTATCGAGGCGTCAAAGTCATACATCGCCCTGCCAAGCTGGGTTTGGGCACCGCCTATATCGCGGGCTTCAAAGCGGCGCTAGCCTGGGGAGCTGACTGTATTGTGACTATGGACGCCGATTTCTCCCACCATCCTGGCTACATACCCGACCTGGTAGCCAGGAGCCAGGATGCTCAACTGGTTATCGGTTCCCGCTACGTTGATGGAGGGGGTACAGTTAATTGGGGTTTACAGCGACGAATCCTGAGCAGAGGAGCCAATACCTTTGCTCGCCTGGTGCTGGGCCTCAAGGTTCATGACTGCACCGCTGGCTTCCGCTGCTATCGTCGCGAGGTGCTGGAGTCCATCGAGCTGGACGAGATTTTCTCCGATGGCTACTCCTTTTTGATCGAAATACTCTATAAGTGCCAGCGAAGGGGGTGGGAGATCGGCGAAGCGCCCATCATCTTCGAGGACAGGCGCCACGGAGCTTCCAAGATCTCCCGGCGTGAGATCTTCAAAGCCCTGTACACCGTGTTGTGTTTGGGCTGGGAACGAATCTTTCGTCGAGGTTAGTTGAGCAAGGGGATAATTAATGGAATACGTAGCCTGCAACCTCTGCGGCTCACGGGATAACGAGATTCTTTACCCCAGTACCCTGCCAGGAGACCCGACTGCTGGGGACATCGCGCACTTTCGTTGTACCAGCTCCGGCTACGGCAAACACCATGCCATCGTCAAATGCCAGAGCTGCGGGTTGGTGTATTCCAATCCACGTTACGAGGCGAACGCCATCCTCCACAACTACGAAGAGGTCGTTGATGATCTTTACGTGGAGGAGCAAGAGGGGAGGGTATTGACCTTCCAGCGCAATCTCCGCCCCCTGGAGGAATTGATGCCCCCCACCCAAGGCCGGAGGTTGCTGGACGTAGGTTGTCACATCGGGGTATTCCTGGAGATCGCTCAGGAGAGAGGCTGGGAGGCCTGGGGGGTCGAGCCTTCGCGTTGGGCAGCGGGGGAGGCTCGAAGCAGGGGCTTGCAGGCGATAGATGGCACTTTAGACGATGTGCACTTAGCCGGGGAATCCTTCGACGTGATCACCATGTGGGACGTGATCGAGCATCTCACCGATCCTCTGAGGGAATTGAGAGAGAGCCATCGCCTTCTGAAAAAGGGAGGGCTCATCGGCATTCATACCATGAACATCGAGAGCCCTTTGGCCAGGCTGATGGGACCTCGCTGGCCCTGGCTGATGGAGATGCATCTCTATTATTTTTCTCCCCGTACCCTGGGGGAGATGCTGAGGAAAGCGGGCTTCACCGTGGTGAAGATGGTCAACCAGGGGCGTTTCCTGCGGCTGGGATACCTGACTACCCGGATCGAGCCCTACAGCTCCCTCATCGCCAGCGGTATGGGCAAGTTGGTCACAGCCCTCGGCCTGAAGGCTAAGGCCGTGCCCATCAACCTGGGCGACCTCTTTACAGCCTTCGCCCGAAAGTCCCCTAACGGCGTTTCTTCTCTTTGTCGTCATTCCCGATGAGCATGGTTAGGACGAAGCTGACCACGCTTATCACCAGCGCGCCCAAGAAGGCCGACCCAAAGCCTTGAACATAGGGGGCTAGTCCAAACAGTGTCACCAGCCAGGAAGTCAGCATGAGCATCAGGGCGTTGATCACCAGGGTGAAGAGGCCCAGGGTGAGCATCATCAATGGGCAGGTCAGGAACTTGAGGATGGGGCGGACCAGGGCATTCACCAGGCCGAAGATAAGGGCCATGAACAACAATACCTGCCAGTTTCCATCAGCCCCTATGCCGTCTACTAGCTTGTCGGCCACGTATAGAGCCACCCCGTTGATCAACCAGCGCAATAGTAACTTTTGTCGCATGACACACCTCCTATGTGTTTTTGTTAGCGAAGGCGCGTGAGCACTTTCAATCTCCCCTTAGCGCCAGCCGCATCTGGACCAGCGTTCCCTTTTCGATGAAGCCACGTAGCTTGAGAGCCTCGATGGCCTCCTGATGTTCGGCAGGGTGGCTAACGGCAACACCTCGTTTTGGATAGCTCCTCAATATACCGAGAGCTTCCGTGATCAGCATTTCCTCCAGTTGGCCGCGATGGTCAGGGTGAACCATCAACTCCAGGCTGTGCTCGCCTCGCCAGCGTGAGACCTGCACGGTGAGGGTGGCGATGAAGTGGCCACCATTCTCTACTGCCAACCGATGGTCCTTGCGCCCCGTGAACAGATTGCTCAGCCACCTGGACAGCCGTTGGTCTAGCCCCACCATAAAATGAGCGGCGCGCACTGGATTGAGCCACTGGGCCTCCTTCGAGGTGACGGCCGAGGCTAGCTCGTACTCTTTCCTCCATTCGCTGTAGCTTCTTCTACGTAGCGCACTGTCTTCAGTGAGAGCTACCGGCCTCACCCTTTCCAAGCGCAGCTCTGTCACGGCAGTGATCTGTTCGAAGCCCAGGTGCTGGTAAAGCTTGCGGGCGGGGGCGTTGTCGGTGTACATCTGGAGGATGGCCCACTTCCCACCGTGCTCCTTGGTCAGGTCAATGGCCGCCTGCACCAGATGGTGGGCGATGCCCTGGCCCTGATAATCGGGCCGAACGGCAACATTGCTGATGAGCCAGCGGGGAGAGTAAGGGCCGATTCTGCCCACGTTGACGTTGCCAACGATGCGCCCTTCTTCTACCCAGGCGAAACCTCGGAATGACTCGTGGAATCCAGGGCTGATGCGATCCAGCAGCCAGAGGAAGGGTCCAAAGCGGCTCATCATTTTCATCTCGCGCAGGGCCTCTCTGCTCTGCTGGGTCAAATCTCCGCCAAACGCTTCCTCCATCAGCGCTGCTATCTGCGCCATGTCGCGGCTGGGGTCTACGGGCCGCAGGCCGCTGAACTCTTTCCTTCTATGAAGTGCTTTAGCTACCATTCACTCCCACCCGATGATCCACGCGCAGAGGCCGGCCAGGAGGATGGTGCTGACCACCAAAGCCGCTAGCTGCCCCGCCAGAAGCCCCACGTCCCTGGCTGCCCAGAGAAGCATGGGCACCATAAACACCGCCAGGATAAACCAGGCCACCAGGCGCGGATGTTGACTGAAAAGTTTTCGTACAGACATTAGAAGCTCCCTCCCCTCGATTTTCGATTGCTGATTGCCGATTTTCGATTTAGAAATCGGCGATCGAAAATCGGAAATATTCCTTCTCACCTGTCGCCCGGTCTCGTCCAGGCTGCCGCTGTTGTCAATGACCACGTCGGCCAGGGCCAGCTTGGCCTCCTGGGGCGGCTGGGCCTCGATACGCTGCCGGGCCTCCTCTTCGGTCAGGCCCCGCTGCTTCACCAGGCGGGCCAGTTGCTGTTCCTGGCGGCAAGTGACCACCCAGAGAGCGTCGCAGGTACGGTGCATGCCCGCCTCAATGAGCTTAATGGCTTCAATCACGACCACAGGTTTTGGGCTGCTCTCGATCAGTTCCTCGGTGCGGGCGATGACGGCTGGATGCACGAGGGCTTCCAGGCGGTGCAGCGTGGCTTCGTCGGCGAAGACGATGCTCCCCAGCTTCTTGCGGTTGATGCTCCCGTCACTGCACAGGATGTCCTGGCCGAATTCCCGCACCACCGCCTGCCAGACGGGCGCGCCTTTCTCCATCAATTGGTGAACCAGGGCATCGGCGTCAATGGCCCTGGCACCCAGGCGTTCCAACATCTCCGATACCACACTCTTGCCGGTGGCGATGTTACCAGTCAGGCCGATGATGTACTTCACGCCGTACCTGCCTCTGCCCACTGAGCCAGGAGCTGCTGCAACTCTTCGTCAACCCGCTGGTATTCCAACCCCAGCTCTCGTAAACTCTCGACATCCTGGGCCACGCTAGCGGCAACCAACTCCTCGCTCAGGGCTGCCAGTCGAGCCTCCAGGCCAGCAATGTTTTCCTCCAACTCATCAGCTCTAGCTTCTCGTCTCCTGCTTCTTGTCCCCTGCTTCTTGCCCCTTGCCTCCTGCCTCTTGCCTCTTGCCTCTTGCTCCCTGCTCCTTTGTTCCTCATAATCAGAATAGTTGCCGTCGTAGACTCGCAGTTCCCCATCTTCGATGATCCAGACGTGGGTGGCCAGGGCGTTTATCAGGTAGCGGTCGTGGGAGACGAAGAGGATAGTGCCGTTGAAGTCGGCCAGCACTTCCTCCAGTATCTCCTGAGAAGCGATGTCCAGGTAATTGGTAGGCTCGTCCAGGAGAAGGAAGTTGGCTCCCTCCAGAGTCAACTTGGCCAGGGCCACCCTGCTTCGCTCGCCGCCCGAAAGGTCGCCTATCAGCTTGAAGACGTCGTCGCCGGAAAAGAGGAATCGCCCCAGGAAGCCACGGGCTTTCTCCAGCGGCAGGTTGCGGACCTCGAGGATCTCGTCCAGGATCGTCTTCGCGTTGTCCAGACCCTCGTGGGCTTGGGCAAGATAGCCGAGCTTGACGTTGTGGCCGATCTGCATCAGCCCGTCCAGGGGGGGTACCTGGCCGATGACGGTCTTCAGAAAAGTGGTCTTGCCCGAGCCGTTGGGGCCGAGGAGGGCTGCCCGTTCGCCACGGCGGAGGCAGAGGTCTGGACAGGTGAAAAGAGATGGGTCGGGCTGGTAGCCGATGGTCAGGTGCTCAGTGACGAGGACGAGGTCGCCGCCGCGCAGGTCGGTCTCAATAGAGAGGCTTATCTTCTTGGCCTCGCGGGGGTGCTCCAGGCGTGGCAAGCGATCCAGCCTCTTCTGGCGTCCCTGCGCTTCCTTGGTCCGTTGGCCGGCCATATAACGGCGGATGAAGTCCTCGGTCTTCTCGATGTGCTTCCGTTGGGCCTCGTACTCGGCCAGGCGTCGCTCCATGCGCTCGACTCGCAAGGTCGAATAACGGCTGTAGTTGCCGGGGTAATCCTCCAGGCGACCAAAGGCTAGCTCCCAGACCCTTCCTGCTACCTTGTCCAGGAAGTAACGATCGTGGGCTACTACCACCAGGCTGCCTCTCCAGTTGGCTAAGTACTCTTCCAGCCATTGGGTGGCTGCCAGGTCCAGGTGATTGGTAGGCTCATCCAGGAGGAGCAAATCTGGCTCGGAGAGGAGTAGCTTGGCCAGCAGGGCTCTCGTCTTCTGACCGCCGCTGAGGATGCTCAGGGGCTGGTGTTGTTCCTCCTGCGGGAAGCCCAGACCAGCCAGAACCATCTTTATCTCGCTTTCGTATCGGTAGCCGCCGGCCAGCTCAAACGCTTGCAGCGCCTCCCCGTAGCGCTGCATGGCCTCTTCGCGCTGGGCAGGGTCGGCCATCTGCTGTTCCAGACGGCGCAGCTCGGCTTGTTGAGCCCGCAGGTCAGTGAAGACGGTCAGCATCTCATCGTAGAGAGTGCGCTGGCTCGGCAGCTCGGCTTCTTGGGGCAGGTAGGCGATACGCAGGTTCCGAGCTCTGTACACCCGGCCCGCCGTTGGGGTATCCAAGCTGGCTATGATGCGCAACAGCGTCGTCTTGCCCGTGCCGTTGCGGCCTACCAGAGCGACCTTGTCGCCCCTGGCGATCCGGAGGGAAACGCCCCAGAAGACGTCCTGAGCGCCGTAGGATTTAGCTAGTTCATTGGCCGTTACGATAGACATCTCTCGATCAACCTCTTGACTCCAGTGGGGATGGGATGCTAGAATTATACCACATTCTTCCCGCATGACCAACTTTACGCCAAACGAGAAAAGACCTCAGAGGTCTCCACAGACCTCCGAGGTCTTGTGTTCTTGGGGGCAGGCCCTATCTTTCTGCGGTATCATCTTTCGGCGAGTGAACGGGCATTTGACTTTTTGTAGTCTGATCAGTATAATATAAACAATTTGAGCGCGGGTGTGACGCAGTGGTAGCGTATCTGCTTCCCAAGCAGACTGTCGAGGGTTCGAATCCCTTCACCCGCTCTGTAGTAGTATGCTCCTTTCCCTGTCACCACAGCTTGTGGTTGACCTCTCGGAAGGGAGTTTTTGTATACCGATAAACAGACAGCTTCTGCTACTTTCCGCTAAACCCACCACACCCACGAGAGGTTAGTTTCAATAGATCCCAGTCGGGCTGTTTCGCTGCTCTCAAGCCATTGGGAGGACTATCCTTAGCTCCACTTCGCCAAGGAGCGATAAACCTTGAGCGTGGCCTTGGCGATATCCGGCCAGGAGTACTGTGTTTCGGCCAAGTGGCTAGCGTATTCGCCCATCTGCGTCATCCTCGTCTCGTCCGACAAGATCTCACAGATCGCCTCCGCCAGCATTTGTTCATCGGCGGGGGGCACCACATAGCCACTCTTGCCCTCCTCAATCGCTTCGGGTAACCCCCCGGTGGCGGTAGCGATCACCGGCCGGCCAAAGGTGTAGGCCATGAACACCACGGCGCTTTGGTATGTTTTTAGGTAGGGCAGAACGACCACATCGGCCGCACAGAAATAGGCAACTACTTCTTGGTAGGGAATGAAGCGCAGGTGAGTTATGACGTCCTCCTCTATTCCCAGATCAGTAATCAAGCTTTCGTAAGTTGAAAAGTCTTCATTTGGCTTTCCAGCTATCAGCAATCTTGTTCCTGGCAAGCGCTTCTTTACCATGGGAAAAGCCTTAATAAGACATTCCAACCCTTTATAACGTTTGATAAGCCCAAAGAACAGTATCACCCGTTGCTTCAGATCAATGCCTAGTATCTCCTTGGCTTTTTCTTTGGTTAAGGCATCGCCGCTAAAATCGCTGAAATTACCTTGCGGGATTGCGTGGACCTTCGTCGTATCCAGCATGAATGTTTCCACCAACTCTCTCCTATTGCTCTCAGAATGGACTATGATTTGATTGACGGTCTCATAGAGCGAAGCGTATTGCTTTCTATGCCATCTCCTCTCCTCATGGGGCAAGATATTGTGGGCGGTATACACAATCTTGATTCCCATTGCTTTGAAGCGCTTAAATATGAGGCGATCAAGTGTAGGCACCAAAACCCATTGGTAATGCAAGATATCAGGCTTCGTCTCTTCAATATGCCTTCTGAAGAATATAAGATCAATGGGATACTCTAGCGCCTTAAATAGTCTTCTTACCCAAGCGTTTTTAAAGAAATTAAGGCAATTTGCCGTCGTTAGATTGAGAGCCTTATAGAATGGATAGCTGAGGTCGAAATCGCCTTTGTCAGGTATAACATCGTAGAGGAAGGGCGAGGTTGCTAGCTCCACCTCGCAGCCAACCTCCGCCAAAGCCTTGCAAAGGCTATAGTCATAGTACGGGGTATAGTTACCCGGATCGACCATCATGACCTTCATTCAAACAAACCCTTCACCCAACTTTGGACAGAACCTCCGCATAGACCGCGGCTATTTTCCGCACCATCGTTTCGACATTGAACTCTTGCGAAATCAACTCCCTTCCCCTTTCCCCTAACCTTGCAGCTTCCTCTGAGTTTTTGAGCACCTGGATTATAGCCTCGGTCAGCGATTCTGAATCCTTGGGAGGCACAAGGAATCCTGTTTCCCCGTGCTTTATAACCTCTGGGATCCCCCCCACCTGTGTGCCTACGACAGGTCTTGCTAGCGCCAGAGCTTCCAAGAGAACGTAGGGGAGGCCTTCCCTCAAAGAAGGCATCGCGATGACATCGCTCATACTCATGAGGGTGGCGATATCCTGCCGATAGCCCAGGAAACGCACAGCTTGAGCGATACCTAGGGACAAAGACAGCCTCTCGAGTTCCTCTCTCAGGGGGCCATCTCCTACGACTAGAAATCTAGTTTCAGGCAATACTTCAAGGATCCGTTTTGCGCTTTCCAGGAAATAACGGTGTCCTTTTTGCGACGTAAGACGCCCAATGACGGAGACGATATGTTGATGACTGCCTATCCCCAACCGAGTCTTAAGTGTTTTGTAATTGTGGAACGAAACGCCCGAGGCGAATATCCTTGAATCTACAGCGTTATGAACTGTCACGACCTTCTTGGGCGGAAGGCCGGCGGCTATTAGATACTGACGTAAGCTCTCGGAGACGGCGATGATCTTAGGGAAAAAGCGCAAGGCCAGCAAATCTATGATTTTGTAGAGTTTTAACCGATAGCTCGTTTCTGTGTGAAGATGAACAGTCGCAACGCCCTTCACACCCGCTAGTTTGGCTGCTGTTCCACCTAGGATGTTAGCTTTATAGCCATGGGTGTGGATTAGCGAAAATCGCTCTCTTTTTAACTTCTCCACAATGTGAAAAACAACCTTAGGCGAAAACTTTGGTGTATCATCTAGCTGCTCAGCTTTCATCTCCCTTTTACGCACCTCTTCAACCAAAGGATGGATGAGTGCCATACCCTGTCTTTGCCGATAGAGTACCAAAGGCTCGATCTGAAAGCCCTCACGCCACAATAGGATCAGCAACTGGACAATTTGTGTTTCGGGACCATATAGACCGGAACTGCTGCGTAAATGGAGAACTTTCTTCATAGCATGAGCACATCACAAGTCAGAAGTTTCAGGGCCGCCCCGTTTCGATGCAACTTAACATGCTTTGCATTCTTGCCTCGAAAGTATGTTCACACCACGCTCGAATATGGCCACGCTCGGCGATTTTGTCTCTCTCAGCAGGATGCTTCAAATAATAGCGTAGCAAATCCTTTAGCTCCTCAATCGATCTATAGCAAACCAGTTCCTCCCCGATATCAAAAAGGCCCTCCAACGCTCTCTTATAGTCCACGACCTGAAACCCACCTGCTCCTGAGATTTCGAAAGTTCGCATGTTTAGGCCTTGCATGGATTGCGGGTGGTGTATATTTAGACAGATTCTTGAAGCATTATAGATTTTTGCCACTTCCATACCCCACACTTCATCTGTCATCCTCTTGGGCAATCCCCGAAAGAGAAGCTTGTAGAAATCCAAACTCCATGGTTTGGGCACCCAGCTTGGTCCCCATATCCTGACATCGAATTCGCGCAGTTGCTTAAACAACTTCTCTCGCTCGCGACACCTTGCCCCTACAAAGGAAATGTCGCATTCATATCTCTGTCTCTCGCCTGCCAAGGTAGTGGCCTTCCTATAAAATCGGGGATCAAAGGCCAAAGGCAAGAAGAACGCCCTGATATTCAACCCTTTCAATCTCTCCACATCTGTCGGTTCAAAGGAGAAAAAAAAGTCATAGAGGTGAGCAGAAGCTGAGATATTTCTATATCTGAAAGGACTATCCATAATCCAGTTAACAAAAAGAGTGTCTCGCAAGGTATGCTTAAGAAGACTTAGATACTGGGGCTTGATCACTTCACCCTTTACAATGAGCAACAGATCTGGTGCATAGTCTACAGCGTATCTCACGAATTCCTCATTGCACCGCTCATCTTGCTCGCCGTAGGAATACAGTGCACTTTGTGCTTGTCTATGCCGATATATGGTATTTCTACCTAGCCATTCCCTGAACGAGCGTATGTGAACATACGGAAGGAGCCTGACTTTGTGCCCTTGAGCCAGCAGAGCATTGGCGATGGATTGCTCATAACGGTACCAATAAGGTGCAAATAGAAAAATTCTCATTTGCTCTCAACATTTGATATAGCCCAGGTGAGAGTTCTCCGAATGCCCTCTAGCATATCCACCTTAGGAGTCCATTTGAGGCATCGGTAGGCCTTTTTAATATCGGCACAAATATGCCCTTGATCGCCTTCTAGTGCCGGTCGTCTGATGATAGGATAATCAGGGCTTCGCTTTGTAATTTCTGACAGAACTTCTATTAGTTCCAATATGGTCATGTCTTTACCAATACCTAGATTGAAGATTTGTCCATAGGTTTCAGGAGCATCCACAGCTGCAATCCAGGCTTCGATAACATCGTCAATGTAGATGAAATCCCTGGATTGGTGGCCACTTCCGTACAAGATCAGCGGCTCATTTCTGATAAGGTTACCAATAAAGACGCCTACCACACCTTGATAAGGGTTATTAAGGCTCTGACGGGGCCCATAGACATTGAACATTCGAAAAGATGTGACATTGAATGCAAAATCTAGGTCCCCCCTCTCTGCTGTCCTGTGCACAAAGCGCTCTGCAGCATACTTCGTAATACCGTAGTACGACAAGGGGTTACATGGGGCCGTTTCAGAGGTGGGGATCTGCATGGGCTGGCCATAGACATGCATAGAGCTGGCGTACAACAGGCGCGGTATCTGCTTCTCCAAACACTTCTTAAGGATATTTAAAGTCCCTTGAACGTTGACGGCCAGATAATATGCCGGATCATCGAAGGATTTGATATTTGATACCTGGGCAGCCAGATGGAAGACAACGTTAACATCTCTATCAAAGGCTGCATCAAGATCTGCGGGTCTCAAAATATCACCATATATATACTTTGCTTTGGGATTAACATTCCCTTTCCATCCGGTAGATTCATTATCGAGCACAATCACATCATAGCCACACCGCACCAAGCGGTCACAAAGATGGCTACCGATGAAGCCGGCACCACCCGTTATCAGCACGCTTCTGGCTCGCATTCTACAATAATCCTTTATTGATAGTCTGGTCAAGCAGAACTGTCATCAATCACTTTGGCTACCCTTTCGCGCCTCGAAAATCATCTGTGAGGACAATGCTGGTATTCGGTCACTGAGGAAGTCGCAAAGATGTAAGATGATAAAGAATAGCTTTCGCAGTAGACCACCTTGACGATATAGCCGGTCAAGCACTCTTGTAAGCCAGCGGGTTTCTAGAATACCAAAGCTAAGGTAGTGTTCTCGCTTGAAACGCTTGTCGCGATAGCTAAATAGCGAGGTGACAATTCTATCCGTGATCGGACTTCTCCAGATCCCCAAGCGCAAGTCGGCGCCTATGTGCCAACTGTTAACTACCTCGAAGCCGGTTATAGTTACCGCATCCCGCAACGAACGAGATGAAAAGAGCTGAAGATGCTGGTGCTCGTAGAGCTCACCAATTTCCCCCAAGTGGTGTACGGCACCAGGGGTAGAAATCACTATCCTCCCTCCGTGCTTGAGGACTCTCCGCACTTCCTCCAGCGCACTGCCAGGATTCGGGAGATGCTCAATAATCTCGCTAAAGATCACCAAGTCAAAATACTCATCAGGGCAAGGTAGATGCTGAGCATCTGCGACAGCGAATTCTTGCCCAGAAGCGCTCAATGCAATTTGACAACCCCTGACGCGTGATAAAGCTAAGTCGATGCCAACAACCCGATGATGAGAAGGAACCAATGACGCGATTACACCATCACCACAACCCACATCCAAGATTCTTAGTGGAACAGAGCCCTCAATACAGGACATAACCCTACGCAGTTGATTTTCATAGAGTAGGAAGTACCGCGTTGGGCTGATGATACGACCGTTCCTGAGCCCATACTGGGTCTCCTCCAACCGCACATTGACGCCAATTAAACACTCGTACAAATGCAGGTTCTTCAAAGAACTGTAACTAGCTTCCTCAATGCTATATTCCTCAGAGGAGCTATGACTTCGTAGAGTTCGCTTTCCTAGCATTTTCTGCCCAAAGGTATTGACTGGTACGGCACGACCCCTTATGCTGTCCGAAAGAATAATTCCAGTTGCTTGGCAGCCTTCTCCCACGTAAACTCTCGTATCTTCTGATACCCGGCCAGGGAAATGCGGCTAAGCTCTTCTTCATCCTTGAGCAATTTGATGAGATTCTGAGCCAAGGCGTGGGGTTCTCCAGGAGGTGAAACCAGTGCTGTCTCACCCGACACGGTGTAATCTGCTATCGCTCCTACATTTGTGGTGACTAAAGCGCATTTGCATGCCATAGCTTCTTGCGGATGCATCGGCCCGCCATCCATCCTGCTAGGGCACAGCCAGATATCGCACGAGCAATAGATTTCCCTCAACTTGGTTTGAGTGGGATCTCTGTAGAATTCCACATAATCTGGGACCCTTGAGTCTGGCTTGCTCCTGCCAAACATGACTAGTTGGATATCTGGGGAGGTTTGTCTTGCTATCTCGAATGCCTCGATACCATCAGATAGACCTTTTATCTCCAAGTCATGGTAGAGCATTCCAACTCGCCTAGGCTGATGATACACCTTGCTGTCACTATAGAATTGCTTCAAATCAACGCCATGGATCAACGCCCCGTGGACTTTCTGGCCGAACTGCCGTTCCGCGATATCTTTTAGCCACGACGAGATCACGATTTTATGCAGTGGCATTCGCCACGTCGCATCGACTCTTTCCTGGGAACCGCTCCAAATCTCATAACCTTGTATCAAGTGAAATTTCTTGCCCTTGGATGCGCTATAGCTATTTATCTTCTCAGCCGTTGGCCAATCTACAGCCACAATCACATCCCCATCAGGAACGCGCCTTTCTGAGAGGTCATGAACCCTGATCAGGCTGGGCTTCAGAGTGAACCACTCCAATTCACTACGCCGTAAAAGTTTCGCCACCCAGTATCTTATCTCACCTCTTAGCCATTTCAAAATATGCAGTAGCGGTCGCTTCTGCTTTGTATTCTCGCAAGGATAGGGAGAGTTTTGGGGGTAAACAAATATTACATCATGCCCCATATCGTAAAGCCGGTTGCCATACTCCATGGGTGCTTTAATGCCCCCTGTCAAAGTGATAAAGGGAATTACAAAAGTGATCTTCAAGTCAATCACCTCTTCGAGTCATGCATCTGATTAGATTGGTCGCTATTCTTGAAGAGGGCTAGCCACTTCATCACCTTTAGGATGAATTCTTGATCATAGGAATCCAAGTATCTGCTTTTCAATATCGCTATGAGATAAATCCCCACAAATATACATCCCTCTACCCCCAAGACAACCAGATTGACTGACCTGCTCCATGGCGGAGAAAGTGACTTAACAAACAGGCTTAGGCCATAAACGACAAAGCTGGCCAATAGACAGGCAACTATCGGTTTTCTATACGTTTTTTTTCCGAACTCAATAACGGGTTGCTTCAAATGCCTGTGAAACAAGATCATAAAGTAGAAGGACCCGATAGCCAATGCCAGCAATGTAGCAATCAAAACTCCTAGTAAGCCTATCTTCACAATCAACACTATACCCAGCACCACATTTATCACTATGGTTGTCAAAGCATAGCGGGTTTCGTATCCGGGTTTCCCGATTCCTCGTGCGACGGTTGTTCCAACCCCGGTAAGAAGGCTGATGAAAAATCCCCCTGTTAATAGCTGGATCACTAACACCGAATTCTCGTATCCAGGTCCCATCCAAGCCAGCATGATTGAAGAGGCCCTGGAAATCGTGAAAAAGGCCAAGGGGGCGGCCACCAATACCAGATACTTCGATCCCCTTAGATAAAGTTGACGCAGTGGTTCTCTGTCCTGTCTCGCTTCTAGCTCAGACGCCGCGGGCATGATTGCCGATATAAGCAACATTGGCAAGGACAAGACCGTATAAGCAACTTTGAAACCTAACTCATAGACAGTCACAGATCCAAGCCCTAAGAAATAGCCTGCCAAAATCTTGTTGGTTTGCAGACTCACTAATGCCCCCACATTCGTAACTTGGACTTTTATTCCATAACCAAGTAGCCGTTGCAGGCTAGCTATGCGGAGGAAGCCAGGGCTGAGTTTTAACGCGGGAAGGAGCCTGAAAGAATAGATACCCAATAGTGCAGCGGTTACCATCGCAACAACGAATTGGTTGATGATGAGTCCTCTCAATCCATACCCCAATTCTAGAGATACGATAGTGCCCGTGATATTGAGCACCGAGGTGATTATGACGGTCACGTTTATCACTTCCATTCGCTGTAACCCCGTCATGATCGCTTGAAAAACGCCAGACACACTAGAAAGGGTAAGGACACCCGCTGTAATGATCAAAGCAAAATGGGCCTCCTCGTAAATCTCCGGGGAGACTCTGAAGAAACGGAGAACGCCATCACTAAAGATGTACACGAAACCGGCACCGATCATAGTAGACAGTAGATAAAAAAGAAATCCTGTGCTGACAATACTGTTGATGACTTTGTGCTCCCCTATCGCATGATATTCGGAAACGTACTTGACCAAAGAAGTCCGTATGCCAAAATCCAGGTGTCCAGAATAATCTACCAACACTAGGATTAGCGACCATGCTCCGAATCTTTGCACTCCCAACCTCGAAACTATGTATGGGGTCAAAAAGATAGCTGCAAATCCGGTCCAGAGCCAGCCTGCGGAATTGAATATCGTATTCTTGATAATTTTGCTCGATACCGATAGCGAAGGGGAATCCACCACAGTTTCTGCATCTCCGATTTGCGACAAGCTCCTCAAGCTGACCTCTCATACCCAGGGGCGCAGGGAGAGCGTGCCTTTTCTACAGATTGATGACGATTCGGCCGCAGTACGTCAGGTGGAGACTCTTTGGTCAGTGATTCAGAGGTGGAACGGCATTGTCTGTGCGAATCAACCGTAGGATCTCCGGCCACTCGACATGGTAGAGCTATCACTCTCTTGGATCAATCTCCACATCGAAAACTAAAAGCCAGTCTCAGGGGGCGACAAGAATACATCCCTGGCTGGCATAGTTTCAAGAATTTTGTTTGCTATGTCGGCTTTCTACCATCAAAGATGCAGCCCAACGTTCCCCAGATCATGGCTATTTTAATATGATAGAAAGCTTTTGTCAAACCAGGTCTACCCTGTAACAGACATCTTGTAGAGGCCTGCCTGTCAACACACTTCTCCCTCCACTTGGGAGCCTAGCAAGTGGTCCCGCTTGCCTATACCCCACGTAGATAAAAGGGGCCTATCAAAATGCTTGAACAAAGACAGGACTTTGCGTGACCTGGATTTGAATCTGTCCATTGGTGGTATTGTCACGATCACCACTTCCACCATCTTGGATGGTTTCCTCACTTCCATCCTTCTGTACAACCCGCAACTCGCTGCCAGTGAACGTCATATCCGTGTTGCTGCCTGTCGCCCACAGCACCGTCTTCTCCCCCCCTCCAGGCAACGAGAACACATACCCCTCTACTCCACTCACGCTTAAGGCATGATCATACTCCGCCTCTGCCAACTCCTGGGTCATGGTCTGATAAGCATAGTACGCCAGATAGGGATCCAAACTAGAGCTCACAAGACCCCAGTCGTTTCCCTCCCCCCCATGATAGTACCGCATCGTGAACCACGCACTCCCCCACAAGTTCAGCCCATAATCCCTCAATCCAAACATCCCCCGCACAAACCCCTGGACGACATACTGAGCGGCATTCTCGTGGGTGTACGGAGGGTCAGGATTAGGCGGGTTGCTGCCAGCCCATGGATGGCCAAGCTCCGTGCATACGAAGGGCATGTCCTGCAGCTCCACCGGCAACCTGTTCCGTAGATGCAAGCCCTTCCCTACCACATTAGGCGGACTCCAATTGTTCCTTAACCCCCGATAGAAGTGATAGTTCCATACATCAACATATGGAAAATTCGGCCCTCCTGCATTGGCTAGCACCGTGGGCACAAAGTCGAAATCATAACACCCCGCCGGTGGGCACCCAGACCAGTGAACATCCTCATAAGACAACCCGCCAAACACTACCTTCCCGTGCGGATCCGCCCCGTGCACTGCTCCCCAGGCCTCCTTCAACATAGCTGCATAGTCGTCTCCATTCCCTCCCCACCTGTCCCAGTTGTCCGGCTCATTGTAGAACTCCCAGTACTTCACGTTGTAAGGCGGCACTGAATAGTGGGCCACCAACGCCCCTACGAACTCGGCAAAGTCGTCTAGCTTGTCCGGATAGATGGGGCCGTTGCTCCTGCTGGAAGCCCAGGAAGGGTTGCCTTCAACAGTCACCATAGGAGTCAGCCCCGCCGCCGCCAAGTTAGTGAATACAGCATCGTAGCCACCCCAGTTGTAGTTGTCCGGAGTGGTGTTGTTGGGCTCGATGGATCCCCAACTGAGATACATCCGCACCCACTCGATCCCTGCCTGTTGGGCAAGATCGAGCACATCAGGTCTGCTTTGCCCCCCCAACAACTGCACCCCATAGGGCG
>JAUWOY010000079.1 GCA_030611885.1 Chloroflexota bacterium | reverse complement strand
CCCCCCCCCCCCCCCCCCCGCCCCCGCGTGGGGGGGGGGGGGGCCGCCGCGGGCGGGGGGGGGGGGGGGCCGGGGGGGCGGCAGGGAGGGGTTGAACTCCATTTCACTGTCCGCGATACCGGGATTGGGATCCCCGAGGATAAACAGGAGGTGATCTTCGAGGTCTTCCGCCAGGCCGACGGCTCCACCACCCGCAGATACGGCGGGACCGGCCTGGGGTTGGCGATAGCGCAGCAGTTGGTGGAGCTGATGGGAGGGCACATCTGGGTGGAAAGCCGTCTCGGAGAAGGCAGCACCTTTCACTTCACGGTGAAGTTGAAGAAGCAAGCAGACGCAGAACGCGCCGCTGCCAGGCCCGCAGTCTTCGGCGAGCTCAACCGAGCCGTGGCGGTGGATTTGCAAGGGCTGCCCGTGCTGGTGATTGACGACAACGCGACCAACCGCCTCATACTGCGAGAGATGCTGACCCACTGGGGGATGGAGGTGACGGGGGCCGAGGATGGGCCGGCGGGCTTGCGAGAACTCGAACAGGCCAAGAAGACCTCTCGCCTTTTCCGTCTCATCCTCATGGATAAGATGATGCCGGGGATGGACGGCTTTGCCGTAGCCGAGCAGATTCGGCATGACCCCGTCCTCAGAGATGCCACCGTGATGATGCTCTCCTCTGACAGCGTGCACGACAATGCGGCCCGCTGCCGCGAACTGGGTATCGCCACCTACCTGGTCAAGCCGATCAAACAGTCCGAGCTCCTCGACGCCATCCTGACAGTGCTGGGAACTGCGCCGACTGGTCAGATGGTCAGATGGTCGGACGGTCCTTCGTCCGACCACTCGACCAAGGACCACCCGACCAAAGACCACCTGACCACGTTGCGCATCCTGCTGGCCGAAGACAACTTTGCCGGCCAGTTGATCGCCAGAAAGACGTTGGAGAAAATGGGCCACGCGGTGCAGATAGCAGGCAACGGCCTGGAGGTACTCCAGATGCTGGAGAAAGAGGACTTCGACTTGATCTTGATGGATGTGGAGATGCCAGAGATGGATGGGCTCGAGGCCACCCGGGCCATTCGCGAGAGGGAAGCAGAGTCCGTCCGACACATCCCCATCATCGCCATCACCGCCTACGCCATGAAGGGGGACCGGGAGAGATGCCTGGAAGCGGGCATGGACGGCTATCTCTCCAAGCCGGTGAGCCCCGAGAAACTTGCCAGCGCCATCGAAGGTTTCCTGCCCCTCGATCGAGACCATAGCGCCGCGCCGTCTGTTGACCTCGACGGAGCCTTGGAGATGGTCGGTGGAGACTGGGAACTCTTGCGAGAGGTGGTTGGATTGTTCCTGGAGTTGGACTACCCCAGGCAACTGGAAGAGCTGAGAGAGGGCCTCGAACGGCAAGATGCACGGGCTGTCAAACGTGCGGCGCATGGCATGAAGGGGGCTCTGATCAGCTTCGGGGGCCGGGCAGCGTGCGACGTGGCTTTGCGCCTTGAGATCATGGGCCGGGAAGGCGACCTCAGCGGCGTACGGGGAGAGTTGGGAGAGTTGGAAGGAGAGGTGAAACGGTTCGCGGCCTTCTTTGAGGGGAGGAAATGATGGGTTCTAAAGCGCGCATTCTCGTTATTGACGACAACCGTTCCCTGGTGCGGCTCTACGAACGCCTCTTGCAAAAGGCAGGCTACGAGGTCATCACCGCCTTCGATGGCCTGGAGGGGCTATGGAAGGCACTGAAGGAAAAGCCCGATCTCATCATCCTGGACATTGTCATGCCTAAGATGGACGGATACGAGGTCTGCCGCCGCCTGAAAGGCAACCCGGATACCGCTGACATACCGGTGCTCATACTCACCCGCAAGGGAAGTCTTGCTGGTCCCGATAGCGTAAAGACCAAGAGGCTTGATCATGATCGTGTCCAAGACCGGTTGAGTGGCTTCGAGGCTGGAGCCATGGATTTCTTGAGTAAACCAGTTACAGACAGAGAGCTGCTGAATCGGGTGAGAGGCTTGCTTTGGCTTCGGTAGCTTCTTAACTTAACCAAACCAAGAATTTGGCTGGCTTCTGGGCTGGCCTATCAGAAAGAGAAAGTAGTGAGGTGAGCCATGGATACAAAGAGCGTCCTCATCGTAGATGATGACTACAGTTTCAGGAAGACCATCCGCGACGTCCTCAGGGCCAAGGTGTATGCACCCCTGGCTGCTGCCAAATGTGCTTTGTTTCGCAGCGGTAATCGCATCCATTCTACACTTCGGAGTGCGATTATTGGTAGCATGCACAGTGAGCAATCTATCACGAAAGACACTGAATCACTTGCCCTGCTGATATTGATTCTGGCCTCATTAGTAGTTATTATGGGTATAGGGCTATTGCTGGCTATACCAATGCCATAGGGAAGGTGTAGACCTGCCCCCGCTTTTTCGAGGGATTAAGGCTCTTTGGGATTTCGCAGGGTCACAGTATCGGAGTCCCCAACTCGTTGGGGGTGCGGCGCGGCAAACCTCAACAAGTTGAGGACTCCAGCCTGCTATTCATGCCAATTCCCAAAGACCCGGGATTAATTAACGAAAGAATGTCCGATCTGGACAGTGGTCAGGCCCACAAATGAGTTTCACACAACCCATCTCGAAAAACTGGGACGAAAGGCAGCCTGGGGGAGGTGAAAGGAAATAATGAAACGTCTGTTTATGGGGAGTCTATTGATATGTCTCTTGCTGGCCAGCACAGCATGTGAGGCTATCGAAACTGGCGACCTGGAGACTGCCACGGAGTTTGTGACTAAACTGGGTGAACTCGTTGACTCGCTTAACAAAACTGTTCAGACTGTAATTTCGAGTGCTAAAGAAACTGGCGACCTGGAGACTGCCGCGAAGTTCGCGCCTGAACTGAATGAGGCCCTGGGCTTGATGGACGAAACTGCTCAGACCGTACTTTCGGATACCGAAAAACTGGAGTCGCCTGATTCCTTCAAAGAGCAGGTTGAATCCGCGATCGAAGCGGGACGACTCGTCGAGGATTTTATGCCGTTCTCTGATATGGCCGAAGATGTTCTCGAGGAATCCATAGATGCTAGCAACCCCATCCTCACGCCGACGATTACGTCAATAGCCATGCCAACGGTGTTGGTAGGCAGCAAAGTCGCCCTCAACCCTGTGGCCAGGCGATGGAGCGCGACGGGAGGGGAAAACCTGGGATGTTCCTCGAAGTTCAGGATCACCAAAGCTGGCCCATGGGAGCAGAACGATCATTTCTACGTGGTTGTGGAGTTCATTGACCTGGAGGGGAACCAGGCTGCATCCTATGGCAATTATATGTCTCCAGACTTCAAGACGGAGTGGGTCGTGGATATGGAGAAGTACGTTGACCTCCCCGCCCCGTGGCGCGGCACTGCCGTGATCACCGTCCACGATGATATATTGTCCGCTGATCTCCTGAGCGAGAAATACCAGGTGCAGGTCGAAGCTCTGACGCCCTGCCATGGCCCTTGAACGGGATCGCACCTCAACTGAGGGGGAGAACAAAGAGATGTGGATAAAGTCAAGGCTCCTTCGCCTTGACTTCCACACGAGGCTGTGCTATATTGAGTCTGCCTTGGTCCACATACTTTAACGAGAGATGCCTCACGTGCCGTCGGAGCCGAGGCGTGGCCAAGGCCGAAGGTGTGACAGGTAATTGTTTCTAGTGGCTTAAGGAAAGGAGAAAGAACTATGTTCGATCATATACTCGTTCCCCTGGACGGATCTCCCCTCGCCGAATGTGTGCTGCCTCACACCGTGGCGATAGCTCGGGCCTTCGAGTCTCAGGTCACGCTGCTGCGAGTGTTGGCGACGCCCTCCACTACCAACCAAATCCGGCCCGTTGATCCACTGGATTGGCACTTCGGCAGGGCTGAGGCGAAGGCCTACCTGGACGAGCTGACTGTCCGCTTGCGAGAAGCCGGCCTGCGGACGGATAACACGCTCGTGGAGGGCCAGGCAGCAGAGCGCATCATCGAGTTCGCGCATGGCCACGACGTCAACTTGATTGTCCTCAGCAGCCACGGACGGAGCGGCTTGAGTGGTTGGAACGTCAGCAGTGTCGTTCAAAAAATCATCCTGCGCGCCTATGTGCCGACGATGATCGTGCGGGCCTATCAGCCTGTTGCCCACGACCTGACGGGCTTGTGCTACCGGCGGCTGCTGGTTCCACTGGATTGCTCGCAGCGGGCGGAGTGCGTCTTGTCGCCAGCTATCACCCTGGCCCGCTTCCATAAATCCGAACTGCTGCTGGTACACGTGGTATCCAAGCCGGAAATGCCCCGCCGCGTGCCCCCTACGCAGCAAGAAGTCGAACTGGCGAACCAGATCATGGAGCTCAACCAGTTGGAAGCGATCAGGTACTTAGAGCAGCTTAAGTCCCGCCTGTCTGTAGACGTTCGGACCCGTTTGCTTGTCAGTGACCACGCCGCAGCAACGCTGCACGACTTGGTGGATCAAGAGAGTGCGGACCTGGTAATGTTGAGCGCTCACGGCTACTCTGGCGGGACCAAATGGCCTTATGGCAGCATGGTCGTCAATTTCATCGCCTATGGCACTACCCCGCTGCTGATCGTGCAGGACCTTTCTCCAGACGAAGTGGAACGCACTCGGGCCGAAATGGCCGCCAGGGAGTACAAGGGACACTAGCATGACAAACAGTCAACCAGAACAGGCTCAGCTCAGTGGCGAAAGTCGCCTGGAAAGGCAGGCGCGTCAACTGGCTGAGAGTCACGCTGTCTCTCGCCGTCCCAGGCGCGGGCCCCCGCTTCTGGACCGTCTCCGGGAGCAGGAGGCGCTTTTGCGCGACGCCTACCAGCATTTTGCAGGGGCATCTGAAGCGCAGATCGCCCTCTCTTACGCGGGCGAATGGATGCTGGACAACTTCTACGTGGTGCAACAG
Source organism: Chloroflexota bacterium (assembly GCA_030611885.1). Classification (GTDB taxonomy): domain Bacteria; phylum Chloroflexota; class Anaerolineae; order VGOG01; family VGOG01; genus JAUWOY01. Next base: position 5,992 of record JAUWOY010000079.1, on the reverse strand, counting down.
GCGCTGCGTCAAATCCGCGAGGATATGCCAGAAGGCTACTATCGCCGGTTGCCCAAGCTCGACACATCCCCCCTGGAAGGCTACCCTCGCATCTATGCCCTGGTGCGGGAGATCACTGGCTACTGCGAGGGCCACCTCGACCTCGACCGGGTGACGCGCTTTGTTCAGGCCTACCAACGTGTCACACCGCTGACGATGGGCGAGCTGTGGGCGCTGCCGACCATGCTGCGCCTGGGAGTCCTGGAGTGTCTGACTCGGGCAGTCGCCAGCATCACAGGGCTACAGACGGATGGAAGTGAGGGGCTTTCTGATGCTGTTGCCGGGCCTTCGGCCGGGGATTTGGATAACGAGGCTATCGTCGCCAATTGTATCCTCAGCCTGCGCACGCTGGCGGTACAGGATTGGATGGCGTTCTTTGAGAGCGTCAGCCAGGTGGAGAAGATTCTGCGCTCCGACCCGGCGGGCGTCTACGCCCGCATGGACTTTGAGACGCGCGACCGCTATCGCGGAGTGATCGAGGAACTGGCCCTGACGACGGGCCGGGACGAGGAAGAAATCGCCCAGGAAGCGATTCGTCTGGCTGAAGGGGCGCAATCGCCGCCCGAAGAGGCCAGGCCATCCCGTACCACCCACGTCGGTTTCTATCTCCTGGACGCGGGCCGCGCACAACTTGAGGCCCGACTGGGCTACCGTGTCCCGTGGAGTGTGCGTCTGCGCCGCTGGCTGCTCGGCCATCCTGCTCTGGTGTATTTGGGCAGCATCGCCCTGCTCACCCTGGTCATCGTGCTCGGCCTGGTGCGCTACACCTCTGTGGCCGGCGGGACTCTGATTCAATTGGTGGGAGCGGGATTGCTGGTCTCGTTGCCCGCTACGGCCGTGTCCGTCCACCTGGTCAATTGGCTCGTTACCCACACCGTGCCGCCCCACACGCTGCCCCGGCTGGACTTTCAAAAAGGCATCCCGTCCGATCATCGCACGATGGTGGTCATTCCCGGCCTGGTGTCCCGCGAAAGCGATATCGAATTCCTGGTGCGGCAACTGGAACTTCACTTCCTGAGCAACGCCGACCCACATCTGCACTTCGCCCTGCTCACCGATTTCGCCGATGCGCCAGAGCAGCACATGCCGGAGGACGTGGCCCTGCTCGAGCATGGCCGGCACAGTATCGAGGCCCTCAACGAGAAGTACGGCCAGGAATCTTACAGGCCCTTCTATCTCTTCCACCGCCACCGCCAGTGGAACCCGGGTGAGGACTGCTGGATGGCCTGGGAGCGGAAGCGGGGCAAGTTAGTAGAACTCAATCAATTGCTTAATGGAAGCGCGGAGACCTCCTACAACCTGCAAATAGGAGACCTGGAGGTTCTGCCGGAGATCAAGTACGTCATCACCCTAGATGCAGATACCGTCCTGCCTCTGGATAGTGCGAGCCGCCTCATCGCCACCCTGGCCCACCCGCTGAACCGCGCTGAATTTGACGCCGAAAGCGGCGCCGTGGTCGCCGGGTACACTGTGCTCCAACCCCGGGTGGAGATCAAGCCGACCAGCGCTGGCCGATCGCTGTTCGCGCAGGTTTTCTCCGGGGATACCGGGCTGGATCTGTACACCCGGGCCGTATCAGACGTGTACCAGGACCTATTTGGTGAAGGAATCTACGCCGGCAAGGGAATCTACGACGTGGCCGCTTTCGAGCGCAGCCTGGCCGGGCGTGTGCCCGACAACGCCTTGCTCAGCCACGATTTATTCGAAGGAATCCACGGCCGCGCCGGGCTGGTGACAGACGTGCTCCTGTTTGAAGATTACCCCACCCACTATCTCGCCTACACGGACCGGTTGCACCGTTGGGTGCGCGGGGACTGGCAACTGCTGCCCTGGCTGCTGCCCAGGGTGCCCCGCGCGGACGGCGGAACGATGCCCAACGACCTCTCAGTACTCGATCGCTGGAAGATCCTGGACAATCTGCGCCGCAGCCTGTTGATGCCAGCGCTGCTGGCCTTGCTGATCGCCGGCTGGCTGTGGCTGCCCGGTTCGGCGTTGCTGTGGACGCTGGCAGGACTGCTGGCGCTCGCCGTGCCGCTCATCACCGGCACGATAACCGGGGTGGCTCAGAGATTGGTGGGGAGAGTGTCAGCCGGGACTACGCAATTAGTACGGGGCGTCACCCGCTGGCTGCTGGCGCTGGTCTTCCTTCCCTACGCGACCCTGATCATGATAGATGCTATCGCGGCCACCCTGGTCCGCCTGACCATCACCCGCCAGCGATTGCTACAGTGGACCACAGCCGCGCATACCATCCGCCTGTTTGGCCGGGAATCGAAAATAGGGACACTCTGGAGACGGATGGGCGCTGCGCCGCTTCTGACCCTGGCGCTGGCCTGCCTGGTGATACTGATCAACCCAGTGGCATTGTTCGTTGCTGCGCCGTTGCTGCTGGTCTGGCTGGCATCGCCCCAGATCGCTCATTGGACCAGCCGCCCCGTGGTCCACGAGCCGGTCCCGCTTTCCGCCGATCAACGCCGACAGTTGCGCCGCCTGGCTCGCCGCACCTGGCTTTACTTTGAGCAGTTCGTCGGCCCAGAAGACCACTGGCTGCCCCCCGACCATTTTCAGGAGGATCCGCGTGGGCTCGTCGCGCACCGCACCTCGCCCACCAATATAGGGCTGCTGCTGCTTTCCACCCTGGCTGCCTACGACCTGGGCTACGTCGGCCCGATGGACCTGACGTTGCGGCTGCGCTACACTCTCGATACCATGGGCAGACTGGAGCAACATCGAGGCCACTTCTTGAACTGGTACGGCACGCGCAACCTGGAGCCTCTACCCCCCCGCTACGTATCCACTGTGGATAGCGGTAACCTGGCGGGGTGTCTCCTGGCACTCAAGCAGGGCTGTCTGGCCCTGCCTGGTACCCCTGTCCTGCGCTGGCAGCGCTTCCAGGGCCTGCTCGATACGGTGGACGTCCTGGCTGAGGTCGTGGATGGTATAGAGGAGGCCAATTCTGAGACGGCGGTCGCATCGTTGCAGGCTCACCTGGCCCATGTCCGCCAGCGGATACTGGCCGTACGGGATGATCCCGACGGTTGGGTGTCCCTGCTGCCCTGGCTGGGCGAGGACTGTCGGCAAGAACTGGATCAGTTGTTGATAGCTCTGGTCGAGTCCGAATCGCTGACCCTGGACGCCGCGACCCTGCACAACCTGCGCATCTGGTCGAAGCAGGTGCGCTCCCAACTGGTCAGCTTGCGGCCCGAACTGGACATGCTGCTTCCGTGGCTGGTGCCCCTGAGCCAGCCGCCGGCCCTGTTTACCCAACCGGAGACGAAGCCGGCCATCAGAGATGCCTGGCAGGCGCTGCAGGAGGCCCTGCCCGCCGCGCCACGGCTCGACGAGGTGGCCCAGGTCTGTCAAGCAGGGCGGGCACGACTGGCTCAACTGCGGGAGCTGTTGGACGACGAGGCCGGCCCGGCCGAAACAGTACGAGAGGCCCGTGTCTGGTGTGAGCGACTGGCCAACGGACTGGATTCTGCCGGCACGGTCGCAGAGGGCCTGGTGAGCGATTGCCAGGATCTGGGCGCGCAGGCGGAGGCCTATTTCCAGGCCATGAAATTTGACTTCCTGTTCGATTCGCAGCGACAGGTATTCCACATCGGCTACAACGTGGAGGCCGAAACGCTAGACAACAACCATTACGATCTGCTGGCTTCCGAAGCGCGAATCGCCAGCCTGCTGGCCATTGCCAAGGGCGACGTCCCCCAGAGCCACTGGCTGCACCTGGGCCGCCCCATCACCCGGGTCAACGGCGCGCGGGCGCTTCTCTCCTGGGGTGGGACCATGTTTGAGTATCTGATGCCTCCCCTGTTGATGCGACATTACGAGGGAACGCTCCTGGAGCAAAGCTGCCGCGCGGCCATCGCTCACCAGATCGCCTACGCCCGCCAGAAGGACGTGCCGTGGGGTATCTCGGAGGCGGGCTACTACGGCTTCGACGCGAATATGAACTACCAGTACCGGGGATTCGGTGTGCCGGGGCTGGGGTTCAGGCGCGACCTGGACGAGGATCTGGTGGTCTCGCCCTATGCCTCGCTGCTCGCCCTGCCGATGTACCCCCAGGCCGTGATGCGTAATATCGCCCAGCTCGTCGAACGGCAGATGCTCGGTAACTACGGCTTCTACGAGGCGATTGACTACACCCACTCCCGGCTGCATCTGGGGCAGGAGAGCGCAATTGTGCACTCGTACATGGTGCATCACCAGGGTATGATCCTGCTGGCGCTGACCAATTATCTTCAGGATGAGGCGATAGTGCGCCGCTTCCACGCCGATCCTCGCGTGCAGAGTGCCGAACTGCTCCTGCAAGAGCAGGTACCGCAGCAGGCCCCCGTCGAGATCCCGCATCCAGCGGAAGTCGGTATTCTTCCCCCGATTCAACCCCGGCCCGCCCTGGGTCCCTGGCACGCGCCTGTGGATGCCCCACTGCCCCAGGTGCATTTCCTCTCCAACGGGCGTTACGGCCTGCTCATCACCAGCGCTGGCGGCGGCTACAGTCGCTACGTCCTGAGCACGTCGAAGGGCACATCGAAGGGGTGGCAGGAAGTGGACCTCACCCGCTGGCGCCCCGACACCACCCTCGACGACTGGGGGACCTGGATCTATGTTCAAGACAGAGATAGCGGCAAGCTCTGGTCGGCAGGCTACCAGCCAACCGCCTCCCAGCCGGAAAGCCAGGAGGTGCTCTTTTACGCCCACAAGGCCGAGTTTCGGCGCCAGGATCACGACATCACCTTGCACATGGAGATCACCGTCTCGCCGGACGACGACGTCGAAGTCCGGCGCATCACCCTGACCAACCACAGCGACCACTCCCGCCAGTTGATGCTCACCAGTTACGGCGAGGTGGTGCTCGCGCCCCAGGCCGCCGACCGGCGCCACCAGGCGTTCAGCAAACTCTTTGTCGAGAGCGAGTACTTACCCGATCTGAACGCCCTGCTCTTCCGCCGCCGCCCCCGTTCGGCCGAGGAAGATGCGGTCTACATGGCTCACCTGCTAGTCGTGGGACGGGGGCAAGAGATCACCGGCGCTCACGAAAGCGACCGCGCGCGTTTTTTGGGCCGGGGCGGTACGGTTCGCTCCCCGGCCGCCCTCGACCCCACACTCCCACACCCCCACACCTCCACACTCAGCCACGGGCTTTCGGGCACCACCGGCGCTACCCTGGACCCGATCATGGCCCTGGGCCAGGAGGTTGATCTCGATCCGCACGCCACGGCGCAGGTGGCCTACGTCACGCTGGCCGCCGAGTCGCGGGAGGATGCGTTGGCCCTGGCCCGGCGCTATCAAGCCTGGCCCCAGATTGATCGGGCCTTCGACCAGGCCCGCTTTCACAGCGAACTGGAACTGCACCGACTTGATCTCACTGCCCCAGAGGTGGAGCGCACCCATCAACTGCTTTCCGTGCTCCTCTACCCCCACGCTGCCCTGCGGGCCGATCCTGAGACACTGGCGGCGAACAGCAAGGGGCAATCCGGCCTGTGGCCGTTCGCTATTTCCGGCGACTATCCAATCCTCCTGATGCGCATTGGCAACCAGGAGGAAACGGCTTTGGTGCGCGAACTGCTCCGGGCCCACGCCTACTGGCGTAATCGGCAGATCAAGGTTGACCTGGTCATCATCAACGAGCGGGGAATCGGCTACGATCAGGAATTGCAAAGCCAACTGTTCCGGCTGCTTACTCGCACGGGCAGCGACGCCTGGCTGAACCAGCGCGGCGGCGTCTTCCTCCTGCGCGCCGGCCAGATGAGCGAGGCCGACCGGGTACTGCTGGAGACGTCCGCCCGCGCTATTTTGGACGGCGATAAAGGCCCGCTGGCCGAGCAATTGAGCGGTCTGCGCGAGCGGCCCATCCGCCTTCCGCGCTTTGTCCCCCCCCCGCCCCCGCAAGGTTGAAACCCCCACATTGGGGGGGCGGCGGGCGGTGGGGGCCCCACCCCCCCGGAGGGCC
>JAUWOY010000057.1 GCA_030611885.1 Chloroflexota bacterium | reverse complement strand
CTGGTTCTAACGTTTTCTGTGGTTTTAGCCATTCGGATTGTTTTCTGCTAAAGTGGACAGCTTCATCCGTGTAAAAGTTGCCCAAATTGGGCGGATAAGCAGTGAAATCCGCCTGTTTTATGTCGTTTGGCGTTGAAATTGACCCACAAGAACGCCTGTTTAGGCCTAAGTGTGGGGCTACGAACCTCAACCACAGAATCCGTTAGAATCAGCCAATTTCCAACTTCCAGATTTTTGCGCTGCCAGCGTTTCCATGAACGCCTGGATCCTGGTCTTCAGTGGCTCCTCATCACTACAACGGATTGAGAAAGGAACGGATACTTCGACAGCCCTTCGACGAACTCAGGACAAGGCTCAGTACAGGTTTCTTGCTCCTGATTCGTTTTATTCTGAATTCGTTGTAGTGTTTCGAAGTGCCCGTATTATGGCACAAAACCACAGGGAAATCAAGTTGCGCCTGGTACAGAAGCTGGTATAATATGTTACAACTGTTCCCGGAGAATGTTGGTTTAAATGGCCGAGAAAATCATCCTGAACAAGCGTTACCGGCTGCTGACCGAAATCGGCGCAGGAAAGATCGCCGTCGTCTTCAGAGGCGAGGATACGTGGCGGGGGGTGCCGGTGGCGGTCAAGGTACTGCGCCGGGCCTACGTCGAAGATGAGGCTTTCTTAGCCCGCCTCCACAGCCAGGCTCAGGCATTAGCCAGCCTGGTGCATCCCAACATCGTCACCACTTACGAGGTGGGCCAGGAGGGCGATTGCCACTACCTGGTGATGGAACTTGTGGAGGAGCCAACCCTCGCAGAGTTGATCCGGGTAGGTGTCCCTTTTTCCATCGGACAGGCTCTTGATATCGTCGTACAAATCTGCGCCGCGGTAGGATATGCCCACCGGGTGGGCCTCGTGCACGGCGATATCAAGCCTCAGAACGTCTTTGTCTCCGCCGATGGCCGGGTCAAGGTGGCCGACTTCGGGATCGCCTGCGCTCTTTCGCCCGCCTCGGTTGTCGAGGGGGAGATCATCTGGGGCACGTCTCACTACTTCTCGCCGGAGCAGGCAGCCGGCCAAGACGTGAGCCTGGCCTCGGATGTTTACTCTATCGGCGTCCTCACCTACGAGATGCTGACGGGCCGCCCGCCTTTCGAAGCCGAAACTGACATTGGCGTAGCCCTCAGGCGCCTGCGGGAGGAGCCGGTTCCCCTGCGTCAACTGAACCCTGGCGTGCCCCCTCAGGTGGAGCGGATCGTGCGCAAGGTGATGGCCAAGGAGCCCGCCGCCCGCTACTGCACGGCGGATCAGTTGGGCCGTATCCTGGATAGCTACAGGCGCTTGAGCGAGGAACCCCTCGTCGTTCGGCGTCCCGCAGTTGTCAAACCCCAACCTCGCCAGGTCGAACCTGAGGAATACGAAGCAGTTGCTAAACCCCAACCCCGTCGGGTCGAGACCAAGGAGTACGAAGAAGAGGAGAAGGGCCGAGATTGGTTGACCGTTTTTCTGGGGATGGTAGCTGTTCTAGCCGTATTGTGCCTGATACCATTTGCACGATTGGTCTATCAGCGCTACAGTGCGGCGGCGCCACAGCCTACGCCTACTGCTGTCGTTGTTGCCACCCCTGTGTCTGGCCAGGTACAGGTGCCTGACCTGGTCGGCCTGAGTCAGGATGAAGCCCGGCGGCTGGTCGAAGAGGCAGGCTTGCAGTTAGCTGTGGTGGGGGAGAGACACGATTCATCTGTACCGGCTCTGAACATCATCGCCCAGACGATACCTGCTGGCCAGATGGTCGGGCAGGGAGAGACCATAGGGGTTGTCATAAGCCAGGGGCCGAATTTCGTCTCTGTGCCAGCCGTAGAGGGCCTGCCGATCACGGCGGCGGAGCCTGGCTTGAAGGAGATGGGCCTGGACATCTCTCGGAAGGATGTCTGGAGCAAGCAGGCTGAGGGCACCATCTTGTCCCAGGATCCCCCGGCTGGTTCCATTATCTCCGAGGGAAGCGTGATCACCCTGATCGTCAGCAGCGGCCCTCGGCTGATGCTGAACGCCAATCTGGACAATAAGGTGCTCCTCGTAGCCTGTGATCTGGAGGACGATAGCCTGGAGCCGGGGGAGACGCTGCGATTGGTTTTGTATTGGCGTGCCCTGCAGCAGATGCCAGAAAACTATACCGTCTTTGTGCACGTGACCCAGGCCGACGGTGCAGTCCTGGTGCAGCGGGACACTCAGCCGCGCGAAGGCACACATCCCACCAGTTCGTGGGTGATAGGCGAACTGGTGGAGGACCGCTATGAGCTCTCCATTCCCGGCGATGCTCTCGCTGACATCTATTGGCTCAAAGTGGGTATGTACTCTCAGGCTACTATGCAGCGACTGCCGGTGGTTGACCTGGGCCAGGCGAAGGTGCTGCAGGACAGCGTCTTAGTAAAGGAATTACGAGTGATTCCTGCTCAGTAGAACAGTGGATTGGCGGGATTTACGGATCAGGTGACTTGGACTGAGGAAGAATCCGCAAATCCTGCGCATTGGTGTTCTCAATTGGCACATTTAGCCAATCTCTGGTATAATATAACAAATCGAGAGTGACTTTCTTTGCAGTCGTCTACAGGTACAGAACGAGAGGGACGAAGGCTAATAGTTGATCACTGGATGGAGGAAAAAGGTGTCTGGGGGAAGGTTTAGAAATATCTTTGTCTATTTAATCATCATGGTGGCAGCGGCGTTTCTGTTTTTCAATTTCTCTTCGCAGTCGAAGAAAGTTGAGGAGAAGCCGATGCCCATTAGCGACGTAGCTGCTGAGATCAAGGCAGGCAGGGTAGAACAGATCATCATCTCAGGAGATTACTCTGCTCTGAGTGTGGAGTTCAAGGACAGCCGGGAGACGAAGCTATCCCGCATTGGGGACGGTGTAGATGTCGTCGAGGTGTTGCACAATTTTGGTGTTAGCGAGGAGGAAATAGCGACGATTACAATTGATTACCAGCAGCCCAGTGGTTGGGCCAGTTGGCTGCCTTTGCTTAGTGGTATCTTGCCCGCTATCCTTTTTATGGTCATCTTTTACTTCTTTTTGCGCCAGGCTCAGGGCGCCAACAATCAGGCTCTCTCCTTCGGCAAGAGCCGGGCTCGCATGTTCACCGGCGACCAGCCAACGGTCACTTTCGAAGACGTGGCCGGTGTGGAGGAGGCCAAAGAGGAACTGTACGAGGTGGTGGAGTTTCTCAAGGAGCCGGAGAAGTTCATCTCCCTGGGGGCTCGCATCCCCAAAGGCGTGCTCCTGGTGGGCGCGCCAGGCACGGGCAAGACCCTCATGGCCAAGGCCGTATCGGGTGAGGCGGGAGTGCCCTTTTTCAACATATCGGGCTCCGAGTTCGTGGAGATGTTTGTAGGTGTGGGAGCGTCACGGGTCCGTGACCTTTTTGACCAGGCCAAACGCCATAGCCCTTGTATCGTGTTTATTGACGAGATAGACGCTGTGGGGCGGCACCGCGGAGCCGGCCTGGGAGGCAGCCACGACGAGCGCGAGCAAACCCTGAACCAGATCCTGGTGGAGATGGACGGATTCGATACCGATACCAATGTCATCATCCTGGCAGCCAGCAACCGTCCTGATATTCTCGACCCCGCCCTCCTACGTCCAGGCCGCTTCGACCGGCAGGTGGTGTTGGACATACCCGATATAAAGGGGCGCAAGGGTATCTTGGATGTGCACGTGCGGGGAAAACCCTTGGCTAACGACATAGACTTGGAGATACTCGCCAGGCGGACCCCTGGTTTCGTAGGAGCCGACATAGAGAATATGGTGAACGAAGCGGCCATACTGGCAGCACGGAGGGACAAGAAAGTCATCGGCATGGAGGAGTTCGGGGAAGCCATAGAGCGGGTAGTCGCTGGGCCGGAGCGCAAGAGCAGGATCATCAGCGACGAGGAGAAGGAGATCATCGCCTATCACGAGGCTGGGCACGCCATGGTGATGAGTAAGCTTCCCCTCTGCGATCCTGTGCACAAGGTCTCCATCGTCTCGCGGGGGATGGCTTTGGGCTACACCATGCCCTTGCCTGAGGAAGACCGCTACCTCAAGCACCGGGCCAAGTTCAGGGACAAGTTGGCCGGTCTTTTGGGGGGGCGGGCAGCGGAAGAGTTGATGTTCAACGATGTGACCACAGGAGCTGCAAGTGACCTGGAACAGGTCACTAAATTGGCCCGGAAGATGGTCTGTGAGTACGGGATGAGTGAGGAGCTGGGGCCGATGACTTTTGGCAAGAAGCAAGAATTGGTATTCCTGGGCCGGGAGATCGCCGAACAGCGCGATTACAGTGAAGCGGTGGCGCAGGAGATTGATCGCGAGGTGCGGCGTTTCATTGACGAGGCCCACAGCCGGGCCAGGGAGATCCTGACCACCTATCGGGACAAGCTGACAGCTCTCGCCCAGCGCCTCATTGAGAAAGAGACCCTCGAGGGCGCCGAGCTGCAAGCTATGCTGGCCTAGTTGATCTTGCGGATATGACAGCGAATCAGTAGGCAGTGTCCTGAGCTCGTCGAAGGGATGAAACGAGTCCATAACCGTTCAGCCCAGTGTCATTGCGAGCGGTTTTTGCGAAGCGATCTCCATCATCGTTGGGAGCAATCGTTGCGAAGCGATCTCCGGATCGGCGATTGGGGATTGCTTCGGCACAAAAAGCTGTGCCTCGCAATGACACCTGAGTTAAGGGAAAGCTAACACAAAAAAGCGGAGCCGCACATTGCGGCTCCGCTTTTTTTTTCTTTACGTGCCACGTTTCACGTTTCACGCATCACGTCTTACTGCCCCATCTTTTTCTTGTCTTCCTCGACCAGCACCCGCCGCAGGATCTTGCCGACGATGGTCTTGGGCAGCTCGGTGCGGAACTCCACGAACTTGGGCACTTTGTAGGGAGCCATGTTCTCGCGGCAGAACTGGATGATCTCCTCCTCGGTGGCCGTCTCGCCCTCCTTGAGGACGACGTAGACTTTGACCCGCTCACCTTTGCCTGGTACCGGGACGCCAGCGGCGGCTACTTCCAACACCTTGGGATGCTCGTAGAGCACGTCTTCGATCTCGCGGGGGTAGATGTTGAATCCGCCAGCGCCCAGGATCATGTCCTTCTTGCGGTCCACGATCTGGAAGTAGCCGTCTTCGTCCATCTTAGCGATGTCCCCGGTGTAAAGCCATCCTCCTCTTAAGGTGCTGGCCGTCTCCTCAGGCATGTTCCAGTAGCCCTTCATCACCTGCGGCCCCCGGATGCACAATTCACCAACTTCGCCGGGAGGCAGGATTTTCTCGCCGGTATCCAGGTCCATGATCACCGCTTCGGTATCCGGCCAGGGGACACCGATGGTGCCGACGCGGTTCTCGCCGAAGATGGGATTGGCGTGAGTCACAGGCGTGGCCTCGCTCAGCCCATAGCCCTCTACTAGCTTGCCGCCGGTGATCTCCTCAAACTTCTTCTGCACCTCACCTGGCAGGCCCGCCGCCCCACTGACGCACGCCCGAATGGATTTGACGTTGTACTTTCCGGCCAGGACGCCCGGGTCGTTGTTGATGGCCACGTACATAGCTGGCACGCCAGGGTAGATAGTGGGATGGTACTTGTTGATACTTTCCAACACGTCCTTGAGGTTGCGTGGGTCAGGCACCAGGATCATAGTGCTGGCAGTGCACGCGCTATGGTTCATGCAAGTAGTCATCCCGTAGCAGTGGAACAAGGGCAGGGTAGTCAGGACGACCTCAGTGGCTTCGGAGATTTTTAACCAATACTTGCATTGTACGGCGTTGACCAGGACGTTCTGGTGAGTGAGTTGCGCGCCCTTGGAGACGCCAGTGGTACCACCGGTGTACATCAGCACCGCCGTGTCATCCCAGTCCAAATCAACTGGCGTGGGCCTGGCTGGTGCCTCGGCCAGCACGTCCTGGAACCAGTAGGTATTGGCATCACCGGAGATGTCCACCGCGTGGCCCTCTTTCTTTTCCATGAGCAGGGTGAAGAGAAGTTTGAGAAGGCCGGGGAAGTAGGTCTTGATCTTGGCCACGACGACGTGGCGCAGTTTGGTCTTACCCCGAATCTGCTCGATGATGGGATAGAAGGCACTCAGGGTAACGATGACCTCTGCGCCAGAGTCGCTGAGTTGGCGCTCCATCTCGCGAGCCACGTACGCCGAGTTGCAGGGGACGACGATCCCACCCGCCCTCAGGATAGCGTAGTAGCTGATGGGGAACTGGGGGCAGTTGGGCAGGTGGACGGCTACCCGGTCGCCTTTCTTGACTCCCAATTTCTGGAGCCCGGCGGCGAACTTGTCCACCAATTCGTTGAGCTCGCGGTAAGTCAGTTTTGCCCCTTTGAAGAGAGTGGCAGTGTGATCGGGGTGCTTGCTGGCCATATCGGCCAGCACCTGGGGCATCATCGTGTCGGGGTAATCAATCGTCGCTGGAACCCCCTCTTCATAATAGTTCAACCAGGGTTTTTGCATTTTTCTCCTCCTTATGAGTTTTGAGACTAAACGCTGATAGCCTGTTCTGAATTAGCTTCAGTCCACCTCCTTTCGGCTTCGAGCCTTCTCGGAAACGGTCGCGGATACGGGCATACCGCGCCAACTTCGATGCCAGTAGTATAACCCGGTCAGTGTTAATTGTCAAGAGCCCGATGTGCAAACCCGCGGCCAAGCCTTGACAGATGTGGGAAGCTGTGGTACACTGTGGTTAATCCGAGATACGATATCACGTTATTGCTGACTAACCTGAGAGAAGCTAAAGATGCCTAAAACCCGTCATGTCTATATGGATGTCTGTGCCCTCTGTAGGCCCTTTGACGATCAGGATCAAATGCGCATCCACTTGGAGACTGCCGCAGTTCTGCTGATCATCGGCCACGTTCGTTCAAAGTCCTTGACCATGATCGTCTCACCGGTTCACGATGTCGAGATAGCTGCTATCAAGGAAGCGGCTGAACGAGAGCACTTGCAACTGTTGCTACAAGAGATTGGAACCCGTATCTCGTTTGATTTGCCTCGAGCCCGACAGCGAGCCGAGCAGTTAGTACAACAGGGGGTGGGCCCTGCTAATGCTGCTCATCTGGCTCTGGCTGAACAGGCGGGGAGCGATTTTGTAACCTGTGACGACCGTTTGCTTCGTAAGTGTCGTCGCATTCGGCCAGGCATCTGGTGCGGCTTGCCAATTACCTTTTGCGAGAAGGAGAATTTGCGATGAAAGCCCAGGTTTACTTACCGGAAGATAAGATGATCCGCCGTGGTCTGGAGGCCCTGATGGCGGCATTAGGGCCGGTAGAGACCGTTCGGTTTCTGACCCTACCGCAACAACGTCGCCTTGAGTCGGTTCGACGGCACCGACAGTGGCAGGCAAGCCTTGATCAGGAACAGTTTTTTGACCAGGTCTTTGCTGCCCGGGACGAGCAGGGCGCTTCGTGAAGAACAACACCGGGTAGTACGATTACCCTAGAGTTTATGCACAATAAGAGGAGCAAGGTTCAGCCCTTGCCCGCGCCTTGGCAGTTTGCCAGCATTGGGTCTGCCAGTTAGCCAAGCCGCATACCACCTGCATCACAGGAGAGTATATCCGATGATCGCAGCGGAAACGAGTGCTGGTGATATGCCAGTTCTTGACCCAACCAATGCAGTGCTCGACCCGCACCCGAATCGAACCCAACTCGCGGTTGAAGGCAATCTGCTCCTCAGTTAATCCGCCCCCCTTTGGTTTCTTGAAGGGAGTTTCAACAGTCAGACGCGGTACCTGTTTCATCTCGCCGGTTTCTACGTTAACAACAGTCACAAGCGATACCTGCTTGTCTATACCCTGGTAGCCCTTGTCTGCTTTGGCGCAGCATCCGTCCGGCAACCGATCGATCGTTCTGGTCCCGTCGCAGAGTTTCTTGTCGTTCTTCGCACCTGGGGCAGATTCACTAATGGCTTCGATGTGATGATCTCCATCGGTAACGAACTGCGTTTTGAGAGTAAACATCTTCTTCTTGCCTGAATAGTGCGCTCTGCGTTCGAGACTGTCTTGAGAACGGTACACCTGTTGCTCTGTAGCGTCCACCAGGGCCTGCCCATCGGCCAAGTCAGACAAGGCTAGACGATCCTCCTCGGCGAGTTCTTGCCTGGTCTCAATCACTTCCCAGACATCGGGAACTGGGAGCACTCGCTTGAGCAAGGGCAACAGGCGACGCAAGTCTCGCGAGATGTCAGATTGAGTCATGCTAAAGAGCTTGGCGACGAGGGTCTGAATGATGTGCAGGCGCAGATAGGTGAGTAGCGCAGCAGTTCGGGTGACTAACGGCGTATCGCACTTGCGACCGCCGCCAACGGCTCGCTTCCTATCTGGCTGTTCTTGTTCAAGGCGCTGCCGGTTATACTCCGGGTAGTGTTTCTCCACTTCACCGACCAAGTGCCAGAACCTCTCTGCCGGTAGGCCGGTCAACAGGATCACGAGCTCAGGATCGCTGCAAAGTGTGTCTTCGGTAATCATTGGCATTCTCCTTGGATAAAGGTTGTTGCAGAATGCTCACTTTATACCACACTTCGCTTATTTTGCATAAACTCTATTGGGCACCTCCTTGAAATGAGATGCCCTATTTTCCCCCAAGTTCGTTAAGATTGGGAGCCTGAATCTTGGGGTTGATTTTCCTGCTCCGTTCTGCTTCGAAAACCCTCGCTTCAAGCGGCTTGATTTTAGTGCCTAAAATTGGTATAATAGGTTGGTGAAGAGCAGCAAGGAAAGTTGCTTCCTCACATGGAAGACTGAAGCTCCGGTTAGCTTGGACCGATGGGAGGTTGAGATGGCAAAAGAGTTCAGTCTGACGATAGAGCAAGATGAAGAGGGCCATTGGGTCGCTATCGTGCCCGAGCTCCAGGGCTATCGCGTTCAGGCGGAATCTCTTGAGGAATTGATGAGCAAGTTGAAAGAAGTCCTCGAATCGTGCCTGACACCAGAAGAGGAATGATAGCTCGCTGCGGCTCGTCGGCAGGCAGCGGACTGCTCTAAGCCAACGGCGGTGATTGGAGCTTCGCGATAAGTCTACGCTGTAAGAAGAAACCCACGAGAGGTTTTCGTGGGTTTTTGTATTGCTGGCCCTCATCCCCCTAACCCCCTTTTTTGCTTCCCCCCCAGAGTTGGGGGGACCGAGGGGGGGCAGGCGTATGCGTCAACTTAAGGTCAGCGACTGCCGGTTGAGTAGCTCGTAGCGTAGCGGAGAGCGTATCGAAACCAAAGGAGCGGGTCTTGCGGAGCCGCTTGGCCTCGATACGCGCCCTTCGCGCGCTACTCGGCCGGCGCTTCCTGGATCAATTACACGCTAAGTTGACGCATACGGGGGGGGGCGGAGAGGGCCTTGCTCTAGCACCCGCATGATCCCACCAGCCACGTCGGTGATGGCCTGGGCCTGGCGGAAGGACTCCGCCCCCGGCCCCATGGCCAGGAGGGGCACAGGATTGGTGCTGTGCAGGTTCAACACGATTTCCTCCAGGTTGCCGTGGTCGCTGCTCATGACGACGGTGGCCGTCGGCCCGACCTCCTCCAGCAGGCCGGCGAAGAAGCGGTCCAGCATGTCGAGGATTTCCAGCGCCTTCTCAAGGTCCCCCCGATGGCCAACCACATCGGGCAAGAACGATTCGTAGAGCACCAGATCATAGTTGCGGCTGAGGCGAGCCAGGCGCTGGCCGGCTGTCTCCGGTTCGATGATGGGCACCGCCAGGTGCAGGTGTTCGACCAGGTAGAAGTTGGTGATGTCCCAGTAGACGGCTTCGCCCCGTTTCAAATCCGCCAGGGTGCGGAAGGGCAGACCAGCGGCCAGGACGCTGAGGGTGGTGGCTGAATGTCTGCGTTTCCGCTGTTTCACCAACTGGAAGTACTGGGGGGTGTAGGCGTTGGCGAAGGTGGCCCGGTAGCCCCGCTCGGTGGCCCTCTTGAGGATGTTGTGCTCGTTGATGACCTCGGTGAGGCGGGCGTTGGGGTAGGCACCCAGGTGGTAGCCCAGCAGTTGCGCTGCGTTCACTCCGGTGAAGAGGGCCGTCTGGCCGGTGGCGCTCTGGGGCAAGCCCTGCACACCCAGGAGGGCATCAATAGCCTTGAACAACAGGCCGTGCCGATCCACGGTCCGCCCCGCTACCAGCGGCCCGCCCAATAGTTGGCGCAGGTTGGGCATGGGGGCCAGCCAGAGGGGGTTGGTATCATCGGCTGGCCCCAAGCCCAGGCCGTCCAGGAAGACGAAGATCACCGAAGGGGACGCGAGGCGGTTCACAGCTTGTAGCCGATCATCCGCAGAAAGTCCTTGCGCCAGGCGATGTCCTCCTCGCCCTCAATGCCCTTGCTCCGAAGTCCATCAATGACCCCCAGGATGCCGCGGCCTTGCTCCGTCTCGGCGATGACCACCTCCACCGAGTTGGCCGTGGCGCAGAAGATGCGGCAGACCTCTGGCACGTTCTTGATGGCGTTGAGGACGTTGATGGGGTAGGCGTCGCGCATGAGGACGATGAAGGAGTGGCCAGCGGACAGCGCGAAGGCGTTCTGCTTGGCCAGCTCCACCAGCTCCTCGTCGGTGCCGCTGGCCCGCACCAGGCACGCCCCCGACGACTCGCAGAAGGCCAGCCCGAACTTGGCGCCCGGCACCGAGGTGACCATCACCTCGTGCACGTCCTCCACGGTCTTGATGAAGTGGGATTGGCCGAGGATCATGTTCACCTCCTCAGGCTTTTCGATGTTGACGATTTTGAGTTCCATGGTTATTCCTCCTGGTTTTTGCTAATGAGGCAACAGCGCCTCGTAAACTCGTTGATTCGTAAACTCGTAAATTCGTTACTCGTCAGGTACTACTTCCCAGAAATCCAATGCCGTCCTTTGCCTCTCAATCTCTTCGTCGGGCAGGCGGATGTAGAGACCGTGGCCTTCGACGGCGACGGTGCCGTCGGCCAGGCGCAGCTCTCCCCTGGCCTCAAAGGACCGGGATCGCAAGCGGATCATCTCTCCAACGATGGTCAACTCTTCCCCCAGTGGCACAGGCTGGCGGAATTTGAGCTCTAGCTTGGCGGTCACGGCCCAGATGTCGAGGGACGTGACCACGCGCCCGATGACCTCGTCCATCAGCGCGCTGATGATCCCGCCGTGCATGAAGCCAGGGTAGCCCTGGTGCTCCTCGTGGGAGGTGAACTTGACGATCACCCGCCCGTCATCATCTTCGTAGAAGAAAGCTTTCAGGCCGATGGGGTTTTCCATCCCGCACACGAAACACATGCGGGAATTGGGCTGCTTCTGCATCGTGTGCCTCCGCATAACCACTTGCTCAATCGGGCTGCTTCGCCCCCTTCATCGTCAGAGCGATGTGTCGCTTCTCCAGGTCCACGTCGAGCACTTTCACCCTGACCTCGTCTCCCACCGAGACCACGTCCGATACTTTGTCCACCCACCCCTCGCTCAGCTCCGAGATGTGAACCAGCCCCTCCCTCCCCAGGCCCACGTCCACGAAGGCGCCGAAGCTTACGATGCTCTTCACCTTCCCCTCCAGGACCATCCCCGGCCTCAGCTCCCCGAGGTCCAGGTAATCGCGATATGCGCTGGTATCGGTATCGCCGCGAGAGTAGGCATCGTGCCATCCATCCGGGACAGGCATCTCCCTGTATAGCCGAGTGCGCCAGGCTTCGAGCAGGCAACGCGGTCGTCCCATGAAATCCGCGGCGCAGATCACGTCGTGCCCCGTCTCGGACGACAGGCGATCGAGCCAGGAGAGTCCCTCCTCGCAGCGCAGCAGGTGGTGGTCGAGGATCAACGTGTCCACCCCACGGGCCAACTGCAGCGCGTTGTCCCAGGCACTGGCTCGTTTTTCCGACGAAAGCCAGGGGAGGTAGATGGGAGGCCCATCGGCCAGCACGATGTCTGGCCGCCAGGCCAGGATCAACGACACCGCCTCGCCATCGAGGAGCTGGATGTCCGAAGCGTGCACGAAAACGCCATCCTCGTCCTCGATGCGGGTCATCATCACCGTTCCGAGTTTAGAATGTGGTTCCCCGTGCGGCACAGGCGGGGAGAAGGCCATCGGCCCATCCCTTTGCCCCTCCGCGTTGGGAAGTTCCCTGCCCAGCACCTTGCAAAGGGACTGCTTCCGGCTCATCATGTTGTGCGAGAGCCCGGCGGGCCCCTTGGCCCAGAGCCGAACCTTTTGGCACAGGGGGGCCACCTGCTGGGCTTTGAGCTGATAGGGATTGGCATCGGGCAGCGGGACGTGGTCACCGTGGAAGTGGCTCATCACCACGTCGGTGGCATCCTCCAATGCCGCTACGATCTTCCGGCGGACCTGCTCCCCAACCGCCACCTGGGCCGGGTGGGGGAGCAGCCCATAGCGTCGGTAGCCCAACGCCAGTCCAGGGTCAATGACGATCTTGCGCCCCTTGACCTCCACCACACAAGAGAGGCCGCGTACTCCCAGCGATTCCGTTCCCAGGATATCGATGTGCGTTTTGTCCTCCTTGTTAACTTATTCGGGAATCTCTAACACCGCCGCACCGCGCACCTGCCTGTCCTTCAGTCGCTGCAGGACTCGGTTCGCCTCGGCCAGGGGGTACACCTCGACCTCGGTGCGGATGGGGATTTGGGCCGCCAGTTGCAGTAGCTCCTCCGCATCCTGGCGCGCCATGTTGGCCACGCTGCGCAGGGTGCGCTCGCCGTAGATGAGGCTGTACTTCATCTCCGGGATGGGGCTCATGTGGATGGCGTTGATGGCCACTGTGCCCCCCTTCCGCAGCACCCGCAGCGCCTCCAGCACGATCCAGCCCGCTGGGGCAAAAGTGATGGCGCTGTCCAGCAGGGCCGGCGGTTCGTCCCTGGCGCCCCCAACCCACGCCGCACCCAGCTCCCGCGCCAACTGACGGTGCTCCTCGCTGCGGGTGAACACAAACACCTCACACCCCCAGTGACGAGCCACCTGGATAGTCACGTGGGCCGAGGCACCGAAGCCGAAAAGTCCCAATCGCTCCCCTGGTTGGATCTCGCTCAGCCGCAGCGACCGGTAGCCGATGACGCCGGCACACAGCAAGGGGGCCGCCTGCAGGTCGGGGAATCCGGGTGGGATAGGATAGGCGAAGGCGGCGGGGACGACGGTGTACTGGGCGTAGCCGCCGTCGGCGTGGAGGCCGGTGAAGCGAGCCTGGTCGCACAGGTTCTCCAATCCCCGCTGGCAGAAGTCACATTGTTCGCAACTGGAGTAGAGCCAGGCCACGCCGACGCGATCCCCCAGGCGGAAGCGGGTCACGTCGGCCCCCAGTTGATCCACGGCACCCACGATCTGGTGGCCGGGGATGACCGGCAGCCTCGGCAGGGCCAGCTCTCCCTCCACGGTGTGCAGGTCGGTGTGGCAGACGCCGCAAGCCCGTACTTTGATCCTGATCTCATCCGGCCCAGGCGTAGGCTCCGGCACCTCCACCGTCTCCAGCGGGTTCTCCTCAATCGGTCGAGCCTTTCTTAGAATCATGGCCTTCATGATGGAAGAAACCTCCCTCTGCTGGCGGCGCGCCCTTGGGCGATAAGCTCGCTCAGACCCTGCTGCAGGCTGTAAAAGTTGATGGCCCAGCCGACGCCCAGCACGCGGTCGGTTAAGATGCGAGGCTCGTCAGGGTTCCAGTAGGCCTGGCGCAGCCGCTCCAGGGTGGGCAAACGGAAATCGTAGGGCAGAAATCCAACAATCTGCCCGTGCCAGGTGCGCTCCTCAGGGGGCTTCTGCAGCTCCTGGTAAACAGCCGCAGCGACCAAGCCCATGCCAATCCCCATAATAAATCGCCGAAATCTCTTCATTGCTCACCTCCTTGTATTCAAGCTTGTTGCTTCAAGCCAATTTTATCCCTTATCCCCCGAATAGTCAAGCATCACAGTAATCAATATCCAATATCCAATACCCAATACCCAATATCCAGCTTCCAGCAAGCCGAACGCAAAACGGCGGTTGTAAATCATGGTTTACAACCGCCGCTTTTTAGGCCGGATGGACAGGTTTGATTCAGCCTCTCAAAATGTACTTTATGCCTCGGTAGCCGCCGATGTCTTGGATCTTGGCGAAGATGGCCCGCTTGTTGTCGTCGGCGTGCTCTGGGTTCTGGTCGGCGTCATTTCTCATCTCGTCCAGCCAGTCCATGACAGCCTGTTTATTTTCGATCTTCTTGGGCGTGATGTAATCCTTGGCCTTGTCCACGATCCTATCCGTAGGCATGGCTCGGAAATCGGTCAGCAACCGAGAGCCTCGCTCCTCAATGGACTTGTCTATGCCAGGCAGGAGCAGCTTGCTCACCTGCTGATAAACTACCTCAAAGCCCACGGAGATGTTCTCGCCAGGCGTCGTCCCTTTGACAGTGAAAAGCTTGGTGTGCATGAGCAAAGGATAGCCCAGAACTACTGCCGTCCAGGCCATGAAGCCAAGCTGAATCCGGTCCGTCAGGTAGAGGACGTAAGTGATCAAAGCGGCGATGATCACGTTGACCAGGTAAAGGATCCCTACCTCCAGGGTGGTTATCGCCTCATAGGGCTCCTTGGACTCGGAAATGACATCCAACATAAACAGCACGGCGCTGACCAGCCCTGCTGACAGGCAAAAAAGCGCTATCAAGATCACGGGGCACCTCGCATCTTCTCCACCAGCGGTAGGATGGTCATCATCTCCTGCCCCTCGTCGCTGAGGGCGAAGTATTCCTCTCCTTCGGAGGCGAAGATGTCCCGCTTGACCCGCTGGACGTTGGTGACCAGACCTCTATCCCGCAACTGACTGAGCCTGTCGTGGGCGGCATTGGGGCTAACGAGCAGTTGCGCTGCCAGCTTGACGGGCGGCGTTGAGCCTGTGGCACTTAGCTCCTTGAGGATCGTGAGATCCTCATCCGAAAGCTCCATTGCCTTGTCGAACAGCTCCTTGGCTTCATCAGATGTCTTGATTCCCATTTTTACCCTCCTCTAGACTTCCGAAGTCTTAAGCTGACATCATTCTATACCGATTTCGGGATTTTGTCAATAATTCCGGGCTTCTTCTTCACCCCTGAGCACCCTGAGAGCTCCCTGAGCCATAGCCAGCATCTCGTCCTCGCCAGGATAGATCATCACCGGAGCGATCCACTCTACGCGCTCTACGATCCATCCCACCAGCATGTCTGAGCGGGCCATTCCCCCCGTCAGGACGACGGCGTCCACGTCGCCTTTTAGCACGGTGGCCATGAGGCCGATCTCCTTGGCGATTTGATAGGCCATAGCTTCGTAGATCAGCCTGGCGTACTCGTCGCCCGCCGCGATGCGCCGTTCCACCTGGCGGGCATCGTTGGTGCCCAGGTGGGCTACCAGGCCCCCGCGGCCGGTGATCTTCTTGATCATCTCCTGGTAGGTATAGTGAGCCTCATCGTGTGGGGGAACCGAGTAGGCCAGGCGCAGCACGTCGCCCACCGGCAGCCCGCCGGCTCGCTCCGGGGCGAAAGGGCCCGTGCCGTCCAGGGCCTGGTTGACGTCCACCATCCGCCCCCGTCGGTGGGGACTGACGGAGATGCCCCCGCCCAGGTGAGCCACCACCAGATTGACCTCGTCGTAACGCTTGCCTAGCTCGCTGGCTGCCCGCCGCGCCGCCGCCTTGAGGTTGAGAGCGTGGGAGAGGCTCCGCCGCTCGATCTCTGGCAGGCCAGAGATGCGGGCGATCTCGTCGAACTCGTCTACGCAGACCGGGTCCACGATAAAAGCAGGGATGCCGGCCCGTCGCGCGATCTCGTCGGCGATGATGGCCCCCAGGTTGGAGGCGTGCTCCCGCTCCTGGGGATGGCGCAGCTCGTCCAGCATATTCTCGTTGACCCGATAGGTGCCGCTAGGGATGGGCCTGATGAGTCCACCTCGTCCCACCACTGCGTCCAGGGAATCCAGTCGGACTCCCTGCTCATCCAACAGGCTCAGCACAGCGTCACGGCGGAAGGCGTATTGGTCGGCGATGTGGGGAAAGGCGGCGATTTCCTCAGCCGAATGGTGAATCGTCTCCACGAAGAGGGGGTGTTCGTCCTCGTAGAGAGCCACCTTGGTGGAGGTGGAGCCAGGGTTAATGGTCAGAACGCGATACATTTTGAACTTTGAGCTTTGGACTTTGAGCTTCACCTGTCACCTGTCGAAGTAGATGCTCTTGCCCGTGGCGGAGAGGGGGATGCCCATCACGTAGTCGGCGTCAATGAGACCCATCTCCCTGGCCACCACGCCGGCGCGATACATGATGCGGTTGTCTACGTTGAGCAGGCTGGCCGTCTTCACGGCGGAGCCAAGAGCGATACCCATGTCCAACAGGCGGTAGGCGCACTGGGGACCTTTGAACTCGCCCTCGTGGGTGTTGGGCCTGAGGCACCGTTCGAAGCCGCAGGCCCCGCAGTTGAGGCCCACTGGCCTGGCGTCCTTCAGGCCGATGAGAACAACTGCCGCCGAGTCGCGGACGTTGGCCGCGTCGCGGTCGAAATTCTTCTTGCCCGTGCGCTCGCCGAACTCGTACATCTTCTCGGCCAGCCTCTGGAGTTCGTCGCCTTCGATGATCTCGGTGACGATGAAATCCTTACCCGCCGACTTGGGCGCCGTGCGGGCCGAGATGGCCATTAGCTCGGCGACTGTTCTTAACGCGTTCATGATGCTGATCTCCTTTCAATTAGAGATTATCTCTCTGTACTATACCACGAGGTTGGACTTTTTGCAAGAAGGGTTTCCCCAATGCTTTTCTGCTTGCCCGAAGTTGCATTTAATTCAAGCATGGGTTATAATGTTATGCGCGGAGCAAGGCGTCCTGAATCAGGAGGCGGACAGTGAAGGTAGCCAGGGAAAACGACCTGGTGTTCTTGATGGGCAAAGATAGAAAGAGCTTCATCGTGCGCCTGGAGCCGGGCACCGAGTTGCACATTCACAGGGGAGTGGTGAAGCACGATGATCTCATCGGCCAGCCGTTGGGCCGAGAAGTGCAGTCCCACCTGGGCTATTCCTTACTTGCCCTGGAGCCCTCTACCCATGATCTGATCTTAGACCTCAAGCGCACCACCCAGATCATGTACCCCAAGGACATCGGCTACCTCTTGCTGAAAATGAATGTGGGGCCTGGTAGCAGGGTGGTGGAGGCCGGCGCCGGCAGCGGCGGCCTCACCCTGGCTCTGGCCCGGACGGTGATGCCCACGGGACTGGTCTACTCCTACGAGGTGAGACCCGACGTGCTGAATCTGGCCACCAAAAACCTGGAGAGGTTGGGCCTGCTCCCCTTTGTGGAGATGAAGGAGCGGGACATCAAGGAAGGCTTCGACGAGGTGGACGTTGACGCTCTTTTTCTCGACCTGCGCAACCCCTGGGAGTATCTGGCCCAGGCCCACGCGGCTCTCAAGAGCGGAGGTTTCTTTGGCGCCATTCTGCCTACCACCAACCAGGTGGTGCGGCTGATCAGGGCTCTGCCGGAGCATGGCTTCTCCGCCGTCGAGGTCGAGGAACTGCTGCTGCGTCGCTACAAGGCCGTCCCAGCCCGCCTGCGGCCCATGGATCGGATGGTGGCCCACACAGGCTATCTCATTTTTGCCCGCAAGATAGAGTAGGAGACTGATACTTCGGCTGTCCCGGAAGAGGGCAGCTTGTCAAAAAGCGATTGATCAAAAGAAGGAGGAGAACGAAACAGGACATGGGTAAGGTCAGACGATTGGTGCTGGATGTTTTGAAGCCCCTTGAGCCCACTATCATTGAACTGGCGCAGCAATTGAGCGCGCTCTCAGGGGTGGAGGCGGTCAACATCAGTATCTACGAGATTGACCGCAGGGTGGAGAATGCCAAGATCACCATTGAGGGAGATGACCTCTCTTACGAGAACATAGACCAGGTGATTCAGGAGAACGGCGGCACGGTGCACTCCATTGACGAGGTGGTGGCGGGCAAGATGATCATCGAGGATGCGGCAACACCGCAAGACTAGGGGCCTAGCCGAAAAGCCAGCAGAGGCGGCTCCCACGCCGCCGGATAGCCGGGCGTGGGAGCCCGGCCCGCTATTTTGCGGATAGGTGCTAAACGCAGATGGGATTTTTTGCTCGCAAGCTACAAGAGCTCAGAGAGTACAGTGATATCGCCAACATAGGTGAGATCGCCCGGCGCTACTTCGCCATGAACGCCTTCGACGGGGTGCTGACCATCATCGGCGTTTTGATGGGTAACTACGTCGCTCACGTGCACGATGCGAAGGTTGTCATCGTCACGGGCTTTTCCACTTGCATGGCCATGGGGATTTCGGGCCTGTGGGGGGCTTACCTGACGGAGTCGGCCGAGCGGAAGAGGGATCTGAACGATCTGGAGAACCACACTTTGACGGATCTCAGCCAGACGAAGATCGGCCGCGCCTCGCGGGTGGCAGTGGTCGTGGTGGCCCTGGTGGATGGTCTGGCCCCGTTCCTCGCCGCGCTGGTGGTGCTCCTCCCCTTTTTCTTCAGTAGCTTGCTAGACGACATCGTCCTCAGCTACTACGCCTCCCTGGGCATGGCCCTGGTGGTACTTTTTGCTCTGGGAGCTTTTCTGGGGAAGGTGTCCAAGCAGAATCTGATCATCTCAGGCCTGAAGATGATAGGGGCGGGGTTGGTTTCCATCTTGTTGAGCTACTTCTTGGGTGCTGAATCCTGACATTGCGTGTAGGGTATCAGTAGATCCAATTTTGCTCGGCCTGGATCGCCAGATCCAGGCCAAAGACGGGGATTTGACAATCCCCTTAGAGGGTGTTTGTAAAGTTATGTAAAAGTTGCATATCTAGCCCACTTGTGGCAAAATTGGGGCATGAACAGAAAACCATACCCCAGTGATTTGAACGATGTCGAGTGGCTCATTCTGGAGCCACTTATTCCACCAGCTAAAAGAGGAGGCCGTATCCGAAGGGTGAACATGCGAGAAATTGTCAACGCCATTTTCTATGTTTTGCGAAGTGGCTGCGCCTGGCGCATGTTGCCTCATGATTTTCCTCCCTGGCAAACAGTCTACGGCTATTTCCGCACCTGGCGCAAAGAGGGTGTCTGGGAAGCCATGAACGATGCCTTGCGTGAAGCTGTGCGCCAGGAAGCTGGTCGTGAAACCGAACCCAGTGCCGCGATCATTGACAGCCAAAGCGTCAAAACCACGGAGGTAAAGGGAGAACGCGGGTACGACAGCAACAAGAAAGTCAAGGGGCGCAAACGGCATATCATGGTGGATGTGATGGGCTTGCTCCTGGCCGTCGTTGTCCACAAGGCGAGTATTCAAGAGCGAGCCGGTGCCAAACTGCTTCTCCTGCGAGCCGTACAAAAAGGGTTCGAACGCTTGGAGTTGATTTGGGCAGATGGCGGTTACGATGGGCAACCGATGATTGACTGGGTCTGGCAGTTGGCAAGCTGGATTTTCGAGGTGATTAAGCGTAGCGAGGAAGCAACTGGATTTGTCGTGCTTCCACGACGCTGGGTGGTTGAGCGGACGTTTGCCTGGTTGGGACGTTACCGGCGGTTGAGCAAAGATTATGAACAATTGCCAGAAACCAGCGAAGCCATGATTTATGCGGCGATGGTTCACCTCATGCTGCGCCGTCTGGCACGCAACCCGGCTGTGGCCTTGTAAGCCGCAC
>JAUWOY010000018.1 GCA_030611885.1 Chloroflexota bacterium | reverse complement strand
ACACATGTACTCGCCAGAAGCGCTGGGGCCACAGTGGTGGACCAGATCCGTTTCGCAGTGACCTGGTTGCTGCTCATTCCAGGGGATGCGTCTCATGGGGATGCCTTGAGTCAGCTTGCGGGTGCGCTGAGGGCCTTTGCGAGGAAGGCGAGGCTTGTCTCTTGGGATTCGTCCCAGGATGCGCTGGGTGGTGGAGATGCTTATCTGATCCAGCTTTTCCAGTAGAGGCGGGGATACCACCATCTCGCCGTGAGTGGCCAGGTGGTTGGCCATCCAAACCAGGTTGGGAGTGAGGCGCTCAGCGCAGAGGTAATCGAAGCTCTCGGCGATGACACTTAAGGCGTAGCTGACCTCCGACCCGTAGGTGCGACCCCGTTGCCCTTGGCGAGGCTCGCGCTCTAGGCTCCCGTTCACGAGTCGGATCAGGCTCTTGCGGTGCAGTTCAGTGACTGCCTCCATCTCATCCAAGAGCCGCCCTTGCTCCTTCCGGTCAGCCTGGACATAGCGCTTTTTCATCCTGCGCAGATACTTCCGTCGTTCGTCAATGTTCATTTTGTCTTCGTTGGACATTTTTCCCTCCGGTAACATTATCATTTGAGGGAATTATACCACTTCGGTAACATTTTACATGAATGAATGCGAGACGTTGACAGCGACATAGAATTGTGGTATCATAGGGGCGACCCTGTCCTGAACGCAGCCGAAGGGCTTTGGCAGAGAGCCGACATTCCCTCAATGACAATCATACAGAAATGAGTCTGGACAATAATCAGATCAGATAGGCAGCTGATAGACATTGCTAGATCTATTTCTTAAGCAAGGAGTTATTCCAAATGATCGCAAGTGATAACCAGCCAGCAAGTCCATTCGTTATTGGAAGTATAATCAAGGACCCCACTAGGTTCTGGGGAAGAAAGAGAGAGTGTCAGGATATTTTTACACGCTTGGAGAAAATGGGGAGTACTTCTATCGTTGGCCCACGCCGAATTGGTAAATCCTCACTCGCCTATTACATTTACATGGAAGGACCCAAACGATTAGGAGAAACTTACGAGTTTGTCTGGTTAGACAGTCAAAGTGGTCATTCTTCATCTGTTGATCATTTCTACAAGGTAATAACAAATAAGAGTTCACTAGCTTACAAATCTGCTGACAATTTGACCGAGTGCTTGATAAACTTTGAAGATGCTGTCAAGAATCATAATAGAAAGCTAGCTCTCTTCATCAATGAGTTTGAAATACTTACAGATGAGGATCATAAGGAAGAGTTTGGAAAACAATTCTACAATACATTACGGTTGCTGGCGGAACAGGGTTACTGTGCTCTGATCACAATTTCTTGTAGATCTTTGAAAGAATTATGTACGCATGTGTTAGGAGTATCGTCTCCATTCTACAACATCTTCAAGGCAATGCACCTTCAACATTTCACGACTGAAGAAGCGGATGCGTTCCTAAAGCATAAGCACGATAATGTTACTTTGACGCCATCTGAGATTCAGTTCATACAGGAGAAAGTTAATGATTATCAACATCCATTGGTATTGCAAATTGCTTGCGATTCAGTCTTCAAGAATCGACAAGGTGGCGAATCAGAAAAAATACTTTTGGAGCGAATCAAAGCACAATGTCGCCACTTCTTAACTCATAAGGATGTACGAGAGGGGCGCAGAATGAGGGAGGAAAAAGCAGCAGAGCGTAAAACCAATTCCCAGGGGATCAGCAAATTCTCTGATCTGTTGATTAGTATTTTCATCCCTGTTCTGGGGATCGGAATCCTAATGCTTGAATATGGTATTCTGATTCAATCGTTAAGCAATTCTCAGGCAGTGTTGTTGGCAATAGTAACAGCAATGTTGGGGTTTGCCGTGTTGATTTTTGCGGGCCGCTCAATTGATATCATAGGTGAATCTACCTTTTTCGAACTCTTCTTACGACTTATTAATCAAATTCCCCTTTTGTCCAATCTTGCAGACAGTGTCATCAATGCAGTAGACAAACTGAAAAAGTAGGAACATTGGTGAGAAGTGTAGTACACTTAATGAGTTCGCATTCAACTTACTCTCTATGATAACTTTAAGCGTGTAAGCAAAGATCAAAAAACTGGCTTAGCAGGCTTAGAAAGGGAAGCCGAAGCTATGAAAACAGTGGCCCAGATTTTCCTCAGCTATGCCCGAGAGGATAAAGAAAAGGTAAAGAGTTTCTACCAACAACTGTCCAATGCAGGGTTCAAACCCTGGATGGACACAAAAGATATACTACCAGGAGAAAGATGGAAATCTAGTATCCAGAAAGCTATCCGGCGTTCTGATTTCTTCTTGGCGTGTCTATCAGCAAATTCAGTCAATAAAAGGGGTTTAATTCAGAAGGAAATTAAGGATGCTCTGGATATTTGGCAGGAGATGTTAGAGGGCGATATCTATCTGATTCCAGTACGGTTGGAAGGTTGCGAAGTGCCAGAAACCCTGCATGATTTCCAGTGGGTGAACCTGTTTGAAGAGGGTGGTTGGACACGGTTAGTGAAAGCTATCCAAGTAGGGATGGAACGGCGGGCACTCAGAGAGGAACGAATACTATCACTTTACAACTTAGATAATATCCGTACCCTACTTACAGAGAAGTTCTCTATTGATGAACTTCGCAGGTTCTGTTATGATTTCCCTGCCTTTAGGCCTGTTTATGATCAACTGGCTCGAGACACTAGCAAGACCGAAATTACTAACCGACTTATCGAATATGCTGATCGAACACTAAATTTTGAGACTCTTCTCGATTGGGCTAAACAATACAATCCAATCGGGTATAGAGCACATCAACCCTATTACAGCGCTGGTTATAGCCGGGAACCAGAAATCGATATTAGGCCACTTGACAATCCTTATGTAGTTGGCAACCCTATTCAGCCAACTAATACTAAGGTGTTTTTAGGGCGTTTTGACATAGCGAATGCAATAATTAGCGAAATTAAAAAAAGTGTGCAAAAGCCATCCATCCTGCTATATGGCCGTCGTCGTATGGGTAAGACTTCGGCGTTACTTAATATCAGCAGTTTGGTACGAGACCCAAGCTTTATAGACATATATATTAGCGGGCAGAGCGCCAGGTTCCACACAAATGTAGATTTCTGTTATTATTTGGTTCGGGAAATAAATGAAAGGCTTCAACAGGCCTCTGTGGATGTAGACACCAGTCCCTTTCAGAAAAAGGGCTTTTTGAAGAAAGATACATTCCTACAAAACCCAGTACTTACCCTATCTGAGTTCTTTGAAGAATGTCAAAATTTGTTATATTCTCACAGATTGTATTGTTTACTGGCTATTGATGAATATGAAGAAATAGATGCGCATATAAATATAAGCCCTGGTCATCATCACCAGCGAAATATTACAAGGGAGTTGTTGCTGGAGCTTCGTGACATATTACAGCATAGACCCAGATTTATGTTCCTCTTTGCCGGGACTCATTATCTCCGCGACCTCTCTACTGTTAATTGGTCAGAAATTTTTATTAATGTCAAGACATTGCATATTTCCTTTTTGGAGCGTGAGGATGGTTATAAATTACTGACTCAACCAGTTCCAGGGCTAAAGTATGAAAGTCGAGAATTTATCGAGCGAATTCTCGACTTGACAGGATGTCAGCCTTTTTTACTTCAAGCTATAGCTTCGGAATTAGTCAATATCCTTAACTTTAAAAATCAAAGAACTGTTACGAGAGAGGTTCTTGACGAAGCCATTGACAAGGTTCTAGTTGAGTACAATACATATTTTGATTATATTTGGGATACAGAATGCTCAGATATAAAGCACCGAAGATTATTAAAGATCGTTACAGCCAAAGCCTCAGACATTTCAGAAGCCGAATTAGTTGACTATCGGGATGAACTACGAGGTTTGATTCGCAGGGAAGTATTGAAGATAGAAGAAGGTGTCGTGAAACTTACCATGCCAATAGTCAAATATTGGATGAAGAAGAATCAGCATATACTATAACGACTCTGAGGTGTTTTGGCTGCGCTTTATCTATCTCCCGCAAAGCAAAAGCCTCGCCCGTGAGAAACACGTGGCGAGGCCTTTTGTTTTCGTGCTGTGCAGGGGAGCGAGGAGAGAGCATAGCAACGCGGCGCTCCTACCCCACCGGTTCTACCTTCACGGCGCAGACTTTGTACTCCGGGATCTTGGCCGTGGGGTCGAGGGCGGCGATGGTCAGCTTGTTGGCCGCCGCCTCGGCGAAGTGCCAGGGCATGAAGACCAGGCCGGGCTTGATCTTGTCGCTCACTTCCACCTTGGCCGTGACTTCGCCGCGCCGCGAGGTGAGCTTCATCATCTGCCCGTCGGCGATACCTAGCTGGGACGCATCCTCGGTGTTGAGCTCCACTACCGCCTCCGGGCAGATGACATCCAATCCCTCGGAGCGGCGGGACATCGAGCCGGTGTGGAATTGATAGAGCACGCGGCCGGTGGTGAGGATGAGAGGATATTCCTCATCGGGCTCCTCCGCCGGCGGCTGCCACTCCACTCCGCTGAAGTGCCCCAGACCACGGCTGAACTTGCCCACGTGCAGTATCGGCGTGCCAGGATGATCAGGGGCGGGACAAGGCCACTGCAATCCCTGGGTGCCGAGCCGCTCGTGGGAGATGCCGCCATAGATGGGGGTCAGCGAAGCGATCTCGTCCATGATCTCGCTGGGAGAGCCGTAGGTGAGCCCATCGTAGCCCAGCCGCCGAGCCACTTCGCCCACGATCCACCAGTCCTGCCGGGCCTCGCCGGGCGGATCTACCGCTTGGTGCCCTAACTGGATGCGCCGCTCGGAGTTGGTGAAGGTACCATCCTTCTCAAACGTGCTCACTCCCGGCAGCACGACGTCGGCTAGTTGGGCCGTCTCGGTGAGAAAGATGTCCTGCACCACCAGGAAGTCGAGGCTCTTCAGGCACTTCTCCACGTGGTTGGCGTCGGGATCGGAGAGCATGGGGTTCTCGCCCATGATGTACAGGGCCTTGATCTCGCCCGTCTCGGCGGCGTTGATCATCTCCACCAATGTGGTGCCGACCTCAGGCGAGAGCTTCACCGCCCAGGCCCTCTCGAACTTCTCCCGCACCGCCGGGTCGGTCACCTTCTGGTAGCCGGGGTACACGTTCACCAGCGCGCCCATGTCGCAAGCGCCCTGGACGTTGTTCTGGCCGCGCAGGGGGTTGACCCCGCCGCCAGGCACACCCATGTTGCCTAAAAGCATCTGCAGGTTGGCGGTGGAGAGGACGTTCTGGTGGCCGCAGGTGTGCTGGGTGATGCCCATGGCGTAGAGCAGCGCGCTGGGACGGTTCTCGGCCAGCATGTGCGCCGCCTCGACGATCTCCTCAGGGGTTATGCCACAGATCTCCGCCGCCCTCTCCGGCGGGTACTTGAGCACCGTCTCCTTCAGCTCCTCGAAGTTCTCAGTGCGCTCCGCCACGAAGTCCTCGTCGTAGAGCTCCTCGGTTATCAGCACGTTCATGATCCCGTTGAGCAGCGCGATGTCGGTGCCCGGCTGGTGGCGGATATGGAGGGTGGCGAACTCGGCGATGGGGATTTCGCGCGGGTCGCAGAGGATGAGCTTGGCGCCCCGCTGTTTGACCGCCTGGCGGATGCGCATTCCCAGCACCGGATGGTTCTCCGTGGTGTTGGAGCCGATGATGAAGTAGACCTGGGCATCGTTGGCGATGTCGTCGAAGGAGTTGGTCATTGCCCCGGAACCAAATGCTGTGACCAGACCGGTCACGGTCGGGGCGTGTCAGAGACGGGCGCAGTGGTCAACGTTGTTGGTCCCTATCACCGCCCGGGCGAACTTCTGCACGACGTAGTTCTCCTCGTTGGTGCACTTGGCGGAGCTGAGCACCCCGATGGCGTCGCTGCTGTGCTTTTCCTTTATCTCGCCCAGCCTGCTAGTCACCAGGTCCAGGGCCTCGTCCCAGGTGGCCTCGACGAACTGGCCGTCCTTCTTGATCAGCGGCCTGGTCAGCCGGTCGGGGTGGTGGGTGAAGTCGAAGCCGAAGCGCCCTTTGACGCAGGTCCAACCGTGGTTGGCCGGCCCGTCCCACACCGACTGCACCTGGACGATTTGATTTTCCTTGATGTTCAGGTCAAGTTGGCAGCCCATGCCGCAGTAGGGGCAGATGGTCTGCACGTGCCTGAACTCCCATTCGCGCCCCTGGCCCTTGCGTTCTATGGGGGTCAGCGCGCCGGTGGGGCAGACCTCCACGCACATCCCGCAGAACTCGCAGGGCGAATCCTGCAGGCCGATGTCGAAGGCCGTGCCGATCTTGGTCTCGAAGCCGCGCCAGAGGATGCCGATGGCTTCCACACCGTTCATGTATTCGCAGGCCCGCACGCACCGGCGGCAGAGGACGCACTTGTTGTAGTCGCGCTCGATGAAAGGGTTTGAGTCGTCAATGGGGTAGGCATGCCGTACGCCGGGGAAGCGGGTCTCTTTGATCCCCAGCTCATAGCATAGGTCCTGGAGCTCGCAGTGGCCGTTCATCTCGCAGGTCATGCAATCGAGCGGGTGGTCGGAGAGGATCAGCTCGACCACGAAGCGGCGTGCTTCTACCACGTTGGGCGAGTGGGTCTTCACCTCCATTCCCTCGGACACTTTGAAGGTGCAGGACGGCTGCAAGAGTCGCTGTCCGGTCACTTCCACCAGGCACACCCGGCAGATTCCCTCTGGTGGCAGGGCCGGATGGTAGCACAGAGTTGGGATATGAACCCCATTCTTCTGGCACACTTCAAGGATGGTGTCTCCCTGCTCTCCTTTGACTTTCTTCCCGTCTATCGTGAGTGTGATCTCGGCCATATGGTTGCCCTCCTCCTTGCTATACTTACTTATGGTCGCTTAGGGGATCCACACGATCTACCTAGGACCTCTTCTCCAAATCGCAGCGCAGGCAGCGCCGGGCTTCGGCCCGAGCTATGGCCTCCATCGTGAAGCCAAGCTCCACCTCGCGGAAGTCGTGCACCCGCGCCTCGGGGGCCACAGTGGATGCCTTCTGACGTGGCCTCTCCGCATCCTCCTCCGGCATCTCGAACTCGCCTACGCCTTCCGTGGGCCGCTCCATGATCCTGGCCGGGGCTGGAAGCTCCAGTCCCTTCAGGTAGCGGTCAATGGCCTGGGCGGCCTTGTTCCCGGCGGCGATGGCCTCGATGACGGTGGCGGGGCCGCTGATGGCGTCGCCCCCGGCGAAGATGCCGGGCACGCTGGTGGCGAAGGTGCGGAGGTCGGCGGCGATGGTGCCTCCCCTTCTAGTCTCCAATCCCATGCCGTCGAGGAAAGCGAGGTCCGGTGCCTGGCCGATGGCGGGGATGAGCAAGTCAACGGCCAGGGTGAATTCGGCTCCCTCGATGGGGAAGGGGCGCTTGCGGGCCGTGCGGTCGAAGACGGGCCGCCCCTCCTCGTTTTTCAAACTCATACGCTGGCAGCGCACCGCCTCCACCCGGCCGTTGCCTTGGACTTTGGTGGGGATGACCAGGAAGTGGAACTTCACCCCCTCCTCCTCGGCCTGCCTTATCTCCTCCACGTGGGCTGGCATGTCCTCGCGCCTGCGCCGATAGACGATGTGCACGTCAGAAGCACCCAGGCGGAGGGCCGAGCGGGCCGTGTCTATGGCCGCGTTGCCGCCGCCGACGATGGCCACCCTCTTGCCCTTCACGTAGCTCATGTCGCCACTCAGGTGCATCTCCCGCAAGAACTCCGTGCCGTGGAGGACGCCATCCTTGTCCTCGCCGGGGATGCCCAGCTCGCGGCTCTTGTGCGCCCCCACGGCGATGAAGACGGCGTCGTATTTTTCTTTCAGCTCGTCCAGGGTGACGTCCTTGCCGATGCGGGTGCTGGTCACGAACTCCACCTTGCCCGTCCTCTCGATGGCCTCTATCTCGTAGCGGAGGATGTCCTTGGGCAGGCGGTAGTCGGGTATGCCCACGGCCATCATCCCTCCCACCACAGGCAGGGCCTCGAAGACGGTCACCCGATAGCCCCTCTGGGCCAGCCGCAGGGCCACCGTGAGGCCAGCCGGGCCGGAACCAACGATGGCCACCTTCTTCCCTTTGTCCCCTTCCAACTGGGGCGGCGTCCAGGGGTGATCCATCTCGTAGTCGGCCATGAAGCGTTTGAGAGTGCGGATGGCCACCGGTTCGTCCAGTTCCCCCCGCCGGCAGGCGTCCTCGCAGAAGGCCGGACATACCCGCCCGCAGATAAGCGGGAAGGGGTTGGCCTGGCGATGCACCTCCAGGGCCTCGTCGTATTTGCCGTCAGCGATGAGGCGGACGTAGAGGGGCACGTTCACCTCAGCGGGGCAGGCATTGTTACAGCGGGCCGGCACCAGCGCCTCGCAGACCCCCGCCGGGCAGCGCTTGTCCACGATGTGGGCGATGTACTCATCCCCGAAGTACTTCAGCGTGGTGAGCACCGGGTTGGGAGTGAGCTGCCCCAGACCGCAGAGGGAGGCATCGGCTATACCCTGGCATAACACCTCCAACAATTCCAGGTCCTCCATCGTCCCCTGGCCCTCGGTGATCCTGGTCAGAACCTCCAGCATCCTCTTGCCGCCTATCCTGCAGGGTCCGCACTGACCGCAAGACTCGGCCTGGGCAAAGGTGAGGAAGAACTTGGCTAACTCCACCATGCAGGTGGTCTCGTCAACCGCGATCATCCCCCCGGAACCCATGATGGCGCCGGTCTCAGTGATGGATTCATAGTCTACGGGTGTGTTGAGAAGCTCAGCCGGCAGGCACCCACCTAAAGGGCCGCCTATCTGCACGGCCTTGAATTTCTTGCCGCCCCGGATGCCCCCGCCTATGTCGAAGACGACCTCCCCCAGAGTAGAACCCATAGGGATCTCCACCAGGCCGGTGTTGTTGACCTGGCCGGTGAGGGCGTAGACCATCGTCCCCTTGCTGCGCTCAGTGCCCATGGAGGCGAACCAATCGGCGCCCTTGAGGATGATCTGGGGGACGGTGGCGTAGGATTTGACGTTGTTGATGTTGGTGGGCTTGCCCCAGAGGCCGCTGGTGGCGGGGAAGGGAGGGCGCGGCCTGGGCATGCCCCTTCTGCCCTCGATGGAGGCCATGAGGGCCGTCTCCTCGCCGCAGACGAAGGCCCCAGCCCCCTCCTTGAGCTCGATGTCGAAACTGAAGCCCGTCCCCAGGATGTCCTCGCCCAGAAAGCCGTATTCCCTGGCTTGCTCGATGGCGTACCTGAGGCGCTTGACGGCCAAGGGATACTCCGCCCGGCAGTAGATGAAGCCCTTCTTGGCGCCGATAGCGTAGGCGGCGATGAGCATCCCTTCCAGGATGGAGTGGGGATCCCCCTCGTCGAGGCTGCGGTCCATGAAGGCCCCCGGGTCGCCCTCGTCGCTGTTAACGATGAGGTATTTGGGCTCGCCCCTGGCCTTGCGGGTGAACTCCCACTTTAGGCCCGTCGGGAAGCCGCCTCCGCCGCGCCCCCTGAGCCCGGAGCGCTTCACCTCCCCGATCACCTCCTCCTGGGTCATCTCAGTGAGCACTTTGGCCATGGCGGCATAGCCGTCGCGGGCGATGTACTCCTCGATGTTCTCAGGGTCAATGAAGCCGCAGTTGTGCAGGACGATCTTCTCTTGGTTTGCGAAGAAGGGGAGCTCTGTCCAAGCTGGAATCCCTTCAAAGGGCTTTTCATCAATCACGGCTAGGGCGAGATCGGGGCGAGGGTTATTCCCCGCCACCCAGTCGTCAATCAGCTCTTCAGCTATCTGGGGCGTGACATGCTTGTAGCTGATGCGCGGGCACCCTGGCTTGATGATGTCAACCAAGACCTCGTTGGAGCACATCCCAATGCAGCCGGTTTGAATGAGATCGGCCTTTATTCTGTCCTTTTCTAACTTATGTTGGATAGAGGCCCAGACTTCCTTCGCCCCATTAGCGATCCCGCAACTTGCCATCCCTACGATTATCTTGGGGACTTTTTTCTTACGCTCTTTAGATTGCTTTATTCCCTCCCTCATCCACTGTAGATCAGCAAGTGTTCTTATCTTTGGCATTTTGAATCTCCTCTCCAATACTTTGAGGTAGCCGATGCATCATTCCAGTTCGTCTATGATCTTTAGCATCTTCTCTGGCACGAGTTGCCCGACGACCTGTTCATCAACCATCGCCGCTGGCCCTATGGCGCAGCAGCCCAGGCAGTAGACCACCTCGTAGGTGAGCTTGAGGTCGGGAGTCATCTCGCCGGCCTTTATGCCCAGCTTCCTCTCTACGGCGCTGATTATCCTCTTGGCCCCCCGCACGTGGCAGGCGGTGCCGTCGCACTGCTGGATGACGTGACGGCCGCGGGGGGTCAGGTGGAACTGGGAATAGAAGGTGGCCACGCCCAGGACACGGCTGAGGGGGACGGAGAGCCTCTCGGAGATGGCCCTCAGGACCTCCTTCGGCAGGTAGCCGTAGGTGTGTTGCGCCCTCTGGAGGATGGGGATCAAGGCCCCGCGTTCCTCCCCCACTTCCTTTGCGATTTCGTCGAGTTTGGTCAGATCAAGAACTTCTTCTGTCATGTCGAAGTTCCTCCTTTTTCACTAATTCATCCTCTCATCTTCGTGTTAATTCGTGAAATTCGTGGCGGATAAACGCCAATCACCGCACGACGATCTGGATGGAGTAGGTCTCCAGCGGTTCCACGTCCTTTTCCCAGGGGCGGTGATAGACCAGCTTAAGAGTTGTCTGGCCTGCGTTCATTGCCTCGAAGCGGAGAATCTGCACGCCTCCAGCCCCCAGAGCATCGGATTCCTGCTTGAACTCCGCTTCGCCTGCCTGCCGCAATACCTGCTCATCCAGAGGTTCCGCCACCTCCCACGAATAGCCGGTGGTCGGATTGCCCTCCAGGGTGACGACCAGAGCTTGGCCCTTCTTGAGTTGCTTCTCGCGGCCCGCGTCGTCAATGCTTGCCTTGACCTCCTGCTGCTGCGGGCTGCAGCCAGCCGCCACGGTCAAGGCTGCCAGCAGGGTAAGCAGCGCGACAAAGGTGAACTTGTTATTGAGCATTTCAGTTACTCCTTTCGAGGGGCTCGTGTGGAAGTGGACGCTGACGTACCCAACCGCGTCCAATCACAGTGAACTGCCCCTCAAGTGTGATGTCACCTACCCGAAGTAGTTCGATGAAACGTTCCGCTGGCTCTTCTGGAGTGGATGGGGCAAACCGAAAATATGCAACACCGGCTGGAGTAGGCAGACGGCGTCGGTATATTAACTCTCCATAATCACGGTCGAAAGTCAAGATGATGCGTTGTTCTGCGTGGGCTCGTGCTAAGACGGATTCATCTTTCATACCGGGGGAGTCTTCAATGATGCTGGCAACATCATAGCCGGCAGCACGCAGATGACGAATGCTGGCTACCGGGACATCCTCATTCGCCAAGAATTGCATCAGGCGGCTCCAGCGGGTGCAAGGACGAACAATGCTTCTTCGCGCATACATTCTGTCGCAAAGGCAAACACTGCTCGCAGGCTTTGCGGCGTGAGAGTGGGATAGTTTTCCAACACTTGTTTCTCGGTCCACCCGGCAGCGAACAGGCCAAGAAGAAACTCGACGGAAAGCCGCGTGCCTTTGACCACCGGTTTGCCTAACAACACTTCCGGGTCAGAATGAATGTACTCTCTCCAGTCCATTGCCTCTCCTCTTCTTCACACCCATTCTATCCATACTGGTACCTCAACCAAGTGTATCATTCTCCATTCCTCATTTCTCGTACAGAAAGTCTGTCATCTGATCCACCGGCACGAAACGGTTCTGGCCGGGGATGAAGACGCCATCATCTCGGGCGCAGTAGTAGAGCTGGTTCCAGCGAGCAATAGCTCTTTTCCATCTTGGCATCAGAACTGCCATTGCTTGTTTTTCCCGCCGACTAGTAACAAAGTAGATATAAGCACCGCCACAGCCAACGAGTGCGATACCTAGTATCAGTTGCAAGAGCCCTTGTCCTCCTAGGGTTGCTAGGTTTGCACATTGACCCCAAATCGCTAGTACAAAGCCTAAACACACTGCCAGTGTGGCCAGAGTCTTAAGCACTCGTTCGGTATCATTATACACTGCATAACCCTTCGGTTCCAGTTTGGGGGGCGGTGCCAGTTTTTTGCTTAGCTCTGTCTGGCTGACTCCCACCCGCTTGGAAGACACCGGTGTTATCTTAGATCCCAACTGGATTGGGACAATTACTTCATACTCGGTACTCGAAACACCACCACTGTGCAATGCACTTACCTTCAGCACCATGTCAATCTGTCCGCATTTCGGACACCTAGCTTGACTACTCATACCTTCGCCCTCCTGTTCCTCCGGCCAGCTTGTGCTGATGCCATAATGGTGCACGTCAGCTACCGCGTGGAGCGAAGCGGAGCGTGGCCGTCTGCGCTCGCTTCTTAGCCCCTTGCTGGATTACAAACCCGCGCCTATACAGCACATTTCTGCTCAACTACTCATATTGCTTTCTTTTCCAAGGCCGGAGACCTAGACATTCAGGAGCACGGCCATCTGTTGCCATATCCAGAACAATAAGCGAGAACACATTCAGTATCGTCGGGTCTAGACGGTACTGTCTTGAGAGAACCTGAAAAGGGCCAAGCCCGCGGACGTCGAGGAACTCCCGCCCCTGGAGGTCTAGACGATACTGTTTTGAGAGAGCCTGAAAAGGTGCTTTATCTCCATGCTCATGTAAAGCAAACGCTAGAGCAACCTTGTATCCCGTGCCCTCTGCACTTTGGAACACCGATTTGAGATAAGGAACTGAACTCTGGCGGATGAATTGTTTTCTCGCCAAACAGAATGCCGCCAGAGCGGCTGTATCTTCATCATTATACCGCAAGACTTCAATAAGTTTCCAGATACCTCTTTCCCCAAATGCTATGATTATGCTCTGGGCATTTAGTAGTAATTCCATCCCCGTCACGACTACAAACATATCGCCTTGCGCTTCATCGGTCAGAAACGTCATCATCGTCTTTCGCGCAACTTGCTGTAGATAATGCACTATGTAGGCCAAAGCCATCGGAATGAGAACTTCTCCATAACGTTCGAAATCTTTCTTGATGATAGAGATATTGTAATTATCGTCAAGTTGTGCTGCTTCAAAGTAGCGCTCAAGCACCGCAATTACTTCTTGCATGGCCTTTTCGTTTTTCATTGTTGGTATCCCCCTTTGTGTGACAGCCCACGTTGGAGTGTAATGAAGGGTTGAATAATGGAGCCAAGTTTTTCCACCTAGTCACCCCTGCCTTACGCTAACCCTGCCAAAATCTGGTCTATCTTCTCCTCAGTCAGATTTTCGTAGTACGTCTCATCTACCTACATCATCGGCGATTAAGAAGTATAAGCCTATGACCACACTTCGTCAAATGCCGATCTGAACAGA
This sequence comes from Chloroflexota bacterium, assembly GCA_030611885.1. GTDB lineage: Bacteria > Chloroflexota > Anaerolineae > VGOG01 > VGOG01 > JAUWOY01. Next base: position 40,860 of record JAUWOY010000018.1, on the reverse strand, counting down.
TCATTGAATTCGCTTACTGGCGCTACAGGCTTATCATACTCGTGCTCGAATTGCTTGTCTTCAAGGCGCGCCAGTTCGCTCTTGATGAAATCGCTGATTGGCGCAATGCGCGGGCCGCGATCCAATTCTTCTCCCGATCCAGTTATTAGGCGGCTTTGCCCGCTGTTAGCCGTTCAGCTAACCACAGGTTCACCAAGGTCTCAGGCAAAATGCCACGCGTGCGAGCCTGGGCCTCAACATGCGCATAGACTTCCGGGTCGAGTGTTATGCGGCGTCGGCGCTTGGCCCTGACCTCAAATTCAACTTCATGGGTTTGATCCCAATAGTCAGCCAGACTATGGGCATCCCAGAACTCAGCGATCTCCTCCAGAGTGTGTGCCTTCGAGATGCTGGTGGGTTGGGTATCATTTCTTTCGCTCATAACGTCTGCGCTCCTTCTTATCCATATCCCGTGCGCTCAGGATCAGAGCCGTGTTGTCCAGTTTGTGAATGAAAAATACAATCAGGTAGCGGCCCGCGTCCGTCTGCCCACTGGCCGAGTACACGTCTTCACCTGTCCTGTGCCCCGACTCAACGAAGCGATAGCGCGGGCGATTGAAGAATACTTCCTCAGCCTCATCTTGTGTAACGTGGTGCTTCACGGCCAGTTTTTCAACGATGTCGGGCAGCCAAATGAAATCATCAACGTACATCTGACCACACCTCGTCAAGAGCCGATCTAAACAGGTCGTTGAATTCGCTTACTGGTGCTGCGGGCTTATCATACTCGCGCTCGAATTGCTTGCCTTCAAGGCGCGCCAGTTCACTCTCGATGAAATCGCTGATCGGCGCAATGCGCGGGCCGCGATCCATTTCTTCGCCCCTGCGCTTGGCTTCGATGAGCTTACCAATCTCTGCCTTCAATTCGGGGCTGTCCACCACTTTCTCAACCAAGGCCTGAAACTCTGTCGGCACGATGCCCAGGTCTCTTTCAATCCAGTTGATGGCTAGAATCGGGCGCAGCACGTAGAAGTATTTCTTGATCCAGACCGTCGGGCCTTTGAGGTATTCTCGGTAGTTGCCCTGGGCCATGTGCAGATAATGGTACAAACAGGCCACAGGGGAATAATATATCGACATCAATTTACGCATCTGGGCCGCAGTTGTGAACTCTTCCCAGTAGACGATCGGCGACCCCAGCCATTCCATGAGGGGCGGGTTGAATTTCCGCAAGAGTTGGAGCGCCTTGCGTAAATCCCAGCCAGTGATGTCGAGCTGGTCATCAATAGGACATTCGATGACGTCGCGCTTTCGCTCCAGGTCAATGGACAGGTACCAATCCCTGGGATGCAGGTAGATGAATCTCACGTCGTAGTCGCTGTCAACTGATGGGAAGCCCCACGCTCTACTTCCCGCCTCACAGGCATAGAGGATTCGCACCTTTTCCCTGGTTTCGATATCCTGGAGACGTGCTTGAATCCTTTCCCTCATTGCTCATCTTTTGCTCTCACTTCAACAAGCGCTCGTATTCGTCGTGGTTGCCGATCCAATACCAAACTATCGTATCGCCTTCAAGAATACCAAGGACCCGATAGTCATCACTTACACGTGCAGAATAAATTGGTTCTTCGTCATCTACTCGCTTGAAGTGCAAACTCGGATGGCGAGGATTCTCCTTCCACATTTGATAAACCTTTCGTGCACGTCGCTGCACACTACGGGGAAGGCGTTCATAGAACTTCCAAAACTTCGGAGTCGCTCGTGATTTCATGCTGGCGCCAGGCGTCCGTCTTCGGTGATTTCTATGTCGGTTGTTCGCCCTGCGTGATAGTCCTCACGGGCCTCGCGCGCCATTTCATGCATAACGCGCTTCGCCTCCGGCTTGGTGAGTAATTCATCCCACTTTTCTTCTGGAGTCTCGATTGCTTCTTCCAACCAGCCTTTGTACCTTTTGGTGGTCTGGAACTCAAGAAACCGCGCAAAATTGATGAGTTGCACAACACGCTCAGGCGGCAATTTGCGTATAATGCCGATGACTGCCTGCTCGTATGCTGAAGGCTGAAGCTTTGCTCGTTTTTCCATCGTGTTATCCTCCAAACTTATCTTGCGATGGAGTACATCGCACCCATTCCCTACGCCAACTCCGCCAGAATCCGGTCTATCTTCTCCCCAGTTAGATTCTCGTGATTCCGTCGTCCTCCCCCAAATAGCGGTCAAACCAGCGCAGAATGTGGCTCAGCCTTTCAATGCGCCGATCTGTGCGCCCTCCGCGCGAAAGACCGTGCGGCTCGTCTGGAAAACGGACCATTTCGGTATCTACGCCTAACTTCTTGAGTGCCACGAAGACCTGCTCGCCCTGCTCCATGTCGCACCGCAAGTCTCGTTCGCTGTGGATGACGAGGGTGGGCGTTTTGGCGTTGCCGATGTATTTCAGCGGCGACTGTCGCCAGTAGTTTTCAAGATTCTCCCAGGGCGGCTCGTCCCCAAGCTCTATTTGAAAGGACCAGTTGAAATCACTGGAGCCGTACATGCTGATTAGATTGCTGACACTCCGCTGCGTCACCGCCGCCTGGAAGCGGTCCGTTTGGCCAATGATCCAGTTGGTCATGTAACCGCCGTAGCTGCCGCCGGTGACGCCCATCCTTTCGGGGTCAATGTACGGTTTCTGCTGGACGAAATCAACCCAGGCCATCAAATCATCGTAGTCCGCCGTGCCCCAGTTGTTCCAGATGGCCTTGGTGTGCTCCTCGCCGTATCCCTGCCCACCGCGCGGGTTGCAGAAATGAACGACGTAGCCGTGGGCGGCCAAATAGTAAAACTCGTGCATGAAGAAGTTGCCGTACTGCACCTGGGGGCCCCCGTGAATCTCCAGGATCGAGGGGTATTTCTTCGCTTCGTCAAAATCAGGCGGTTTGAGAATCCAGCCCTGCAAATCGTTGTCGGCGGCACCTTTGAACCAAACTTCCTCGATTTCCCCAAGATCGCGAGCCCGCAGCAGATTCTCGTTGACGTGCGTCAGTTTGCGTGAGCGTCCAGTGGCCAGGTCTTGCACCCAGACCTGGCCCAGGTCGGTCATGTTAGCATGGAAATAGGCGAGCCTCGACTGCTCTTGGTCAAAACTAAACGACCCCACGCCACCCTTGTCCCCGATCACCGTTTGCAGACTGCGCTCATCCCCATCCAGCGCCACCGATCTGAGGACGGTGTTCCCGTGCTGCGATACTTGAAAGTAGAGCCTGCTCCCGTCTTTCGACCAGGTGGGCGGCGTCATCGGCAGGTGGCCCGGAAGATCGTTAATGGTCACGCTGGATACGTCGAAATCAAACTTCTCCGTCAGGTTCTGCGCCTCTCCGCTGCCGTCCGCCGGGACGGCCCACAGGCCAGTGTTCTTCCACCACTGCCCTTTTCCCTCTTGCCCGAAGTAGGCCAGCCATTTTCCGTCCGGCGAAAAGGTGGGGCTTCCCTTCGGTCCCACAGGTGTCTCGATCTTGCGGGGATCCCCACCCTCCGCCGAAATGACGAACAAATCTATGGCGTCCGGATCGAGATCGGGATCGTCACTGTGGTTAGAACAGAAGACGATCTCTTTTCCATCCGGCGACCACTGAGGTTCCCACTCGTCGTAAACGTCGCTGTCGGTCAATTGCCTGGCTCTGCCCGTGCGGGCGTTTATCGTCCAGATATGCCAGCGATCCTGGGGCAAGAACCCGCTTCCATCCAGTTTGTAGAAAACCCGCGTGATGTGGCGCGAAACGACGCCCAGCTTCTTCTTCTGCTCGTCCTCTTCCCGCTCGATGGCCTCTTTGTCCTTTTTGCGGAACTGGCAGACGAGTTGCTTGCCATCGGGCGACCATTCAAAGGCAGCGATTTCGCCTTTCAGGTCGGTGAGCGGTCGTGCTTCCCCGCCGTGAAAGGGGATGATGCAAACTTGCGGTTGCTTTTCATTGCTTCGATTGGAAACAAAGGCAATCTCACTGCCATCGGGCGACCATCTGGGTTGGCTGTCCGCTTGATCGCCGTAAGTAAACTGCCGCGCGCGCCCTCTGTCGGTGGGAGCAATCCACAAGTTGGAATACTTCTTCTCGGTCTTTTTATCTACTCGCTGGATACAAAAGACGACGTGTCGGCCGTCTGGCGAGATTCGGCAGTCGGCAATCAGTTGAAAACGATACAGATCCTCGGCCGTGATGCGACGTTTTTTTCGTGTGGGCATGATTTCTCCCTTTGTGTTATATGCAAACGTTTTGAACCCGCTGCCAGGCGGAGCCAGCGCCAGCGCGTGCTAGGTTGGGAGCAAAAGTTTCTAGCTAATGTGATGGGTTCGAGCCAAAACTTGCAGGTCATCCTACCTCGTTGGACATGTACGTGCATGGGCTCATTACAAAAAAGGAGGAGCTTGGTTTCGGTGGGCTTGCGGGGGCCCAAAAGAGTGGGCACGATGAGGGCCAGACAGGCGAAGGCGGTGGCGACTATGACGAGGATCAAGATAGGGAGGTAGTCAAGGGGCATGAAATTGAGTTCTTCTCCGATTGAATGTGCCGCGCGCTTGGCGGGCCAGATGGCGGAATGGTTCTTGGGGAACAGCGGCGTTTAGTTTATCATGATTGCGTCTGTTTGTCAAATTGATAAAAAGTTGATTTGACATGGATTGAGAATTCTATATAATACTGGAGTGCTTCCTGTAGGGAGTGTAGGGTTTTCCCCGACTAGAATCTGTAGGGGTTACCTGATTAGCAATTGACAAGGATTACGGTCTGTGATATACTACGCCAACGACTGGAACGGCAGATTGAGCATAAGGGCTTTTCGGATCGTTCTTTACTTACTCGACGAGTTTTAGAGAATCAGGAGGTGTCATTTGACAACTTCCGAAGTTATCAATCTAACCACAGTGAAACGAGACCCCACCTTTGTGGACAGTCTCACCCCAGCGGGGCGGCTACTTAGTCGCTGCATCCAGTGCGGCACTTGTACCGCCTCTTGTCCGTCCGCCCCCGCGATGGACCTCACCCCTCGCCAGATGTGGCGTCTGGCCCAACTGGGTTTTCAAGACCAGGTGCTTCACAGCAAGGCGATATGGCTGTGCAGCCTCTGCTACACCTGTCACGTCCGCTGCCCCCGAGGCATCCCCCTCACTGAGACCATCGTCAAACTCAAGCAATTGGCGCTTCAGGAGAGGATCGCGGAGTGGCGGGAAAGCACCGCCTTCTACCGCGCCTTCGGCGACGTGATGCGCCGCTACGGGCGCGTGAAGGAAATAGAGTTCATGGTCCGCTACTTCCTGGCGACCAACCCCCTGACTGCACTGGGCTACGCCAAACTAGGGCTCACGCTGCTAGCCCGAGGAAAAGTTCACCTGGAGGTGCCCCGCCTGGGCGGCGAGGGCCGGCTAGACCGATTATTTGAGCGAGTGGCGGAACTGGAGGCGCAGCAATGAAATATCTATTCTACCCCGGCTGTTCGGCGGAAGGCTCCGCTCTGGAGTACGGGACCTCAACGCTGGCGGTGTTGGAGGCCCTGGAGGCAGAGGTGGAAGAGCTGCAAGACTGGACTTGCTGTGGAGCCAGCGTCGCCTCGACGCTGAGCGACTTGCTGGGAGTGGTGCTGCCGGCCCGCAACCTGGCCCTGGCTGAACAGGCCGGCAACGGGCAGGAGATGCTGACTGTCTGCAGCGCGTGCTACACCAACTTCCGGCGCACAGCCGCCGCCATCACTGCACAACCCCGCTTGCTCGACACCATCAACCAGGCGCTGGAGGTGGAGGGTCTGACGTACCAGGGTACCATCACGGCGCGACACCTGCTGGACGTGCTGGCCAACGACTTTGATCTGGAAACCATCGCCGCCCGCGTCCAGCGACCACTGGCCGGCCTGACCGTCGCCCCCTATTATGGCTGCCAGACCGTTCGCCCCTACAGCCCCTTCGACGACGACCAGCGGCCCACCTCGATGATCGGCATCCTGGAGGCGCTGGGAGCCACTGTTCACCGCCACAACTACGAGGCCCTCTGCTGCGGCACATCTCTGCTGACGACCAAGCCGGACGTGGGCCTCCAGATGGTGGGGGCGATTCTGGAGGCATGTGAACCGGCCGACTGCATCGTCACCGTCTGCCCGATGTGCCACATGAACCTGGATAGTTACCAGGACAAGGTCTCCCGACTGGTGGGCCGGCCGTTGCGCATCCCGGTGCTGTTCCTGCCCCAGTTGATGGGGCTGGCCTTTGGGCTTCCGGAGAGCGCGCTGATGTTCCGTCGGCACGTTGTGCCGGTGAGCCCGGTGCTGGCCCAGTTGCCGGAATCGTAGTCGAGCGGTTTGCGTGTCGGTTCTCCGTGGGTGCGCGGCCGTTCGGCTGAGCGCAGCTCGGTTGAGTGTTTGTGAATGTGATTGCAGGTCTGTGGCAAGGAGACATTGCTGTGTCCGACGAGGGTGCTGTCAACGGATTCGGGGAGCTGATTGAACGGATTGGAGGCGGCTAGTATCCGTTCAATCCGCTCCAGAAATCCGTTGACAGCCAATCCGTTGACAGCGACCCACTGACCAGGAAGCAAGACAATGCCCAGCAAACTCGTGAAAACACCCTACGACATCTAACCTACAAGATCGTAGGCGATGGGATGGCGGTGCACCGCAAGCGGGGGCCAGGATATCGTGAGGATACCTACCAGCGCGACCTGGAAGTGCACTTCACCGAGAGTGGTCTGGCCCACGTTGCCCAGAAGAACATCGAGGTCTACGACAGCGTAAATGGGGACGTGCTGATCGGCTACTACATTCCGGATTTCATCGTTGAGGACATTGTGATCGTGGAAATCAAAGCCCTATCGGGCGGCCTGGACAACAGCCACATCGCGCAGGTCATTGGCTACATGGCTGTGACCGGTTGTCCCGTCGGGCTGTTACTCAACTTTGGCACGCGCAGCTTGCAGTGGCGGCGCATCTTCCCACCGAAGAACATCACTGAACACTGCGTCAACCGCCAGTGGCTCTTCGTCCCCGATTGGCTTAAAGCAGAGCTGTCAACGGATTCGGGGAACTGATTGAACGGATTGGGCGATTCGCGTGTGACAGATTCCGTTAAATCCGTTCCAGAAATCCGTTGATAGCCCTACCAATCTACGATGAAAGGAGGACGATTATGGAGCAACCTAAAATCGGCGTATACATTTGCGAATGTGGCATCAACATCTCCGCCACGGTAAACGTGCGTGAGGTGGTCGCCTTCGCCAGCCGGTTGCCCAACGTGACTGTCGCCCGCCAGTACAAATACATGTGCTCCGAGCCTGGCCAGAACATGATCAAGGACGACATCCGGGAGTTGGGCCTCGAGCGCGTGGTGGTCGCTTCCTGCACCCCGCGCATGCACGAGCCCACCTTCCAGACCGCCGTCGCCGAGGCCGGCCTCAATCCCTACTACTTCGCCATGGCCAACATCCGCGAGCACTGCTCCTGGGTCATCAAGGACATGACGCAGGCCACGGCCAAGGCGAAGCGGTTGGTCAGTTCTGCCGTGGCGCGGGTGGCCTATCAGGAGGCGCTGCAGCCGCGCGTGGAGCCGGTCACCAAAGCCGCGCTCGTCGTCGGCGGGGGCATCGCCGGCATCCAGGCGGCGCTCACGATGGCCGAGGCCGGCTACCCGGTCTACCTGGTTGAGCGGGAGCCTTCCATCGGCGGGCACATGGCGCAACTGGACAAGACCTTCCCCACCCTCGACTGTAGCACCTGAATTCTCGGCCCCAAAATGATGGATGCCGGTCGGCATCCCAACATCACGCTCCTGACCTGGAGTGAGGTCGAGGAAGTTTCGGGGTACGTGGGTAACTTTAAAGTCAAGGTACGCAAGAAGGCCCGCTACGTGGACGAGGACAAGTGCACCGGCTGCGGCCTGTGCTGGACCGAGTGCCTGACGCGGCGCATCCCGCGCTTGAAACTGATCCAGATGGGCGAGATAAGCGTTGGGGAGAGGAGGGCCGGGGAGCGATGAACCTGGATCGAATCAACGAGATCATTGATCGCTACGGCGCTGACCGGACGGCCAGCCTGGCGGTGCTGCAGGACATCCAGCACGAGTACAACTACCTGCCGCGCGAGGCGCTGGAACTGGCGGCCCAGCGGCTGGACATGTCCATCGGTGAGATATATCGCATGGCCACCTTCTTCGGAGCCTTCAGCCTGCAGCCGAAGGGTGAGTACATCTGCCGGGTCTGCCTGGGTACGGCCTGTCATGTCCGGGGAGGTCAGCGCATTCTGGAGGCACTGGAACGGGAACTGGGCATCAAAGCTGGTCAGACCACTTCCGATGGCAAATTCTCGCTGGAGGCAGTGCGTTGTCTGGGTGCCTGTGCATTGGCCCCCATAATTGTGGTCAACGAGGATCCCCACGCCTCTATGAACTCCGACAAGGCCACCAGGTTGATCGCCAAACTGGCTGGCGGCAAGGTGAAGCCAGCGGGGGCGCCGACTACAGGCTAGATTGAGGGAAGGATAAAATGCCAAGACTTAATAATTTCGAAGAACTCCAGGGGTTACGGACACGATTGCAGAGAGACATTAAGGCCCGCACTGCGACGAACACGACCATCACCGTAGGCATGGGGACCTGTGGCATCTCGGCTGGCGCCCGTGAGGTGATGCAAGCCATTCTGGCCGAGTTGGACGCACGCGGCATCGAGGCTCACATTACCACCGTCGGCTGTATTGGCATGTGCTCGAAAGAGCCGCTGGTGGATATCCAGCAGGGTAACGAACCCCGCATCACCTACGGCAACGTCAATCCCAAGATGGCGCCGCGCCTCATCGAGGAACACTTGGTGCAGGGTGGTGTGGTGGAAGAGTGGGTCGTTGGACGAATAGCAACAGGGCAGGAGGGATGAGATGGCCGAACAACATCGAGCTGACGTGCTGATAAGTTGCCTCCACGATCGCTCACCAGGGCTGATAACGGCTTTTCAAGAAGAGATCAAAAGGTACGGCTTGACGGATGAGATTGGGATTGTACAGACCGCCTGCCGAGGTTTCTGCGCCATGGGCCCTGTGGTGCTCGTCCAGCCCGACGGTTTCTGCTATACCCACGTGGAACCCGCCGATGTGCCTGAACTGGTGGAGGAGACGCTGGTCAAGGGCCGCGTCGTTGAGCGGTTGGCATACAAGCAGCCAGAGGCGCACGAGGCCATCCCCTACTATGGCGATATCCCCTTCTATAGCAAGCAGGTGCGCCTCGTGATGCACAGATGCGGGATGATCAACCCCCAATCCATCGAAGAATACATCGCTGCGGGGGGCTACCAGGCGCTGGCCACGGCGCTCTCCTCAATGACCTCCGAGGATATTATCGAGGAAGTCAAGAAATCAGGTCTGCGGGGCCGTGGCGGGGCTGGCTTCCCCACCGGGCGTAAGTGGGAGTCAGCACGTCGGGCTCCCGGCGACGTAAGGTACGTTATCGCCAATGGCGACGAGGGAGACCCGGGTGCCTTTATGAACCGCAGCTTGATGGAAGGCGATCCGCATGCCATTCTTGAGGGTATGACCATCGGTGGCTATGCCATCGGCGCGCATGAGGGCTATATCTACGTGCGGGATGAATACCCGTTGGCCATAAAGAACCTGGGAATTGCCATCGAGCAGGCACGGGAGTATGGTCTGCTGGGTGAGGACATACTGGGCAGCGGGTTTAACTTCGATATCAAGATCGTGCGTGGCGCCGGCGCGTTTGTGTGTGGCGAATCCAGCGCGCTTATGCAGTCGCTGGAGGGCAAAGTTGGCGAACCACGTCCCAAGCACTTCCACGCCACTGAGCGGGGGTTGTGGGACTGTCCCAGTTGTCTCAACAACGTGGAGACCTGGGCTGATGTCCCGCTCATCATCAACAACGGCGCCGACTGGTTCGCCTCCATCGGGACCGAGGGAAGCAAGGGCACCAAGACTTTCTGCCTGGTGGGCAAGATCCAGAACCCCGGCCTGGTCGAGGTGCCGATGGGCATCACGCTGCGCGAGATCATCTACGACATCGGCGGCGGTATCCCTGATGGCAGGGAATTCAAAGCGGTGCAGACCGGCGGGCCGTCGGGCGGCTGCATCCCTGCCAGTCTGCTCGACCTGCCAGTGGATTACGATAGTTTGGTCGAAGCGGGCTCGATGATGGGCTCCGGAGGCCTGATCGTCATGGATGATCGCACCTGCATGGTGGACATCGCCCGCTACTTCCTCGACTTCCTCAAGGAGGAGTCGTGCGGCAAGTGCGTGCCTTGCCGTGAAGGCATCAAATGCATGCTCGACATCCTGACTGACATCACCGAAGGCCGGGGCACAATGGCCGACATTGACCGGCTCGAAACGCTGGCCTGGGCAGTCCAACAGACTGCGCTGTGTCAACTCGGCAAGACGGCGCCCAATCCCGTCCTCAGCACGCTGCGCTACTTCCGCGACGAGTACGTGGCCCACATCGTGGACCACAAGTGCCCGGCCGGCGTCTGCAAGGCGCTGATCGAGTACTACATCATTGAGGACCTGTGCACCGGCTGTGGCCTCTGCCGCCGCAAGTGCCCGCAGGAGGCAATCAGCGGGGAGAAGAAGGAGCTACACGTTATTGACCCGGCGCTGTGCATCAAGTGCGGCGTCTGTCACGACGTCTGCAAGTTCGACGCGGTGGGCGTGAGATAGAATGGGCGTCAGGGACCCTCAGACCGAGTGGCTGCGCGTGCAGATTTATCGCCGTATGAGCGGCGAGCAACGCATCGCGCTGGCGGCGGAGATGTACGAAGACGGTGTCGCTATCGTGCGGGCTTCGATTCTCGACCGTTATCCAGACATCAGTGCTGATGATCTCAAACGGCAAATGCGCCGTCGTGTTCTACCACGCGGTCTGGCGCTACAGGTAGAGCGACATCTGCAAGATATACAAACGAGGGGAGGTCAATGAGCACCCAGAGCGAGGTTCTGCTCTTCGTCATTGATCAACTAGAGCGACTGGATATTCCCTATATGCTCGTTGGTTCGTTTGCCTCCAACTATTGGGGGCGACCACGCTTTACTCACGACGCCGACATGATCGTCGAGATCCCGGCCAGCAAAGCCGCGTCCCTGGCTTGTGCGCTGGAGGCCGACTTTTGTGCGCCCAGTTTCGTGATTGAGGAAGCGATAGCCAAACGTTCACACTTTAACATTATCCACCTGGAACAGTCTTTCAAGGTGGACTTTTGGGTGCGTCGCGATGAACCTTATGCACGTGAGGACTTTTATCGCCGGCGGCGGGTGACCATGTTTGGACGCCCGTTGTGGGTGAACAGCCCGGAAGATACCATCCTGAACAAACTACGTTGGTATAAAATCTCACCGGTGCTCGACCGTCAACTTCAAGACGCACTGGAGGTATACGAGATTCAAGAGCCTGATCTGGATCAGGCTTACCTGGATAAATGGGCTGCCCGGTTGGGAGTTACGGACTTGCTGGCCCGCACTCGGGCCGAGGCTGCACGCCCACCGGACGAGAAATAATAGTTCCAATCACATAAAACGAGGAGAGCCGTATGGTCACACTTACCATTGACGGACAAGAGATCCAGGCCGAAGAAGGGCAGACTGTCCTTGAGGTCGCCCGGCAGGCTGGGATTGAGATTCCTACTTTGTGCTATCACCCACTCCTGGAGCCCTTCGGCGCCTGCCGCCTTTGCATAGTGGAGGTGATTCGCCGTGGCCGCTCCAGGCTGGAAACATCCTGCACGTACCCCGCGTGGGATGGGCTGGAGATCAAGACTCGCTCCCCGGTCGTCATCGAGGCCCGCCAGGCCGTCTTGGGGCTGCTTCTTTCGCGCTGCCCCAATGTGCCGGTAATCCAGGACCTGGCGCGGGAGTATGGCATCACAGAGCCGCCTTTCCCAACGGACGAGCCGGACGAGAAATGTATCCTCTGCGGTCTGTGCGTGCGCACGTGCCACGAACTAGTCAAGGCCGATGTGCTGAACTTCTCCCAGCGGGGCATCGAGCGGCGGGTGGGGCCGCCCTTCCTGGAAGAGAGCAGCCAGTGCATCGGCTGCGGGGCCTGCACCATCATGTGCCCCACCGGCGCCATTGAGATCGTGCTGGAGAAGGAGGCGATCTACAAAGAGAAGCCGCTGGGCCCCACCAGCGCCATCTGGGTGCCCTCACTGCAAGCAATGCCGCTGGTGCCGGTGATTGATACTGATGCCTGTATTCACTTCCGCCAGAACGACCGCACCGAGGGCGAGATCGCGGACGCCTGTGGGCTTTGCCAGATGGTGTGCGAGGCCGGCGCGATCAACTTCGACCAGCAAGACGAGATCCTGGAACTGGACGTGGGGACCATCATCGTCGCCACCGGCTTTGAGATGTGGGACCCCGCTCAACTTGTCCAGTATTCCTACGGCGAGTCGCCTAACATCATCACCGGGATGGAGTTCGAGCGCCTATCCAACGCCGGCGGCCCTACCGGTGGCGATATCCTGCTGGCCGATGGGCGCAAGCCTGAGCGCGTGGCCATCATCCACTGCGTGGGCAGCCGGGACCACCACGCGCACAAGTATTGCTCGCGCTTCTGCTGCATGTACTCGCTCAAGCAGGCCCACCTGGTGCGCGACAAGACCGGGGCCGAGGTGTACGAGTTCTACATGGACATGCGCGCCTTCGGCAAGGGCTACGAGGAGTTCTACGAACGGGTGCAGGAGGAGGGCGTCACCTTCGTGCGTGGTCGCGGCGCCGAGGTAGAGGTGCTCCCCGACGGCAAACTGCGCGTCAAGGCCGAGGATGCTGACCTGGGGCGTGTGGTGGCGGCGGATGTGGACATGGTGGTACTCAGCACGGCCATCGAGGCCCCGCACGACGCCGACCGGGTGGCCTCACTCTTCGGCCTGGGTCGCACCCCAGATGGCTTCTTCGCCGAGGCCCATCCCAAGATGCGGCCGGTGGAGACCAACACCGACGGTGTTTTCCTGGCCGGTACCGCTCAAGGACCCAGGGACGTGCCGGATACGGTGGCCCACGCTGGCGCGGCGGCCTCCATGGCCCTGGCGATGCTGGATAAGGGGGAAGTGACCATCTCGCCCACTACGGCCAAGGTTATTACTGAGTGGTGTGTGGGCTGCGGTGACTGTATCCTCGTCTGCCCGTACACAGCCATCTCGCTCATCGAGGGCAAGGCCGAGGTCAACGCGGCCCTGTGCAAGGGATGTGGCACCTGCGCGGCGACTTGCCCGGCCGGTGCTATTGAGGCATTACACTTTACCGACGAACAAATCGTCGCTCAAATCGAGGGGTTGTTTGTGATGCCTCTTGTCCTGGTGGAGGCTTGAAGGAACACATCCACCGATGCCCATTTCGACCCGCAAACGATGTTCGCTGAGATGGGTGGGTAGGAGAAGCAGAAATGGAGGTTTGGACGTTATGAGTGCTGCCTTTGAACCGCGGATCGTCGGCTTCATGTGTAACTGGTGCACCTACGCCGCGGCCGACACGGCCGGCATCTCTCGCATGGAGCAGCCGCCCAATGTGGACGTTATCCGCGTGATGTGTACGGGACGGGTAGACCCAGTCTTCATCCTCAAAGCGTTTGCCCTGGGTGCAGACGGCGTCCTGGTTTCCGGTTGCCACCCCGGACAGTGCCATTACCAGAAGGGCAACCTGAACGCTCGAAGAAGGGTTATGGCCCTTAAACCTTTCCTGGAAGCCGTCGGAATCGGCCAGGACAGGCTGAGGCTGGAATGGATCGCGGCATCCGAAGCCCCGAAGGTGGCCGAGGTGGTCGCCGAATTCACTGAGACCATCAAACGACTTGGCCCCAGCCCTTTTGGGAGGAGGGGAAATGAACATTGAGTATAAGGCTGCTATATGCCCCTATTGCAGTTGTGGCTGTGGGATCTATCTGGTCGTGAAGGATGGCAAGATCATAGGCCAGGAGCCGTGGAAGGAGCACCCGGTAAACGAGGGGAAGAACTGCCCCAAAGGGAAGAACGCCTATCAGTTCCTCTACGCTGAGGACAGGCTGAAGACGCCGCTGGTGAGAAAGAACGGCGTGCTTGAGGAGACTTCCTGGGAGGAGGCACTCGATCTCATCGCTAGCAGGCTCAAAGAAGCCACCCCGCAGACGTTTGGCCTGCTCGCCTCAGGGAAAAACACCAACGAGGACGCCTACGTGTTGCAGAAGTTCACCCGCGTGGTCATGGGCACTAACAACGTGGAGTACTGTGGCCGACTGTGCCACTCCCCCTCAGCGGCCGGCCTTGGCCCCACGGTGGGCTCTGGCGTGATGGAGACCTCCGAGATTGACATCGAACTTGCAGACTGCATCTTCCTGGCCGGCGTCAATCTCAAAGAGACCTTCCCCATGATGACCATGAGGGTGCTCAGGGCGAAGGAGAGAGGAACCAAGGTGATCGTGATGGACCCCCGAAACACCGTCACCGCCAGGTATCTGGGGGACATCCACCTTCAGTTGAGGCCAGGCACAGATGCGGCAGTGCTCAACGCCATGATGAGCATCATCCTCAACGAGGGGCTGGAGAACGAGGAGTTCATCGCTTCGAGGACCGCCGGGATTGAGGAACTGCGCCAGCACCTTTCCTCTCTGGATCTGAAGGAGATGGAGGAAATCAGCGGCGTACCGCTGGAAACGATCAGGGAGGCCGCAATCGCCTACGCCACGGCGGAGACGGGCTGCGTTCTGTACGATCAAGGGCTGAACCAGCATACCACCGCCACGGACAACGTGAAGGCCATCGCCAGCCTGGCGTTGCTGGCCGGGCACTACGGGAGGCCAGGCACCGGCGTCAACCCCACGCGGGGGCAGATCAACGGTGAAGGCACCGGCGACATGGGCTGTCTCAACGTCTTCTATCCTGGATTCAAGCGGGTGGGCGAGGAGACGGCGAAATTCTTCCAGGAGGCCTGGAGGGTGGACAACCTGCCCACGAAGCCCGGCTTTCCATACACGGTGATGCTGCAAAAGGTCAAGTTCCTCTACGTGGTGGGGACAAATCCCATGATGGCCGCCCCCGATGTCAACGATGTGCGGAAGTCGTTGCAGAACCTGGAATTCCTGGTGGTTCAGGACATATTCCCCACCGAGACGGCGCAGTTGGCCCACGTGGTGCTGCCCGCGGCCACCTGGGTGGAGAGAGAGGGAATCCACGCCTGGGTTGATAGAAGGGTGCAGAAAATAGACAAGATCATAGACCCCCCCGGCGAGGCCAAACCCGACTGGTGGGTTGTGTGTCAATTGGCGGAAAGAATGGGTTACAAGAACAAGTTCGACTTTTCCTCCGCGCGAGAGATATTCGAGGAGATCAGACGTTGCGTTCCTACCTACTCTGGGATCACCTATGAAAGGCTCAGCCAGACGGCGGGGGGGATTCACTGGCCCTGTCCCTCTGAGGATCACCCGGGCACGCCCACCATGTTCGTTCAGAAGTTCAACACCCCCGATGGGTTAGGGCACTTTCAGGTGGTGGACTATAAGCCCCCGGCAGAATTGCCGGACGAAGAGTATCCCTACGTTCTGACTACCGGAAGGAGCATATTCCACTATCACACCGGGACGATGACGCGCAGGACTCCGAAGCTAAATGACGAGGTCCCCCGGAGTTTCGTCCAGGTCAACCCCGCAGATGCCGCCAAGGCGAGGGTCAGGAGCGGAGCTATGGTCACTCTGGAAACCAGGCGGGGCAGTATCGAGACCCAAGCCAGGATAACCACGGAGGTACCGCCGGGTCTGCTGTTCGTCCCCTTCCACTTTGCCGAGGCCTGCGCCAACGTGCTGACGAACCCCGCGCTTGATCCAGCGTGCAAGATGCCGGAATACAAGGTGTGTGCTGTCAGAATGGAGGTGAAACAATGAAAGGCGATATGTCCCTGGCCTGGTCCGCAAACGAGGAGAACCTGGCGAAGGCCGAATATGGTGGCGCGGTTACCTCCCTTCTGAGATTTGCGCTGGAAAGCAAGCGCGTGGATGCCGTGCTGGCCGTAAAAGCAAGAGACGGCAACAGGTACGACGGCATACCCGTCTTGATCACCGATCCGCAAGAGGTGATAGGGACAGCGGGGGCTTTGCATTGCGCTTCCCCCAACATCGCCCGCTGTCTGAAAGAATACCTGGATGGTGCTTCTGACCTGAGGATAGCGGTGACCTGCAAGCCATGCGATGCCAAGGCGATCATTGAACTCGCCAAGCGGGAGCAGATCAACCTCGAGAACCTGCTTCTCGTGGGCCTGAACTGCACTGGCACCCTGCCGCCGGTAGCGGCCAAGCGGATGTTCGAAGAGGAGTTTGGCATCAATCCGGCTGACGTGGTCGGGGAGGACATCGAAGACGGTAAACTCACGGTCAGGTTGAAGGATGGGACTGAGAGGGAAAGAGACCTGACAGAGTTGGAAGAAAAGGGGTATGGGAGGAGGGCGAACTGCCGGCGCTGCGAGACGAGCATCCCGACCATGGCGGACCTGGCCTGTGGCAAGTGGGGCGTGGTAGATAAGAAGGCCACGTTCATAGAGGTCCGTTCGGAGGAGGGTTCCGCTCTCGTTGATGGAGCCATCAAGGCCGGCTGTATCCTCGTTGAGCAGCCGGATGACGAGGCCGTGGAAATCAGGAAGAGAAAAGTCGAAGCGGCGACTGAACTGGCGCGGAAGTGGCAGGAAAGGGACTTCGCTCCGTTCAAAGCCATGAGCCTCGATGAGAGATTTGACTATTGGTTTGGCCAGTTCAGCCAGTGCATCAAGTGCTTTGGGTGCAGGGATGCCTGCCCCATCTGCTACTGCAAGGATTGCTGGCTGGAGCCGGACAGGGGCTTCGTACTTGGCGGAGAGATTCCACCTGACACCATGTGGCCCATGGTACGGGCCGTACACGTCATGGATTCCTGTGTCAACTGTGGTCAGTGTCAGGATGCGTGCTCCATGAACCTGCCCCTTTCCCGTTTCATTTTTATGCTCAACAGGGAGATCGCCGCCATCTTCAAGTACGAGCCTGGCATGGATGTAGACGCCCTTCCCCCGTGCAGGATCGTCACAGATGAAGAATTGAGCATCAGCGGCGTCGAGCTTGTCTTCTAGCTACCGTAGCAACCTACCTTCTCAATAAGTTGGGGCAATGGTATGTGGGGTATGCTTTCTAGCCTGTCCAAGCGGCAGACTGGAAAGTCTGCCCCACAATATTGAGAAGATACGTAGCAACCTTACATTTGACCTCTCGGCCCTGGTTGGCTGACAAAACTCTGACATTTCTCAAAAATTGCCCTGAGAGCAAGAAATCGGACGCAGATGAACGCTGATTTTAACTTTTCATCTGCGAAAATCTGCGTGAATCTGCGTCCTAATAAGATTTGTCAGCCAACCAGCCTCTCGGCCTGAGGATTTTGACCAACCGAAGCCCTCAGGCCGAGGGCTTCCTGAAGCCTGGGGAGCAAATCTTGCCTCTTTCTCTCCTTGGTAGTATAATAGATATACAAACTGTTTGATACTACCGACAGGAGGATCATATGCGCATCTATACCCAACGGGCACAAACGGTGCTTACCGCCGAGCAGTATGCTCTGTTGCGACAGTTGTCCAAGGAACAGAAGAAGCCCGTCAGTGTCCTGATCCGTGAGGCGGTGGAGCGAGTCTACTTCAAGCAGGCTGCCTTGCAGCGTCGTCGTGCTGCCCTGAAGAGCCTCCTTTCTTTGGATGCCCCGGTTGCTGATTGGGAACAAATGGAGGAAGAGATCATCAAAGGGGCACTGGATGAGTAAAGAGGTCCTCTTCCTGGACGTAAATGTCCCGATGTATGCAGCAGGAAAGGAACACCCTTACAAGGCCTCCTGTGTCTGGCTGATGACGGAGATCGTCGAAAGGCACATCGCTGTGGCCATTGACACCGAAATCATCCAGGAGGTTCTGTATCGCTACGGGGCCATAGGCCGTTGGCAGATTGGAGCGACGATGGCAACTGACCTGCTGGACATCATCCCCACGGTCTATCCGATTCTCGTTGCCGATGCGCGCAAATCTGTTGAACTCTTCGGGCGATACGCCAAACAAGGGATCAAAGCCAGAGATCTCGTCCACGTTGCTGTGATGTTGAACAACGGGTTGACAAAGATTATCTCCACCGACATCCATTTCGACTGCATCGAGGGCATTGTCCGTCTCGACCCACAAACGATGTTCGCCGAGAAGGAGAGGTAGGAGAAGCGAGAAATGGAGGTTTGAATGTAATGAATGCTGACTTTGAACCGCGAATCGTTGCCTTCATGTGCAACTGGTGTACCTATGCCGCGGCCGACACAGCCGGCATTTCCCGTATGCAGCAGCCGCCCAACGTGCTGCCCATCCGCGTGATGTGCTCCGGGCGCGTGTCGCCAGAGATGGTGCTGCGCACCTTCCGTGCCGGCGCCGACGGGGTGCTCGTGATGGGCTGCCACATCGGGGACTGCCACTACAACAGCGGCAACCATCGCACGGCCAAGCGCGTCCCGCTCCTGCGCAACCTGCTGAGCTATGCCGGCGTTAACCCTGACCGGCTGCGGCTGGCCTGGGTCTCGAGTGCAGAGGCGCCGCGCTTCGTGAAGGTCACCAACGAGTTCATCGAGACGATACGTGCGCTGGGGCCACTTTCGCAGGAGGTGACGGAATGATCGAAGAGATTCGCAAGGTAGTGACTGAACGACTGGAAGAACTGGACGGCGTCGTCGCGCTGCGAAAGTCAAGCGAGGGCGTAGCGCCGCACCTCTTCCGCAAGGGGGATGATCTCTCCGAATTGGAGGTTGTCCCCAGATACCCGCTCATGACGGTCGTCTTAAAATTGCACAAAGCCTTCCCCGACGTCCACCTGGGTGTCGTGGCGCGGGGCTGCGACGAGCGCGCCTTCGTCGAGATGGCCAAGCGCAACCAGATTGATCCTGACCGGTTATCGCTCATCGGCTTTGCCTGCACTGCGGAGGAGGCGCAGGAGTGTTACTGTAGCGAACCCTACCCGCAGCACCTGGTGGTGGGGACACCGCCGCCGCCCGGCCCGCCCAATCCGTTGGTGGCAGAGCACGACGCGCTGCCCCTCGACGAGCGGCGCGCTTTCTGGAAGTACCAGTTTCTCAAATGCATGAAGTGCTACGGCTGTCGTAACATCTGTCCGGAGTGCTTCTGCGAGGCCTGCGCGATGGAGGACGCGGCCTGGGTGGAGCCGGGGCTTCTGGCACCGCCTTTCCCCGTGTTTCATCTCATCCGCGCCATGCACATGGCTAGCCGCTGCGTTGCCTGCCGCCAGTGCGAGTTGACCTGCCCGGCCCACATCCCGCTCACGGTGCTCTATGACCTGATGCGGCGTGATGTGGAGACACTGCTGGGCTACGTCCCTGGTGCTGACATAACTGCGCAGCCACCGCTTTCACTCACACTCGACGATGCACCGCTGCGACAGATGGAGAGTGCTTGATACCTGATCAGGAGTTACAGGAGGGGAATGTCAATAGCTGTGAGAAATGCGACTGCAACCGGTATGATCGGGCGCGTGGCTTCTGAACTGACCTGGTTGCCAGAGGAAGACTTGCCTCTGGTCGCCGAGTTCGTGGACTATCTCAAGCGACGATGTCAGATCACGCCACGACGGCATCTGTCTGTGACTGAGATGCGGGCTGAAGCACGGCGCCGGGCGTGTCTGCTACGTGAGGTGCCGCGCGACGAGGTCGTGGCTCGCTTTCGGAAACTGGCCGAGGAAATCCGTCAGGAAGCAATTGCCAAGGGCACGGCCATTGAGGGAGACTGGAGTGGGGACTGAGCGGCTGCGGGCCGTCTTTGACACCAACGTTTTCGTGTCCGCCTTTCTCAGCCGCAACCCTACCAGCCCAACACAGGAACTCATTCGCCGGTGGGAGGGGGGAGAGTTCGTGCTGTTGGTCTCGGATGCCTTGCTTGAGGAGGTTGCAGGGAAACTGGTGGAGCGGGGCATCGAACAGGAACGAGTCATCGAGTTCCTGACCCTGGTCGGACGGTTAGCGGAGTGGGTGGACGTACCACCTGAAGCGGTGAGGCCCGTCATAGCCGACGATCCGACGATGACCACATTTTGGCCTGTGCGGTGGTGGGCAAGGCGGACTGGCTGGTCAGTTATGACCCGCACTTCGATTCTTTGGGAGAGGACTACCAGGGGATCAAGATCACCAAAGCACTACCCTTCCTGTGGGCCGTGAGAGGGGATCACCCACCAGAAGCTACGAATGCGGAGATAGGAAACGGGTGAGTCCTGACTCACACAGAACTTGAGAGGGCATTAGGAACGAGGAGGCGAGAATCTTATGGAATACAAAAATGTACTGACGACGTGCATTTACTGCGGCTGCGGCTGCGGGCTCTATCTGGAGACGCTCGACGGTCGCATCACCGGCGTCTGGCCGGCCAAGACGCATCCCGTCAACCAGGGGAAACTGTGTATCAAGGGCTGGAACGCCGCTGGTTTCGTCTACCATCCCGACCGGCTCAAGACGCCCCTGATCCGCAAGGACGGCGAGTTGGTCGAGGCGACGTGGGACGAGGCGCTCTCCCTCATCGCCGAGCGGCTGGGCACCATCAAGGCCGAGAGTGGCCCCAATAGCATCGCTTTCTTGTCTTCAGCCAAGTGCACCAACGAGGAGAACTATCTGCTCCAAAAGTTCTCCCGCGCAGTGATCGGCACGAATAACGTGGATCACTGCGCCCGTCTCTGACACGCTCCCACGGTGGCCGGTCTGGTCGCCGCATTTGGGAGTGGAGCCATGACGAACTCGCAACCTGAGTTCGAGACGGACACGAACTGTTTCCTCATCATCGGGTCGAACACGTCCGAGGGCCACCCGCTCATCGCCAGCCGCATCATGACAGCGATGGAACAGCGCGGGGCCAAACTGGTCGTGATTGACCCGCGTGAGACCCAGATGGCCCGCCTATCCGATCTCTACCTGCGTTTCCGCCCTGGCACCGACGTTGCTGTGATTAACGGGCTGATGAACGTCATCATCAGCGAGGGGCTGGCGGACGAGGAGTACATCGCCGCGCGCACCGAGGGGTACGAGGAAATGAAGGCGTTGGTGGAGGAGTACACGCCGGAGCGCGTCGAGAAGATCAGCGGCATCCCGGCCGACGGCCTGCGGGAGGCAGCGCGTTTGTACGCGACCAACCGGCCCTCCGCCATCATCTACGCCATGGGCATCACGCAGCACACCACCGGCACTGACAACGTCAAGAGTTGCGCCAACCTGGCCATGCTGTGCGGCAACGTGGGCGTGGCCGGCGGCGGCGTCAACCCGCTGCGCGGTCAGAACAACGTCCAGGGCGCGTGCGACCTGGGCGCGCTGGCCAACGTCTACCCCGGCTATCAGAAAGTCGTCTCTCCCGAGTCCCACGACAAGTTCGAGAAAGCCTGGGGCAGCACTTCGGATCTGAATATCGGCTTGACGGTGACGGAGATGATTGATGCGGCCGGCGACGGTCGCGTGCGGGCACTGTATGTCATGGGTGAGAATCCCATGGTGGCCGACCCCGACGTCAACCACGTCCGCCACTGCCTGGAGCAGATCGAGTTTCTGGTAGTGCAGGACATCTTCCCCACGGAGACGGCGCAACTGGCGCACGTGGTGTTGCCCGGGGCGTCGTTCGCCGAGCAGGACGGCACTTTCACTGCCACCGACCGGCGCATCCAACGGGTGCGGAAAGCGATCGAGCCCATCGGCGACTCTATAGCCGATTGGAAGATCGTCTGCCTGTTGGCCCAGCGGATGGGCAACAGCGGCTTCGACTTCGCGTCGCCCAAAGAGGTGACGGACGAGATCGCCCAACTGACGCCCATCTACGGCGGCGTGAGTTACGAGCGGTTGGAGGAACTGGGCTTCCTGCACTGGCCGTGCCCCACGCCGGATCACCCCGGCACGCCTTATCTGCACAAGGGCAAGTTCTCCCGTGGCCTGGGCCACTTCCACGCCCTCGAGTTCAAAGAGGCGGCGGAGTTGCCCGATGAGGAGTACCCCTTCCTGCTGACGACGGGGCGGCTGATGTTTCACTGGCACACGGGCACGATGACGCGGCGTTCGGAGAAACTGCATCAGGAGGTGCCGGAGGCCTACGTCGAGATTCACCCGGACGACGCGGCCACGATCGGCCTCAATGGCCGGCGGCGCGTGCGCGTCACCAGCCGGCGTGGCGAGATCGAACTGGGCGTGCGGGTCACGAAGCGCATCAGGCCAGGCGTCGTCTTTATCCCCTTCCACTTTGCCGAGGCTGCGGCCAACGCGCTGACCCACGCCGCGCTCGACCCCATCGCCAAGATACCGGAGTACAAGGTCTGCGCGGTGAAGGTCGAGAGGGTGGAGAGGTAGACAAGGAAACAAGTAGACAGGTAGACAAGGGGTGGCGAGTCGTCGGTAGTTCGGCGGATTCGCCGACCATCGTAGTACACCGCCGCCCGTTGAGAGTTCTCTCGGAAAGTGCTCGGAGCCCCGTCCACGGGGCGGATCTTGCGGCTTGACTTCGCCAGCGACGCCCCCGGGGACGGGGGCTGGGAGCGGTTTCAAAGACTTTCCGAGAGATCTCGTTGATGGAAAGGAGGTGTTCTATCCGCCAACTATAATCAACTGTAAATACCTATCTCGATTTACACCAATTACCTAAAATATTCACAGGAGGAAAACAAACCATGTCGTTCAAATCACCTAAAGCCATCGTGGAAGCCACCTTCAATGCTGGCAAGGCCAAGGCCGAAAAGGGTATCCCCCAATTGCTGGTCCTGGGCTTTCTGGCCGGAGCCTTCATCGCTTTCGGGGGCCTGCTGGCCATCCTCATCGGCAAGGCAGTAACTTTCGATCCGGGCATTGCCAGGTTTATGTTCGCCGGTGTCTTCCCCGTCGGCATTATGCTCGTGGTCATCGCCGGGTCGGAACTCTTCACCGGCAACTGCGGCGTGATCACCCCAGCCGCGCTGAAGGGCACCGCTTCCTGGGGCGGGCTGTTGAAGAACTGGGTCTTCGTCTACATCGGCAACTTCATCGGCTCTCTCTTCGTCGCCTACTGTCTGGCCTACCTGACTGGTCTGGCCACCGGGGAGCCTTACCTGAGCGCAACCCAGGCCATCGCCCAGGGAAAGGTAAGCAAGACTTTTATACAGTTGTTCTTCCGTGGCCTCGGCTGCAACTGGCTGGTCTGCCTGGGCGTTTGGCTGGCCATTGCCTCCGATGACATCACCGGCAAGATCTGGGGCCTGTGGTTCCCCATCATGGCCTTTGTAGGGCTGGGCTTTGAGCACAGCATCGCCAACATGTTCTTCATCCCGCTGGGCATGTTCAACGGGGCGAACGTCAGCGTGGGCCAGCTCCTGTTCACCAACCTGCTCCCGGTGACGTTGGGCAACATCGTCGGCGGCGCGGGCTTCGTGGGCGTCATCTACTGGTGGCTCTACGGCCGCGACTAGCCCTGGATGGGGCAGGAGGCATCTCTAGCTAGATGATAGCGAGGGTGCGTTTTGTTGGAGGGAGTCGTCAATGCCGACGGCTCCCTCTATTTGTGGAGGAGGTTGTATTAGATGACTGATGCCCTATGTTTAACATCACCTTCTTAATCGGCATGCTCTTGACGGGCTTCGCTGCCCAGTTCATTGACGGGACGTTGGGCATGGGCTACGGCGTGTCCTCGACCTCGCTGCTGATGGCCATTGGGCTGGCCCCGGCCATCGCCAGCGCCTCGGTGCACACCGCGGAGATCGTGACCACCCTGGTTTCCGGGATCGCACACCATCAACTCGGTAACGTCAAAAGGGAGATAGTCCTTCCTCTGGTCATTCCCGGCGTCATCGGCGGGGTTCTGGGGGCCTACTTTCTGTCCTTGATCCCCGGCAAGACGATCAAGCCCTGGGTAGCCGGGCTACTGCTGGTCATGGGTTGTCTCATTGTCTACCGCTTCTTCACTCGGAAGGAATGGGGTGTGGCTGGCAAGCAGTTGTCCAGGCCCAGGATGACCATCCTCGGCCTGGTAGCTGGCTTCCTCGACGCCGTGGGAGGCGGTGGGTGGGGGCCGGTGGCCACGCCCAGCCTCATCCTGGCCGAGAACAGCGAACCGCATGAGGTGGTAGGCTCGGTGAACCTGGTGGAGTTCTTCGTCACCGTGGCCGAAACGATCACCTTTGCCCTGACCATCGGGCTGGAGGCCTTCCGCTGGGACATCGTGGTGACGTTGCTGGTCGGCGGGGTAATCGCCGCGCCCATCGCTGCCTGGGTGTGCAAGAAGCTCCCCCACCGCGTGATGGGTATCCTGATCGGTGTTCTGCTTATCCTGCTCAACGTCCGCACGCTGGTGCTGGCTCTTGTGAAGTAGGCCGCCCCCGGAGGCTGCCCGGCGCGCTGTGGCGGGAAAATCAAGCGAGGAGAGGAACACAGGCGAGGGGACAAAGATCCCCTGGCCTGTTGCTTTGTTGAATAGACGTGAATCGGGGGCTGTCGGGTTTCTTGTCAGGATAGGCGGAGTGGAGTATAATAGGGGCAATAATTCCGCACGGGGTGAAGGAACTGCGGCGAGAGGGGTAAGAATATGGGTCAGGTAATGAGTATGCAAGAGATAAGAGATAGGTTTGCAGGAGAAAGGGTGCTGATCGGCTAGGAGGACCTGGACGATGATCTGAATGTCCTTGGAGGCGAAGTGCTGGCCCATTCAGTGCACAGAGATGAGATCTACCAGCGGCTCCTGTCTCTGAAAGAGAAGAGGATAGCGATAGAATACCTCGGGGAAATCCCGGAAGACTTGGCGGTGGTGTTGTGAGCGTCAGGAGGAAGACCTATCGCTTGGAAAGACGGAGCCGGTTGTTGCTGTTGAGGGCAGCGGTTGGGGGAAGCAATGGCCAAGCATCGGTGCTTCGATTGCTACTTGACACAGGCTCCAGCTACACTATGCTACCGGTGGAGGTATTGGAAGCGCTCGGTTATGACATTCACCATTTCCTCGTTTTCGGCAAAAAAATCAAGTCACTCGCCTACCTTAGCCACCAAAGTGGCCTCGTAGCAACTAGAATCGAACAGTGTCGTTAAAATTTGGCCTGTAATTTTTTTGGTCTGCGTCAAGGCGTTATGGGAAATCGTGGACTTTAGCAACTGAATGAAAGAAGAAAGGTAGGGACGACGACGTATTCATGCAGCAATCCAAATCTTAGCGAAAGGGGGCAACCCAATGAAAAAGGTAAAAATCGGCGGCGTCATTAGAAACTCCAACCTGGCCAAAGTGGGGGTCATGGGCATTCCGGATCGTCCTGGCGTGGCTGGTGCGATCCTCTCCGCTCTGGGCCGCGAAGGCATCAACGTCGAGTTCATCGTTCAGTGCATAGACCTGAATTACAATGATCACGTGGTGTTCTGCGTCGCCCAGGATAACTTGGAGGCTGCTCTATCCATACTCAAGAAGATCAAGCCTGAGTTGGGGGCGAAAGAGGTGATCCACGAGCCGGAAGCGGGGATAGTCTCCATCTTTGGCCCCGATTTCCGTGAGCGTCCGGGCATCGCCGGCGCCATGTTCAACGCTCTGGCATCGGTAGGCATAAACATACTGGCTATCAGTACTTCTATCTCGACCGTCTCTTGTGTGATTGATGCCAAGCGCGTCTCAGAAGCTGTCAGGGTTATCGAACAGACCTTTGACATGCCCTGATGGGCAAGACCGAGGGCGAGAGCGCGGCAAATATATGAGGCAGGAGTGCAGACGCAAGTCTGCTACTCGCGCCTTAAACACCCTCTCACAGCGAACTGGGGTGCGCTGTTATCGGCGCACCCCAGTCCCGTTGTAGACCAGCAAGCCAGGTCGTAACTACCCCATGGGTTTTCCGCTTGGATAGTTCCACGACTCGAGCAATTCTCTGAATCCGTTATCTCTTTTGAAGGGGCCTACCACAGCCAGATTCAGCTTCTCCTTCAAGAAAAGCGTCTGCGCTACCCTCTGAATATCGGCTGTGGTTATGGCCTCGATTTCCTCTATTGCTTCCCCGTATGTCAGGATCTCGGAAAAGAGTATCTCCTGAGAGCCGAACCAGAGAGCTACCCTGAAGCTGTCTTCACTAAAGAGCAGCAACTGCCCTTTAGTGAAGTCCTTAGCTCTTGCCAGCTCTTCGGGCAGTATCTCTTCTTGCCTGAGGTTGTCCAATTCCTCTAAAACAGTTTTGATGGTGGCCTCAACGTGCTCTGGAGCGACGCTAGCGTAGACCCCTGCTACTCCAGTGTCATACAACGCACAGATGTAGGAGTTAACGCTATAGGCATAGCCTCGCTTTTCCCTGATGCCGTTGAAGAGCCGGGAGCTCATGCCTCCCCCCAGCACGGTGTTGAGCAGACGCAGGTTCAAGCGATCGGGGTGATCACGAGGAAGGCCCGGCACACTTAGACAGAGATAGGCCTGCTTGGTATTCTTATTGTGAATCCGCACCCGTGGCTCAGCCTGGCCATCTTTAGCTGGCTGATACGAGGCTACCTCTCCCCTGGCCCAGTCACCCAGACAGGTAGCAATTTGTTTCACTACTGCTTCGTGCTCGACGTTGCCGGCCACGCTGACCACGGTGTTATTCGGCAGATAGTGGTTCTTCATGTAAGCCAGCAGCTTGTCCCGGTCCAGGCTGGCGATGCTCTCTTTGCTGCCAGCGACGTCGCGCCCCAGGGGGTGATTGGGCCAGACCAACTGATTGTTCAGGAGATGGACCAGATCATCTGGTGTGTCCAGGGTCAGGTTGATTTCTCTGGCGATCACGTCTCGCTCTTTATCAATCTCCGCTGGTTCGAACCTGGCGTGACAGAGCATGTCCGCCAGCACGTCAATGGCGACATCCAGGTGAGGCTGAGTGACCCTGGCCCAATAGGTGCTCTCTTCCTGGCCTGTGCTGGCATTAAAGATGCCCCCGGTTTGTTCGATAGCGATGGCGATTTCTCTGGCCGTAGGTCGTTTCGCTGTGCCTTTGAAGAGCACGTGTTCGATGAAGTGGGACGCCCCGCTCTGTTCGTCCGATTCGTAGCGGGAGCCTGTGCCGATGAAGAAGGCGATGCTCACCGACTGGGTGTGCGGCATGGTGGAGGTCAAGATACGCAAGCCATTATCGAGGATCGTTTTTTGGTACATCTTGTCTGTCCTCCTGCTATTTTGACAAACTAAAGCGATATTCCAACCATCGCTCTGTTCTCATCCAGCAGATGTGGACTTCCGACGTCCTGGTATCTCCAGTGTAACCTGTCTTCTTTGTCCCGGTCAAAAGAGTAGAGAACTGATACATCACTCATTCTATCACATCTGCCCATTCGTTGCTTGACGTTTCCCTTGCGGCTGCCCTCTGGCTGCCCTACGGCTGCCCTACAGGTGTCTGCCGCTTGACCAGGTAGCGATAACCTCTGCACTAATCATGCACAAGGAACTCTATGATACCATCATCCTCGCTGGAAGGCAGGTTCCACCCTTCTTGTAGTAATGAAACTCTAAACCTTCATCAATCGCCATCTCTGCTTCAAACAAAAAACCTGCGGCCCCATTCAACCGGAAAGCCGCAGGCATCTTCTTCATTACTTATCGTGGATAGTAAGTAATGAATCCGCTTCGGCAACCCGGCAGTCATAGCTCAAACTTAAGCCTTAGACCCGTAGTTTTGCGCCCCTCCCTTTCGGGAGGTTAGCCAGTATCGGCGGACGTTCCTTTTGATTTAGCTGGTTACTATTTAGTTGCTATAATTATATCATAAATCTCGATATTTGGCAAGTTTACTTACCTTAAATTTTTCGATGATCAGAAGGGCTTCGACCGAGCGGTTCGGCTGAGCTCACCGTCGAAGCCTCAGCCGAAGTCCTCGCTAGGGCGCGGTCGGCAGTTGAAAGTCTGCTCCGATGATGAGGCGGATGTCAATCTCGCTATACGAGCCGGTAAACGGCTGGATGTTGTTCTGCGGAATATTGAGCAACCGAGCCAGGTATTGGACGGTGTAGTCCTTGCCGGTGTAGTTCACGATAATGGTGGTAGAGTAGTCGAAACGTTCGGCGTTGCCGAATTCCACCACCTGGAGGCCATGTTCTTTCAGAAGAGCACTCGTCTGGGCGGCCACATTGCCAACGGCGGAGCCGTTGTGAACGATGATTTTCGCCCCTTCCGCGGCCAGCTTGTCTTTATCCTCAGTCTCTTCCTCGGCTGTCTGCGCGGGGGCGGCGAAAATCTCGTCCACCACGGTGCGTATCTCATCCGGGATGGGGATCAGAACCTGGGCCCCGTTGTACCTGGTGGTAGGCTCGGTCATGGAGCTATCAATGACGGCGGTTTTGATGTGTTCGTCATCTATCTGGCTAGCCAATTGGACCAGGTTGCGCATCTCGTCGAACTGGAGGTCTGTCTGCACTGCATCGCCCACGGTCTTCAGCAGTTCGGGCAATTTGGGCAGCAATTGGGGCAAAAGCTCAAAGCGCAGAACCTTGTCGCGCACAGCCATGATGACCTGTTGCTGGCGCCGGAGCCGGTCGAAGTCGCTGCCGCCGTGACGGGTGCGAGCGTATTTGAGAGCGAGCTCTCCGTCCATGTGTTGAAGGCCGGCCGGGATATAGAGGGGATCGTAGCCGTAAGCGTTATCAGGGTACAGGGGATCGTCAATCTCTTTTTCCACGTAGATGTCTATCCCGCCTATGGTGTCTATGGCCTCCACGAAGCCGCTGAAATTGACGCGGACGTAGTAGTGGATGGGGATGGCCAGGTTACGCTGCACCGTTTTGATAGCCAGGGCAGGCCCGCCACCTGGGTATTTCTTCAGGTCGCCGGTGTAATGGGCGGTGTTAATGCGATTCGCGCTATAGCCGGGGATGGACACCCACAAGTCGCGAGGGATGGAGAGTATACCCGCCATGTTGTTCTCAGGGTCGAGGGTCAGCACGATCATGGTGTCGGTGCGCCAGGGGCCATGCTGGTCCTCTCTCTGGTCAATGCCTAGGAGGAGGATGTTCACTCGCTCTTTTTTCTGCCAGTCGGGGGTGCTGATATTGCTTTTTCTCTCTTGTTGGCCGGGGATGGGGAGCAAGTTCACACTGGGGAGGGAGGGAAGCTGAGAATGTGCTACAGACTCTCTTACGGCGACATAAAAGCTACGACCGGTGGAGATAGTGGCCCAGAGTAGGGGTAACCCGACTATTATGAGGATCACGGCGAGCACACCACGTAATAGCCTGGACCGAGAAGAAGGGCGGTTTCTCGATGTACGGCTCATGTATTGCCTCCAGGTGAAGCAAAAGCGCTGTCAAAACTTGGCGTTTATTATAGCACATTTCCCCCGACAGGGCAAAAAGCTCCTACTCCGCAGGGATGTTGGTTACATAAAGTTTGTTGCCGCTGACGAAGTAGAGCAGTTGATACGTTTCACTCGCAAAGAGGCCCTTCAGTTGATCGAAGGCCTCACCTTGGCCAGCTTGGAACTGCTGTAGGAAGCGCCCCTCTTTTGTGAGCTGCACGATGCGGTTGTTGCCCGCGTCGGCTATGTAGAGGAACTCCGCCTCTTCGCTGGTGAAGAGGGCGGTGGGATTTTGCAGTGGCTCGTAGAGTCCCGTTATCTCGAAGGGCGCCGGCTGGCCATCGTCGAACTTCAGGATCCGCCCATCGGCGTAGAGGACGTAGACCTGGCTGTCCAGGGCCATGTCCACTACCCCCGCCAGGTCTACCTCTCCAGGGATGGGGAAGTAATCCTCAGGCAAGCTGCCGTAATCGGGTTCGTAGCGTAGGATCTGGTTCAAGCTCGAATCCAGCAGATAGAAGTCGCCTTCGTAACTTCGCGCTACTTGTGGTTGGATCCACCTGTCGCTTCCGCCGACGGGCAGCACACCTATGCCCTTCTCAGGATCATATTCCAGCAGCGAACCTCCACTCTCCAGCACGAGGAGGTTGCTCTCCAGCCGCCCGCCTTCGGTCTCCGCCCAGACCATGTCCACCAGCTCACCCACCACGATGGGGTCCCGCTGATCACCCTTGCGCAGGAGCACTGGGTCAACGTCCAGCTCCTGCAGCGCCCGCATGGTCTCGTCGAGGAGGTGCTTGTAGACTCGATCGAGGGCCTTGTCCAGGACGTAGACGTCAATGTCGTTGGCGATTATCATCCGGCCGGGATCGCTGCCTGGCTCGCCGTACTCCCATAGGGGGACTATCCAATCGAGCTTGATCACTCTATCAATCTCTTTCAGTTTGTTATCAGCCTGTTCCTGCAGTCCATCCACCTGAGGATCACCAGTCCCCAGCGTCTCGGCTTCGGCCAGGTAGCCGAGGGCTTCTTGCAAATGGCCCCTCGCTGTGGCTTCATCTACCTGTCCGACCAGCTCCATCTGCTGCTGAGCCTGGGCTATAAGCTCTTCAAAGCGAGCTTGCCTGTCTAGCGCCTGCCGCCAATAGACGACGATCACCAGGATGACGACGATGACGGGGATGGCGATGGCGATGCCCATCCAGAGGTTTCTGCCCTTCCTGACTGGCCGATAAGGCCGGCGTGGCCGTGGGACACGCTCGCTGGGAGACGGTGCCTCGGGCAGGAGCCTTCTCAGGAAGTCGCCTGCTCCTCTCCAGGCTGACGACATTCTGCTCTTCAGGCTATCCCAATCGGGACGGGGTAGTCGCTCCTTTAGTGCCTCTTTGACCTTGGGCTTAACTGGCCGCTTCACGACAGCTTCGCGCTTGACTCTGGGCTCGACTGGCCGCCTCACGACAGCTTCACGTTTGACTCTGGGCCTGACTGACCGCTTCACGACAGCTTCGTGGCTGACTCTGGGCTTTTCCTCCACTGGGGCAACTCGGATGAGCATGACAGAGGTGTCTCCCTCGCCAGCCAACTCTTCCAGATTAGCCAGGGCCGGGCCTACGTCTTTCCCCACCACGGCCTGGGCAATCTGTTCTGGACTGGCTTGCTGAGCCAGGGAGCCGCTGGTCAGGAGGATGACGTCGCCAAGCCCCACTTTGCTACGGTAAAAGCGGACTGCTAGCCCTCTCTTAAAGCCCAGGGGTGCTGCCTCTTCGGCAGTCAACTCGCTTTCTGGGAAGCACGTCAACTTCCCTTGATAGGACACGTACGCCGCAGTCGGGCCTGCCTGGGCGACGTAGACGGTTCCCTCCCTGAGCACGATGCAGGTGACGCCCCCGGCGCGTTGTTCGTGGGGAAGCGATTTGAGATTCTCCTGCAATAGAAAAGAGTTAGCGGCTCCTATGGCCTGGCGCAGCTTCGCCGTGACGCTGCCTGAGGCCTGAAAGTACTCTTCGCCAATGATCCTGATCAGCCCGCGATAAATCGCGTCCCGTCCCACGGGATCGCCTGTCACCTCAAGTATTAAGTACAGGCTCTCCTTTTTACGTTTCTGGAAGATAGCACGAGCCGGTTTAACCGCGGCCACGTTCGTGACCCGTTCCTGCTTGGCTCCAGCGACGAGGCTGAACTTACCCATGACGGTTCCTACTTTTGGACTCATAGTTGGCCCTCCATTTTGAACTTTGAACAAAGATGGGACACGGATTAACACAGATTTTCGCAGATTTCCCCCTTTTCATCTGTGTCCATCTGTGCAAATCTGTGTCCTCCTTGAACTTCGAACTTTGAACTTCATCCCTCTTGTAGCTCTCGAAATATATCCTCGGCGTGCTCCAAGAGCAATTTGGTGCGTTCGGGAGGCGTCTGCTTCACCTGAAAATATCGCTCCAGCATTTGGCGGGGCGTCATCTCTTCGATGGGCTGATCGCCCAGGCGCAGCCGCACCTTGCGCTCCACGTCCTTGACGATGGCCGCGACGTGAAAGGCCCCCGCCAGGGCGCGGCGAATTTCGCCCTCGTTGATGAGGGGCTCCTTTTCGGCGGTCGTGTGGATGATGAGCCGCACCACGGCGTCCTCAATGTCGCGGGCGGCGATGGCCTCCAGTATCTCGGCGGTGGGATCGTCGCTCTGGACATCCACCTTGATGGTGACGAACGGGCGGGCGTCGGTTTTCACGAACTGCCAGGTGGCTCGCCCTCGCTCCACCTCGGCCACCACGAAGCCCTTATCCTCCCGTTCCTCGCCGAAATCAATGCGCTCGATGCTGCCGCTGTAGATCACGGGAGGCTCCTCGTTCAAGACCTGGTGTTTGTGGATGTGGCCCAGGGCTACGTAGTCGAAGGCCGGATTCTTGGCCAGGCTGGGGGGCAGGATCACCTCCTGGCCCAGCATCACGCTCCGCTCCGAGCCGTATTTTGCTCCCTGGACCGTGGCGTGGGCGGCCAAGATCGTGGGCACAGCCGGATCCAGTTGACTGATCAAGCCATCGTCCCCCTCGACGATGTTGGTTATCCTGTCCAAGATGAGCTGGTTGATTTCCTCCAGGTTTTTGTTCTTATACTCGTCGCGGGCCAGCAGTGCGCTGCGAGTGACCCAGGGCAAGGCCACGATCTGCACGGGGCCGTCTTTGGTCTCAATGTTGATGACCTCCGGCTTCTTGGCTACGTAGACGTTTTCTACCTCCAGGGTGGCGAAGATCTCCACCGTGATGGCTCGGCCTATCGCACTGGGCGTGTCGTGGTTACCCGCTACCAGCACGGTGGGGATACCCGCCGCTGAGAGGCGCTGGATGCGCCGGGCGAATTCCCGTTGATAAGTGGGGCTGGGATCGCGGGTCTTGTAGGCATCGCCAGCGAAGACCACCAGGCTGACGTCGTTTTCCAGCGCGTAATCCACCACCTGGTCGTAGACGCGCAGAAAGTCCATCAGGCGGGTGCTGAGCCCCGTGGCGGGGTCCAGCCGCCCGTAGTTTTCCACCCCCAGGTGGAGATCAGCGAAGTGAAGCAACTTAATCAAGGGAAGACCTCCCTACCAAACATCGAACGTTTAGCGGCCTCAATGTCCTCGTCAGTGATATTTGCGCCAGCCCATATTCCCTCTAGAGAAACAGGGTGGCGACAAATCCTTTCCGCTGGCGACTTTGTGGTCAAGAAGAGCATTCTCAGTTCTCGAATACTCTTCTCCAAATCGAGTAGCTTGTCGTAAATAGCGTAGCTGCTGATGGCTTCTGTCTGTGTCATGGCAATTAACTCTCCTTTCCTAACCTGGACAAGCCAGAACCAGAAGGCTTTTTGCCACGAATTACACGAATTTTCACTAATTTTCTCTTTTTCGTGTTAATTCGTGAAATTCGTGGCAGATAAGATGTCTCACTCCCACTCTATCGTCGCTGGCGGCTTGGAGGTGACGTCGTAGACCACGCGGTTGACGCCTGGCACCTCGTTGACGATGCGCCCCCCGATTCGGGCCAGCAGGTCGTGGGGAAGCCGCGCCCAGTCGGCAGTCATGCCATCCCGGCTGGTCACCGCCCGCACGGCGACAGTCGTCTCGTAGGTGCGCCCGTCGCCCATCACCCCCACGCTCCTGACGGGCGTGAGCACGGCAAAGTACTGCCAGACCTCCCTACCCAGCCCGGCCCGCTCGATCTCCCCGGTCACGATGGCGTCGGCGGCCCGCAGCATCTCCAGCTTCTCCTCCGTCACCTCGCCGACGATGCGGATGGCCAGCGCTGGTCCGGGGAAAGGCTGGCGATAGACCACCTCTTCCGGCAAGCCCAGCTCCAGTCCCACCTGGCGCACCTCGTCTTTGAAAAGATAGCGCAGCGGCTCGATGAGCTGGAAGCGCATGTCCGCCGGGAGGCCAGCCACGTTGTGATGGGTCTTGATGCGCGCCGCCCCGCTGGCCGTGGCCGCGCTCTCGATGACGTCGGGGTAGAGGGTGCCCTGGGCCAGGAAATCGAAGTGGCCCAGCTTGGCCGCCTCCTCCTCAAACACCCGCACGAACTCCTCCCCGATGATGCGCCGCTTCTCCTCAGGGTCAATCACGCCCCGCAGCCTCTCCAGGAAGCGCTTTCTGGCGTTAACGAAGACCACGTTGAGCCCCAGGCGGCGGAAGCGCTCCAGGTTGCGTTCCACCTCGCCCTGGCGCAGGAGCCCGTGGTCAACGAAGACGCAGGTCAGCCTGTCGTTCACCGCCCGCCCCATCAGAGTGGCCGTCACCGTGGAGTCCACCCCGCCGGAGAGAGCGCAGATGACCCGCCCCTCACCCACCTGCTCCCTGATCCTGGCCACGGCCTCTTCGACGAAGGAAGCCGGTGTCCACGTCCCTTTCAGCCCGCAGACGTGGTAGAGGAAGTTGCGGATGATCTCCCCGCCGTGGGGGGTGTGAACGACCTCAGGATGGAATTGGAGGCCGTAGAGCTGGCGCGCCTCGTCGCCCAGAGCGGCGATGGGCGAGTTGGCGGTGGAGGCCAGGGCGGCGAATCCGGGAGGGAACTCCTCCACGCGGTCGCCGTGGCTCATCCACACCTTCATGGAGAAGGGCAGGTTGGCGAAGAGGGGAGATGAAAGGGCCAGGACGGAGAGCTCGGCGGGGCCGTACTCCCGCTCCCCTGCCGGGGCGACCCTGCCCCCCAGCGCGTGGGCCAGCAGTTGCATCCCGTAGCAGATGCCCAGCACGGGCAGGCCGCTGGCGAGCACGTAATCGGGCAGGGTGGGTGCCTCCTCGTCGTAGACGCTGGCCGGCCCGCCGGAGAGGATGAAGCCGCGCGGGTTGAAGCGCTCGACCCGCTCGTGGGGCGCGTCCCAGGGGACGAGCTCGCAATAGACGCGGGCCTCCCGCACCCCGCGGACGATGAGCTGGGTGTATTGGGAGCCGAAATCCAAAATGGCGATGGCTTCAGTAGTCATTGGGGGTTCCTGCTGTTCTTCTCCATAGCTCGACACTTTCTTTCTTGATATGGGTCATCAATGGGGAATGTTCTTCATACTCGTTTATTCCGATCACTGTTGGCGAGATGTTGATGTTGTACTTCATGAGAAGGTCAAAGGTCGTTCCCACGATTTCCCTCCAGGTGGGATCAGCAGAGCCAAAGGGATAAAAACCTTCTTTGGTGGGCTCCGTTCTTTTCCGGAGGACGACCAAGACATCAGTGTCCGAACTGGCGACAGAGTCCCCTCGCGCTTTGGAGCCGAATAGAATTAGTCGCTCAACCTGTTGAGGAAACCTTCGCAAGAGGAAATCTTTGTACTCGCTCAAAGCTTGTCGTTCGTTTTCATCCAGAACCATTCCATTCACCTCCTCCTGAACCCGCCAAAAAATCCGTTCCTTTCCCCAATCCGCTGTAGTTACTCCGCGAAGACGATGCGGCCATCGGACATGTCGGCGATGACCACCAGGGATTCGATGGGGATGCCCAACTCCTCCAACTGGGCTCGCCCCCCCTCAAACCTCTTCTCGATGAGGGTGCCGATGCCCACCAGCTCCGCTCCGGCCTCCTCCACCAGCCTGACCAGGGCGGAGATAGTCTGGCCGCTGGCCAGGAAGTCGTCCACGATGAGGATTCTGTCCGAGGGACGCAAGAACTCAGGCGAGGCCATCAACTCCACGTGGCGGCCCTTGGTGTGGGAGGGAGCGGTCTGGCGGTAGACCTGCTCGGGCATGGTGATGGGCTTGGTCTTACGGGCGTAGACCACTGGAATCCCCAGGGCCAGGGCCGTGGTCAAGGCGGGGGCTATCCCTGAGATCTCCGCCGTCAGCACCTTGGTCGCCCCAGCGCCGCCAAATCGCCCGGCCAACTCCCGTCCGACTGCCACCATCAGCTCCGGATCCACCTGATGGTTGATAAAACTGTCAACCTTGAGAATGCCTCGCCCTAGATTTTGCCCCTCCCGCTTGACCCTCTCCTTCAGTGCTTCCACCAGCCTTCACCCTCCTTTTCGACACTACATCGGATTGGGAAAGGAACGGATACTTCGACAGCCCTTCGACCAGCTCAGGACAAGGCTCAGCACAAGCTTACTTCGACAAGCTCAGTACAGGTTTTGCCTCTGATTTGTTTTATTCCAAATCCGTTGTTGTGTTGCAGCAGATTAACCCTACCACCTATTTTACTACAACCTGGCCGATGTTGCAAGTCCGTTCTTGTCAAGGGGGGCACTATGAGGTATAATTGGTTGGGAGTAACGAGTCAACAAGTAACATGTCAACGAGGGACTGTTACCTCCAATCCGTTTTATTCCAAATCCGTTGTAGTCTTTCAACAGGGAGATTGGATTGCCCTTAGAATTAGGTCCCATTAGCCAGCAAGTGGATAGGATGATCGCCTCATTCGTGGCCGAGGAGCGCCGCGATCTGCTGCGGCAGGCGCGAGAACTCCTGCGCACCGTGGACGCCGGGGAGCTGCGGGCCAAATTGCGCGACCGCCGTGGGAAATTTCCCTGGCTGGTGGCTATACCTATCCAGAGCCTCAGCCAGACCTTCGCGCCCCCGCCGCCTCCCGCCGACTTCAGTGTGATCGCCTCCGACGGCTCCTCGATTCCCCCCGACCGCCACAGCTCGCTGCGCTACTACGTGATCAACACCGGCCACGCCGTCCTGACCTACGGCCGCCATCCCAACGCCGATTTGGATTCGGAGGGGCAGCTCTATTTTGAGGACGATGACCTCTACCTATCGCCTGGGCAAAAGAACATCCCCATCGAGGGGGCGCGCCTGGGGGTGAAGATGCAAATCGCTGAATTGCAGGCGGCGTTGAGAGCCATCCAATCGGCTACCGACCCGACGGTGGTGCTGAGCGACGGCTCCCTGATCCTCTGGCCGTTGCAGAGCGAGGGGCAGGATGTCAAGGACGAGTTTCTGGAGCAATTGCGGGATTGTCTGGATGGGTTTCGGGCGGCCAGCGTGCCTGTGGTTGGCTACGTCAGTTTCACTGGCAGCCACGACGTAGCCAACGTCCTGCGGGTCTCGCTCTGCCGGGACGATCCATCGGATTGCGAACACTGTTCCCTGGCCGGGGAGCAGCGCGCACTCTGCAATTTCCTCAGCACGGCCCTGGATCGGCAGTTGTTCGAGGGCCTTCTTCAGGAAGGCCGGCGCTCCGACGTCTTCGAGAGCACCTCGGCCATCCTGAAAGAATACGAGAGCCACCACATCCAGTTCTTCTACCTGAACGTGGGCGGCGAGGTGGTCCGCATCGAGGCCCCCCAGTGGGTGATGCGGGATAGAGAGATGCTGGGCCTGGTACACGCCCTGGTCTACGACCAGTGCCAGCGCAGCCCGGACTATCCGCCCTATCCCCCAGCCTTGCAGGAGGCCCACGAGCAGGCAGTCATCACCACGGGGGAGAGGCGGCTGGTGGAGGAGCTGGTGGAGAGGGCCCTGGCGGAGCGGGGCATCGTCTATGCCCGCTCAGCCAAAGACCGCAGCAAGCGGAGAAGCGGCGTGTAAATCCCAATGCCCAATGAGCCAATGACCAAATCCCAATGGAGGGGATGATGAGAATAGGTGAGATTATCGAAACGGGAACCACGGGCTTTGTGGCTGAGAGCTTGAAACTCAACCGGCCGCCGGCCCTGGGCAGCCTGGTGAAAGTCGAGGTGGGCGATGGGAGCTGCGTTTACGGCGTGGTCAGCCACGGCACCACGGCTGGTTTGGATCCCGGCCGCCGTGCCGTGCGACGCAGCACCGAGCAGGTCTACGACGAGGCCATCTACGACGAGCACCCGGAGCTGAGGCACACCCTGCGCACCGAGTTCAGCGTTCTCCTGGTGGGCTGTGTGGAGGACGGGGCCATTCGCCAGCATCTGCCCGCCCAACCTCCGCCCCTTCACTACTCGGTGCATGAATGTACGGAGGAGGAAGTGCGGACCTTCAGCGAGCGGCTCTACTACCTGCGCCTGCTCCTTTCGGCTGCTGGCGAAGTGCCGTCCGAGCAATTCCTGGCTGCTCACGTGCGCCAGGCATATCGCCAGCGGGGCGAGGACAGGGAGTGGCTGGAGCGGGCCGCGCGGGAAATCGCCGCCCTCCTCAAATACGACTACGAGCGGCTGATGACGGTGTTGTATGCGATTGAGGCTGGGTAAACTCGGCATTATTGCTGCCTAAAGGAGGGAGGGTGATGCCACGAACAGCATTCAAGTATGAACTGGAAGTGCAAGAGGACGGCAAAGTGGAACTGAACGTTCCTTTGCCTGAGGGTAAATGGGTTGTCGTGTTCGTTGTGGAAGAGCCCGAAGATGACTTTAGCGACCTGGTCTTGGCAGCCCAGAGTAGCCTTGACTTCTGGGACAACCCGATTGATGACGAGGTCTGGAATAATGCGGCAAAAGGGGAGAGAGGGAGAGCGAAATGATGAGCGGGAAAATTTACCTTCTTGAGGAGAACGGCACGCTGCAATCCTTGAGCGAACAGCCCTATGCCAGCGAAGACCTATTGCAGACGCTGCTGGAGAACTATCCTGACCTATTGGCTGGTGAGCAGATAGACCAGGCGGCGCCCCGACGATGGCTTCTGGTGTCTCGGGAGTTCGGTGTGCCTGGGGAAGAGGACGGCACTGGTCGATGGTCGCTGGACCACCTCTTCCTCGACCAGGATGCGATTCCAACCCTGGTGGAGGTCAAACGTAGCAGCGATACACGCATCCGGCGTGAGGTGGTGGGGCAGATGCTCGACTATGCAGCCAATGCCGTTGTCTACTGGCCGGTCGAGACCATCCGCGCCAAGTTTGAAGCTGCCTGCGACAGCCAGGGCGGCGATCCGGCCCAGTTAGTGGCAGAGCTGATTGAATCCGATTTCGATGACGATGCGGCGGTGGAGGCGTTTTGGGGCCAAGTCAAGACCAATTTGCGAGCGGGGCGGATACGGCTGGTCTTCGTTGCTGATGAGATCCCTCCCGAGCTTAAGCGCATTGTGGAGTTCCTGAACGAGCAAATGGACCCCGCCGAGGTGTTGGCGGTCGAGATCAGGCAATACGTGGGCGAAGGGCTCAAGACCCTCGTTCCACGAGTCATTGGCCAGACTGCAGAAGCACAGCAAAGGAAATCGAGCGCTCGTCGTGAGGTGAGGCAGTGGGATGAATCATCCTTCTTCCAGGAATTGGGAAGAAGGGATGTTGATGAGGCCGAAGTTGCTGGAAAAATTCTCGAGTGGGCGAAAACCAAGAAGCTCTCGATCCAGTGGGGTAAAGGCAAGCAGGCCGGGTCATTCTCTCCAGCATTGGAACACAGATCTGCCCGCTCGCTGATTAGCGTATGGACATCTGGTCAAGTCTCGATCAACTTTCAGTATATGCAAAACGCACCGCCTTTTGACGATGAGAACAAGCGCTTGGAGTTACTGAGGCGTCTTGATGAAATGCTAGGCGTTGCCATTCCTGCCGATGCCCTTGCTCGGTTCCCGAGTATTCCCCTTTCTGCCCTGAAGGATGAGACCGCTCTCAAGCAGTTCCTTGAGATATTTGATTGGGTTGTGCAGGAGATACAGGCTGCATAGCCCTGCCCCTCGCTGTGCTTTGGGCATTGGCGTCTCAGAAGGAGGATGGCAGACCAAAGGAGAAAACCCACCATGAAACCATTCCGCCAACACGTCGCCATTGCCGTTGACGGCGGCGGCATCAAGGGAGAAATTGGAATCACTGAGGCCACTGAGTGGACTGAGAACACTGAAGGATCCTCAGTGAGCTCAGTGTCCTTCAGTGTCTTCAGTGATTCAAACTTCGGTTGGCTGACGAAGGATGAGGTAGCAGTGGTGGAGGAGGAGTGAAAATGAAACGTAAACGACTAGGCGTAGTAACCGACGGCGCGTTTAACGCGGGCTTGACGGTGCGGCTGGATCCGGGCTGTTCGACGGAGGATTTGCGCATCGGCGATTTCGTGATCGTGGAGGGGAAGCATAACCGCTACTTCAGCATGATCTCGGACATGCAACTGCGGGCCACCGACCCCACACTGCTGGCCGACCCACCGCGGGATGCCTCGCCTTTTATCGCCCAGGCCCTGTCAGGCATCAACACCTACGCCACGGTGCAGGTCAAGCCCCGGCTCATGCTGGAGAAGGGTGACGAGCTCACTTTCGTTGATGAGTTGTCGCCGCCGCAGACGGTGCGCACTATCCCCATGCACTTCGCCGAGCTGTGCCAGGCTGATGCCACGGACTTTCGTGATGTCTTCGGCGAAGAGGGAGGCCCAGGGCGGAACTTTGCCCTGGGCACGCCGCTGACCATGGACATCCCCATCTGTGTCAAGCTCGACCGCCTGGTGGAGCGCTCCAACGGCATCTTCGGCCAGACGGGCACGGGCAAGAGCTTCCTGGCCCGCATCATCCTGTCGGGCATCATAAAGTCAGGGGCGGCCGTTAATCTCATCTTCGACATGCACAGCGAGTACGCTTTTGACAAGCAGTCGGAAGATGGAAAGTGGGTCAAGGGACTGCGTCAAATCTTCGGCAGCCGTGTGATGGTCTACTCGCTGGATGAGAAGGCCGCTGCTCGCCAAAACGTGGACGTGACCCTCCAGATCGGTCTCAATCAGATAGAGGCCGAGGACGTGATGCTGCTGGCCAATGAGCTGGACCTCCGTCCCACCACGGCAGCCACGGCTGGACTTCTTAACGATCGCTACAAAGAGGATTGGCTGCAGGAATTGCTGGGGATGTCGGCCGATGGGGTGCAGGCGTTTTGTCAGGCCAGCGGCGCACACCCGGAGGCCACGACCGCCCTGCAGCGCAAGCTCAGGGCCATCAAGCGGCGGGGATACATAGCCGAACAAGCCCACTTCAACATCATTGACGACATGGTGGCCGCGCTGGATAAAGGCAAACACATCATCCTCCAGTTCGGAAAGTACAGCCGCGCTTTGGACTACATGCTGGTAGCCAACGTCGTCACCCGTCGCATCCGCCGGCTCTACCAGAGGAAAGTCGAGCGCTATGAGGAGACCAAGAAGCTCAGCGACGCGCCTCGCCCCCTGATGATCACCATCGAGGAGGCCCACAAGTTTCTCAACCCGAATGCGGCCAAGCAGACGATTTTTGGGACCATTGCCCGGGAGATGCGCAAGTACTACGTCTCGCTGTTGATCGTTGATCAGCGACCTTCCAGCATCGACGACGAGGTGCTCTCG
>JAUWOY010000047.1 GCA_030611885.1 Chloroflexota bacterium | reverse complement strand
CTTGTCCCCGGAGGATTCGGGGGTGCACCTGGCGCCGGGCTTCGGCAGCTTTCGCGGCCGGGTTGCGCTGACCCTCCCCCCCCCTCTATCCCCCCCAAAGTTGGGGGGGATGAAGGGGGGGGTGAAGCGGGAGTACCTGGAGGTCGAATACCACGGGGGCGATAAGCTGTTCGTGCCCATTCACCAGGCGGACCGCCTCAGCCGCTACGTGGGCGCAAGCGGTCGCCGTCCCGTACTCCACCGCCTGGGCGCCGCCCGCTGGGCTCAGGTCAAAGCCCAGGCCAAGCGGGCGGTGGAGGACATCGCCCGTGACCTCCTGGAGCTCTATGCAGCGCGGGAGATCGTACCGGGCCATGCCTTTCCCCCCGACCACCCCTGGCAAGCCGATCTGGAAGCATCCTTCCCCTACATCGAGACCGAGGATCAACTGCGGGCCGTCGAGGAGATCAAGGCTGACATGGAGCAATCGAAGCCCATGGACCGGCTCGTCTGCGGTGACGTGGGCTACGGCAAGACCGAGGTCGCCCTGCGGGCCGCTTTCAAGGCAGTGATGGACAACAAGCAGGTCGCCATCCTGGTGCCCACCACCGTGCTGGCCCAGCAGCACTACACCACCTTTCAGGAGCGGCTCAAGCCCTTCCCCGTCGAAGTGGAGATGCTCTCCCGCTTCAGATCGCGACGAGAGCAGGGGGAGATCCTGAGCAAGCTACAAGCGGGGACGATGGACGTCGTCATCGGCACCCATCGTCTGATTCAAAAGGACGTGGCCTTCAAAGACCTGGGTTTGCTCATCATAGACGAGGAGCAGCGCTTCGGCGTGACCCACAAGGAAAAACTCAAGCAGATGCGCAAGGAGGTGGACGTCCTCACTCTCACCGCCACCCCCATCCCCCGCACTCTCTACATGTCGCTGACGGGGGTGCGAGACATGAGCACCATTGATACCCCGCCGGAAGAGCGGCTCCCCGTAAAGACCCACGTCGGCGAGTACGACGAGACCCTCATCCGCAAGGCCATCCTGCGGGAGTTGGACCGCGGCGGGCAAGTCTATTTCGTGCACAACCGCGTGATGAGCATCCGTCAGGTCGCCCATCGCCTGGAGCGCATAGTTCCCGAAGCCACGCTGGCCATCGGCCACGGCCAGATGCCCGTGGCGAAGCTGGAGCAGGTGATGCTGGATTTCGCAGCCGGTAAAATTGACGTCCTGGTCTGCACTTCCATCATCGAGAGCGGCCTGGACATCCCCAACGTCAATACCCTGATCGTCAACCGCGCCAACCAGTTCGGTCTGGCCGATCTCTACCAGTTGCGAGGCCGGGTTGGGCGGGGCGCTCGTCGGGCCTACGCCTACTTCCTGTACGATAATCCCCACCGCTTGACCGACACCGCCCGCCAGCGTTTGCAGACCATTCTGGAGGCCAGCGAGTTGGGAGCCGGATTCGGCATAGCCATGCGCGATCTGGAGATCCGTGGCGCCGGTGACCTGCTTGGCACCCGGCAGCACGGCCACATCGCCGCCGTGGGCTTCGACCTCTACTGCCGCCTCCTGGCCCAGGCGGTGCAGAACCTCAAAGAGGAGCCTGAGCGGGGCGAGACCCTAAAGGTTTCCAAAACCTTTAGGGTCTTACCCCTGGCGCCCTCCGTCTCCATTGATTTGCCCCTGCCTGCCTTCATCCCTAGGGACTACGTGCCCCATCCCCCCCTACGTCTGCGTCTCTACCGCCGCATGGCGGGCCTGGTCTCGCTGGACGATATCGAGGACATGGAGCAAGAGCTGCAGGACCGCTTCGGCAGCCTGCCCGAAGCTACCGCCAATTTGCTCTACCAACTACGCCTCAAGGTGCTAGCTCTCAGGGCCGAGGTGCGGGGCATCTCCGTTCGAGGGGGACAAATCGTCATCAGCGCCGACAGAGACTTGGAGCGCGAGCAACTGAGGAGACGTCTGAGCAAGCGAGTCCAGGTGAGCCGGCGCTGGCTCCGTCTGCCGCTTCGCACGAGGGAAAGCGTTTGGCGGAGGGAGTTGGTGGGGGTGCTAGAGGCGATGGGACGGGTTCGAGAGAAGGGGGAACAACGGACTGGTGGGATTTAGCGGACTAGTGCACGACGGCGTAAATCTTTCCCAAGTCAGGCGTTGGGCGAGAGCGACGGTCGAGTAGGAGCGTAGCGACGTATTGAGAACTTTGTTGAAAAACATTGTGCTGTGGGACGGATCCCCACCGCGGAGCGCCGGAGTCCCGAACTTGTTCGGGGTGTCCCCACAACAGGGTCAGCTTGCAGACCGAAACACCCCTAACGAGTTAGGGAGTCCCACCTACGAAGTTACTCAAGCTTTGCTGTGCGATTCGTGAGATATTTGTGCGATACGTGCGTCAGACTGTGGGATTCGTGGGATATCTGTGGGATATTGACGCCAGATTGTGTGATATGTGGGATATTTGTGGGATACTTTGGACTCAATTCCTCATTACCTCATTCCTCGTTCCTCATTCACTTAAAAATATAATAAGTGGCCCGCTTCCTGCCTATTTTCAGCAGCACGT
This sequence comes from Chloroflexota bacterium, assembly GCA_030611885.1. Lineage (GTDB taxonomy): Bacteria > Chloroflexota > Anaerolineae > VGOG01 > VGOG01 > JAUWOY01. Next base: position 21,711 of record JAUWOY010000047.1, on the reverse strand, counting down.
TCTTGTTCACCAGGTCGGCCAGGTCTCGCCGGATGGTCTCTGAGCTGACGTCGGGGCAGAGTTCCTGGTACTCGCGGTTGGTGATGCGGCCTTTTTCCAGCAGGTAGGTCAGGGCCTTCTCCTGGCGTTGGTTCAGGTCCAGGTGGGACCAGCGTCCCCGGTCTATTTCCTCGCTTACCAGCCCCTCCCCATGCCCGTAGAGGATGACGCGGAATCCGCCCGCCGTCTCCTGAAAACGCGGCGCCGGCAGCCCATAATCCCGCATCAGTTTGATCATGCGGTCAATCCCGTAGCCCAGATGCTCGATGAAGCCCATGTCAGCCAACACCTGGACGATGACCTCGTTGCGGGAGAACCTCTCCTCGACGATGTTGTCCACTGTCACGTGGCCTGGCAGGCGGCCTGGGCTGTAGAACTCGATGCGGTCGCTGAACATGAAGATGCGTATCTCGTCGCCGCGAATGCTGTAATCGCGGTGGGCCACGGCGTTAACGATGGCCTCGCGCACGGCTTTGACGGGATACTCGACCCGCTCCTCCCTCTCCAAGCTCACCAGCCGAACCCCGCGCTTCATGTTACTAACCAGAAAGGCCTCGGCGCGGCGGATCTGGTCGGGCAAAGTCCCCCTGATGTCCTCGCGCACGAAGGCGTCGCTCATCTCCCGCCCAACGTAGCGAGCCACGATGATCTCGCTGGACTTCACGAAGCGCTCAGGCTGGATGCCAAACAGGAGCACGCCGGCGTTGGTGGGCCGATAGCCCCCCCTCTTTCCCCCCCAACTTTTGGGGGGGGGAAGGGGGGGTGTCACCAGGCAACCGCGATTGTGCAGGGCCGCCTCAGTCGTAGCCGCGCTCAGTCCCTCCAGGGAGGCTAGATACCTCTCCGCCTTGTCCCAATCAATGTCGTCCAGCGTGGCGCTGGGCGGGATCAGGGATTCGAAGCTCACCTCACCCCGTTCAATGATCAGCCGGCGCAGCCTTCGGGGAGCCAGGGGCTTGTTCTGAGCTCCAACGCGGATCAGGTACTTTCCCCGCAAGCTGTAGACGTGGGGCAGCCCTGGAGGAACGGTGATGACCAGGACGTCCTTGTCGTCCAGGGTCACCACCTCAGGCAAAGGGATGATGAGGGGAGGCTCGGTCAGAAGGGCGGCTTCTATAGCTTTGTCACGAGCCGCCTCGGCGTCCCTCAGCCCCAGCACCCTGGCCGACTTAGGGCCAACGCCCACCAGAACCATGCCGCCGCTGGCGTTAGCCAGAGCCATGAGGGATTCCGCCAATTTGCGGGCGGAAGTCCGCTCGCTCTTAAACTCTATTCCCTGTCCCTTGCCCTGCTGCAACAGGGATAATATCTCATCTCCAGTCAAGCTCGTCCCTCCTTAATCACGTGTGATGGTCTGCACAGCAGGTGGCATCTGAGTTCGCAGCCACCTGGTAAGGTAGAAGATGAGAAAGATGGTGGATAACGCCAGCAGAGACAAGAAGGCCATCAAAGCCAAGGTGGCCAAACTCCCCAGAGCCAGGCCGATTTCATCGGGCGGCGAGGAGGTGAGGGAGAAAGAGACCACGAGCATGCCAGAAGCGGCGACGTTCCAGAGGGAGTGGAGGCTGACGCTGGCGGCGTAAGCGCCCAGGAGGCGCCAGGGGCGTTGGGTGGTGAAGAGGTAATACCAGCCCAGGCCCATCAGCCCGCCCCCCAGGCAGTGCATGGCCGTAGCCCCAACGCGCATTATCGCTACCCCGGCCCAGCCCTCCAAAGAGGAGGCTCCGTTGAAGAGCGTCTCGGCCAGGGCAAAGCCAGCGCCGCCAGTCAAGCCCCAGAGGAATGATTGGGCCTTGCTGGGCCGGCGATAGCCCATCATGACCACACCCAGGGACTTGAACATCTCCTCGACCATCGGACCAATGACGAGCACGATCAAACCCAAGACGATAAGGACCGGCAGGGAGGGCAGAGGGCTGTAAAGGTTTTCGGGGTTCTGAAGCCAGCGGGGATCTTGCAAATAGACCGATAGTTTCTGCAACCAAGCGGCGCCGCCCGGCATCAGAGCCACCAGAATGACCACAACCACCATTGAGAGCAAGCCAAACACAGCCTCCAATCCGAAAGCCCCGAAGGTAGCCAGAAAAGCGCCGCTGGCCAGTTGAAGCACCACCTCCCGCCAGCGGGTGTCGCCCCCTGCCAGCCCACGGCCAACAAAGACCAGGAAGAAAAGAGGAGGCAGGACGGCACCCAGGATGTAGAACGGGGGGAAGGTCAGCGCAGGCGCGAGATCAAGGGTGAGAACTACCTGGCCGAGGATCACAGCCACGACGAAGATAGGAACCAGCACCCGGGCGGGCCGAGGGCGGAAGGGGCGCGAGGGGCGGCCCCGCAGCGAGCTCAAACCCTGCCAGGCCAGGGGCAGGCCCAGCCCAATCCCCAGGGCGGCGAAGGAAGTGCCTGCGACTGCCCGCAACAGGTCAATTTCCCCTCCTCTGATGAGCGAGGGGATGAAATACAGCGCCCCTGCCAGCAGGCCCAGGAAGGCGATGCTGAATCCGGCGAGAACGACGATGGTTTTTGCGATTCTGAGCAATGAGCACCTCCTTGCCGATAATCATACCTTTTTTGCCCAAAATGTCAACTGGTTTTATCTGGACAAGTGTGGAGACACAAAAGCCGCCCCACTGGACTAACGACGGGGCGGCGATAATGGAACGTTGAGCTTAGCAGCGAGACCTCGCGCTGTGTTTCTACCCTTTGGTTTTGCGACGCAGCCGTTCCAGCCGTCTGCGACACTTCTGAACGGCGCGCTGGTTTCCTAGTTCTTCGTTAATAGCGATTGACTTCTCCATATTAGCACAGGCTGATGGGATGTCCCCTCGCGCTTCGTCTAAGGTGGAAAGCACGACAAATACCATTGCTTCTCCAGTTTTGTCACCTATCCGGTGGAGAATTTCTAGACTACGTTGTAAGACTTCTCCCGCCTCTACAAGATCCTCCGACCTACCCAGTTTCACAAGCACATTTCCCAGACTTGTCAAAGCTTTTGCTTCGCCTGAGGGATTTCCCAATCGGTAATTCAGCTCAAGGCTGCCGCGAAAGTATTGCTCAGCTTCTCTCCATCGCTCTTGCCCGCCTAACTCCACGAGAACGCTTCCTAGACTGTTGAAAACTTGGGCGACGTGTTGCTCATCCTTCAAATGCTCACCCAACTCAAGACTGCGCCGGAAAATACCTTCCGCCTTTTTAAGGCGGTCCCGCCCGCCTAATTTGACCAGCACACCGCCTAGGCTGTGTAGCAGTTGCATTTTATGGGAGGGTTGGTTCAACTGACGTTCAATTTCAAGACTACGCAGGTAAAGAGCCCTAGCTTCTTCCAATCGTTTGCGTCCTCCCAGCTTGACCAGCAACGTGCCAAGACTGTTCAGTACGTGGGCTTCGCCAAAGAGATCTCCGAGTTGACGAAGCAATTCGAGACTTTCACGCATCACTCCTTCCGCTTGACGCCGCCATTTCCGTTTGCTCCGCCTCGCCCAAATGACGCCGAGCAAGTGTCCGGCAATCGCCTTCATCAGATCCTGACGCCCGTGCTCCCAGACGAATTGGAAGCAGCTCTCAGCGGTGCGATAATCGCGTCTGGCGTAGGCATAGCGTCCTTCAAAGTAAACCCGCTCTACCTGGTAGGGAGCCAGCCACTTCGCTTGTTCATCGAATAAGTCTACAATGCCTCTCATGTCGGCTAACCGGTTAGTGCGGGCGGCTTGTTCCCCTATTTCCAGTAGACGCTCAATAGCAGCCTGAGCGTCTAGCGGGGTCAGGTGATAGGTGATGCGCCAGTCCAACTCCCGTGCTTTGGGTGTATTGGCATCCTGCACTCGCTGGCGATCAGCCTCGAGGCATTCTTTCAAATAGCGATGAAGAGCCAAGTAGGTACCGTTACGTCGCTCCAGCCGGGCCATAAAGTAGGTACGGGCCGATTCGGCAAATTGCCAGCTTTTGTCCTCATAGGGATAGACGAACGGAAGCTGCTTCACTTCAGCCCACACTGCCCGCGCTCTGCCATCAACGCTAGCAAAGTTGCGGATAATTCCGTAGCCCAGTGCATCATCCACGGAGTGGGGAAGCGCACACAGTTCGGCTGCCTGCACTACGGGTTGGGGGAGAACCTCACAGAGCAGATTGTACTCTGTGTTAGGATTAGGCGTTTGATGTCGCATAGTAGTAATCCTGTTATCTACTGCAAGAGGCGCACACCTTGGATTCGCATACGCAAAAAGCGGTTCAATACTCGTAGAGGCGTCCCAACGCTCAGACTGTACATGTCACCGGCTTCGGTTCTGGCTTGGCCAGGGGACATACCAAACTCCGAATACAGATGGTTAGCGATTTGGGCTTCGGTAAAGGGCACTAGCCGGAAGCGCCGCCAATGGGCTGGGGCACGCTTGGCAGCGGCATCTTCATCGAATCGTGTTAAGATTGCGAGAATCTTGACGTTTTGCTTCCGTAGTTCGCGCAGTAGCCAATTCTCAAGCCAACGGGCAGTGTCATCTTCTGCCTTGTCTACTCGTTCCAGTAATAATACCACAGAATGTTGCTCAGCGCAAATGGCCAGATCGGTCAATAAAGCCTGTCCTAACGTGTCCAGTGCATCTCGTCTACGTTCAGACACAGATGACAGTTGAGCGCTATAGTTCGGACAAGTTACGCCAGCGGCCGTCAGACCCTCGTGCAAGCGATACAGCACATCGAACGACCCATGCCCTACGGCCAGATGAAAAGCGACGCGAACAAGGATGATTCTGAGGCAATCGCAAGTGGCCCCCAGCCACTTCGCCAGGTGACTCCAATCCGAGTTGTCCTGGTCAAGAACGTCAACAACCTGGAATTGCCGCCTGCATCGCGCCAGTGCCTCTCGTAGCGCCTCGACAAATTCTTCCCGATTAACGGTCTGCCTGTCCAGTAGGCCACGTCTCAGTTCATGCAGTGCCAGGATGCCACGGCTAGGATCCAAGAGTGAGCGCCGCACGCCATAACGATCAATGGTTTCCCGGATCTCGATTTCGTCATCCCAGGTCAATTCGCCCTGTGTACAGGACTCCAGCACCGGAGCGGTGAGATGACATTGTTTGCGCAGCTTCGTGACGATCCACTGGCGCACTTCTCCTCGATAGTCGTCAGAGTCTTGCGGATACTCCGTTATCAATCGTATCCGACGATGCTTCGGCGTGCGTCCGTCCACCACCTCGACGCCGGTCACATAGTGGTGTATGTGATGGTGAAGTGAGGACACCGGCGACAGGGCAAACTCCAGCGGAAAGGTTGCCCGGTCCTCGTGCAGGTCGAGTTCATCTCCCATAAGCAGCAATGCTGCCAGCAAATCACCCCGAAACGGCCTGTTGCCAGGGCGGTGAGGAAGATCGCGCAACTCTCTCACAGTATCAGTAAAGAAAGCACTGCCATGTCCTTGAGCAACTAAGGCAATCGGCACCAAGTATTGCGGATCGTCATCCAAGTCAATGCGGAACTCATCCCGCTCCCGCCGCAGTGTTCGGGCAATGATCAACTCTCTTGCTCGCTTGGGATGGTCCTTGCGTATACGTTTATAATCCTCGTCAGTGAAGTTCTCAACACCACGTCCGCCGGGGTCGCTAAAGTCTTGCATACCAATGTCGTGCAGGTAACAAGCAGCCAGAAGCACGTAGAGTTCGTAGGGAGTCAGTGCCTGGGGAGTGGTTTGGAGATATTCCAGCACACTGCCGAGGTGTGCGATGACATGTCGCGAGTGAGTGGCAGCTCGGTGATCTGTGAACCACTTGAGTCGTTGTTCATCCCAGATCGTTTCAGCCGATTTGCGCACGCGTTCCAAGCGATCATAAAGATCCAATTTGGGATCATGTTGCTCGCACAAGTCCTTGAGGTGCTGTTCGAGGTCAAGTACCATGGTGCATCCTTTCACTGCGGCCATAACCAGCCATAGAGATTATAGCAATCTTTTACCCATAAGTCAAATGACTACGTCGGAGAGTGGATAAAACAATGCCCCTGTTAACGCCCCAACAACTCTCTCAAAATCACCACCGCCGCCTCTTTATCCAAAGGCTCGTTGTTGTTGCCGCACTTGGGGCTCTGGACGCAGGAAGGGCAGCCAGCTTCGCAGGGACACTCCTCGATGGCCGACAGGGTGGCCCGCCAAAGCTCCTCCAGGATGTCGAACCCCTTCTCGGCGATGCCCACCCCGCCGGGAAAGGCATCGTAGATGAAGACCTGGGGACTGCCGGTATCGGGGTGCTGGGGGGTGGAGAGGCCGCCGATGTCCATTCGGTCGCACATGGCGAAGAGGGGCAGTATCCCGATGGCGGCGTGCTCCAGGGCGTGCAGCCCGCCGTGGAAGTGCAGCCCTCGCTTGGACAGGCGGCGAGCGATTTTGGGCGGCACTTCGAACCAGAGAGCCTTGGTCTCGTAAGACTGCGGCGGCAGGTCCAGGTACTCCACGCTCAACACCGCCTCGCTGAACTGCTGCTTGCGAGCGTAGCCGATGACCTGCTGGGTAACCCGCACCTGACCGAAGAAGGCAGCGGTCGTGTGAAACCGTTTGTGTCTAAAAGAGCGCACGATGCTCACGTCGTTGAGCTCGCGGGGCTGGGTGTAGTAGTCCACGTCCACCGGCCGCAGGCAGGCCACCTGAGCCTGCAGGTCCAGATCGGTCACTAAATAGGATTCCCCCTGGTGCAAATAGATAGCGCCGGGATGGACCCGGTAGAGAGCCGAGGAGCCCTCAATCTCCTCCAGGGTCTGGTAGCCCTGCGATTCATCCAGGAGGGCGAAACGAGAGCCCGAGATGGAGCGCAGGTTCACCTCCTGGGCCGGGTAGCTCCAGCCGACGTTGTACCAGCGCTGGCCCCGATAGACCAGGATGCCCCTTCGCTCCAGGTTGATCATCGCCTCCACAAAGCCGGGGCCGAAAAGGACCTCGTCGTCGTTGGTGAGGGGCAGCTCGTGGGCGGCGCAGGGGAGGTGCTTCTCCAGGATGTAGACGTTGTCGGGAGCGATGAGGGCGTGCTCGTGGGCCCGGCCAAAAAGGGCCTCAGGATGGCGCATGAAGTACTGGTCCAAGGGACCATCCAGGCCGATGAGCACCGACAGGGACTCTCGCACGCCTCTCCCAGCTCGTCCGGCCTGCTGCCAGGTGCTGGCGATGGTGCCGGGGTAGCCCACCAGAACAGTGGCGTCCAGGCTGCCCACGTCCACCCCCAGTTCCAGCGCGCTGGTGGCCGCAACCCCCAGCAGCTTGCCGCTGAACAGCTCCCGTTCGATCTGGCGGCGCTCCTCAGGGAGGTAGCCCGCTCGGTAGGACTTGATCAGCGGGACGAGATCGGGCTCCTTTTCCTTCAGAATTCCGCGGGCGTAGCGGAGGATGAGCTCAGCCACCTTGCGCGCCCTGGTGAAGGTGATGTTGCGCACTCCCTGGCGAGCCATCTCCACGAACAGGTCGGTGGCCTCGGAGTTCGCGCTGCGGCGATGGGTCTTGGCCCGGTCGAGGAAGGGCGGGTTCCAGAGGACGAAGTCCTTGGCTCCACTGGGGGAGCCGTCTTCGTCCACCACCAGGGCAGGGACACCGACCAGTCGCTCGATGTGCTCACCGGGGTTAGCTATCGTCGCTGAGCAGCAGATGAACTGGGGCTTGGCGCCGTAGAAGTCGCAAACGCGACGCAATCGGCGGAGGACGCAGGCCACCTGGGAGCCGAACACCCCCCGATAGACGTGAGCCTCGTCAATGACCACGTACTTGAGGTTGGCGAAGAAGTGGGCCCAGAGGGTGTGGTTGGGGAGGATGCCCAGGTGCAGCATGTCGGGGTTGGTGAGGATGATGGCGGCTTCTTTGCGCCGGCGAGAGCGCGTTGATCGAGGCGTGTCGCCGTCGTAGGTGCCGAATTTCACCTCTCGCAAGCTGGGCCTGGTCAGTTCCCGCAAAGAGCGGAGTTGGTCCTGGGCCAGGGCCTTGGTGGGAAAGAGATAGAGGGCGCGAGATCGCCAATCGCCAATGAGGGCCTCCAGGACGGGCACGTTGTAGCAAAGGGTCTTGCCGCTGGCCGTGGCGGTGGCCACCACCACGTTCTGGCCAGCTCGGGCGGCGTTGATGGCCTGGGCCTGGTGGGTGTAGAGCTTCTCCGCCCCCGCTCGTTTGAGGGCATCTCGCAAGGGGCGTGGCAGTGGCTTATCCAGCCGCCCATAGCGTGCCCGCCTCGGCGGGATGTGCTGCGTATGGGCGATTTGGCCCTTGTAGAATCGCTGCCGCTTGAGATGCTTGATGAAATCCTTGACTCTCATGGGTAGATTGTACCACGAAAGGGCGGAAAAAGCGACTGATAAAAGGTGCAACGCACTTCGAAAAGTGCGTTGCACCTGGTCCTTGAGGGTAGATAGATTTGACGCGACTTGGGTTATATGGTATCATCAGCCAACCTCACAGCGATAGGAGATAACCATGCCATACTCGGACATCAATCCCCTTGATTGGAGCACCGTGCAACCGCATGTAGATGCGCTTCTGGCCACCGAGCTTGGCCGCGACAATGCGGAATCGTGGCTCCAGCGGTGGAGTGATTTGACCGCCATCCTCCACGAAAGCCGCTCGCAGATTTACCGCGAGGTTTCGGAAAACACTGCCGACGAGGAAGCCGAGAAGCGTTTCCTCCTGTTCGTCGAACAGATCATGCCCCAGGCCAAGATAGCGGCCCAGGCCCTCAAGAGCAAACTGCTTGCTTTCGAGGACTACACGCCCCAGGCCGACGCGGTCATGATGATGAAGCGCTTTCGCACCGAGGCCAGTATTTTCCGCGAAGAGAACGTGCCGCTCCAGAGCGAGCTAGTGAAGCTCGGGAACGAGTACGAGAAGCTTGTCGGTGGGATGACCATCGAGTGGGAGGGCAAAGAGGAGACAATGCCGCAGGCGACCCTCCACCTGCGCGAGAAGGATCGCGCAGCCCGCGAAAAGGCATGGCGGCTGATGATGGCCCGCTTCGGCGCAGAGCGGGACAGGTTGAACGAGTTGTACCTTCAAATGCTGTCGCTGCGCCGCCAGGTGGCGAAGAATGCGGGCTTTGATAACTACCGTGACTATCAGTGGAAGGAGTTCGCCCGCTTCGACTACACGCCCGACGACTGCTTCACCTTCCACGACGCCATTGAGCACGAGGTCGTGCCACGAGCGGCGCAGTTGTATGCGGAGCGGGCCGAGAAGCTGGGCCTGGACCCGCTAAGCCCCTGGGACACCGAGGTGGATCTCCACGGCGAGCCGCTGCACCCCTTCGAGGACGCAGCAGAGCTGGAAGAGGGCTGCTATCGCATCTTCCAGCAAGTGGATCCGGTGCTGGCCGAGTATTTCACCGCCATGCGCGATGGCTTCCTCGACCTGGCCTCCCGCCCCAACAAGGCTCCTGGTGGCTTTTGCAGCTCTTTTCCCGTCCGTCGCAAGCCCTACATCTTCATGAACGCCGTCGGCACCCACCGTGACGTGGGCACGCTATTGCACGAAGGGGGACACGCCTTCCATTTCATGGAATCGTCGCAGCAGCCGCTCATCTGGAACTACGGCAGTCCGATGGAATTCTGCGAGGTCGCCTCAATGGCCATGGAACTGCTCAGCGCACCCTACCTTGAAAAGAGCAATGGCGGCTTCTACGAAGAGGCCGACGCCCGCCGCGCCCACGCCGAACAACTGCACGGTATCGTCCGCTTCCTCCCCTACATGGCTGTGGTGGACGCCTTTCAGCACTGGGTGTACGTGGATGCGCCGCAGGACGTCGCGGCCGCCGACCTCGACGCGAAGTGGAGTGAACTGTGGAATCGCTTCATGGTGGGCATTGATTATAGCAGCCTGCAGGCGGAAAAGGAGACAGGCTGGCACCGCAAGGAGCACATCTTCTCCGTCCCCTTCTACTACATCGAGTACGGCCTGGCCCAACTAGGCGCGCTGCAAGTGTGGCGCAACGCACTGACCGACCAGTCCCAGTCCGTGGCCGACTACCGCGCCGCCCTCGTCCTGGGTGACACCAGGCCGCTTCCTGAGCTGTTCAGCGCAGCGGGCGCAACCTTCGCCTTTGACCGCGAAACCGTCGGCGACCTGATGACCCTCATTTTCGAAAAGCTGGCAGAACTGGAGAGGTAGCTATGGCGATTGAACAAGTCAAGCTGGTGTTGATCGGAGTGGGCAACATCGGGCAGCGTTTCCTGGAGATCCTCGCTCTCAGATGGGCATCGTCTACCACACCGACATCAACGGCACCATCACCGCCGTCATTGACGAAGAGGATCCCATGCCCACGGCAGCGGCCATGCTCCGAGACTTGATCAACATTTATGAGTAACGAGTCAATGGGTAACGAGGTGACGAGGAACGCGATGATCAGCCAGGGAATATCTTGTCTAGCACCTCCGGGGCATATCGTCTGACCATGTCCTGGGTGATGGCGTTGGCGTGGCAGATTTCCCCATAAAGCTGGCCGCCGCGCCTCACGGTGCGCTCCTGGGTCTCAACGTTCAGAGCGATGAGGCCAAAGCGCAGAGTCCAGCCCTCGGCCCACTCGAAGTTGTCCACCAGCGACCAGTGAAAGTAGCCCTTGACGGGAACGCCTTCCTCAATGGCCCGGTGCATGGCCGCCAGGTGGGTCAAAATGAAGCGGGGACGCTGATCGTCGTCTTCGTCGGGGAGGCCGTTCTCGGTGATGTAGATGGGTTTGTCGTAGGCGGCCAATCGCTTGAGCAGACGGTAGAGCCCCTCAGGATATACCTCGCCGTAGCCGCCGTCGCTCATCTCCGCCCCCTCAGGATAGAAGCGGCGGCCGAAGAGCTCGCCGGGGTGGCTGGCATCGAAGGCTACCATGTCTCTGGTGTAGTAGTTGATGCCCAGGAAATCTGCTGAGTCAACTAGGTCTGGCACTTTGCGGTTGAGGGCCAGGGGGAAGGCCAGCACGCCCTCGATCAAAGCGATGAGGACGAGTCGGTTGAAGATGTAATCCGGTATCCAGGCCGCCGGACGGTCAAGGCGGGAACTAGGATCAGCGGGGTCGAAGACCCGCACGGCGTGGGCGATCCCTACTTTGGCGCGGGGCTGCAAGCGGTGGATCGCCTGGTAAGCCCGGCCGTGGGCGAGCAGCATGTTGCTCAGCACCCTGAAGGCCAATAGCAGGTTCTGCTTGCCCGGCGGCCAGCGGCCGCCAGCGTAGCTCAGGATGGCGTAGACGTTGGGCTCGTTAAGCACACTCCAAAGCTCGACCAGATCTCCCAACTCCTCGGCCACCTTGGTCACGTACCGCTCGAAGAGGGGCACTACTGCCTCCGTCTCCCAGCCGCCCTTTTCCACCAGCCACAGGGGGTTGGTGAAGTGGTGCAGGGTGACCATCGGCTCCAGTCCCCGCTCCCGCAGCCCGGCCAGCATCTGCCGGTAGCGGGCGATGGCGTCGTCATCCCACTCGCCCTCTCGTGGCTCAATGCGGCTCCATTCGAGGGACAGGCGGTGGGCGTTCTGTCCCATCTCTCGGGCCAGGTCGAAGTCGTCCTCGGCGCGGTTCCACCAGTCGCAGGCCAACCCTGAGCGGTGATCGCCGCAGATGTGTCCTGGTTCCTTTTCCCACTCCCACCAGTCGTTGTTGGTGTTGTTCCCTTCTACCTGATGGGAACTGGTAGCCGTGCCCCACAAGAAGCCCTGGGGAAAGCGCATCATTGCTTGTTCCATGATTTGACCCTCATTCCTCATTGACTTATTTCTACTTGACCGCTAAAATAGTATCGGATTTCAGCTCATTTGGCAATAACAAGAGGAGATGACCAATGACCCAACCAATAGAAGCTGTGCTGATCGGCGCTGGCGATCGGGGCTATAGCGCCTATGGGCCTTACGCCCTGGCGTACCCCGGCGAGATACGCTTCGTCGCCGTCGCCGAGCCACACGATGTCCGACGGGCCCGCTTCGCCCAGGCCCATAGCGTCCCCCCTGAGCGCCGCTTCCACACCTGGAAGGATCTGTTGGCCCAGGGGCAGATGGCTGATGCGGCCGTCATCTGCACGCTGGATGACCTGCACGTCGGCCCCACCATCGCCGCGCTGGAAGCCGGCTACGATGTGCTGCTGGAAAAGCCCATGGCTACCACGGTGGAGGATTGCGTGCGCCTGGTACAAACCGCAGAGCGGAGCGGGCGTATCCTGATGCTCTGTCACGTTCTCCGCTACACTTCCTTCTTCTCCACGCTTCACGACATCATCGCCTCAGGCCGCCTGGGCGACATCATCACCGTCGAGCATCGCGAAAACGTGAGTTTCTGGCACGCGGCCCACTCCTACGTGCGGGGCAACTGGCGCAACAGTCGCCTCTCCCCCATGATCCTGGCCAAGTGCTGCCACGACTTCGACATCCTGTTCTGGAACCTGGGGGCGGTGAAGCGGCTGAGCTCCTTTGGCTCGCTGCTCCATTATCGCGCCGAGAACGCACCACCCGGCGCCCCTGAGCGCTGCACCGATGGCTGCCCCCATGAGGCAGAGTGTCCCTGGTTCGCCCCGCGCCTGTATTTGCAACTGATCCCGCTGATGCAGGTGGCGCGGAGCTCGCGATCTGCGCTGGAAAGGCTAATTGCGACCCTTTATCTTGACCACCCCTCGCTTACAAACCTGGCTCGCCGGTTGATACCCGGCTTAGACGCGGCCCTTGATTACCGCGAATGGCCCATCTCCACCATCTCCGAGGACACCAGCCCGGCGGCCAGGCGTCGCGCGCTGGAGAGCGGGCCTTATGGCCGCTGCGTCTACCGCTGCGACAACGACGTGGTTGACCATCAGACAGTCAACATGGAATTGGAAAGCGGCGCTTCGGTAGTGCTGATTATGCAAGGTCACTCCCACAGGGAGGGCCGCACCATACGTTACGACGGCACCCGCGCCACGCTGCTCGGCCAGTTTTACCTCACCAACAGCGAGATCAAAATCCACGATCACCTCACGGGAAAGGTGGAGATCATTCGGCCTGAGCTTGGCCGTGCTGGTCACGGCGGCGGCGATGAGGGGATAATGCGCGCCTTCGTGCGCGCCCTGCGCCAGGGGAAGCCCGATCCCCTGACCTCGGCCCGCGCTTCGCTGGAAAGCCACCTGCTGGCCTTCGCCGCCGAAAAGGCTCGCGTCGAGGGCACGATTGTGGACATGGATGCCTATCGTCGGCAGGTCGAGAGCGCGGCCTAAGCTGACTTGAGCAGTCGAGATGCGTGGGGCCTCAACTCACCCACATCGAGAAGGCCCTCGGAGATGACAAAGGTGCCACCGCTCCAAACGTCCCGGATTTGAGCCGTTTCCTCGACGATGTCTTGCAAATAGACTCTGCAGTCAACTGCCAGGACGTTGCCATCACATTCCTTAACCCCTCGTTGACTCGTTACTCGTTACCTCATCACCTCACTCTCCGCCCGCTGACGCATGGCCTGGCGCAGGGTTGCGATGTCATGCGGCAGCAGGTAGGCGACCGCAACGAGTAAGATAGCGCACAGCACCCAGGTGCTCTCGCAGACGATGAGGATGGCGTGGTGCAGGGAGGAGTGCACGGCGATGAGCCCGGCCAGGAAGGGAGCCGTGGCCGCGCCGGCTGACTCGATGAAGTATTGCACGGCCACCGCCGTCGAGCGCACCTCAGGCAGGGTGATGTCGTAGACCGTGGAGATGACGTTGGGCGAGGCAAAGGGAATGAACAGGGCGGTCAGGCTGATCATGACCAGGAAAAGGGACTGATTCTCCATCGGCACGTTCATGGCAAAGTAGAGAAGGATGGCCCCCAGGAGCACAGCCGTAGCAGCTACCAATGCCCGCCCCCGTCGGGTGCGCTTGAAGAAGAAATCGCCCACCGCCCCGCCGACGAAGTACCCCACAGCCAGCACCAGCACCGCCACCACCATGGTCATGAGAACCGCATCCGCGCTGTAGCCGCGCTCCGTTTCCAGGTAACGGAAAAACCAGTAGGTGATGACATTCCAGGGAAAGACACCGAAGAATCCCTGGACAAAGAGCAATAGCAGACTTCGCTTGCGGAACAATCCTCGGGCGATCTCCCAACTGAAGCGGTGCACCCCGATTTCCTCCAGTTCGGCCAGCTCCGGTTCGCTCCTGCCCCGGGGGACATCGCGCACCCCGAAGAAGATGACCACCGCCAGCACGATACCCAGGGAGCCGGTCAGGTAGAACACCCCGCGCCAGCCGATCACGTCGCGCAGGGACGTGGCCAGGATCATCCCCAGCATGTAGCCCAGCGGCGCAGCGAGCTGCAACAGGCCGTAGATCTTCCCGCGCACGGCGGGGCCGAAGTAGTCGGAGATCAGGCTGTACAGGCCGGGGTAACTGGAGTCGTCAACACCGGTCGAGGCCCGGGTGAGCAGGAACGAGGGGTAGGTGGGAGCGATAGCGCTGAGCCAGGTGGTGGAACCCCAGATGAACGAGGCCAGCGCCAACAGCTTGGGCCTGGTGTAGCGGTCGTACAGGTAGCCCCACAGCGGGTAGAGGATAGCACCCACAATAAGCGCCCCGGTGAACACCGCCCCCATCTGGGCCTCGTTGATTCCGAAAGCCTCCATGATGGGCGTAGTCAGGGGGCTGATGAGCAGCTTGTCGGCCTGGTGCAGAAGCATGAAGGTGAAGAAGACCGCCACCACGAACCAGCGGTGGCGGGACTGGCGCGGGGTCGTTGTTCCTTGTGGCCGTTTGATACCGGAACTTTGGGTTGAAGTCATGTCTCTATTTGGCTCCTTTCTTTAGTTCATTATGAGTTGTTTACTTGTCATTGCGAGCTGCTCCATGTCACGTTCGCACCACTCATTGAGTAAGAAACCCGCCAGCGCCGGCCGAGTAGGAGCGAAGCGACGTATCGAGGCCAAGCGGGTTACCCGGAGAGCCGCTCGCTTGATTTCGATACGCTCTGCTACTCAATCAGCGCTCGCTCCCCGGGTTTTGCACACACCCGTTTGTTTTTTAGTAGGCACGGTTTTTGTGCCGAAGCAATCTCCAATTCGCGGGGTGGGGATTGCTTCGCCTTCGGCTCGCAATGACACTTGCCCCAAAACTGAAATGCACCGGCTCCAGATTCATAGTTGCGATCAAGGGGCTGATGTGGTATAATTTAGGCAGAGTTCCTGGATCGGCGTGAAGCAAAGCAACAGATTCATTCATACACGAAAAGAGGCAAAGAAATTGGACGAGAAGGCCAGCGTCTTAATAGTTGATGACGATGCCAACCTGTGCGAAACGCTCGCGGACATCCTGGAGGAGAAGGGGTGTCGCGTGGTTGTCGCTTATGATGGTACGAATGCCATCAAAGAGGTGAAAGGCCAACACTTCGATCTGGCGTTGATAGACATAGTGATGCCAGGCATGAACGGGGTCGAGGCCCTGCGGCAGATCAAAGCCATAGATCCCCAGCTCACGACCATGCTTACTACCGGGCACACTGCCCTGGATGATTCGGTCTCCGAGGCTATAGAGGCAGGCGTTGCTGGTGTCCTGTACAAGCCCCTCGATATAAATGCCATCGTGGAGATGATCGAAGGTCGGACCGAGACGCCAGGCCTACCTCGCATTGACCTCAAGAGATACAAAGTCCAACCGGCGGCCTTGCGCTTGATTCCTGAGGCGATCGCCCGGAAATGGGACATCATGCCTCTCCGTATCGAAGATAATTTCCTGATAGTGGCCATGGCTGATCCCAATAATCTATACGCCATTGAGGACATCCGGGCTCTCTCCAGGATGGAGGTCAAGATCTTACGCGCTGCTCTCATGGACGTGCGAGGGGCTATCAACCTCCACTACCGGGCTGCGGGCGAGATCGAAAAGGAGCTCCGCCACATCCTCCCTACTGCGGTGGAGTGGGTGGAAGCAGATGAGAGGATAAGCTCTGATTTCATCGCCCAGGCTCCTGTCGTGCGTGCTGTAAACCTCCTCGTCAGCCAGGCGGTAAAGGACCGGGCCTCGGACATCCACATCGAACCCCAGCAGGACCACCTGCGTGTCCGTTACCGCATTGATGGCATCTTGCACGATACCCTCTCCTTGCCCCTGAGTGTCCACGGGTCGATGGTCTCCAGGGTAAAGGTGCTGGCCTCTATGAACATCGCCGAGCGCAGGCGACCCCAGGATGGTCACTTCGCCATCTCGGTAGATGGCACAGAAGTGGATATTCGCGTGGCCACAGCGGACACCTCCTGGGGGGAGATGGCTGTATTGCGTGTCCTGGACAAGTCCATGTCCGTCATGGACCTTCCAGAGCTGGGATTCCTCCCCGACTCTCTAAAGACCTATCAAAGACTCATTCAATCTCCCTTCGGCATGATCCTGGCCGCCGGGCCGACGGGCTCAGGCAAGACGACGACCCTCTATGCCTCCATCAACCAACTGGATTCCAAGGAGCGTAATATCATCACCATTGAGGACCCCGTCGAGTACCGCTTCGCCAACATCAACCAGATGCAGGTCAACCCCCAGGCGAACATCACTTTTGCCCGTGGCCTGCGAGCCACCATGCGCCTGGACCCGGACGTCATCCTGGTGGGTGAGATCCGCGATAAGGAGACAGCCAGCATAGCCATCCAGGCGGCTCTAACGGGACACCTGGTTCTATCCTCGGTGCACGCCAACGACGCCGTGGGAGCTCTCTTTAGGCTGATGGACCTGGGAATCGAGCCTTTCCTCATCACCTCGGCCATGGTGGGCATCATCGCCCAGCGCCTGGTGCGCCGCGTCTGCCCGCATTGCCGCACCCTCCGTGAGGTGCCGGAGGAAGAGCGATTGATCTACGAGAAAGAGATGGGGGAGAAGCGGGCCAAGTTCTATCATGGGACGGGCTGCAATTACTGTGCCCTGACTGGCTACCATGGCCGGATGGGCGTTTACGAGGTTCTGGTGATGAGCCAGGAGATCAGACGTCTTGTGCTCACGGGTGCCAGCACTGATGAGATCAAGGATCAGGTTATTAAAGAGGGTATGGTGACCATGTGGCGCGATGGGATGTTGAAGGTGCAAGCTGGCCACACCACGCCCCGTGAAATACTGCGGAATGTATTTGCGATTGGCTGATGGCCCGGCCCCCTCTGTCGACGAATACCAAACGAATAAACGAATGAGATCTGCCGTCAAAACTTATTCGTTTATTCGTTGCCTCATTCGTTGACAGGATGGAAGTGTCAACCAAATTATGAGCCATCCCTGCTTTTTCACGGAAAATTCACGTAGCCTTTACGCTATCTTCACGCACAAATATCCCAAATAGGTTTATAATTTAACAGGCGGGGAGTCATGCCTTACAAGTATGTCGCTTACACTCAAGCTGGAGAGCGGGTACAGGGCACACTCAACGTCGCCTCGGAGGCGGCGGCGGAGGAGGCCCTCTGGAGATCGGACTACGTCATTATCAGCCTCAGGCAGGCGCGGCCTGGGGCCGATTTAGCGGAGCTGATGCCCACCTTCTTTGGGGTCAAAAGCCGGGACCTGATCGTCTTCAGCCGCCAATTAGCGACTCTGATCGAGTCGGGCATCACCATCCTGTCTGGCCTCCAGATGCTGGGGGAGGAGGCCAGCAGTAAGCCTCTGCAGAAAGCTCTTCAAGAGGTCAGCGAAGATGTGCAGGAGGGTGAGACCCTCTCCAATGCGCTGAGGAAGCAATCCCAGACCTTCCCTTCTATCTACGGCCGGATGATCGAGATAGGGGAACGGATGGGGAACATGGAGTCGGTGCTGCGGCAAGTGGCGACTTACATGGAAAAACGGGAGGCTCTGACCCGCAAGCTGCGTGGGGCTATGGCTTACCCGGCATTTATCATATCCCTGGCCTTCGTGGTGGTGTTCCTAATGATCACCTTCACCCTTCCTGGTATAATGGGGCTCTTCGGTGAGTTCGAGATGAAGTTGCCCCTACCTACCAGGATACTTATCGCCATCACTAACTTCGCCACGGCCTATCGGACCCAAATGATGGCCGGCGCCGTGCTTGTGGTAACCGTGATTGCCTTGTATCTAAAGACTTCCACCGGCCAGCGGCATCGCGATATATTGCTTCTGAAGCTCCCGCTCATAGGAACCATCAATATTCAGAGCAGTGTGGCTCAACTCTGCCATACCATGTCCATCCTCTTGAAGGCGGGGCTGCCTATGTCCGAGATCATGAACCTGATCGTGGATACGATGGGGAACATCATCATAAAAGAGGCTTTTAGCAGGGTGCGCACGGAGATGCTGCAGGGGCAAGGCCTCTCCCAACCCATACGCCAGGAGAAGGTTTTCCCCGGCCTGCTGGCCCAGATGGTCAGGGTCGGTGAGGAGACGGGCACGCTGGATACGAACCTGGAGACATTAGCCGTCTTCTACGAGGAGGAAGCGGATCGCAAGATCAATGCTCTCACGGGGATGATGGAGCCGGCCCTGATGCTTTTTGTGGGGGGGATGGTGGGCTTCCTCGCCGTCGCGGTGATTATGCCTATGTATACCTTGATGGGCGGTATGCGGTAGTCAAGTCGAGGTAATGAGAAAAAAGATCAGCTATGGAATACAGGCGGTCAGCGCGTTGATCGTCATCTACGTCATCGAGATGGCGGTACTGGGCTTCATCTGTCGCTTCCTGTCCGAAGTGCCCTACAAGCTCGTTGCTCCGCCCGTCGTCGTTGTCGTCGTGCTCGTGGCCTGGGTAACGACCTTCGTTGACATGAAAAAGAGAGGTGAGCGGTGAGGTCGGTTGCTTTCGCGGATCAGGCGGTTGCCTGTCTGGTCGAATCTTAACTCGACCTTAACTCGATTTTCATTGACAAAGGCAGGGAAATCTGATATAATATAATCGTGCAGAGCAAACGTTTCTTTGCAATAGAATAAGGTCCGATGAAGGCAAACCCATCGAAAGGTGGGGACGCAAAGCCACGGGTCTACGTTAGCGGATGGCAGATGGCAGATAGCCGATGGCAGATGGCAAACTGTTATTAGCTATCGGCCATCAGCTAACAGGATGGCCGGGCTGCCGAAGACAGATTTGGAGAAGCGTGCTGTTTGGAAGCAGGTCGGCTAACAGCACGTTTTTTTATTGACGCGCCTAAGCGATGGGTCAAGTTGCGGAGTCCTCAACTTGTTGAGGTGTTCCATTGCGGTGCAGTCGGTCCTGGACACGAAGAAGAGAGGTGAGCGGTGAAGTCAATTGCTTTTGCGGATGAGAGGGGGGAGAGCCTGGTCGAGATACTGGTGGCGGTGGCCATCATGGCCATCGTCCTCACCGCCTTCCTCGCCGCCCTCTCCACCGGCACTCTTAGCGTGGGCGTGGTTCACGAACGGGTGACGGCGGAGAACATCGCCCGCTCGCAACTGGAACACGTGAAGCACTCCGGTTTCAATGATCACTATACCCCCGCTGCGATCTCGCACCCAGGCTACACTGCTGTGATCTCTGCGACAACCATTTACACTTACACTGGCCTGCAACTAATCACCGTCACCGTCTCCCACAACGGCGAACCTATATTTACGATAGAGAACTACAAGGTGAACCGATGACCAGAGACGAGAGGGGAATAACGCTAGTCGAGCTATTAGTGGTTCTAGCCATTAGCGCGTTGATAGTCGGCATCCTGGCCACGGCCATCTACCAGATTTTCGATATTACCGGCTGGGGCAACAGTGAGCTGGTGGTTCAACACGACCTGCAGAACGCCGCCACCTGGCTCAACCGCGATGTGCTCAGCGCCTCCGAAGCGGAGGTCATTGGCTATCGGATGGTCTTGACGATCCCTACATTCATTACTGATCCCATCAACATTACCTATACCTATTCTGAAACGACTGGGACTTTGACCCGCGATTCTATTATAATAGCCAGGCACGTTTATTCCGACCCCTTCCCGTCGCTGCCAGAGCCGATTGAGGCTCCCAACGTTGTAACGGTGACCCTTCACTCCAGGGATGGGGACGTCCCTGGAAGCGGCAAGTTTGCTCTAAAGATGCGCGCCGGTGGGTCCGTATCGGTCGGGTCTCTCGGGGCACCAGCACCTACGGCAACGGAGACGCCTGGGGGGACAGCGACGGCGACTCCCACGGCAACGGCGACAACAGAGGGAACGGCAACGGCGACTCCTACGGCAACGGCGACAACAGAGGGGACAGCGACGGCGACTCCCACAGCAACGCCTACTTCGACATCAAGCCCTACCCCAACAGAGACAGCGACAGCAACACCCACGGCAACAGCGACGGCTACACCAACAGAGACGCCGCCCCCTACATCAACGGCAACGCCCACTTCGACATCAACCCCTACCCCGACAGAGACGGCGACAGCAACACCCACTGCGACAGAAACGGCCACACCAACGGAAACGCCGACGCCAACGTCTACAACACCAGCGTGCCAAATCACCGGTGCTGACCACCTCGTGTTTCCTGATAATCCTGATAATAAGAAGGTCCAATGGGACATTACGAACGATGGCGGCAGTGCAATTATCACACAGATTGATATCGCCTGGCCAGGCGCAAGTTGGGCGCTCGGCTTGATCAATTTCGGCGAAGCTAGAATATGGGAGGGGTTGCTGGAACCACCACCGCCACTAAGGACTATTAGCGAGTCATCGCTTGGGGATCAAACTGCTCGAACTATTATATTTGGTGAAACTAAGACACTTGAGTTTCAGTTCGAGTCGGACACTGGCGCAGCGGGTCAATATTCGATCACTGTCACCTTCGATAACGGATGTACAGTTTCATTGCTGTCTACAGGGACGGCTATAGCCTGGGATAATTTCGAAACTGAAGATTGGTCCGGCGGTGTAGGGTGGTTGGGTGCCTGGTCCCACACAGGAGAAGCGAGCGTGACTAAGCTTGGGCACCCCCATGGAGGAGATTGGCATTTAAAATTGGAAGGTGGCGATTCCACGGAGCAAGGATATGCGAAGCGGGCTTTAAATCTATCTAGCAAATCAAATGTTCACCTGCAATTCTATGCTAAGGCTAAGCTCTTCGAATCAAGTGATAATGCAAAATGCATTATCAGCCACAATGGTACAGATTGGGACACTGTGAGGGAATGGGTAGATGGCGATGATGATAACAACTACCACTTTTACCACATAGACTTATCATCGTACAGTAAATCCAGTGAATTTTGGATCGCTTTTGATGCCAACATGAATCTGGTCTCAGAGCACCTTTATGTTGATGATCTATCAGTAATAGAAGTTGTTCCTTAAATGATACCTTCAACCCTTGATCGAAAGGAGTGCTCCATGTTGAAGAAAGTTATTTCGGACGAAAGTGGGCGGGCTTTGGTCTTGGCCCTCATTATCCTGGGCATTGGTGCCCTGCTCATCCCTACCTTCCTAACCCACGCCAGCACCAACCTCCTCGCCACTCAAGCCACCGAAAAGGGCATGAAGGAACTGTACGCCGCGGATGCGGGGGTGGAGCATGCGATTTGGCGGATAAAATATGAACCGGGCTTCCCCCCCACCCCTTATACCTATACCATTGCCATCAATGATATGACTGTGGCGATCACCGTAACGCAGCCCCTTGGCTGGGCGGTAGGCGAACAGGCCCTCCCTATCCTCGAGTGGCCAGGCACAATCCTCCGTACCACCGATGGCGGGCAGAGTTGGGACCGGCAAACAGTGGGCGTCCGTGAGGCCGATCTAGACTCTGTTTTCTTCGTCAACGAGTCCGCTGGGTGGGGGGTCGGCG
>JAUWOY010000042.1 GCA_030611885.1 Chloroflexota bacterium | reverse complement strand
GACGAAATCAGTTTCCGCAGCGCCTCACGTTCTTCTGCGCTCAGGGTAACGATATACTTCCTGGTCATGGCCATCTCCTTTTTGGAGATAGTATACACCCATTAGCGTCACCCATCAAATGACCGTTGACAAAGTACTAGGGTAAATCGAGACGAAATGCACTACTACCTGCTCTCCCTGGGCTGTTGTAAGAACACCGTAGACTCCGAAGGGATGAGCCGACTGCTCCAACGGGCGGGCTATGCTCCCGCTGATGATCCGACGGCGGCAGAGCTTCTGATCGTCAACACCTGCGGATTCATTGACATCGCCCAGGAGGAGTCATTTGGCGAGCTGCGGGAGCTGGCCAAAGCCAAGAGACGAGGACAGTTGCTCATCGCTGCGGGGTGCCTCTCCCAGCGCTATGGCCGCCAGTTGGTCAAAGAGGTGTCCGGCCTGGACGGCATCATCGGCACCAGGCGCTGGATGGAGATCACCGCCCTGGTAGAGAAGCTGTCCTCGGCTGGCGACAGACCACTGGTGATGATCGGCGATCCGCCCGTACCCCCCGCTGGCTCAATGTCCAGGTCTGTCGTTCAAGGAGCCAGCGCTTACCTCAAGATCGCCGACGGCTGCAGCGCGGCCTGCTCCTTCTGCGCCATCCCGATGATCAAGGGGCCAGCCCGCAGCCGGCCGGTGGAAGCCATCGTGGGCGAGGCGCGGCAGTTGGTGGGCCAGGGGGTCAAAGAGATCATCCTCATCGCCCAGGACACCACCGCCTACGGGCGCGACCGAGGCCAGCGCGACGCTTTGCCCAGGCTCATCGAAGCCATCCTGGCCGCCGTGCCCGAGCTTCCCTGGCTGCGCCTGATGTACGCCTACCCCCAGCACGTCACCCCCAGGCTCATTGAGATCATGGCCCAGCACCCCCAGGTCTGCCATTACCTGGACATACCCCTGCAACACGCCCACCCTGAGACCCTGCGCCGCATGAACCGCCCCCACGGCGTGGGTGGAGTGTGGCGCTTGATCGCCGACCTACGCCAGGCCATGCCCGACATCGCCCTGCGCACCTCCTTCATCGTCGGCTACCCTGGCGAGACCGAGGAGGAATTCGAGGCCCTACTCGATTTCGTCGAGGAGATAGCTTTTGACAGAGTGGGGGTCTTCACCTACTCGCGGGAGGAAGGCACCCCAGCGGCCGACCTACCTGGCCAGGTTCCCGATCAAGTCAAAGAGGAACGCTACCAGCGGCTCATGGAACTGCAGCAAGGCATCTCCCTGGCCAAGAACCAGCAGATGATCGGGCGCACATTGGACGTCCTCATTGAGGGCAGCGGCGAGAGCCTCAGCGTGGGGCGCTCCTACCGCGACGCCCCTGAGGTTGACGGGCTGGTGCTCGTCAAGGAGGATCTGCCCATGGGGGAGATGGTTCCCGTGCTCATCACGGGAGCCATGGAGTATGATCTGATCGGGGTCAGGGGTTAAAGCCCATCCCCCTGTTGAGTTTGCATTATGGAGTTCGTTGGTGTATACTATGCACCGAAGAGGTTTGCGATGCGTTTACGATTTGAATGGAATAAAGAAAAAGCAGCTTCCAATGTCAAGAAGCACGGGGTCAGTTTTTACGAAGCGCAAACAGCCTTTTATGACCACCTGGCATACATCTTTGATGACGAAGTACACTCAGAGGATGAACCACGTGAAATCATCATTGGACATTCAAGCAACAATCGCCTGTTGCTGGTCTGTTTCACAGAACGTGCCCCTGCGCTGATTCGCATTATTAGTGCGCGGCGGGCTACTAGAAGGGAGCGGAGAGATTATGAACAAAGCCGATATTTCTGAACACCAGACCGTGGCCCCCGACGACGACATGTTGCCGGAGTATCACTTTGACTATCGCCAAGCACGCCCCAATCGCTTTGCTACCGACATAGTTGAGGGGAGTCTGATTGTTGTGCTGGAACCAGACATCGCTCAAGTGTTCAAGACCCCCGAAAGCATCCAGGCGGTTTTGCGGGCAATTGCTGTGGTGTTGTCTCAACAATCGCCGGAGACGGTGAGCGGTTAATCATAACTCCACTGTGACGAGGAACCCCCGGTGTGTGGGCTGGCCTGCATGAGCTGCTCCAGCGCGTTGAGGAAGAGTATGGTCAGGTTGCGCTGGCTATGACGTGATGGTTCCCGTGCTCATCACGGGGGCCATGGAGTACGACCTGATCGGGGAAGGAAAAAGAGAATGACAACCGAAAGAAGCGTCTTCGTCGCCCGCGAGCGCGAGCTCGCCCAACTGAACGAGTTCCTCGACACAGCCCTCGCCGGCCAGGGCCAGGGTTGCTTCGTCACCGGCGAGGCCGGCAGCGGCAAGACCGCTCTGGTCACCGAGTTCGCCCGCCGCGCCGAGAAAGTCCACCCCGACCTTATCGTTGCCCTGGGCAACTGCAGCGCCCAAACAGGGATTGGTGACCCTTACCTACCCTCGTCGGGAGAAATCAAGGTCTTTAACGCGCAGCCGCACACATTCCATCAGCCTCAAGCCGCTGCCGTACAGCAATTTGGCCATCAGTTGATGCGTGCCCGACAGATAGCCGATGACCCTACGCACCTCTTCTTTGGAAAGGACGGTAGGCACTCGTTTGGGTCTCTTGGCGCGCAGGGCATCAACGGGACGCTCCAAGTCCTTCTTGAGCACCTCACGATACAAGAATAACAAGGCATTGAGGGCCTGGTTCTGGGTTGACGCGGCAACGCGCTGCTCCACAGCCAAATGGGTGAGAAAAGCCTCGATCTCTGGGACATCCATATCCTTGGGATGCTGCTTGTCGTGAAACAGGATGTATCGCTTGATCCAGGCGACGTAGGTCTCTTCGGTGCGTATCGAATAGTGCTTGAGCCGTATAGTGTCACGGACTTGATCCAGTAGCTTTTTGGGACATTTGTTCATTGTCTGCCCTCCGATAGGTGTTTGCATTTTGGAGACTATTAGTGTATACTGATGGTGGGCTTGATGCGCGTCCCATTGTACACGCTTTGTCTCGTTGTGGCAAGTTTTTTAGGTGGACGGAATTTCCGCCTAATACACCAAGAGAGGGGTACTATATGGAACGATGTCTACCTAAAACGCCAAACGGGGAATTTAGTATTAACCAACAAGCCCTTAATTTTTTGCCGAAGCAAATCACAAGGAGTAGAGAATTAATATGAAATCTTCAATCCCTGCCTTACTGAAGCAACATGCGTTCATCGTTTTCGTGGCATTAGCGGTCTTGATCAGTTGGTTCCCTTGGTATACCAGTGGAACCGGTTTTCTCGTCCTTGGGCCGTCCATCGCTGGGGTCATCATTATTGCCATGACCAGCGGAAAGGAGGGGATGCGCGATTTGGGGCAACGCGCCCTGCGCTGGCGCGTGGGTTTCATCTGGTGGGCAGTCGCCCTATTTTTCACCGGGCTTATCGTGCTTTTTTCCATCGCCATCAACGCTGTTCTGGGAGGCGGGTTCCCGAGTTTCGCATTCTTCAGGCAAGAATGGCATCTGATACCAGTGGTCTTTCTCATCACCATGATTGGAGGTCCACTGGGAGAAGAATTTGGCTGGCGCGGATTTGCGTTGCCAAACCTGCAACGCAAGTGGGGACCAATGGTTGCCAGTATCATCATCGGTATTGTGTGGGCGCTATGGCATCTTCCCCTCTTTTTTCAACCGGAATCCATACACGCTCAGATAGGCTTAGAGTTGTTGCCTGTATATGTGATCGGAGAGATCGTTCTTGCGATCATTATTACTTGGGTATACAACAAGACGGGGGGCAGCCTACTGGTTGGCGGAATCATTTTGCACAACGCCGATAATTTCTGGGCAGTCACGCTGCTCACCGATGAGACCATGACCACCGCCATTCAGAGCGGAGCACAATCTCAATTTGATATGCAGCTTTATATTCTATCTACTGTCGTTAGCGTGCTAGTGGTGCTCATTCTCGCTATTGCGACCAAGTGGCAACTCGGCCTTTCAGAAGAGGGTAAGGCAAAAGAAGCCTGATAGGGATGTGACCCTGCAAGGCAAGGAGCCGCCCAACCCCGCGTTAACCCGACTCGCCTTCGGCTCCGGTAAGCGGCGCGAAAATTGCAAGAATTTCGCTTAATGAAATAATCTAGCCCTGCAAATCCGGCGAGCCGGTTATGCACTCGTTGGGCAGCCTAGTTTGAAGCACACAACAAAGAGCCACTTGCGCAATTGGTGCAAGTGGCTCTTTATTCTTGCCAAAAAGCCGAAATCTGCTATACTATCCGAGTCGGAACGAAAGTCATCACAGGAGGGAACACATGGATATCCAAAATCTGCGCTGGTGGGGCTGGGGTACGCTGGACCAGTCCTTTGATTTGAAAGGCCGCACTGCCTTCTGGCCTGGGCTGGAGCGGATGCTGGAGTTGCCCACGGAGCGGGAGTCGCGCCCACCGGTCACGCTGGAGGAGATAACTCTGCGGCCCACCCGGCTCGATGACCGGCGGCTGACCTCGCTGCGCAAGCTGCTGGACGACGGGGCAGTCTTCACCGACCGACGCGCCCGCGTCGAGCACGCCTACGGCAAGAGCTACCGCGACCTGGTCCGCGTGCGCGCTGGCTACGTTCCCCACCCGCCCGACGCGGTGGTCTACCCCACCGACGAGAATCAAGTAGCCGCGCTGCTGGCCTGGGCCGCCGATAGCGACCTCGCCGTCATCCCCTTTGGCGGCGGCAGTTCGGTGCTGGGTGGCGTCGAGCCTCAACCAGGCGACCGCCCCTGCATCACCCTCGACCTGGCCCGGCTTGATGGCGTGCTCTCGGTGGATCCGATCTCGCGCACCGCCCGTATCCAGGCCGGCGCGACGGGCCCAGAAGTGGAGGCCCAACTGAACACGCAAGGCTTCACGCTGGGTCACTTCCCCCAGTCCTTCGAGTTCTCCACCCTGGGGGGATGGATCGTCACCCGCGCCGCCGGGCAGAACTCCATCGGCTACGGCAAGATCGAAGACCTGACCCAGGCCGTGCGGGTCGTCACCCCGGTCGGCATAGTTGAGACCCGCGATACCCCCGCCACCGCCGCCGGCCCCAGCATCCGCCGCCTGATGGTCGGCTCGGAGGGCACCTACGGCGTGCTGACGGAGGCCACCATGCGCCTCCACCCCCTGCCAGAAGTGCAGGACTACCGGGGGCTGCTCTTCCGCACCCTCGCCGACGGGCTGGCCGCCTTCCGCGACCTGATGCAGAGCGGCCTGCACCCCGCCATCGTCCGCCTCTCCGACCCGCCGGAGACCGCCGCTTACGCGCTGATGTCCCACGAGCACCACGGTCTGCGCGCGCTGTTCGACAAAGTGCTGACGGGGTACCTGGGATTTCGCGGCTACGGGCTCGACGGCAGTTGCCTGATGATCCTGGGCTTCGATGGCAACCCCGACGAGGTGGAGTATCGCCTGAATCTGGCGCTGGAGATCTGCCGCGACCATCGCGGGCTGCACCTGGGCCGTAGCCTGGGCCGCTCGTGGAAGCGCGACCGCTTCGCCCAACCCTACCTGCGCGACGACCTGCTGGAAAACGGTGTGCTGGTTGATACCCTGGAGACCGCCACCACCTGGTCGAACCTGACGTCGGTCTACCAGGCCATGACCGCCGCCATGAAAAGCGCCATCGCTGCCACCGGCGGCGGTCCGGGCGTCGTGCTGACCCACGTCTCCCACGCCTACCCGCACGGCGCGTCGCTCTACTCCACCTTCCTGGGACGCCAGACCTCGCCCGATCCGCTGGAGAACCAGGAGCAGTGGCGCGCCATCAAGCGCGAGACGACGGAGGCGATCCTGGCCGCTGGCGGTACGCTCTCGCACCACCACGGCGTGGGGCGAGATCACGCCCCCTGGTTGGAGGAAGAAATCGGCCCTGTGGGTATGAAAGTATTGCAGACACTCAAACAGACTCTTGATCCCACCGGCATTATGAACCCCGGCATTCTGCTGCCCTCGTAAAGGAAAGGTTCGTAGTGGCGGCTTCAGTCGCTCGCAGACACTCAAACAGACCCTTGACCCCACCGGCATAAGGAAGGGTCCGTAGTGGCGACTTCAGTCGCTTGCTTCTCGCTATAGACGACTGAAGTCGTCACTACGAATATAAATTACCAGCCCACCAAAGGAGACGAAAATGGATGAAGCTTCTCCCGTGCGCCCTTTCTCCGCTGCTACCCGCCAGGAGAATTTAGACCGTCTGGCCCAGGAGACGTTCGACCTGCTGGTCATCGGCGGGGGCATCACCGGCGTGGCCGTGGCGCGCGACGCGGCGATGCGCGGCTTCCACACCGCGCTGGTCGAGAAAGATGACTTCGGCAGCGGCACCAGCAGCCGCTCCTCGCGCCTGATCCACGGCGGCATCCGCTACCTGGAGTACATGCAGTTCGGGCTGGTCTTCCAAAGCTGCCACGAACGGCGGATTATGCGCAAGATCGCTCCGCGCCTCGTACGCCCGCTGCCCTTCCTCTACCCGCTCTACCGAGGGCAGAAGCCGGCCCCGTGGAAGATGCGCCTGGGCCTCACCGTTTACGATGCCATGGGGTTTTTCCGCAACGTGCAGAACCACCGCTGGTTGCAGCCAAACGAGGTGAAGCGACGCGAGCCGCTGGTGGCCGGCCGCGGACTACTGGGCGCGGCTCGCTTCTACGATGCCCGCGTTGACGACGCCCGCCTCACCTTGACCACGGCCAAAGCAGCCCACGCCCACGGCGCTCTGCTGGCCAACCATGCCCGGGTTGTCGGCTTGCTCAGGGCCGGGGAACGCGTCGTCGGCGCACAGGTGATAGACGATAGCACTGAGCGCGAGATTGAGGTACGCGCCCGCGTGGTCATCAACGCCACCGGCGTTTGGGTTGACGAGGTGCGTGCGTCGGACGAGCACTTCAAGGGCCGGATGACCCGCCCTAGCAAGGGCATCCACCTGGTCATCCCCCGCGCCAGGCTCACCAGCCAGCACGCCGTGGCCTTCGACGTGCCGCGCGACGGACGCCACGTCTTTCTCATCCCCTGGGGCGACTTTGCCCTCATCGGCACCACCGATACCGATTACGACGGCCCGCTCGATGCTCCCGCCGCCACGCGCGAGGACGTCGAGTACCTGCTGGAGGCGGTGCAGCACACCTTCCCCGGCGCGCAGATGAAGCCGGACGACGTCATCAGCACCTTCGCCGGGCTGCGTCCGCTGCTCTTCGCCGAGGGTGGGAGCTACGCTCTCTCGCGCGAGCACCAGATAGTGGAGAGCCCATCGGGGTTGATCACCATCGCTGGCGGCAAACTGACCACCCACCGGCTGATGGGCAAGCAACTGACCGACCGCGCCGGGAAGCGACTGGCCGAGGAATTCGGCGTGCATCAGCAGCGCGATTGCCGCACCAAAGAGCCGCTGAGCGGTGCGCAGCTCGGCCAGGCGCCGGTGTTGGGCCAGGACGAGCGGGTGTCCCGTCACCTGATGGAGACCTACGGCTCCGACGCAGCCTGGATAACGGGCTGCGCCGAAGGCAACCATGCCCTGGGCGAGCGCATTGTGCCTGGCCTGCCCTACCTGATGGCTGAGGTCGCCTACGCCGTGCAGCACGAGATGGCCCTCACCCTGGCCGATGCTCTCATCCGCCGCACCCACGTGATCTACGAGGTGCGCGATGGCGGCCTGGCTCGCGCTCCGGCCGTCGCCGACCTGATGGCCGAGCGGCTGGGCTGGGACGAGGCGGAGAGAGCCCGCCAGGTAGCCGACTACGAGCGCCAGGTGGCCCTCACCCAGGCGTGGCGGGAGGAGTAAATGTATGTTCAAAACCCGCATCACCAAACTGTTCGGCATTGAGTACCCTATCGTTGGAGGGTGCATGATGCACATCAGCGGCCCGGAGTTCGTGGCTGCCATCTCCAACGCCGGCGCGCTGGGAATGATGGCCTCGGCCATGTTCGATACCCAGGAAAAGTTCCGCCAGGCCGTCCGCCGGGCCAAGGCTCTGACTGACAAACCTTTCGGCGTCAACCTGAGCCTCTTTCCCGCGCTGCGGCCCATTGACAACGACCTTTATGTCGAGGTGATCCTGGAGGAGGGCGTGCCGGTGGTCGAGACCAGCGGCCACCGACCACCGGAGGATATGCTGGCGCGACTGAAGGCGGGCAGGGTGAAGACGATGCATAAGTGCGTCAGCGTACGACACGCCGTCAGCGCGCAGCGGGCCGGCGTGGACGCCGTGACCGTCTTTGGCACCGAGGGCGGCGGCCACATCGGCGAGCTGGGGCTGACCACGATGGTGCTGGTGCCCCGCGCCGCCGACGCGGTGGAGATACCGCTGCTGGCGGCGGGAGGCATCGCCGACGGACGGGGGCTGCTGGCGGCTCTGGTACTGGGCGCAGAGGGTGTCACCATCGGCACGCGGCTGCTGCTCACAGAGGAGTGCCCCATCCACGAGAACCTCAAACAGGCATTGGCCGCTGCCACAGAACCGGACACCCTGCTGGTACTGGGTTCCCTGCACAACACCCTCCGCGCCTGGAAGAACCCCGCCGCCCTCAAGGTGGCCAAGCTGGAGGCCAACCAGGCCGATTTGTGGGAGATTCTGAACATCGTGGCTGGCACGGAGACAAGGCGCATGCTCGAAGAGGGCGACGTGGATGCCGGCGTGATCCCTTGCAGCCAGGGTATCGGCCTGGTGCGCGAGATCAAACCGCTGGCCGAGGTCATCAGTGGGATGGTGCGAGAAGCAGCGGCGATAGCGGCCAGGCTGGGCGGGAAGTAAGCGCCGGCTGAGTAGGAGCGAAGCGACGTATCGAAGCCAAGCGGGTTGCCCAGAGAGCCGCTCGCTTGATTTCGATACGCTTTGCTACTCAATCGGCGCTCGCTCCCACAAGATTTGCATGGTATAAGTCCAATGTCTATACTAAAAGCAACCGCCGCCGCTTGTGCCAACATCGCTTTCATCAAGTACTGGGGCCAGCGGGACGTGGAACTGAATCTGCCGGCTAACTCCTCGCTCTCCATGAACCTGGACCGGCTCACCACAGTCACCACCGTCGAGTTCTCCCCCGATTACGACGATGACGTGGTTATCCTCGACGGACGAGAGGAGCGGGGTGAGGCCAGGCAGCGAATCGTGGCCCACCTGGACCGGGTGAGGGCAATGGCCGGGCTGCGAGCCGGGGCCAGGGTGATCTCCAAGAACAGCTTCCCCACTGGCGTGGGCCTGGCCTCCTCGGCCTCAGGCTTCGCCGCTCTGTCCCTGGCAGCGAGCAGAGCGGCTGGACTGGAGTTGAGCCAGAGGGAGCTTTCGATCCTGGCCCGTTTCGGCTCTGGATCGGCCTGCCGCTCCATCCCTGGGGGATTCAGTGAATGGACGGCTGGAACTTGTAGCGAGGAATCCTTCGCCAGGCAGATAGCCCCCCCGGAACACTGGGAGCTGCGAGACGTAATCGCCATCGTCAGCCGGGCCCACAAGCGGGTCGGGTCTACCGAGGGACACGCCCTGGCCCCCACCAGCCACCTCTACCAGGCCCGCGTGGCCAGCGTAGCGGGTCGCCTGGCCCAGGCGAAGGCAGCCTTGCTGGAGAAGGATTTGGCGACCCTGGGCCGCATCATAGAAGAGGATGCCATCTCCATGCACGCCGTGATGATGACCTCGCGACCGCCCATCTACTACTGGCTGCCAGGCTCCATAAAGTTGATCCACGAGGTACAGAATTGGCGGGCCGAGGGGCTGGAGGTCTACTTCACCTTCGACGCCGGCCCCAACATTCACCTCATCTGCCAGGCCGCCGATCAGGCCGAGGTGGAAAGGCGGCTCAGAGACATTGAGGAGGTGTTGGAGGTCATCGTAAGCGGTCCCGGCCCAGGAGCGCGGGTGATAGAGCCATGAATCCATACTTGCCAGATTAGGCCCAAACGACTATAATAAATGCCCATGAGGAGGAGATAGAGGGAGGGGAGGCGAGATGTCTATACCTGACGACACGCTGGAACTGACACCAGCCGGCATCCCGGTCAGCTTGCGACCGTTCTTCCAGGAGTACGTGTTGGAGAACCTCGATCCGGAGCGCAGCGCTTTCACGGTGATCGAGCGCACGCTGGCCTGGGGTCGCCTGCCGGAGCTACGCTGGCTCTTCGTCCGCTATGAGCCAGAACGATTGGCCGAATGGGTGCACCAGTTTGGCTGGCGCTGCCTGTCCCGACAACGGCTGAAATACTGGCTGCGCTTCTTTGAGATCACCGACTATCGTCATGGAGAGCGGATATGGCCACACTAATTACGCCGCACTGGGAAGCTATCACTCCAAGCGCGCGAGTTACGCTCGCCGTTCTGGGTCAACTGCCCCTTCTGCGCCCGTTCTACCTGGGCGGCGGCACAGCGTTGGCCCTGCGGTTGGGTCACCGTATCTCGCAAGACCTGGACCTGTTTGCCAACATTGACTCCCTGGATGACGATTTCCGTCATAGCATTATAGAGGAGCTACGCCAGGGTCACGCGGTCAATGTGTTGCGGGATTCGGTGTTCGGCCTGATTCTCGAAGCAAACGGGCAACCCATAAGCTTCTTCTCATACGGCTATCCAATGTTGGAATCTACCGATTTGGTGAGCGGCGTCCAGATCGCCGGCATACTTGACATCGGCCTCATGAAGATGGATGCCGTCGCTGGTCGAGGCACGCGCAGGGATTTCTACGATCTGTACTTCATCGCTTCGCGGATCTCGCTGGATGAGCTATTCGCTCAGAGCAGCAAGAAGTACCCGCAATCGCGCGGCTTCAAAATGCGCGTCCTGGTTGCGCTGGTAGATTTCGACGTCGCTGACCAGCAGGACGAGCCAACGCTGCTGCTCCCCGCTGAATGGAACGAGGTCAAAGCCTTCTTTTATACCGAAGCCCGCCGCTTGGGAAGAGAGTGGTTCGGTCTGGCCAACTCAGAGGGAAAGGATATCTAATAGTCATGACCATAATCGCTTTTCTGCTCGTCTTGAGTCTGCTGGTGTTCGTTCACGAGTTGGGGCACTTCACGGTGGCCAAGTTGACCGGCATCAGGGTGGAAGAGTTTGGCCTCGGCTACCCGCCGCGCCTTCTCACCATCGCCAGACGCGGCGATACCGAGTACACCATAAACGCCATCCCCTTCGGCGGCTTTGTGCGGATGCTGGGCGAGGAAGATCCCGGCCATCCGGACAGCTTCGCCGCCAAAAGCAAGCTGGCCCGCACCGGCACACTCTTGGCTGGCCCACTGATGAACGTCGTCCTGGCCTTCCTCCTGTTCATGGGCGTCGGTCTGATTGGCTTCGACATCCCCATCGGATCGGTAGCCATCATCGGGGTCGCGCCTGGCTCCCCGGCAGCGGAGGCAGGCTTGCAAGAAGGCGACACTATACTGATCATTGACGGCCTGACCGTTCGGAACACCTACGAGCTCAGCCGTTACACCAGGGAGAGGCTGGGGGGAGAAGTCACTCTCAGCGTCAAGCGCGGTGAGGAAACCCTGCCCGTCCACCTGACGCCACGGCAGGAGCCGCCAGCCAACGAAGGGCCGATGGGAGTGATCATTCAAACTGTGGATATTGTGGGAACAGACAAGCTGCGCTATTCCCTCTGGGAAGCAATCCCGATGGCGGGCAGGATGATCGTTGATGTCATCGCGGCCATCTTTTCCGGAGTGGCGGGCATGATCCAGGGGGTCATCGCCCCTGCCATTGCAGGGCCTATTGGGATAGCGGCCGTGACCGGCGAGATCGCCAAGTCCGGCCTGATAGCCCTGACGCAATTCACCGCTTTCCTCAGCATCCAACTGGCTATTTTCAACCTGCTGCCTTTCCCTGGTCTCGACGGCGGGCGTTTGGCCTTCATAGCTCTCGAAGCCCTGCGCGGTGGCAAGCGGGTGACCCCGGAAAAGGAAGGGTTCGTTCACCTGGTGGGACTGGCCATCCTCATCGGCCTGATGTTAATCGTCTCCTACCAGGACGTCGCTCGTCTGCTAAGCGGCCAGCCGATTCTGCCACCATAACGCGAAGAGTGAAACGTGATGCGTGAAGAGGCATGTCACGTTTCACGTTTCACGTTTTACGCAACCCACATAGGTCAACAAGATGCTGTCAAGTTTCGAGGAACTATTGCAAAAAATAGGCGACACCGAGAATCGCCTCTCAATATCCAGCCTGTATGGCCTGTCGGGGATGGACAGGGCCGAGACGCGACTGTTCCAACAAGCCTGGCCCTCGATGGCCATTGAACGCCGCCGTCAGATCATCAATTTCCTGGTAGAGATAGCTGAGGCCAGCTTTGAGGTGAATTTCGGCCCGGTGTTCCGCTTCTGCCTGGGCGACGAGGACGAGAGCGTGCGAGCGGCAGCCATCGAGGGGCTGTGGGAAGACGATGACACCGCTCTGATTGATACGCTGACCAGCCTGCTGCGAGATGATCCCGTCGCATCAGTGCGGGCTGGGGCCGCCACCTCGTTGGGCCGCTACGTCCTGCTGGGTGAACTGGACAAGATAAAGGCCCAATACCTCGCTCTGGTGCGGGAGGCACTGCTGGAGACCATCCATTCCCCGGCTGAGCACCTGGAGGTACGACGGAGAGCAGTTGAGGCCATCGCTTATTCCAGCGAAGATGATGTGCAGGTGATCATTGAGACTGCCTACTACGACGAGAATGAGAAAAAGCGCGCCAGTGCCGTCTTCGCTATGGGACGCAGCGCGGACCACTCTTGGTCAGATTTGGTGATCGGCGAACTGCAAAGCTCCAGGCCGGAGATGCGTTACGAAGCAGCCATGGCCTGCGGCGAGCTGGAGCTGGTGGCTGCCACGCCCCTGCTAGCCAACCTGGTTAACGACCCTGACCGCGAGGTGCAAGGAGCGGCCATCTGGGCCTTGGGTCAGATCGGGGGAGACGAGGCCCGCCGCATCCTGTACGACTGCTACGAACAGAGCGACCAGTTTCTGCACGAGGCAGTGGAGGAAGCTCTGGAACAACTGGAGTTCATGCGCGGTGTTCTTGACATATCCCTGGATGACCTCCCTGACCTGTACTGATCTCCGCCGAAGTACCTGTTATGAGGTTCGTAGTAGCGACTTTAGTCGCTTTGGCTCCATTGCAGACGACTGAAGTCGTCACTACGAAAAAAACGCCAGTGTCCAGTATGTAAGCGAATGGTGAAGGCTCTGCCAGCTATACTCTACAACAACATCGTACCCATTTTCATCGTCATCGGCCTGGGCTATGCCCTCGAACGCAGGCTGAAAATAGAGATCAAGTCCGTCTCCAGGACCATCTTCTATGCTCTCACCCCTTGCCTGGTCTTCTCCTCTCTGGTCACTTCCACTATTAGCGGCGGGGAGTTCTGGCGCATCGCGTCCTTCGAGATACTGATCACCCTGGGCGTGGCGTTGGTCGCCTGGGGTGTAGCCAGGGCGCTGCGCTTCGATAGAGCCATGGAGAGCGCGTTCCTGCTGGCCACCCTTTTCGTGAACGCCGGCAACTACGGCCTCTCAGTCAATCAACTCGCTTTCGGCGATGAGGCTCTGGCTCGGGCCATAATCTACTTTGTGGTGAGCAGTTTGCTCATTAACACCACCGGCGTCTATCTTGCTTCCCGGGGCAAGGCCAAGTCTTTTGACGCCCTGCTCAACGTTTTCAAAGTGCCCATCGTCTACGCCGTGTTCCTGGCGGTTTTCGTCAAGCTGATCAATCTAAACGTTACGGGCTCGCCCGTTTTCAAGGCAGTGGAGATGGTGGGCCAGGGAGCCGTGCCCCTCATGCTTCTGCTTCTGGGGATGCAATTGGCCAAGGCCCCGCTGGCCCAGGGGATGAGGACGGCGGGCCTGGCCGCTCTCATCAGGTTGGCCGTTGCCCCGGTCATCGCCTTTTCGCTGGCCAATCTGTGGGGCCTGACAGGCCCGACACTGCAAGCTTGCGTCGTCGAGGCCAGCATGCCCACCGCCGTGACGACAGCGGTGCTGGCCATCGAGTTCGATGCCAGGCCAGAGTTCGTGACCAGCGTGATTTTTCTCTCCACCCTGGCCAGCCCCATCACTCTAACTCTCATCATCGCGTTGGTGAGCTGACCGGGGAAATGGGTAACGAGTCAATGAGTTAACGAGAAATGAGGAGTGAACACTGGAGTGAACAAAATTAGTAACACGAAATGGCATACTAAATCAATTGAGCAGACAGCCGAAGCTCTGGGAACCGACCTCAAACGAGGTCTGACGGCGCGGGAAGCCCAGGCCCGTCTGGAGAAATTCGGGCCTAACGAGCTTCAGGAACAGCCTCGACCAGGCTTCTGGAAGATGCTGCTGGATCAGTTCAACCAGTTCCTGGTGCTGATCCTCATCGTCTCGGCGGTCGTCTCTTTCTTCCTGGGCGAATACCTTGACTCAGGGGCCATCATGGCCATCGTGATCCTCAACGCCATCCTGGGCGTCGTCCAGGAGGGCAAAGCCGAGGAGGCCCTGGCTGCCCTGCAAAAGATGGCTGCCCCCAATGCCGCGGTGCTCCGCGATGGGCACCTGCTCATCATCCCCGCGCGCGAGGTGGTGCCCGGCGATGTGGTGCTGCTGGAGACGGGCAACTACATCCCGGCCGATGTGCGCCTCGTCGAGAGCGTGAATCTGCGCGCCGAAGAGGCATCGCTGACGGGCGAGTCGGTGCCGGTGGAGAAAAAGGCTGACCTGGTGCTCGAGAAGGACCTCCCGCTGGGCGACCGCCACAACTCGGCCTACATGAGCACGTTGGTCAGCTACGGGCGGGGTAAGGGCATCGTGGTAAACACGGGAATGACCACTGAGATCGGCCTCATCGCCGAGATGATTCAGTCCTACGAGGAGGAGCCGACGCCGCTCCAGGTCAAGCTGGATCAACTGGGCAAGTGGCTGGGCATCGGCTGCCTGGTCGTCTGCGGGATCGTGTTCTTCATCGGCGTGCTGCGGGATACCGAGGTGGGGATGATCTTCCAGGCGGGCGGCGGCCTGCTGGCCTACCTGAGCACTTTCAGACAGGTCATCGTGGACATGTTCATGGTAGCGGTGAGCCTGGCCATCGCCGCCGTCCCCGAAGGGTTGCCAGCCGTGGTCACCATCTGCCTGGCCCTGGGGATGCAGGAGATGATCAAGCGCCACGCCCTGATCCGAAAGCTGCCCGCGGTGGAGACCCTGGGCAGCGCGACTGCCATCTGCTCCGACAAGACGGGCACCCTCACCCAGGACAAGATGATGGCCGTGCAGATCTACGTTGACCGCACCATTCTCAGCGTCAGCGGCAAGGGCTATAATCCAGCGGGAGAGTTTAGTGATGACAGGCGTCCCGTAGACCTGGGGGGCTATCCGGGCTCGAACTTGCTCCTGCGGGCCGGGCTCCTCTGCAACGACGCCCGGCTGGAAGAGGATCTCGACAGCGAGGAAGGCGAGAACTGGCGCATGGTGGGGGATCCCACCGAGGGAGCGCTGGTGGTAGCCGCAGCCAAGGCTGGCTTTTGGAGAGAAGAGTTGGAGCAGGATTATCCCCGCCTGGCCGAGATCCCCTTCGACTCCGAGCGCAAGCGGATGGCCACCATCCACCCCGACCCCAAATGGGGGGGCTATGTGGCTTACGTCAAGGGAGCGCCCGACATCGTCATCGAGCTGTGCCAGCAAGTTGTCGAGGACGGCCAGGAGCGGCCACTGACAGCCGAGAAGCGCCGGCGGATCCTGGAGGTCAACGAGGCGTTATCCTCCAATGCTCTGCGCGTGCTGGGGGTAGCCTATCGGCCTCTGCCGGAGGTTCCCAAGACCCCCACCGTCGAGGAAACCGAGAGAGACCTGACTTTTGTGGGCCTCATCGGCATGATTGACCCGGCCCGGCCAGAGGTGAAGGAAGCCATCGAGCTGGCTCGGCAGGCCGGCATCGAGACGATAATGATCACTGGCGATTACAAAAACACCGCTGTAGCCATCGCCGACGAGCTGGCCCTGCTTTCGCCAGGCGGCCGCGTGCTGACCGGCGTCGAGCTCGATCAATTGGACGATGAGACCTTCGCCGACATGGTCGAGGAGGTGGAGGTTTATGCCAGGGTATCGCCCCAGCACAAGGTGCGCATCGTGGAGGCTCTCAAGAAGCGAGGCCACGTGGTGGCCATGACCGGCGATGGAGTCAACGACGCCCCGGCTCTGAAGCGAGCTAACATCGGGGTGGCCATGGGCATCACCGGCACCGACGTCTCCAAAGAGACAGCGGACATGGTGCTCACCGATGACAACTACGCTTCCATCGTCTCGGCGGTAGAGGAGGGCCGCGTCATCTACGCCAACATCCGCAAGTTCGTCTACTATCTCCTCTCCTGCAACGTGGGCGAGATCCTGATCATCTTCCTGGCGATGATCGCCGGCTGGCCGGTGCCCCTGACCCCCATCATGTTGTTGGTGCTCAACCTGGTGACCGATGGCGCGCCTGCCCTGGCCCTGGGGATGGAGAAAGGCGACCCCGGCATCATGAAACAGCCGCCCCGCCGGCCGGATGAGCCGATGATCAATCGTCAGATGGTGCGAGGCATCGCCATCCAGACCGTGGCCATCACCGCCGCCACTCTGTCGGCCTTCATCGTCGGCTTGCGCTGGTTCCCCGATAACCTGGCGGCAGCCCAGACCATGGCCTTCGCCACGTTATCCATCTCGGAGCTTTTCCGGGCCTACACGTCTAGGTCGGAGCAGTACTCCCTGCGGTCCATTGGGGTGTTCTCCAACAAGTGGATGCAGTGGGCGGTGCTGGTCTCGGTGATCATCGTGCTGGCCATCATCTACGTGCCCTTCCTGGACCCCATCTTCGAGACCGCCTTCCTGGACCTGAGGGAATGGCTGGTCATAGCCCCCCTCATCCTGGTGCCGGCTGCCGCCGCTGAAGCGAATAAGTACTTTCTACGGCAGCAAAAACCAATGGTTAGCTCACTGAATACTGAATATTGATTCCTGGGTACCGGATATTGGATATTAGATATTGAATCTGGAAACAAAACCCTACCAGGTCAAGTTGCCCATATTCCAAGGGCCGCTGGACCTGCTGCTGCACCTGATCAAGCGAGAGGAACTGGACATCACCAAGATCTCCCTGGCCCAGGTGACGGATCAGTATCTGGAGTACATCAGCCTGCTGGAGGAGCTGAACGCCGAGATTCTGGCCGACTTCCTGGTCATCGCGGCCAAACTCTTGCTCATAAAGTCGGAGATGTTACTGCCCCGGCCGCCAGGAGCTCCCGGCGAAGAAGAGGAAGAGGACGTTGGGGATGAGCTGGCCCGCCAGTTGATCGAATACAAGAAGTTCAAAGAGGCGGCGCTGGAATTGAGGGAGAGGGAGGAGATGGGCTTCAGGGCCTACGTGCGCCTCGCCCCGCTGCCCAAGCTGGAAAGGTCCTTGTTGGACCTGGAGGACGTCTCGCTGGCCGACCTGGTAGAGGCCGTGCAGCTCGCCTTGAACGTTCGCCCCCCGGCGTCCTCTGTATCTGAGGTGGTGACACCCTTCACCGTCACCGTTGCCGAGAAGATGGCCTTCATCGAGGAAAGGCTGGCGAAGCAGCGGCGGGTTAGCTTCAATCATCTGTTAGCCCAAGCGGCCTCGCGCCTGGAGATCATCGTCACCTTGCAGGCTGTCCTGGAGCTCATCAAGCTGAAGGGCATCGTCGTTCAACAAGAGCGACTCTTTGGAGAGATCGCCATCTTGCTCCCCGGAAAACCACCAGATTAGCCCCAACGCCAAAAACGCTCCCACGGCATCCAAACCGACATCGGCGAGGACGCCGTCGCGGCCAGGGACGAGGGTCTGGTGGAATTCATCTGAAGCGGCGTAGAGCAGCGATAGAAAGAAGGCACCTCCGAGGGATGGCAGAACAGGCCATCCCCTCTCTTTGGAAATGGCCCGCCAGAGGAGAAAAGCCAGGGCGCCGTACTCCGACAGATGCCCCGCCTTCTTGGCGACGAGGTCAACCGTGTCGTTGGGATGACAGGGAAGGCTAGGCCGACTGGAAGCGACAAAAATCACCCCCATCCAGAGCAGCACCGGCAGCCAGTATCTGAGGTAACGGGTAACGAGTGATGAGGAACGAGTCATCTTTCCTCTGCTCCCCAGTATGCTTCCTCCACCTTCTCAACTAGCTTTCCCCAATTGAACTCCTCAAAGACCCGCTTTCGCGCCCCTCTCCCCAGCTTGGCCCGCAGGCTCTCATCCCGCAATAACTCAACCACGCTGCCAGCGAAGGTGTCCGTATCGCCGGCGGGGACGAGGAGGCCGGAGACGCCGTGGACGACGTACTCCCCATTTTGCCCCACGTCGTCGGCCACCACGGGCACCCCGGCGGCCAGGAGGTCTATCAGCTTGACGGAGCACTTGGTGCGGTTGATGAGGGTATCATCGTAGGGATAGATAGCCACGTCGGCAGCGGCGAAGTAAGCAGGGAGCTCGTCTGGCTCGACCCAATCAACGTAGACCAGGTGATCGGCCAGCCCTGCCTCCCGCATCAATTCCACCAACCGCGCCTCTTCCCCAAAGAAACCCTTGCCCACCACCAACAGCCTGGCCTGCGGAACCTCGGCCAGCACTCGCTGAAAGATGCTAATCACCCGCTCAACGGCAAACTCAAAGAAGCGGGTGTAGAGAAGCACAACCGGATGGTCAGTCGGGATTCGGGCTTCGGAACCCGAAACCCGAAACCCGAAACCCGAAACAACTCCATTGGGTACGTAGAAGACCTTGCCCGGTGCCACCCCCAGGCTCCAGGCTATCGTCTCCAGCGCTCGGCTGGCGACCGTGAGGGCGTCGCAGTGGGTCAGCCCCCACCGCTCCTGCCAGGCGAAAAAGCGCCGCTGGAGCCTGGTGTAGGGTCCGATCTCGTTCCAGCCCCCCTTCCCCTCCCAATCGTCGCTGTCCACGACCAGGCGCGCTTTGCTCAATCCCAACCCCTTCAAGAGCCAAAAGGCCAGGGCTGCCAAACCGGCGTAGCCTTTGGGCTTGAAACAGTGAACGACATCGGGCCTTAGGGCCAGGGCCCGCCGCACCAGCCGCCAGGTGACGATCAGGTGCCAGAGAAGAGGGAAGCGAGGCGGCATGGTAATGTTACGGACCCTAACCCTGCCCTCCTCCCACTCCCGCCCTGAGTCCTGAGGGTAGCTCCAGGGCGGCATTATCACGTCCACTTGATGTCCCCTGGCGACCAGAGCCTTGGCCAGGGGCAGTGCTCGCACACTCATGGTGCCCTTGGGCCTGAGGCCGAAGAGGCCGATCATCACAATTCGCATGGCTTGCCCATTATACCCCACAACACAACAAGAGGCAAGAGCCGAAACTCTTGCCCCGCTATCGCTGTCCATGAAGATCACGTCGCATGTTGCGTGTTTTGACACATCCGCTATCCAATGCTATAATAGACCGTGATGGACATACTGGTATACTGTAACAAGTGAAATAAGGAGTTGACTATGTCTTTGGTATCTGTGCCGGCGGTCTACGACGGAAAACAAATCCGGTGGCTGGAATTGGTGCCGGTTCAAGGGGCTTACCGTGTTCTAGTTACCTTCATAAAGCCTGCCCATGAGGAAGTGACACCCCCACGAGACCTGGCTCGCTTTTGGGCTTCCTTCGGAGCCTGGCAAGACGAGCGCCCTGTGGAGGAGACACTGCGGGACATTCACGAGGCCCGCTACTCCAAAAGGGAGCCGCCAGCGCTATGAAGTTCCTGTTGGACACCGACATCTGTGTCTTTTGGCTGCGCGGTTATACCTCTGTTCGCGATCACTTGGCTGCTGTTGGCCCAGAAGTCATAGCTATATCAGTAATCACCCTGGCCGAACTGCGCTACGGAGCGGCTTGCTCGGCCCGACCAGCGAGCAACCATCAGGCAGTGGATGATTTCATTAGTGCCCTTTCTGTCCTTGGGGTTCATCCGGAAACTGCCCACACCTTCGGTGAGATCAAAGCGCATCTACGCCAGGAAGGGATGCTTATAGAAGACATGGACCTGCTGATTGCCGCGACTGCGCGTACCCACAATCTGACTTTGGTGACCAACAATCAGGATCACTTTGGCCGCATCCCTGGCTTACATCTGGACAATTGGCTGGAGTCTTAGGACTTTGCCTGTGAGCTTATTCCCCTTCCCCTCCTCGCCTGCTCTGAGCCCCGCGGTGTCCTGAGCTTGTCGAAGGGTCGAAGGGCTCTCCACTTCAATACTGCCTCCATTGGCCTCCACCAGGTTCTTGGAAATCACCAACATTATACCCCACAACACAACAAGAGGCAAGAGCCGAAACTCTTGCCTCTATCCGCGTATTTCCGTCATCCGCAACTCTACTCCACCGTCACGCTCTTGGCCAGGTTGCGCGGCTGGTCCACGTCGCAGCCTCGCCGCACGGCTATGAAATAGGCCAGGAGCTGCAAGGGGACGACGTTGACCACCGGCGAGAGGAGCGGCGAGGTCGGCGGGACGTAGATGACGCAGTTATCGGCGTCTCCGCGATTCAGGGCAGCGCGTCTTTGAGGGCCTCCAGCTCCGGCTCGCCAGGGCCGAGGGGCAGGAACACCTTGCCGCGCTGCACCGCCGAGCGACAGAGAGCCATCATGATTTGGAAGCTCCTAAACGCACTTTCGCCGTTGCAGGGATGTACCTGAGCTGGATCGTCGAGCCAGTCGGCTATCTGCTGGACGTAAGGCGGCATGTCGTGGGCATAGTCCATTCCGCCAGCGCCCGAAATCACACTATTCGAGTCACGGGTGATCGCCCGCCAGCCTCCGCCGGTCAAAACCTCGGCGAACCCATCAGTGCCCTGGGCACCGACGCGACACTTGCGCCACCAGTAGTCCACCTCGGGCACGTCGGGCGCACCCTCGCCACACTCGACAATGCCGCGCACGCCGTTCTCAAACTGGATCAGCCCGGCGATGTAATCGGGCGAGGCGTGAACGTCCTCGAACTTCTCCTTGCCAGCGGCCTGCCCCACCACCCACTCGGCCTCGGCATCATCGTTGTACCAGCGCACGTAGTTGATTAGGTGGGGCATCATGTGCAGCATCCAGCCGGTGGCGTGCCCGTAGACCGTGTGGACGCGCCCGATGGCCCCACTGTCAATAATCTCTTTGACCTTCTGATAGTGGTCGCCATAGCGATGCTGGAAGCTGACCACCGACTTGATGCTCGCCTCGCGCAGCAGCTTCACGATCTCTAAAGCCTCGTTGGTCGAGGTAGCCATCGGCTTTTCGTAGGCGATGAGCTGCACCCCCGCTTCAACGCCCGCCCGAATGAGTTCCAGCCGCAGCGTGGGCAGCGTACAAAAGGCAAAGACGTCGGGCCTGGTGTCGGCCAGCAGTTGCGCGGCGTCGGCGTTGGTGCACGAGACCCCAAACTTTTGCGCAGCAGCCTCCAACCGCTCCTGGTCAATGTCGCACAGACCCACGAGCTGAAAGCGAGGATTCTGGGAGAATGCCTCGGCGTGATGGGTGCCGCGTTTGCCCAGGCCGGCGATGGCGACGGTATAGGTTTTTGGTGTGTTGCTCATTTATCCCTCCCAGGTGTGGACGATATGAATCACGTAATCAATCTCAGCCTGCGTCAGTTCG
This sequence comes from Chloroflexota bacterium, assembly GCA_030611885.1. Lineage (GTDB taxonomy): Bacteria > Chloroflexota > Anaerolineae > VGOG01 > VGOG01 > JAUWOY01. Next base: position 6,709 of record JAUWOY010000042.1, on the reverse strand, counting down.
GGGAACATGGGCAGGGAGATGACTCTGGCGGCCGACCTCTCGGTCAAGGGTAGCGAGACGTTCAGATCGGCGGGCATGCCCCAGGGATAGCCTTCCTGCTGGTGGATGGCGATGGGGTAATGGGTCTTGGCATTTATGCCCGCATCGTTGAGGTACTTGAGCATTTCGTCGCGCTGCTCCGTCTCGATTATGTACAGGTGGTAGACGTGCCTGTAGCCCAGCTTTTCAACCGGGAGCTGGAGGCCAGTGTCCCTGAGGCCCTCGTCGTACATGGCGGCGATCTCTCGGCGGCGGTCGTTCCACTCGTCAATCCGCTTCAGCTTGACGCTGAGAACGGCGGCGTGCAGGTCATCGAGGCGGCTGTTGTAGCCCATGCTGTGATGCGACCGCTTGAGCGAGCCGTGGTTGCGCAGGGCGCGGATGCGGTCAACGATGTCGTCGCGATTGGTGACGATGCCGCCACTGTCGCCAAAAGTGCCCAGGTTCTTTTGGGCGATAAAACTGACGCAGACCGCGTCGCTCAGCTCGCCGACGGCGACCCCGTCGCCGGCCGCGCCGGTTGCCTGGGCGCAGTCCTCGACCACCAGCAGATTGTGCCGCCTGGCGACCTCGGCGATGGCCGTCATGTTGGCCGGTTGGCCATAGAGGTGCACCGGCACGATGGCCCTGGTCCTGTCCGTGATGGCCGCTTCGATCCTGGTGGGATCAATGTTGCACGTGTCTGGCTCGATGTCCACGAACACCGGCCTGGCGCCCGCGATCCAGATCGCTTCGGCGGTGGCGAAGAAGGTGTTGGCCACGGTGATCACCTCGTCGCCGACGCCGATGCCCAGGGCCATAAAGACCAGCCAGAGCGCGTCGGTGCCTGAGTTGCAGCCGATGGCGTGCTTCATGTTGAAATAAGCCGCCAGCCCCTTCTCGAAGCGGGCCAGCGTCGGCCCCATCACGTACTTGCCGCTTTCGAGTACCTCTAGGATGGCCGCATCAATCTCTTCTTTCAGATTATGATACTGCCTGACGTGACCGTAGAATCCGACTTTCATGGTTCGATTCCTCCTTTTTCAGTTTTAATGGAGCAGAGTCGCAGTAGATCAAAGGAGCAAAGGTAAACTCCCCCTGCTCACCTGTTCCTTTTGAGCTTTGGACTTTGAGCTTTGAGCTTCAGGGGTCCTTCCTGGATTGAGGGAGCCAGAGCAAGAGCCCTGGCCAATAGTGGCCCTCCCTGGTGATTGGTGCGGCCGTGACTGTCTGCCGCTTCATGCCACTGCGCCTCCCCTTTGTCCCGCCAGTCGCCTGGCGGTTTTGTACGGGCGCGCTACATCTCAGGAGGGGAAGATGAGGGACGTGACCATCCCTGGAGGCTTCCGCTGATCTCTCGATTTTCGAACACGGAGCCACGAGATCTTCCGTGCTCTTAGCCCTGCCTCGCGGCAGGGAGCCTCCTCCTCGTCAACTGGAAACTAGATACCTAGATATTGGGTATTGGGTATTGGTTTCCAGTCCATGCGCTGTCTTCCCCTTTTCCGCTTCAACTTACATGATCATCACCCCCTATCCGATGGTTTTAGCGCAGGCTGATACTACTACGTTTGCGGAGGATTGTCAAATCTCACCGAGACCCTAAGGGTTTGAGAAACCCTTAGGGTCTAAGGACTGCCTGAGCAGCAGCCAGGCCCGCCCCAGCTTCAAACTCGTAGCCTACCTGAGCCAACCCTTGCTCGATGGCCCCCACCGTAGCCAGGATGTCGGACGGGCTCACCGCGCCCATGTGCCCGATGCGGAAGTAGCGGGTCTTGATGTCTGGATGCAGGCCGCCGGCCAGGATGACCCCGGCCTCTTTGATGTATCCGAGCACCGTGCGGTCCACCCCGTCGGGGTAGTAGGAGGCGGTCAGGGTAGTGGCTGTCTTGTCGGGGGCTACCGGCACCTGCTTCATCCCCAGGGCGGTGATCGCTGCCTTGAAGGCTTCGCTCAGCCGCCGATGGCGGGCGAAGCGGGCGTCCATCCCCTCGTCCAAAATCTGGCCCAGGCTCACGTTGAGGGCCCAGATGAGGTTCACCGCCGGCGTGCCGAAGTAGCGGGGCTGGCGGGATTCGTAGCCTTCCATGATGGGCAGCCATTTCGTCCAGTCGGAGCAATAGCTGCCCACCGGGATCTGGCGATTGTGAAAGGCGTCCAGCGCCCGTGGCCCGGCCACCACCAGGGCCAAGCCCGGCGGCACGCCGATGGCCTTTTGGGAGGCGGTGAGGGCTAAATCAATGCCCCACTCCTCCTGACGCATCTCCTCGCCGGCCACCGCGCACACGCCGTCCACCACCACCAGCGCGCCGTACTCGCGCCCCAACGCAGCCAGGCCCTTCACGTCCGCGCCCACGGCGGTGGAGGTGTCCACGTGGGTGACGGTCATCAATTTGTAGCCATCACCCTTCAGCGCGGCCTCCACCTCCTCCAGGGCGGGCGCGTCACCGATGGCCGGGGCGCGCACCTGGGTCACGGTCGCGCCGTAGCGCTCCAAGATGGCGGCGAAGCGGTCGCTGAAGTAGCCAGTGTTCACCACCAGGGCCTTGTCGCCTGGCTCGATGAGGTTGGCGGCGGCAGTGTCCATGGCCAGCGTGCCGGAGCCGGCGATGACGAAGGGCTGTCCGCTGGGGCACAGGAACACCTGGCGCAGCCGCTCCAGCGCCTGGCCGAAGACCTCGATGAAGTTGGGGGCCACGTGGCTGGTAGTGGCCATGCCCATCGCCCGCAGCACCTCCGGGGTGAACTCGATAGGGCCGGGGATCATGAGCAGTTTTCGGTTTTTCATCGTTGAACCTGCCTTTCTTGAATTGTAGTGGCACCTATCATAGCCAATGCAGCACAAGCAAGAGGCCCCAACCCGATGGGAACATCCGGTTGGGGCCTCAAGCGCGTCCTCCAAATTCATCCCATTCCCGCCTTTATCTCTACTTTGCCCAGCTCAGCCCCAGCTCCTCGAGCTTGGCGTCGGTTGGCACGCCCTCTGCATCCCAGGCGCGTTTCTCGTAGTAGAGTGGGAGCATCTCGGTGATGGGGCAGGTGCTGCCAGCCGAGGGCTCCTCCTCTATCATCCCGTGGGGCGGGACCTCCACCGGCACCAGCAAAGCCTTTTTCTCCTCCGCCGAGTAGACCTCGTTGGGCATCGGCTCCTCTTCCAGGCGAGGGGGCAGGCGGTCGTCGTCCTTGGTCAGCCCCTCCCGGATGTTGAAGAGCTTCTCCAGGTTCCAGACCCTCTCCCCCACCTTCATGAAGTCTTCGACCGAGTAATCAACGCCTGTCGCTGCGGCCAGCCCTTTGGCGTAATCCTCAGCCCCGAGGGCGAAGACGGTGAAAAGACACTGGCCTGTACAGTCCAAAGCTGTGGTGAGATGCTGGAAGACCAGCACCAGGTCGGTCTTGTGGCCGTCCTTCGAGAGCCTGAATTCTGCCGTGGGCTCGTCAATATCGGGCGGGTTGAGTCCACAGTAGCGGCCGGCCACCTCTGCTGCTATCAGGTAGGCGCGCACGTGGCACGCCCCCCTGTTCGAGGTGGCGTAGGCAAGCCCCTGCCCCGGGACGCCACGGGCATCGTAGGCCGGGAACTCAAGCCCCTTCACAGACATCGAGAGCTCAGGGCGGCCGCACTTCTCCGCCAGCCTCTTCGAGCCCTCAGCCAGCGCGTCACCGACGCCCTCCCGAGTGGCGATCTTGCTGACGAGCTTGACCACAGCCTCCCCATCACTGAAGGGATTCTCCCCATTCGCGTATCCTATCTCAGATAGGTCCAGTGCCCCCTTCTCGCATAACTCGAAGGCGCAAGCTATGGTGGCCCCGGCCGTGATGGTGTCAATCCCGAGCTCGTTGCAGAGGTAGTTGGCCTCCGTTATAGCGAACAGGTCCTGGACTCCACACGTAGCTCCGAGCGCCCAGGCGGTTTCGTACTCAGGTCCCTCGCCCTTGCCTATGGTCACATAGTCCGGGCGCGGCTCCGGGATATGTGTTACCCTGGCACAGTGGATGGGGCAGGTGCGGCAGCATCCCCTCGCCTCAATGAGAGTCTTCGGCACCCCTTCGACCTCGCCCATCATCGCCTCTCCGCCAGCCTTGTTGGCCTCTTTGAGCATCCCCCACTGGAAGTTACACGTCGGCAGGAGCCCCACCCCATTGATTAGGTTGTACAGGGCCTGGGTGCCATAGGTCGGCAGGCCCGTTCCGCACAGGGGACCAGCGCGGAGCTTACTCATCTGCTCTCTGGAGGCGGCTCGCAGCTCTCCCGGCTTGGCGATCGGGATCTCAAGAGTCCCCCTGACGGCGATGGCCTTGAGGTTCTTCGACCCCATGATCGCGCCCCCGCCGTCCCTCCCGCAGGCCCGGCCACATCCCAGCTCATCCGCGTCGTTGATTATGCACGCAAACCTGACGAGCTTCTCTCCGCCTGGCCCGATGCAGGCCACCTTTATCCCGTCCTTGCCGATCTCCTCCTTGATGGCGGCGGTGGTTGCATAGCAACCCTTGCCCCACAGGCCTGTTGCGTCCCTGATCTCGGCCTGGCCGTCCTCAATCCAGAGGTAGACCAGACTATCCGCCTTCCCCCTGAGGATTATGACGTCGAAGCCAGCGTGCCTCAGCACCTCGCTCCAGTCCCCTCCAGAGTGGGAGTCGAAGATCAACCCCCGGGTGCCCTTACCGGCCGACGGGCGGGCCAGGGGGGATTTCGACACGATGTTGTACCCTCCCGAACTGGACACGCTCGTTCCGGTCAGCGGGCCGGCGGCGAATACGAGGACGTTTTCGGGGCCGAGCGGGTCCGTATCCGGGCCGACCGCGTCGTAGATAATCCTGACCCCTAGCCCTCGGCCGCCGACGTAATCCTTGTAGTCGGGGCATACTTCATTGAGGGCTTTGACCTCAACCTCTCCGGCCGTCAGGTCCACATCAAGCACCTTGCCCGTCCAGCCGTAGAATTCTTTCTCTGCCACTTCATTCCTCCTTCTATTTTGTAGTTTGTAGGACGATAGTTTCAAAGCTCAAAGCCTCTTTCGAACCACTATAAACTTCCTCTAGGCATCACCTCCTCTGACGAAAAGAAGCGAAGCATTTGACCGCCATAAACGATCAAATGATCCGCCTCCTTTGCAAATACGGCGGGCATGGGAATTGCTCCCCACACCTTGTCGCTCATCCGTCCCGGAGGGAACGGGATGAGTCGGAAGCTTCGATTGAAGATATTATAGCCGAACTATCGCATCTTGTCAAGCGCTTTTTCGGGGCTACAGAAAGCCGACCACCTCCCCCATCGTCCCCGCCACCTCGACCCTGACCCCCAGCCTTTCCCCTATCGCCGCCGGGCTCATGTCGTCGAGGGTCAGCTCCGCTGAGGCGTCGAACATGGCCCGCGGGAGGAACACGAGGTCGCCTAGCTCCCGGCTCCGCAAAGCCTCGATCACGTCCCGCCCCAGGAGGAGCCCCGAAACGGTCACCGTCGGCCCGAAGAAGCGATTCTCCACCGGCGCGACCTCAACTGCCACCTCGGACAGTTCCGCCGCTTTCCCTTCTAACACCGGCGCTATCAGCGTCCCGCAAACCAAGGTGACCTTCCCAACCCGAAACTCGCAACCCGAAACCCGAAACTCTTCATCCAGAAGCACCCTGGTCAGCCCCACCCCGTTCTCCAGTTGAGGAAAGCCATCGTACTCTTCGGCTGGCGGCACGTCCAGGCCAGCCAGCAGATACCACTCATCGGAGGCGTAGATCAAATTGAGGCCGTGCTGGCGTCGGTACTCTCGCTGCCAGGCTGAGATCTGAGCGACGATCGGCCTCGCCTCTTCAGATCTGTAGACGCGAAAGGTCCCTCGATGGTACCTGGTGAGGCCCAGGGGGACGACGGCGATGGACTGCACCGCCGGATGGAGGGCGGCCAGGTCGGCCACGGTGCGGGCCAGACGAGGGCCATCGTTGAGGCCGGGGATGAGGACGATCTGAGCATGAACCTGGATGCCCAGGCTCCCTAGCCGCTTCAACTGCTCGATGACGTCGGGGGCGACGGGATTGCCCAGGATGCGGCGGCGCAAAGCGAGGTCGGTGGCGTGGACGGAGACGTAGAGAGGACTGAGTCGCTGCTCGGCCAGGCGAGCCCAGTCGCCCGCGTCGAGGTTGGTCAAAGTGATGAAATTGCCGAACAGGAAGGAATAGCGATAATCATCGTCTTTTATGTACAGGGAGCGCCGCATTCCCCGCGGCATCCCCTTGAGGAAGCAGAATTCGCAGCGGTTATTACACCGGCGGAGGCCATCGAAGGTCGGCTCGGCGAACTCGATGCCCAGCTCCTGGTCGTAGCCCCGCTCCACCTGGTGAACGATCCACTCCCCGCCCCGTTCCACGGCCAGCTCCAGTTCCTCCTCAGCTCCGTAGAAGCGGTAATCAATGACGTCGCGCAAAACGTGGCCGTTGATGGAGAGAAGCGCGTCGCCAGGCCACAAGCCCAGCTCCGCCGCGATGCTGCCTGAATGCACCTCCGCGATCACCCCGCCCTCAGCCAACGGCTACCTCCCTCCCTAACCCTTTGTTGGAAGTAAGCGTTCAGGGGGGAGGCCAAACGTCGGTTGAGTAGCCCTGAAAGGGCGTATCGAAACCACGTTTGGTCCACCGCTGGCGCGATTTTGCCGCCCCCTCGTGCGATCACTTGGTTTCGATACGACCTACGGTCTACTCA
>JAUWOY010000050.1 GCA_030611885.1 Chloroflexota bacterium | reverse complement strand
AATGGTTCAGCCATGGAAGCGCCGACAATCAAGATGACATCAGCGAGGCATTCGTCTGTATCTTGAAATGACATAACCATCGTCAAATCACCCCACTCGCGGAGTCAATTTCGATCTGATGCCCATGTGTCAAACTTGGGTTGGGACACAGTTTTGAAGACACCTCACTTCTCCCCTGCCAGCACCATCCCCGAACGAGGCGGTAGCGTCGCGCCGGTGATCCGCCCGGCGGCCACCTGCACCCGCCCTCGCCCTCCCTCGCTCCCCCCCAAAGTTGGGGGGGAAGTTCCAATCTCCCACAGGTCGTGCAGGGCCGTGCCATCGGCGAACAGACCCCGCGCCGGCACGTCCAGCTCATAACTGGCTGAGCTGTTGTTCAACACTATTGCTAATGTCTCCCCCTCCCCTTGGCGGGCAAAGGCATAGACCCCGTGCTGGTCGTCGGCGTGGAGACGGAGGTAGCGCCCACGTCGCAGGGCGGGATGGTCGTGACGCAGAGCGATGGCCCGGCGGAAGAAGGTGAGCAGGTCGTGGTCCCAGCGGGTCTCGTCCCAGGGGAAGGCGCGGCGGCAGTCTGGGTCGCGCCTTCCCTCCATGCCGATCTCGTCGCCGTAGTAGACGCAGGGCGCGCCGGGGAAGGTCATCTGGAACAAGGTCGCCAGTTTCAGCGCGGCCTTGTCCCCCCGCACCAGCGTCAGGAAGCGCGGCATGTCGTGGCTGCTGAGGAGATTGAGCTGTACCAGCGTCACCTCCCAGTCGTAGAGAGCCAGCATGTGATCTACGGCATCGGCGAACTGGACGGCGCTCAGCGGTCGCAGCTCGTAGCCTCCGGGACGCTGAGTGGTGTCCAGCCGCTCTCCGCCGAAGAAGCCGAGGCAGGCGCGGTTGAAGATGTAGTTCATCACCGCGTCGAACTGATCCCCCTGCAGCCAGCGCCGGGCATCGAACCATATCTCTCCCACGATGTATGCTTCTGGGTTGGCTGCTTTGACCACGCGGCGGAACTCCCGCCAGAACTCATCGTCGTCTATCTCGTGGGGCACGTCCAGCCGCCAGCCGTCTGCGCCGAACTCGACCCAGTAGCGGGCCACGTCGAGAATAAAGCGGCGCACAGCCAGCGTGTCGGTGTTGAGCTTGGGCAACGCCGGCAGGTCCCACCAGGCCTGATAACCCAATTCCTGCAGGCTGCGATGAGTGCGGCGCAGGCGACGCTTCTTCTCCGGAGAGGGATAGGCATCCAGTTGCTCCCCGGCCCGCAGCCGTTCCTCATCGAAATAGAACCAGTCCAGGTAGGGCGAGGCTGCTCCGTTCTCCAGCGCGTGGTTGAACTGGTAGAACCCGCGGCTGGCGTGGTTGAAGACGCCATCCAGCACCACGTGGATCCCGCGGGCGTGAGCCACATCCAGCAGTTCGCGAAACGCCTCGTTCCCGCCCAGAATCGGATCCACCTGGTAGTAGTCGTGGGTATGGTAGCGGTGGTTGGCCGCCGACTGGAAAATAGGGTTGAAGTAGATAGCCGTGATCCCCAGCTCTGCCAGGTAGTCCAACCGCTCAGCCACGCCCAGCAGATCGCCCCCCTTGAAGCCGTAGCCCGTCGGGGGGCTGTCCCACGGCTCCAGGTTGGAGGGTTTGGGAAGCCGCTTGCTGCGGGCGAAGCGGTCGGGGAAGATCTGGTAGAAGACGGCGTCTTTGACCCAATCGGGGGTAACGATTTGTGTCAACATTCACCTCCGTAGTGAGTATTCCACAATCTGCCTCAGCGCTTGCCGTACTCACGGATCATGCGGTAGGGGTAGCCCTCTTCGATGACGCTGACGGCGTCCAGCCTGTCCAGCTCCTCAGCGGTCAACTCCCAGCCAATGGTGCCCAGATTGTCCGCTTATTCGCTGATTCGCGGGAGACGGTTTGCTTCACCTCCGGTGGCCGGGCGGATGCGGATGGCCTGCCCGCCTCCAGGAGTAAGTCTGAGGTTTAGTACGGTGTTGCTGTCAACCAGGGCCTCGTAAATGTCAATGGACGATGGATTGCTCTCCCAATCGGCGTCGGCGGCATCGGCGTATATTTCGGCCACGTACTCTTTGCCCGCTTCGAGGAAAGTGAGCGGCGTTTCAAGTGTACGCTCACGTTCGTCGGTGATGCTGCCTATGTACCAGTCTTCGCTGTTTCTGTCCTGGCGAGCAATGGTGACGCAGTCGCCAATTTCGGCGTGCAATACCTTCGTGTCCTGCCAGTCAACAGGCACATCTACGATGAATTGAAACGCAGGATGCCCCTCGTAGTTTTCGGGCAAGTCAGCGGCCATGTGCAACGGGCTGTAGATGACTACGTAAAGGGCCAGTTGTTTAGCCAGCGTGGTATTGACCCGGTTGTTGGGCCGGTATTCCTCGAAGAACAGATCGAAAATGCCAGGCGTAAAGTCAAAGGGGCCCGCGAGCATGCGGGTAAACGGGAGGATGGTGGTATGCTCCGGCGGGTTGCCGCCCTCTACATCCCACGCATTGTACTCCTGTCCCCGCGCCCCTTCGCGTGTCATCATGTTTGGATAAGTCCGCCTGATACCTGTGTCTTTGATGGGTTCGTGAACATCCAACATTATCTGGTACCTGGCTGCGGTTTCGACCACCTTTCTGTAATGTCTCACCATGTACTGGCCATGATGCCACTCCAATCCTACGAGATTGCCTTTTTCGTTCCTGCGTTTAATTCCCTGCCCCCAGCCCACGTACCCCGTTTTAACTGTGTTGATCCCCAGATCGCGGTAAAAAGCGAAAGCGTCCTCTAACTGCTGTTCGTAATTCACCACGGCAGCGCCTGTCTCGTGGTGGCCAACGAGCGCGACCCCTTTGGCTGCTGCGTAGGCGCTCAGTTCTTCGATGGCAAAGTCTTCATAAGGGGTGGTAAAGTCGAAGCGCTTCCCATATTTAGTCCAATCGCCGTCCCAGCCCAAATTCCAACCTTCGACCAGCACCCCTGGGAAACCGTATTTGGCCGCAAAGTCAATATATCGTTTGGCATTTTCAGTCGTCGCGCCGTGTTTGGCGCCGGAGCTCCACGTGTACTTGTCAATATGCATGCCCCACCAGATGCCTACGTATTTTCCTGGTTTGACCCACGACACGTCTTCCAGCTTATTGGGCTCGTTGAGATTCAGGATGAGGTAGGACGTGATCAAATCACCCGCGTTTTCCGCGATCTGAATGGTACGCCACGGGGTCTGGTGCGGAGTAGAGGCTTTCACTTTGACGCCGTCTGACCATGGGACGAGGTCACAAAGCAGCGTGTTGTTATCGGAGCCCGCCAGCGTCATGGAGGCATAGTCTGTCAAATTGGCCTCGTGGATACTCAGGAACAGGCCGTCGGCGGTTTCCATGGTCAGCGGCGTATGAACGGCCTGGAGGTCCTCGCTGAGGAAACTGACGGGAGATTGCGTGTGCAGATATTCGTAGCGGTTGTCCCGGTAAGCAGGAACCCACCAGGCCTGATGGTTACCTGCCAGGACAAACTCGGTTTCCTCATCCATGATTTGGAAGTCGGAGAGGTTGTCTTGCTCAGGCAACTCGTAACGGAAGCCCAACCCGTCGTCGTATACGCGGAAGACCACAGTCATCTTGCGGTGCGCCTCCGTGGTTTCTTCGAGACTTACCCGGAGTTCGTTGTAATGATTGCGGATTTCCTCGACTTCGCCCCAGGGCTGGGTCCAAGTCTCGTCGAGGCTGTCCAGTTTGCTCTCGACGACGGTCAGGTTCTGGTTCAGCGGCTCGGCATCCTTGAAGATGAAGCCAAGTTTTGATGGTTTGATCACGTCCTCGCCGGAATGGCTGACCGCGTAGTATGGGACGCCGCCCTCAAGCACGAAGGTGACTTGAATCCTGCCATCTGGTGAAGAGACGTGGCTACCGTTATCCGGTACAGGCGTATCAGTTGGGTGAGGTGTGGGGGCTGTTTCAGGTGCTTTACAAGCGACCAACAGAGCCGCGCCGCACAGAGCGACGAGAACCAGTCGGATGAGAATGTTACTGACGTGACACACAGGCTTACTCCTTTTGCAACATCTCATCATTCAGCGTTGAGGGCGAAATCGAGCAGCTCGTCCAGGCGGCACGTCGCCAGCCCGATGACGTGGTCGCCGCCGCCGTAGTAGACGTAGACCGTGCCATCCACCACCGGATTGGCGCAGGAGAAGACCACGTTGGGCACGTACCCCCGCAGTTCCCACAACTCCTCCGGCCAGAAGATGGGCTCGGTCGGGCGGCTGATCACCTGGGTTGGATCGTCCAGGTCGAGGAGCACGACGCCCAGGCGATAGACGTGGTCGCCGTCGTAGGCGTGGTTGAGGAGCAGCCAGCCGTGTTCCGTTTCGATTGGCACGCCATTGTTGCCGACGCTCGTGCAATCCCACCAATTCTCCTCGCGCGGGCCGTAGATGGGGGCCATATCCGCCTCCCGCCAGGCCAGCAGGTCGTCCGAATAGGCCAGCCAGACGCGAGGCCAGCGGCGGTGCAGCGCAGCGTAGCGGCCGCCGATCTGGCGTGGAAAGAGCACGTGGTCCTTGTTGTCCTCGCCGCGCACGATAGGCCCCAATCGCTCCCAGGCGATCAGGTTTTGGCTGCGGGCGATCATGGGCAGGATGCCGCCGCCACCGTGGGTCGGTTCGCCTGACCCGTGGAACTCGCGCCCGTAGGCAGTGTAGGTCATGTAGAACACGCCGTCAATCTCGACCACGCGCGGGTCTTCGACGCCGCGCGAGTCGGCGCCGTCCACCGGTTCCAGCACCGGCCGGCGCAGGCGGTTCCAGTGCACCCCGTCCTCGCTGACCGCGTACCCGATGCGGCTGACCCAGTCCAGCCCCTGGGCGCGGTAGAACATGCGGAACAGGCCGTTGTGATAGAGGACACCGGGGTTGAAGACGTTGTAACATTCCCAATCCGAGGCCGGGTCGGGGAGCAGGATGGGGTTGGATGGATGACGTTGAAGTTTCATTGGGCAATAACCTCCGTTGGATGCGTGAAACGTAAAACGTGAAACGTGATGCGTGAAGTTACAACTCGACGATGACACCCTCGTGAGGGCGGAGTTCGAGATCCGACAGTGATACCCTCTCCTCCCGATCCAGGTGGGTGGAGATGACGATTTGGCCTGTGTCTTCGCCGGGGACCGAGATGCGGCGATGGTCGGCGGTGAAGTTGAGGGCGATGAGGCGTCGCTCGTCGCCGGCAGTTCGCAGGTAGACGAAGACGTCGGCGTCGCCAGCGTCCAACGGCTGGTAATCGCCTCCATACAGGGCTGGGCTCCTCCGGCGATACCAGAGCAACCGCCGGTAGAGGTTCAGCATGGAGGTGGGGTCGGCCGACTGGACGGCGACGTTCCGCGTGGCGTAATCAGCCGAGACCGGCAGCCAGGGCTCTACGGCGGAAAATCCGGCGTCAGGCCCCTCGTCCCACTGCATCGGTGTGCGGCACACGTCGCGGGTGCGCTCCGCGCCCAGGTTGACACCCTGGGGATCCTGTATTTTCTCCGGTGGGATGACGCCGTTCTCCATGCCCAGTTCGTCGCCGTAGTAGAGCGTCGGCGTGCCGCGCAGGGTGAGCAGCATCATAGCGGCAAGGCGCGCCTGGGCCTGACCACCGAAACGCGAGGCCAAGCGGGGGGAATCGTGGCTCCCCAACACGTAGTTGGGCCAGGCAAAGGCCGGCAGCGCGGCTTCCAGCTCATCCACTGAGCGGCGCATGGCCTGGGCCTGCCAGGGCTGACGCAGCAGGCGGAAGTTGAACGGCAGATGCAGGCCGTCGTCGTTCTCACCGTAGTATTTGACCCAGCGCGGCAGCTCAAACCATATTTCACCGATGCCGCAGCGATCTTCGTACTCGTCGAGCAAGCGGCGAAAGGCGCGGATGATCTCGTGCACCTCGTCCTGATCCTGGTTGTAGACCTGCAACTGCCGGCCAGCGAGGTCGTTGGGCGGCAGGTTCGGATCGGCGTCCAGGTTCGGCGGGTTGTCGCGCAGTTCGGCGTCCTTGATGAGCAGGCCGACCACGTCCACGCGGAAGCCATCCACGCCCCGCTCCAGCCAGAAGCGGAGCACGTCCATCATCGCCGCGCGCACCTCCGGGTTGCGCCAGTTGAGTTCGGGCTGCTCCTTCACAAACTGGTGCAGGTAGTACTGGCCTGTGGCCTCGTCAAGCGTCCACGCCGGACCACCGAAGTAACTGCCCCAGTTGTTAGGCGGCGAGCCGTCGGGCCTGGGGTCGCGCCAGATGTACCAATCGCGCTTGGGATTGTCCCGACTGCTGCGGGACTCGATGAACCAGGGATGCTGGTCTGAGGAGTGGTTGGGCACGTAGTCAATGATGATCTTGATGCCTCGCCGGTGGGCCTCGGCCACCAACTGGTCAAAAGTCGCCAGGTCGCCAAAGAGAGGTTCAACGTCGCAATAGTCGGCCACGTCGTAGCCGAAATCGGCCATGGGCGAGGGAAAGATGGGGCTTAGCCAGATAGCGTCAACGCCGAGAGACGCTTCCGTGCCACCTGTGGTGAGCCCTGGCGAACCATCGTTCAGGTAGTCGAGCTTTTCGATGACGCCCTGCAAGTCGCCGACGCCGTTGCCCGTCGTGTCTTTGAAACTGCGCGGGTAGATCTGGTAGATCACGCCACGCTGCCACCAGAGAAGGTTTTGTTTCGGGTTCATGATGTATCGGCCTCTTTTCAATGCTCAGTCAATTGCCCGGCTCAAACGAACAGAGTCAGGAGCAGGATGGACAGCTCGGCGGATATCGTCCAGCCGAAAAGCCTCCACGATTTGGGTTGGCCTAAATGCTGGCGATGGTACTCTCCACCACCCACAATTATCCCGACGCACACGACACCCGTGGCCATGGCTGCCCCGACGCCCAACAAAACCCCTCCGCCGTAGGCACGCCCGTAAAAACCACCGGTGGCCGCAAAGTGGGCATAGATGCGCAGCACGATCTCCCGGACAATGAGGATTTCCAGGAAGGCCAGCACGCTCGTAACGGCCCACAAGACAACAGCGAACGCACGCAATCCAACCCCCTTTGATGGCAAGCCGTTTTCTTCCACCATTTTCAAAATCCCTATTCCTCACACCTTCATTCGATCTGGCAGCGCAGCGGCAGCCACGTGGGGGCGCCCATCACGACGCTGCCGACGGTGCCCAGGTACGGTGATGGATCCAGGGGGCGTTCCAGCTCACTATCTTCTGGCGACGGCTCTTCCCCCCTCACCAACCCTACTATCTCGGCCGGAAAAGATCCGTCCTCCATCGCCGGCAGCACGGCAAAGTGCAAGTGCATCCAAATGGGTGCCCCTGGCTGCCCGGACCACTGGCCCTGGTAGCCGAGCAACTGTCCCCTTTTGACCGCTACACCTTCACTGCCCGGCGGAAAATCCTGGACGACAAAAGACTCATGCCCCCAGCCGCTGGCCATGCCGCCGTAGAAGGCCCACACTTTTCCGCCGGGCCGCAACGGGTCCTCGTGTTGAATCGCCACGGCGTCGCGCCAGTCCGTGTGACGCGTCAGCAGGCCGTCGGCCACGGCATAGACCGGCACGCTGTTCTCGTAGCCCTGGCCCATGAAGGCAAGCTGTTTGCTGATCCACCACATCCCCATCTCGCTGCGGGTGGGCAAGCGCCAGGGGGCATCGGGACAGGCTTCGAGGTCGGCCGGTTCACTCCCCTCTACGCGGGGGCGGTAGACGATGGTTTCGGCCAGAAAGTCGGTAGGCGCATAGCTCTCCGTGATAGCCGACAGCATCTCCGGCGTCCAACGCTCTTTGTACACCGGGTATCCCATGAAATGGTGGATCAAGATGGCCGGGAACTCTTGACGGCGAATGCTTTCCAGCAGAGGCGTCTGATCCCACACGCCCGCGTGGGCCAACTGCGTGACCTCAAAGGGCTGGATGTAGAGCGGCCTATTTTGCAGCGTCATGAGGCCCATGAATTCATCGGCCAGCACCGGACCGTCCGCGCTTGTGATGACCCAATTCAGGTTCCTGAAATCCCAGTTGTCGAGCTCCCTCGCGGGCAAGACGCGCCATTTCAACCCCTCGACGGGGCCTCTCAGCGTAGCCTGCATCAGCAGCCCGGTTTGAATCGCCAGCAGCACGAGGAGACCGGCGCGCAGCCAGGGGTGCTTGCGGCTCCAGACGACAAAGGCTCCCGCCACCAGGCTGAGTGCGACGGAAAGCTCCAGCAAATAATTGATATTGGAGCCTATCTTGCCGATGGTCACTGCCGAGAGGCAAGCCCCGATCAGGTATGGCGCCAGGAGCGGCCAGGTTCTCACCCGTCGAGGGGCGAGGAACAGAAACGCGCCGCCGAGAACGAGCAGAATAGGAGCTGCCTCTCGCAACTCGCGCCACTTGTGTTGGACTCGCTCGATATCAAACTCGTTGACGTTGGCCGTGACGATGTTGAAGTAAAACCCGCCCTGAGTGAGCGCGTTCAAGATGAGAAAGAGGAGCAGCGACAGTCCCGCGACCAGCGCCGCCAGCCCGAGAGCCCGCCGCCGGTCGTGCGTCCACAGCCAGACGAAAGCGGCCAGCGGCGCAGCCAGCGCATACGACTGGCGGGTGTAAATCGCTGCGACCAGCAGAAGCGCCGAGACAACCAGTCCCCGCCGGGTGGTAGGCCACCGGGCCGCCACGTACAACCCGGCCGTGCTAAGAGCCAGGGCAAGCATATCCACGCGCAAAAGGGACGACCAGCCGACCACGTAGGGAACCGCCAGAAAGAGCAGGCCAGTGGTGACCGCCGCTATGCGGTCTTGTGAGGGGGTGTAGACGATCAATGCCAGGAACGCTGCCGACGCCAGGGCGCACAACAGCGAAATGACCCGTCCCGCCAGAAAGGACGGCCCAAACAACTTGACAAAGGGAGCCAGCGAGAGAACGTACAGCGGCGGATAGTTAGAGATGGTGTACGGTGGCGACGAGAGATCCGGGCGATAGATATTCTGCCCCGCCGCCAGGCGCATCGCCTGGTCAACCAGGGGGGCTTCGCCGTAGTCCAGGGGATAGGGGTGAAAGGCCGCCAGGGCCGCGTGGACAAAAAAGATGGCAACGGCCACACACAGGAACAGCAGCAGCATGATCGTGGCCCCGTCTTCGACGTGCGGTCTGAGAACAGCGAGCAGGCGTTTCATCATCTCGTTACTGGCCCTCCAAGCGCTCGCCAATGGCCGAGCGCTCGTAAATCTCCCGCACGATCGCCTCGATCTCGGGCTCCTCGACGCTGATGTCCCTCACCGGATACTTTTGGGCCAACTCGGTGATGAGCTCAGAGGCAGAGACCTGCCACCGGTTGAACCGAAAGCGGGCCTGCCGTCCATTGCGTTCCATTAACTCCGCTCGATCAATCTCGACATCGGAAACACCATCCGCAAAATCCACCACGAGTACCCGGTACGGCGTGAAACGTTTCTTCATGCCCGCGATGGCGCCGTCGTATATAATGCGACCCTGGTCAATGATCATCATACGCTCACAGACCTTCTCGATATCCGACATGTCGTGGGTCGTCAGCAAAACGGTGACCTGCCGCTCCTCGTTCAATTGCTGGAGGAAGGAGCGAAAGCGGTCTTTGGCCACCACGTCCACGCCGATGGTCGGTTCGTCGAGGAACAGAATGTCGGGGCTGTGGAGGAGCGCCGCGACCAGATCCGAGCGCATGCGTTGCCCCAGGCTCAGTTGGCGCACCGGCGTGTCCTGGAACTCGTGCAGGTCGAGCAGGTCGTTGAACAACTCCAGGTTGGCCTGGTAGGTGCTGGTCGGTATCCTGTAGATCTCTTTCAGCAGCCGCAGGCTCTCGATGACGGGCACGTCCCACCAGAGCTGCGTCTTCTGCCCAAACACCACGCCGATGCGGTGCGCGAGCCGCTTCCGGTCGCGGTGGGGCACCATGCCGTCAACCTCCACCTCCCCTGAGGTGGGCACGAGGATGCCGGTCAACATCTTGACGGTCGTTGATTTGCCCGCTCCGTTCGGGCCGACGTAGCCCACCATCTCGCCTCTCTCGATGGCAAAAGTGACTCCGTCAACGGCCACCTTTGACGTGCGTTCGAAGGAGAACAGATTGCGCAGTGCCGCAAAGCGCCCCGTCTTGCGGGCCGGCACCTTGAAATGCTTACTCAGTTCCCGTACCTGGATGAGTGACATGACCTCAACCCTCAACTCCCCGAACTGGTGTACCCTGCCAACCCCTTCCGCCAGACCAGCGATCCCAGCACCAGGAGGATGCCGGCCACGACGGGTGACAGAAAGCCCAGTCCGGCGATACCCAGCGCGTTGGGCTTGCCGAGCAATTGTGTGAGCGGATAGTAGTTCATGAACGCGATGGGGAGAAAGCCGGTGACAAAGATGCGAAACCCCCGCCCAAAGACGTCAATAGGATAATTCTGGTTGAGCATATTAAGACGCATTGAGATCCAAAAGATTGACCGCGAACGCCCCGTCCAGAAGGACAGCGCCCCGATAATCCAGGCGATGCAGGTCTCGATCACCGTGCCGGACAACACCGCCACGACAAAGAAAGCCCACTGCCAGGCGGCCCAGTCGAGACCGAGGTTACGGTGCGCCAGGCTGAAGGCGGCAGTGGCAAAAACCACGTCGCCTGCGCCCATGTAATTGACCTCGCGGCCCAGAAATTGCAGCAGGACACTGCACGGACGAACGAGGTACTGGTCAAAGCGACCGTGCAGGATGTCATCTTCCAGAGTGGTCAGGTGCCAGAAGAACACCGCGTAGACGCTGTGGCTCAGCAACCACATACCGTAAAGCATAACGATCTCCCAAAACTGCCACCCTGCCAGGACACGGAAGCGACTCACCATGACCCAGGTGAGGGAGAGGTTTGCCGCGTTGAGGATGATTACGCTGGCCGTCCCGACCAAAAAGTCGGAGCGGTACTCCAAACGTGAGCGGATGGCGACGCCGATGAACTTGAAATAGAGACGCAGAGCTTGCCCTGAGCGTTGTCGAAGGGATTCCATCGTCTACCCTCCCTGTATCGTGACGCGCCGCTGCACGCGCGCCCAGCACAACCGGGCCGTAAGGAACAATCCAACGGCCCAGGCAGCCTGAGATAGGAGGGCATTTCCCAGGCTACCCTCGTAAGCACCGACGTAGATGGACATGGGGACAAAATAGACCGCCTGGAAAGGTAAGGCAGCGGCGATGGCAGCCAGCGCTGGCGGAAACATCCACAGGGGCACGACCTGGCCGGAAGCGAAGCGGACCAGCGAGTGGTAGGCCCAGGCATAACTGCGAATGTCGAGGGTGACAATGGACAACATCCCCATCAGAAAACTGAGGACAAAGATGACCAGGTAGCCCAGGGCAAGGCTGGCCAGGAAGGCAAGCCCCGCCTGTGCGCTGGCAGGGGGCCTAAAGCCGAGGAACAGGTAGGCAAAAATAAAGCCCGGCACACATCGGGTCAACAACTGAACGCCGAGATCGCCCACGCTGCGACTCAGCATGTGGAACATAAAGTCGAGTGGCTTCATCAGGTCGAGTTCCAGTGTCCCCAAACGAACCTGTTCGGCGATGTAGTACTGGATACGCATAGCAGAGCGCATGACGGGCAGGAGTAGAATGCCCAGCACCCCGTAGGTCGTCATGCGTTCCAGGTCCATTCCAAAGGCGTGGGGGCTTTGCTGGTAAAGGATGGACCATAAGGAGTGGCTGGCGTACATCATGATAAAGAGGCCCGGCGTGATGAGCCAAAAGTCGAGCCGGAAGATCCAGGCATTGTGGAAAGCGGTGCGAATGAATGCGTATAGTACCTTCATAACTACATCTCCCACAACTGGAACGACTCAAACCGAATCGCCGTCCCATCAGGGTAAATGCCGTGATAAATCAGCCGGTCTATGTTGCCAATAGCATGCAAACCGACCTCGACGGAATCCTTTACCAGTCTACCAATCTACCACTCAATGTCATTAAGATAAGGGAGCGAGCGTCGGCCGAGTAGGTCTGGAGTGCAGCGGAAGACCGTATCGAGGCCACGCGAGCGGCTTTTGCAGCAGATTGAGCCGCGCCTTGGTCTCGATACGCTACGCTACTCGACCGGCGGCGCTTAACTTAATGACATTGATCTACCACTTATTACTTGAGTTGCACGATATACGTGCCATACGCCGCCAACTCCGTCAGCGGCGCGTAGCCGTCAAAGCCACCGTTGGCGTTGACCGTCGGGGCGCTGACGGACGCGCCGGCGAAAACCTCGCTGGCGCTGCCCTCGCTCAGCGGACCCTGGTCCAGGCTGAGGCTGTAGTCGCTGATGGGCTCGCCGCCCAGGTTGATCAACACGAGCAGTGTTTCTTCGTCGCTGTGGCGCAGGAAGGCGTAGATTCGCTTGTCTTCGACTTCCACTTCCCACCAGTCGCCGATGCGCAAGGCTTCGTGGGCATTGCGCGTCTGGATCAGCCGCCGGTAGTGGCTGAGCAGCGAGTCGGGATCATCGGTCTGAGCGGCGACGTTTACGTCGCGGTAGCTACGCTGGGGCGCTCGCCAGGCTATCGTCGCCGTGGTAAAACCGGCGTTGTCCGTATCGGACCACTGCATGGGCGTGCGGATGTTCTCGTCCGGTTTGCCGCCGACGTGGCCGATCTCCTCACCATAGTAGAGAAAGGGCGCGCCGGGGCCGGTGAGCAGCAGCGAGGCGGCTGTCTTGGCCCGGTTCACGTTCTCGCGGAGCTCGCTCATTGTGCGCTCCTGGTCGTGGTTGGTGAGGAAGGTGGCGAACTGGTTGGGCGGATAGCGTTCGGTTGACAGACGATGGGCGCGCAGAATGTGGTTCCGGTCTTCGAACCTGGCACTTTTCAGCATGGCCTGGGCCGTGTCGAACTCGAAGGCCAGGTCAACTTGATCGCCGATGTATTTCACTACTTCGACGGTCGGACTCCACACCTCGCCCACGGCCATCGCCTCAGGATTGGCATCCTTGTAGATTTTATAGAAGCCCCGTAGCCATTCGTGGGTGGCGGGCGTGTTCTCCTGGGTGCGGCCATCTTCGATGAGATGCTTGATGGCGTCCAGCCGGAAGCCATCGGCGCCCATGTCCTCCAGCCAAAAGCGGATCACCTTTTCCATCTCGGCGGTGACGGCCGGGTTGTTGTAGTTGAGGTCGGGCATGCCTTCCCAGAAGATGCCGTAGTAGAAGCTGTCGCCGCTGCGATGCCAGGCCTGCCCGCCCCACGGACTCCTGTAACTGGGATACTCATCCAACCAGATGTAGAAATCCCGGTAGGGGCTGTCCACGTCGCTGCGGGCACTCACAAACCAGGGATGCTGCCAACTGGTGTGGTTGAGCACCAGGTCAATGATCACCCGGATACCTCTTTTGTGGGCCGCCTCCATCAACCGAAGAAAGTCCTCGTTGCTGCCGTACTCCTCGTCCACGGTAAAATAATCGCTCACGTCGTAGCCGTGGTAACTGGGCGACTGGGCAATAGGCATCAGCCATAAGCCGGTGATGCCCAGATCGTCGGTGGTGGTCGGATCGCCGTCGTTCAGGTAATCCAGTTTCTCGATGAGGCCGTTCAGATCGCCGATGCCGTCGCCGTCGCTGTCGTAGAAACTGCGCACAAAGATCTCGTAGAAGACGGCGTCGTTCCACCAGAACGGGCCGGCCATAACTTGCGGCGTCGCTGTGCTGACCGGTGTGGCCGTTTTGGCTTCGGTGGTGGGCGTCGGCGTCGCCGCTTTGACCGCGGCTGTAGGTGTTGCTGTCGCCGGCGGTGTAGGCTCGACGGCGGGCGCAGCGCAGGCGGCGACTAACGACAGGAGCAGCAGGCAAGTCAGCCAGAGTCTCATTCCATTACCTCTTCTTCGGGATGCGGAGCTACAAATACACCATGCTTAATTATGAGCGAAGTATAGCATGGCTCTGGTGGTTTGTCAAAGCAGTCCACCGAGCCCCGTAGGGGCATAAACAACTCAGCCCCCCAGTGCTCTTGCAGCGGGGGGCTGTTTCTCTTGTGGTGCGCGACTGAACACACACCACATTCCACCTTCATCGTTTCAGACGATCTCGGCGATGTAGATCTCAAAGGGCGCTATCGTCAACTGAGACAGGTCGTCTGTATCACCGTCACGCGCGTGGCTGGAAAAGACAAGGCGAGCCAGGTGGGCATCCAGGTCGAAGCGCAGTGTGTGAGCCCGATTGGACATATTCAACACCACCAGGCAGGTTTGCCCATCGGCCTTGCTGCGGCGCAGGAAGGCGAGATAGTCTTCCGCATCCTCGTGCAGCGGCGTATAGTCGCCGGCGATGAGCGCGGGGGTCTGCTTGCGCACGCGCAGCATGCGGCGGTAGAAGTTCAGCATTGAGTCTGGGTCAGCCAACTGGTCGGCCACGTTGACGCCCTGCGCGTAGTTGGGGTTCACCGGCAGCCAGGTCTGCACGCCGGCTGGGCTGAAGCCGCCGTTGGGCGCGTTGGCCCATTGCACGGGTGTGCGACATTTGTCCCGGCCGAAGCGATTTGCATAGGCCAGGGCCTCCGCCGGGGGGAGCCCGAATTCGTCAACCGCTGTGTGGTAAATCCAGACACTGAGATTGTCCCGAAACTGGCTGATGTCCTCTAGCACCAGATCGATCATGCCGATCTCCTCGCCGTTGTAGAGGAAGGGGGTGCCGCGCAGGGTGAGCATGAGCGCCAGGGAGAGCCGGGCGATGGCCTCGTCGTTTTGCCCATCGCCGTAGCGGCTGTAGACGCGCGGCGAGTCGTGGTTGCCCAGCGTGTTGCAGGGCCAGGCGCCAGGCGGCAGCGCGGTCAACCGCCCCTGCTGGTTGGCGCGCACCCAGGCGGGCGTGATCCGTTCGGCCTTCATCAGCGGGAAATTGAAGGCCAGGTGCAGTTCGTCGGTCCCGTCGCCGTAATAGGCGATTTCGTCGGTCTCGCCCACCAGCACGCGGTCAGGGTACTCGTCAACGATCGCCCGCAGTTCTCGCATCAACTCGTGCAGGCCGGGCTGTTCGAGCTGGTATTGGAAGATCTCTTTTCGCTGTTCGATTACCTGTGCCAGCTCCCCTTCGCTGCTGGCGGCCATGAAGGCACGGTGCAGTTCAGGCAGCGATTTCTCAGCGGTGTGGTCGGGTAGCGCCGGGTCTTCAAAGATGGTGCCGACGGCATCGAGGCGGAAGCCATCCACGCCCAGATCGAGCCAGAAGCGCACGGCGTCCCACATCGCCCGCTTGACCTCCGGGTTCCGCCAGTTGAGATCGGGTTGTTGTCTCAAGAAAGCGTGGTAGTAGTACTGGTCGGTGACCGGATCGAACTCCCAGGCGGAGTCGCCGAAAAAAGAACACCAATTGTTGGGCGGCCTGCCGTCCTTGCCGTCGCGCCAAACGTACCAGTCCCGTTTGGGGTTATCGCGGCTGGAGCAGGACTCGATGAACCAGGGATGTTGATCGGAGGTGTGATTCAGCACCAGGTCGAGGATAACATGGATGCCGCGCTGGTGGGCTCCATCCAGAAAGCGTTTGAAGTCATCCAGCGTGCCGTACTCAGGTGCGACGCCGGTATAGTCAGCCACGTCGTAGCCGCAGTCATGCTGGGGCGAGGGGTAGTGGGGCGAGAGCCATAAGGCGTCAATGCCCAGTTCCTGCAGATAGTCGAGGCGGTCAATCATCCCGTGGAAGTCGCCGACGCCGTCGCCGTTGCCATCGGCGAAACTGCGGGGATAGATCTGATAAAAGACGGCTTTCTGCCACCATTTCAATTCTTCCATTGAAACTTCGTTGTTCACTGAAATCCTCCTGGGTTTTTTACGTGGGGGTTTTTACGTAGGGTTTTTTACGTAGTAACGACTTCAGTCGTTCATAACGAAGAACAAAGCGACTGAAGTCGTCACTACAACCCCTGCCATCCTGCCAGGGCTTTGTCAGATAAAGGAGGCCAGAACCAAAATGGCTACCTCAACGGCAATGGTCCAGCCAAAAAGCTTCCACATGGTATCTCCTTGCACCTTCTTCTACACCCCCCTCAGTTGTAGTTCCTCAGCGCGATGGCAGGCCACAAAGTGATCCGGCTTGAGTTCCCGGAACTCGGGTTCCTTTTGCTTGCAGATGTCCTTGGTGTACCGGCAGCGAGGATGAAAGTAACACCCCGACGGCGGATTTGACGGATCGGCCACGTCGCCTCTCATGATGATGCGCTCCGATTCGTACAAGGGGTCAGGCTTGGGCACGGCGGACATCAAAGCCTCGGTGTAGGGATGCAGCGGGTGTGTGTACAGCTCCTCCGCGTCGGCCATCTCCACGATCTTTCCCACGTACATCACCGCCACGCGGTCGGATATGTGCTGCACCACGCTCAGGTCATGGGCGATGAATACGTAGGCCAGATTAAAGTCCGCCTGCAAGTCCTGCAACAGGTTCAGCGTCTGCGCCTGAATGGACACGTCGAGGGCGGATACCGGTTCGTCACAGATGATGAGGCGCGGATTCAAGGACAGGGCGCGGGCAATGCCGATTCGCTGCCGTTGGCCGCCGGAAAACTCGTGGGGATAGCGACGCATGTGCTCCGGGCGCAAGCCAACTCGTTCGAGGAGCCGGACGACGGTCTCTTCGGCCTGGGATCCGGTTCCCTTGCCGTGAATCACCATAGGCTCGCTTATAATCTCGAATACGCTCATTCTAGGGTTCAGGGAGCCGACCGGGTCCTGAAAGATCATGGCCATTTCCTGCCGGATCGCTTTCATCTGTTGCTTATCCAGATCCAACAGGTTCACCATTTGGGGCTCACCGCCTGGCGACAGCAGACGGGATTTAAAAAGCACGGTGCCCGCGGTGGGTTTGTACAGGCGAAGGATGGTTCGACCCGCCGTGGTTTTGCCACAGCCACTCTCCCCGACCAGCCCCAGCGTCTCGCCTTCGTTGACGTACAGGCTGATGTCGTCTACCGCTTTGACGTGGCCCACCGTCCGCCGCATTAGCCCAGCCTGGATGGGAAAGTATTTTTTCAAGCCCTTGACGTCCAGCAGGATGTTGTTGTCGGTCTGTGTGCGTTCTGCCATGCCTCACACCTCCTCATAAAGAAGACATCTGGCCCAGTGGTTCCTTCCCACCCGCGTCCACGATGGTGTAATCCGGTCGCACTTCCCCGGCATATACTCCGGGCAGCGCGGGTGGAAGACACACCCCGACGGCAGGTTAAACGGGTCAGGCACCATGCCCTTGATGGAGGCCAGCCGCTCTCTAGTTTTCTTGCCTACGTGGGGGATGGACTTGAGCAATTCACGCGTATAAGGGTGCTTGGGTTCGTAGAACACCGTGACGACGTCGGCTCTTTCCACCACTTTGCCCATGTACATCACGCAAATCTCTTCGGCCATCTCGGCGATGACGCCCAGGTTGTGGGTGATGAACAGGATGGCCATGTCAGCCGTCTCTTGCAGATCGCGCATGATGTCCAGAATCTGCGCCTCGATGGATACGTCCAGCGCCGTTGTCGGCTCGTCGGCGATCAGCATGGCCGGCTGGCAGGAGAGCGCGATGGCGATCATGACCCGCTGGCGCTGCCCGCCGCTCAACTGGTGCGGGTAACTGTCCACCCGCTGTTCCGGTTTGGGTAGCCCCACCTTGTGCAGCATTTCAATGGCGATCTCCCGGGCTTCTTGTTTGGTGACTTCCCGGTGCGCCCGGACGGCTTCCACCATCTGGGTTTCGACCTTGCGGATGGGCATGAGCCGGTGCAAACTGACCGCCTCCCTGATGTGGGTGCCAGCGGTGTAAACTGGCGTGAGGGAGCTCATCGGTTCCTGGAAGATCATCCCGATCTCGCCGCCGCGGATCTTGCGGATCTCCCGCCCATCGGGATCCAACTCAGTAATTCTCACATGGTCAATCAATTCGGAACCATTGGATTTGACGCGGCGGTGGTAAATGACTTCCCCATCCACGATCTTGCCGGGCCTGGGCACCATCTGCAGGATGGCCCTGGCGGTCACGGACTTGCCGCAACCGCTTTCGCCGATGACGCCCAGCGTCTGTCCTCGTTTGATCTCAAAGGTGGCCCCGTCCACGGCTTTGATGATGCCATCACGCACGTCGAACTGAACCTTTAGATTCTTGACCTCTACCAGCATCGGATTCTCATTCATCACACACTCCTCCTATCGGCCACCGTAGGGATCCATAGCATCCCGCAGGCCGTCGCCCAGCAGGTTAAAGGCCAGGACCACTAACATGATGAACAGGATCGGAATCAGCAGCCACGGGGTGTAACGGATGGCGCGTATATTGCCGCCCTCCTGCAGCATCCCCCCCCAGCTCGTCATGGGTGGGCGAATGCCCAGGCCCAGCCAGCTCAGCGCCGTCTCCGACAGGATCATGCCCGGAATGGCCAGGGTGGTGATGACGATGATGTGGCTCATGGCGCCGGGGATCAGGTGCCGGAACAGGATGCGCCGATCGCCAGCGCCAAAGCTCTGGGCCGCCAGCACGTACTCCCGCTCCCGCAAAGACAAGACCAACCCCCGCACCTGCCGCGCCAGCCCCCCCCAACGCACGAACGCCAGGATGATGGTGAGCAGAAAGTATACCAGGAGGGGCGATACGGTCGCCGGGATCACCGAGGCCAAGGCCATAAACAGCGGGATGTCAGGAAAAGCCCCCAGGAACTCGGTCGAACGCTGCACAAACATGTCCACCGCTCCGCCATAGTAGCCCGATATCGCGCCCAGCGTCGCGCCGAAGGACAGAGTGAGGATCACGCCCGTCAGGCCGATCAATAGGGAGATACGGCCGCCATAAACCAGGCGTGACAATTGGTCCTTCCCCAGCCGGTCGGTCCCCAGGAGGTAGACGTGGGCCCCCTCCTGATCGGGATGAACGCCAAACAGGTGCCTATCCCACTTGATCAGGCCCAACAACTTGTAGGACTCGGCCTTGACGAAAAAGCGGATCGGGTAGCGCTTGGTGGTGTCCACCACATAGCTGCGCGTGCGCGTCGCCACGTCTATCTGCTGTTCCAGCCCGTACACAAAGGGCCGCAGATGCCATTTGCCTTCGACATCCCTGAAGTGCGGCCATTGGGGCGGCGCCTCCAAAAAATTCGACTCGGTATGCAGGCCGTAGGGAGCAAAGAACTCCGCCAGCAGCACGCAACACAGGTAAAACAGGAGCACGATAATCCCACCGATGACGGCCAGCCGGTTTTTCTTGAACTTCCACCACACCAGGCTCCAGTAGCTCTGGCTGACTTGTTCTTTCTCCGCCTCGGGGGCGACCGATGTTTCGTTCGTAACCATAACGCTTACCACCTCCTATTCGAGCCGGATGCGCGGGTCCGCCCACGCCAGGGCCAGGTCCGCAAACAGATTGCCGATCAGCAGAAACAGCGTGAAAAAGACGATGCCCGTGCCCGCCATGTACATGTCCTGTTGTTGCAGCGCCTCCACCCACATGGGTCCCGTCGTCGGCAGGTTCAGCACGATGGCCATCAGTGCGTTGCCGCCGATGATACTCGGCAGCGCCTCCGAGCCCAGGATCACGATCAGCGGGTTGATGGCGATGCGTACCGCGTGTTTCCAGGTCACAGTGCGGTTCTTGAGGCCCCGGGCGCGCGCCGCCGCGACGAAGGGCTGTCCCATGGTGTCCAGCAGGTTGCCCCGCATGATGCGGATCAGGCCCGCCGTGCCGGTGAAGGCGCCGATGATGGCCGGCACCCACAGGTGCTTGAACAGATCCACCACCTTGTCCAGGCTCCAGGCGGCGTCCCGGTATTCGCGCGAAAAGAGGCCCACTACGTCTTGATCCAGGATAACCACGGCGATGAACAGCACGATCAGGGCCAGCACGAAACTGGGCGTGCCCAGGCCGATGAAACTGATGGTGGTAAAGACCTGGTCGCCCAACGAGTACTGGTGCGTCGCCGAATACACCCCGATGGGGATGGCGATGAGCCAGGTCACCGCCAGGGTTGCGAGCGTCAGGACAACCGTCATCATCAGGCGCTGGCCCAGCATGTCCGCCACCGGGCGTTCATACTTGAACGACTCGCCAAAATCCCCCGTGACAAAGTGGGTCGCCCAGTTCCAGTACTGCGACATAAAGGGCTCATCCAAACCGTAGCGCACCCGGTACTCCTCAATGCGGTTCTGGGCGCTCCGGTCGCCCCGGGTCTGCAAGTCAGCCAGTTTATGGGTCAGGTAATCCCCCGGAGGGAGTTGGATGATGACGAAACTGACAAAAGATACCAGGACGACCATGATGAGGGCATAGCCCAGACGCCGTACAAGATAAGAGAGCATCTCAACCTCCTATTCTCAGTGGATCCGAAATCGCTCTGAGGGGATTGTCACACGTGCCCTGGCGGGCAGTGCCAGGGAATCCCCGGCTAAAGAAACCAGGTTTTTGAACCTTTTGCACCCAAAATGTACACGACTACTGGCGTTTTCGATGCCCTGAGAAGCATTTTTGAGCAAAAAACCTGGTTTCTCTCACTTTGTCCAAACTTCAGAATAGACAAACGGATTAGGTTTGATACAATTTTGGCCATACAGGTATGCCCGTATTGTATCAAACCTAAAGCGTTTCTCTATAAGGGTGTGGCGGGCGGAAAGCCCGCCACACCCGGCCACCTAACTTGCCGGCGGCCTACTTTTCGATCCAGTACTGCTCGGGATGCTGGTTGCCGGGGCTGGCGGGCGCCCACGGGCCTAGCACACCATAAGTGGAGACGTTGTGCATCTTGTCCGAGACCACTACCGGCACAGGCTGGTCACCGGCCGCGCCCAGGTTGAAGGGCCCTTCCTCCATGTGGATGCGGATAGCCTCATACACGATCTGGTGCCGTTTCTCCTCATCCGGCTCGACTACGCCCTGATCGTACAGGGCCTGCAGTCGCGCGGCAGGGCTGCCAGGCTCTGGCTCCCAGCCCTCTGTGCCGCCGCTCGAGCGCCACTTGCCCTGCATGGGCCAGGAGCGCGAGCCTTCGCCGCCACCCCGCAGCGGGAACAGCCAGTCCGGGTAAGTCCAGATATCCACCTCAGAGGCGTGGGCGTTTTTCAGCATGAAGGTGCTTTCCTTCATACGCAGATCCCACTCAGGCGAGCCCTTCAGGTTGTTTCGGATGACCTTGACGCCCACCTCTTCCAGGTTCCCGGCGAGCACCTCGGTTCCGTTCACCGAGACCGCTTCGCCACCCCAATCTGCGAAATCGATGATCAGCTCAAAGGCCGCCCCGCTGGGCAGGTCGCGCCAGCCGTCACCGTCCGCGTCCACGAAGCCGATTTCGTCAAAGTAGGACTCGGCCAGCCCGGGGTCGTACTGCGCGTCGGACTGCTGCCACTCCTTGAAGAGCGCCTGGCCTTCGGCGCTGGCAAAGTGCCAGGCCTGCGGGCTGATGGTGCACTGTTGTGGCGTGCCGATGCCGCCCCAGACCACGTCTATCAGGCGATCGCGGTCCAGCGCCACCGAGAGCCCCTTGCGGAACTTGGTGTTGCGCAGCAGATCGCGGACCTCCTCGTCGGGGACGTAGTCCTGGTTGATCATCCACATCGGCCAACCCCCCGCGCCGTTCATCCAGCCCTCCTGCAGGTGGTAGCCGCCCGCCTCCGCCTGCTCCAGCAGGAACGGGAGGTCGTTGGGGTCGGCGCCGCCGCGGAACGAGGCCTCGTACTTGCCCGTCGAAAGCTCCAGCACGCGCACCTCTTTGTCCGGAATGACCTCGATGTCAATGCGGTCGAGGTACGGCAACTGGTTCCCCTTCGGGTCCACCTTCCAGTAGTAGGGGTTGCGCACCAGTACCGTCCGCGCGCCCGCCGTATAGCTTTCCACGCGCCAGGCAAAGAGCAACGGGAAGTCGGGGTTCTCCCACCACTTACTCATCAGTTCCAGGTCTTCGTAACTCGCGTCAGAGTTATACTTGGGGTGGAACTGCGAGAGGTAGTGCTTGGGCGACTGGTGCTGCCCCGGTTGCCATTCCCAGAAGCCCTGGGCCACGATGTAGGGGACGATGCAGTTCGGCTTGAAGTTCTTCCAAACCATGGTATAGTCGTCGGGGAACTCGACGTCCATGGGGGTGCTGCCATCGGCTTGGTAGGCGTACCAGGGCACCGAGACGTTAACGTCCTCGTCGAGGACCAGGTCTTCCCACCAGAACGCATAGTCCACCTTCGGGATGAACGGCTCGCCGTCGGACCACTTGATGCCCTCGCGGAAGTGCCAGGTGAGCTCAGTGCAGGCATCGTTCATCTCGAACGACTTGGCCAAGCCCGACTCGTAGCCGGTGTAGTCCGGATTCCAGCGCCAGGGCGGGTCGTACAGCTTCATCTTGATGTTGCCGATATCGCTGGCCGAGGCCATCGTGTGCCACGTTCCGCCGTACTGGCCGATCGAGTCATATACGTCAATGATCTGTACATCCTTGGGCAGACGCTCCTCCACTGGCGGCAACTCGCCGGCCGCCACCAATCCCTTGAGCATTGGCGCCTCGTTGAGCTTGCTCGGTACGGCGGTCACCTCTACGATCTTCTCGACCTCGACGGTCTCGACGACCTTCTCTTTGACGACCACCTCTTTCTCAATCTCGACGGTGACCGGAACCTCTTTCTCGACGATCACCTCTTTCTCGATCACCTCCGGGGCGGGCGGGGCGCAAGCGGCCAGCACCGCCAGGACAAACAACAACGCTATTAACTTTTTCACTTTATTTACCTCCTCCTTTTTTTTATGGAACTTGGCTTTGGGACGCTTCCTTCACGGAGCATCCCCCACTAACTCAGCAGAACTTGTACTGAGCCTGTCGAAGTATTCGATACCTCACCCCCTTTCTTTGCTTATTCTACAGGAACACGGACGATCAAGCGGATGGAGAGTTTGATCTGCGGTGAAAACATCATCGAACCCCACCCGGGCAATGTCCTCCGGCACTCGCTATCACATCGTTGGCAGCAAAAACGGCGGAGGGATTGCCTTTTCAAGCAGCCTTTTCATGGCTATGTAGCCACCAGGCTCTCCAGGCAATCCGTCCGCCGTCAGGCTCTCATCGAACGGGGTACAATGCTCCTTCAGGGCCAGCTCATGGCCCTCGAAACGTTCGGAGACACTCAAGTCGCGAAACCACTCATAGTTGTCGGTGACCACAATGTTCACCTTCTCTCAATAGTTATCCACTAAAACCAGAGGTATACCTTCAACTTGTGCGTAAATTATATCAATAAAAAAGGAACTTGTCAAATGCTTACTCAGACCCCGCGCCCCATAGCCGACCCGTTCGGCCCTCGAAGGGCGAAGATGGACAACCCGGCCGGATTGTCCTTGCTCATGCTTCACATCCCTCTTTCGGCGTGACATTCTGCTTCCATGCAATGAGGCCAACCGTTTGTATTATAGCATACTTTGGCTTGTTGGCAAAATGGAGCGTTTTGTGCTATAATGCTTGACTGTAGATGCGTCCTTCCATCCCCTGGCGCGGCCTTCCACCGCAACCGAATCTTTATGGTGTCATTGCGAGCTGCTCCATAGCGCGTTCGCGCTACTCATTGTGTAAGAAACCCGTCAGCGCCGGCCGAGTAGGAGCGACTTGGGTTGAGCCTGTCGAAACCAGCGACGTATCGAGGCCAAGCGGGTTACCCGGAGAGCCGCTCGCTTGATTTCGATACGCTCTGCTACTCAATC
>JAUWOY010000031.1 GCA_030611885.1 Chloroflexota bacterium | reverse complement strand
GATTGAGTAGCAGAGCGTATCGAAATCAAGCGAGCGGCTCTCCGGGTAACCCGCTTGGCCTCGATACGTCGCTGGTTTCGACAGGCTCAACCCAAGTCGCTCCTACTCGGCCGGCGCTGACGGGTTTCTTACACAATGAGTGGCGCGACCGCGCTATGGAGCAGCTCGCAATGACAAATGTAACAATGTCGAGCTACTTGCCGATGAGGGCATCTATCTTGTCGCTCACGATCTCCAGGGTAGCGAGGGGGAAGGTATGGGCTTCGACGCTATCCTTCAGCTCGACGATACTCGTTCTTATCTCCTGGAGAGCGATCTTGGCTTTCTCATCGGCCAGGGCCATCGCTGCCTCCAGGGCGGCGTCACATTCGGCCAGATCCCGCTCAGCAAGCCCCGCCTCTTTTTCAGCCAGGTGGATCCGCGCTTTCAACGCCTTCGCCGAAGCCTTGAGAAGCAATACCTGGAGCTCTGCTTTGGCTGCCACGTACGCGGCCTCGTCCTGGAGCCGGTCGGCATTGGCGGAGATGTCTTCCGTCAAGTCTTCCCGCAGGTCTTCCCTAAGTCGGTCCCCCTTCGCTTCTGCTTTCCCTATCTCCGCTTTGAGTTTATCTACTTCGGCTTCTGCCTTATCTATCTCCACTTTGAGTTTGTCTACTTCGACTTCCGCCTGCCCCATTTCGTCGTTGAGACTATCCAGTTCGGTGGCTAGCCTCTCCGTGCTCGCCCGGTTAGCGGAAATCCCCCTGAAACTGAGGAAACCCACTATCACCAAGACGATCAGCAGGAACAAGACAGCCGCTGCCATAAACCAGGGCAAGAACCTTTTTATCCTCTCTTCCATTTCTCATTCTCCTTCGGGATGTGCTCTCCCAGTAATCAGTGCTCGATAGTCACCTGCACTTCGCAGGGCTCCGGGTAGTTGCCTGTTTTGTCCACCACCACCAGGCGGAAGGTGTAAGCGCCGGCAGGAAGAGCTGAGGTGTCCCAGACTCCCAAAACCCCATCTGCTACTCGCGTCTCTTCAGTAAAGATAGTCTGCCACTCCCCGGAAGTGGCTTCCCCCTTCAATTCGAGCTTGTAGAATTGAAAGTCGTCAATGTTTGCCGAACCCCTGAATTCCACAGCTCCTTTCAGAACGGCGTTCACAGTGGGGCTGGTGAGCCTGGCTCGGGAATCGGGACAGTTGGGCAGAACAACGGGTTCGGGCATAGGAGTAAGGGTAACCTCAGGTGTCGCCGTTGGGCGGGGGGTCCGCGTGGGACGGGGCGTAGGCGTGATCGTAGGCGGCCCCGTAGTTGGAGTTGGGGTCGGCTGCAGTAAGACTGTTGGCGTGACCTCAGTCTTGGTCTCTAGATCCAGATTTGGTTCCAGATAAATGGCGGTGAAGTAGATTGCCCCACCCAAGATCAAGAGGACGAAAGCCATGCCTATAGAGCGAAGCCTGGTGCTGGAGGCCGCCTCCTTCTCCAGGGTAAAAATCGCTCGGCCCTTTTCCCGGTGGGCCACGATGGCCCTTGCGATGTAAGACAGGATGCCCAGGATACAAGCGCCTATCAACCAAACGTAGTACTCAGAGACCAACTTAACCAGTGTCGTCATTTATCTAAAGAGCCTCCCTCACTAGCTAGCAGACTGATTACCCCCTTGAGCAGAGCGGTGAGCTTAGGCACGAGGATCTTGCCGGCCTCCAGAACCTCCTCGTGGACGGCCTTGCTCTCCCCCGTTGGTTCTATGACAGCCACGTTGCTGATGCCGGAGATGCCCAGCACCCGCATGCCCGCGTGGCGGGCGACAGTGACCTCAGGCACGGTGGACATGCCCACGGCATCGGCGCCGATGAGGCGGAGGAACTTCAGGTCGGCCGGGGTCTCAAAGGACGGGCCGGCCAGGCAAACATACACCCCCTGATGAAGGGTAAAGCCCAAGCCCTGGGCCACCCGCAGGGCCATCTCCCGCAGTTTCAAATCATAGGCCTGGGACATATCAACAAAGCGAGGCCCCAGCTCAGGGTCGTTGGGGCCACGCAAGGGGTTGAGGCCAGCCATGCCGATCAGGTTGATGTGATCGGTGATGAGCATCAGGTCGCCGGCCTTGAAGGCGGGATTCAAGCCGCCGGCGGCATTGGTCACCATGAGAATACCGATGCCCAAAAGCTGCATCACCCGAATGGGCAGGGCGATGTGCTGGGGGGAATAGCCCTCGTAATGATGAGCACGGCCCTGCATGATCAGTACCTCCTGGCCCTCCAACTCCCCGACGACCAATCGTCCAACGTGACCCTCGACAGTAGCAACTGGAAAGTGCGGGATCTCGCTATAGGGTATCACCTCGGCTGCCCGCATCTCTTCGGCGAGGGGGTTCAGTCCTGTGCCCAGAATCAAGCCGATGGTCGGTTCGTGTTGCGTGTGGCTGCGGATGAAATCGGCCGCCTCAGCGAATTCCTTGCGGGTGAAGAATTGGGTCATTACGGCCTCCTCGTCTGATCGGCGAAAGCTACTTTGCTCTCGGGTGAGCTTTGTCGTAGACCAGGCGCTTGTGCTTGCTGGTTACGCGGGTGTAGATTTGGGTGGTTGAGATGTTGGCATGTCCCAGAAACTGCTGAACGTCCACCAAAGTGGCTTCTCCGCTCTCCAGCATGTGGGTAGCAAAGGAGTGGCGAAGGGTGTGGGGAGTGATGCCGGGGTCAAGGCCTGCTCGCTCGACATAGTCCTTGATGATAAGCCAAAGGCCCTGGCGGGTTAACTGCTCGCCACGCGGGTTTAAGAAGAGCGCCTTCTCCTCCGTATCCTTAAGGAATTGGACCCGCCCTTTTCGCAAATAGGTCTCGATAGCTTGGACGGCGCGGCTGTGTATGGGGATGATCCTCTCTTTGTCGCCCTTGCCGATGACCCGCACACTATTCGAAGGCAGATTTATATCGTACAGGCCCAGCTCCACTAGCTCGGTGGCCCGCATGCCAGTGGCGTACAGGAGTTCGAGCATCGCCTTGTCTCGCAGTGCTTTGGGAGTCGAGCCCTTGGCAGGTTCGGCCAGCAACAGCTCTATTTCCTCGACGGAGATGGCTTTGGGCAATTGCTTCTTCACCTTGGGCGAATCCAGAGTAGCCGTGGGGTCATCCCCGATCAATTCCTCTGCCACCAGGAAGTGAAAGAAGGATTTGGTGGCTGCCACCTTACGGGCCACGGTAGAAGCAGCGTATTCCCTTTCTTTGAGATGCAAGATGTAGGCAATGATCATGTCTTTGTCTACTTCATCCCAGGACTTAACCTCAAATGAATCTTGCTCGTTTAGGAATCTTGCGAGTTGGGTCAAGTCATTCTGGTAGGCAATCAGGGTGTTTTGCGGAGAGCCCTTCTCCAGAGACAGGTAATTCAAAAAGTCCTCAATCTTTTCTAGCATGGTCAGCTCCTTCCGATGGATAGTACAGCAGTAAGACTATCGAGTATATTATATCACAGGTTTGCATAAAATCAAATCGGGGTTGCAGCTCTCAATTCCTCGTCGCCTCACTACCCATTATATCGCAGAAAGCTGGATTTGCCAAACCTCCGATCACAGTATCAGCATCGCGTCGCCGAAGCTGTAAAAGCGATACCCCTGCTGGATGGCTTCTCGATACGCTCTATCAATCAACTCCTTGCCCGCGAAAGCTGCCACCAGCATCAAAAGGGTCGAGCGCGGCAGGTGGAAGTTGGTGATCAGGGCATCTATGGCGCGGAACCGGTAGCCGGGGTAGATGAAGAGGTCGGTCCGGCCGGAAAAGGGTTTCAAGTTCCAGGTTTCAGGTTCCAGGTCACTTTTGGACTCTGGACTTTGGATTTTGGATTTCCGACGGGCGGCTGTCTCCAACACTCTGACCGCCGTCGTCCCCACCGCGATGACCCTTCTCCCCTCGGCCCTGGCGCGGTTTATTTGCTCCGCCACCCCTGGGCCGAGTTGGCAGTACTCGCTGTGCATGGGGTGGTCCTCGACGCTCTCCGTCCTCACCGGGCGGAAGGTGTCCAGGCCAATGTGGAGAGTGACGAAGGCAAACTCCACCCCCGTGGCCTCCAATTCTCTCATCAATCGCGGCGTAAAGTGCAAACCTGCGGTGGGAGCGGCCACCGACCCTTTGACCCTGGCGTAGATGGTCTGGTATCGTTCTGGCTCCTCTAAGGGTTCGTGGATGTATGGAGGCAGGGGTACGATGCCCAGTTCGTCCAACAGCGGCTCGATGGGCACTTCGAACTCCATCAACCTCGAGCCGTCCCCCGCCTGCCCGATCACCTCACCGACTA
Organism: Chloroflexota bacterium; assembly: GCA_030611885.1. GTDB lineage: Bacteria > Chloroflexota > Anaerolineae > VGOG01 > VGOG01 > JAUWOY01. The sequence goes on along the minus strand of JAUWOY010000031.1, from coordinate 32,580 downwards.
CACCTTCACCTCCATCTCGATCCAACTCGATTCGTGTTCCCACCCTCACTTTCCGCCCCTTGGTCAGCACCTCCCAAACCTGCTTATCTCTTCTAGTCACCAACAGCAGCTCAACCTTGCCCCCGGTGGGCACTTTGTGACCAAACAGGCGAGCTGGGATGACGCGGCTCTCGTTACAGATCAGGACGTCACCCGCTGTCAGGTAATCGGCGAGATCGTGAAAGGTTCTGTGCTCGATGGCCCCGGTCGTGCGATCCAGCACCATCAGCCGCGAGGCATCGCGGGGTTCGATGGGGGATTGGGCAATGAGCTCTGGGGGGAGATAGTAGTCGAAGTCGCTGGTTTTCACGGTTTCACCTGCCCAATGGGTAACGAGTCAACGAGTAACAAGCCGTCAATATGCCCCTCGTTATACCGCTCCCACTCGCTGTAGATGCAGCCGCAATACTGCTGGCGGTAGAGGTCGTGCTCGTGGGTAAGCCGCCCCCGCTCCGACCAGCCACGGCGAAAGTTCTCAAAATAGAACTCCAAAGCGCCGCCCCCCCACTCCTCAGCCACCTCTTCGCCGACCTGACGGATTAGAGCCTGGTTCTGGTGGGGGCTGATGAGAAGGGTGGTGGTGAAGGCGTCGAAGCCGCCCTCAGCGGCCACCTGCGCCGTCTTCTCCAGGCGCATCCGATAGCAGATGCGGCAGCGCTCCCCAAACCTCTCGTGCCCCACCACCGCTCGCAAGTAAAGCGGCATCTCGTACTTCTCGTGCCAGATCACGGGCAGGCCAACTGCTTCGGCGTACTTTTGCACGCTCTCCCGCCTCCGCTGGTGCTCTTGCCAGGGATGGATGTTCGGGTTGTACCAGAAGCCCGTGACCTGGAATCCCTCCCCCCGCAGCCGCTCGATGGGGTAAGTGCTGCACGGCCCGCAGCAGATGTGGAGGAGGAGGCGCTTTCCCTGGCCCACCTTTTCTCTTTCGACCTCCCGTGGCCTCGGCGGCAACTCCACGCTGTAGGGGAGCTGGATGGTGAAGGGCTCCTCGCTGACCAGTGCCGCCTTGCCCTGGGCAATGAGCTTCCGCGCTTTTTCAGCGGTGGTGGGCGAGAGTTGCTGGCCGTTGGCATCCAAGACGATGGGTACAGCCTCCATAGATAATCTCAGGCAGCTACTTGAGCACGTTGCTCTGCGCCAACGGAAACCAAAGTTAGACGCAAAACCGCTTCGACCGCGTCGGCCAGGCGCTGTGCCTCAGGCGCCAGGCAGCTTGCGTGCCCAGCAGGACAGTAGAGTTGGCGCAATTGGCGCAGTTGCGCGCGACCGCCAGCCAGATTTATGTCCACGTAGCGGGAAAGCAACACCCGGCCACATACGGAACAGCGATTTTGTGGACGCGGCCCAACAGTCATCGTCACTGGCTCCATCTCGTCCAGGTAATCGGTGGCATCGTGCGTTTCCCAGAATTTGGCTTCCTTGGCCCGTGTCATTTTCGGTACACTGGTCATGGTCATCAAAACAGTGCCTGCTGCCCTGGCTTCTCCTCGAAGGGGATGCCCAGGTGCTCGTAGGCCCGGCGGGTGGCCACTCGGCCACGGGGAGTGCGGTTCAAGAAGCCCAACTGCAATAGATAGGGCTCGACGACGTCCATGATGGTGTCGGACTCCTCGGAGAGGGCGGCGGCGATGGTCTCCAGGCCCACGGGGCCGCCCTCGAATTTCTCGATGATGGTCGCGAGCACCCGGCGGTCTATGTCATCCAGACCCAGCTCGTCCACCTCCAGCATGGCCAGGGCCTTTCTGGCCACCGCCTCGGTGATGCGCCCATCGGCCCGCACCTGGGCATAGTCGCGCACCCGCTTGAGCAGCCGATTGGCCACGCGAGGCGTACCCCTGGCGCGGCGGGCGATCTCCCTCACTCCGCCCTCGTCTATCCCCACCCCCAGGATCCTGGCCGAACGACGCACGATGGCTTCCATGGCCGGCTGGTCGTAGAAATCCACTCGATACACCACGCCGAAGCGCGCCCTGAGGGGCGAGGTCATAAGGGCGAGCCTGGTGGTGGCCCCGATGATGGTGAAATGAGGCAATTTAAGACGGAGGCTGCGGGCGCTGGGCCCCTTGCCGATGATGATGTCCAGGGCGAAATCCTCCATGGCTGGATAGAGGGTCTCTTCGACAGCCCGGCCCAGGCGATGCACCTCGTCAATGAACAGCACGTCGCCCTGGCGCAGGTTGGTGAGGATAGCCGCCAGGTCCCCAGCGCGCTCGATGGCTGGCCCGGCAGTGACCTTGATGTTGACGTTCATCTCGGTGGCCACGCAATGCGCCAGGGTGGTTTTGCCAAGCCCCGGGGGACCATAGAAGAGAACGTGATCCAGCGCCTCGCCTCGCCCCTTGGCGGCCTCGATGACAATCTTGAGGTTTTCCTTGATCCTGTCTTGGCCGATAAAGTCGGCCAGCCGCCTGGGACGCAGGGACATGTCCAAAGCGACCTCTTCCTCTTTTAACTTGGGCGAAATCATACGCTCTTCAGTCATAGTTTCCTCGCTCAGGGATAAGGCTCGTCTCTACACAAACGATTATACCAGAAAGAGCAGAAAATGTGAAATCGTCTACGCACCCGCTCCCGCTGGACCCTAGTCCAGCGGCTGGGGCAGCGGACTAGGGTCCGCTGCGAGCATAATGAGTAGATGTGTGAAATCCCTCTTTGACAAAGGTGTCCATTAGTGATAAAATATAGGTCGGCAATTAGCTGGGCGCTAATTGCCTATTGCTGAAACAAGGAGGTTAGTTAGCATGGGTAAACTTACTGAAATTCGCTGGCATGGCCGTGCCGGGCAGGGCGTGGTCACCGCCGGCGAGCTATTGGCTGAGGCGGCCATGGAGGAGGGAAAGTACTTCCAGGCCTTCCCCGACTACGGCCCGGAGCGCATGGGAGCGCCTATCAAGTCCTACACCCGCATCAGCGATGGGCCAATCGAGGTGCACCACCAGATCCTGTACCCCGACGTGGTGATCGTGGTCAACCCCAACCTCATAGGGGCGGTGAACCTCACCGAAGGGCTCAAGGAGGACGGCATTGCGATCATCAACACCCCGGATTCCCCAGCGGAGGTCCGCCAGAAGCTGGGATTGAAGGGCGGCAAGGTGGCCACCCTCGACGCCACAGGTATCGCCATGGACACCCTGAAGCGGGACATCCCCAGCACCCTCATGCTGGGCGCGGTGGCCAAGGTCACCGACCTGGTATCGCTGGATAGCGTCGTCCGCCGCGCCAAAGAGCTATTGGGGGAGAAGCTGCGTCCAGAGGTGGTGGAGGCCAACGTGGTCGCTCTCAAGCGGGCGTACGAGGAAGTGACCAGTGACCAGTAATCAGAATGGAGGAATGAAATGGCAGTGAATTTGGAAGCCGGCTGGAGGGAAGCCTCCCTCGCCGGGACGGTCTTCGAGGCGGGAAACTCGGTCGAGTACATCACGGGCACCTGGCGTACGTCGCGTCCTGTGCGTGACGCCGAGGCGTGCACCCACTGCATGATCTGCTGGGTCTACTGTCCCGACTCGATCATTCTCGTCGAAAACAGCAAAATGATCGGATTCGACTACGATCATTGCAAAGGCTGCGGCATCTGCGCCGTAGAGTGCCCGGTCAAGGTGAAGGTACATGCCATCACCGGCCAGCCAGGCAAAGTCATTCAAATGGTACCGGAGGTAATGGGTAATGAGTAACGAGTAACAAGGAATGAGTCAATAGCAAAAACTCGTTACTCATTACCTGATTACTCGTTACCTCATTGCTCGTTACTCCCATTTAGGAGGAAATGAAATGGCAAAATCAAAGATAACGGCTCTGGACGGAGCCCACGCGGTAGCCGAGGCTATGCGCCAGATAAACCCCGACGTGTTGGCTGCCTACCCCATCACCCCCCAGACGGCCATCGTGCAGACCTTCTCCAACTTCGTGGCCGACGGGCTGGTGGACACCGAGTTCGTGGCCGTGGAGAGCGAGCACGCGGCCATGAGCACCTGCATCGGCGCCTCGGCCGCTGGGGGCAGGGTGATGACCGCCACCGCCTCGGCGGGGCTGGCCCTCATGTGGGAGATGGTCTACATCGCCGCCTCGCTGCATCTGCCCATCGTCATGCCCGTGGTCAACCGGGCTCTCTCGGCCCCCCTTAATATCCACTGCGACCACTCCGACTCCATGGGTACCCGAGACGCGGGCTGGATCCAGCTCTACTCCGAGAACCCCCAGGAGGTCTACGACAACGTCATCCAGGCGGTGCGCATCGCCGAGCGTCTCTTGCTGCCGGTGATGGTCATGCAGGACGGTTTCATCACCGGCCACGGCGTGGAGCGAGTGGAGGTGCTCGACGACGGGGCGGTCAAGGGATTCATCGGCGAGTACAAGCCCAAGCACTCCCTGCTCGACGTGGACAACCCCGCCACCTACGGCAGTTGGGACATGTACGACTTCTACTTCGAGCACAAGCGCCAGCAGACGGATTCCCTCTCCAGGGCGATGCCCGTCATCGTGGAAGTGGGCGAGGAATACGGCGAGCTGACGGGGCGAAAGTACGGCATCTTCGAGGCCTACGGGATGGACGACGCTGAGATGGCCATCATCGTTCTCTCGTCTGCGTCGGGCACGGCCAGGATGGTGGTGCGAGGGCTGCGCGAGAAGGGGGTCAAGATCGGCCTCATCAAGCCGCGTGTCTTCCGCCCCTTCCCCGCCCAGGAGTTCGCCGAGGCTCTCGCCAACGTGAAAGCGGCGGGGGTGTTGGATCGCTCCGTCGTCTTCGGAGCGATGAACGGAGATGGTCCCGGCCCACTTTACCTGGAGCTCTGCGCCACCCTCTTCGCCGCCGGCAACACCACGACGAAGGTAGCGGACTACATCTTCGGCCTGGGCGGCCGCGACATCATCCCCGCCCACATCGAGCAAGTGGCCCAAGACCTGGCCGAGATGGCCGAGACGGGCAAAGTGAAATCTCCGGTCAGTTATCTTGGGTTGAGAGAATAACCGTGAATTCGTAAATTCGTCAATCGTAAATTCGTAAAGTTGGTACGAATCCACGAGTCTACGAATCTACGAATCTACGAGTCTACTAATCTACTGATATGCAAGGAGTAAATAAATGGCTATAAAGTTAAAGGAGCTCGCAAACAAGGAAGAGCGGCTCGTAGCCGGGCAGCGCCTCTGCGCTGGCTGTGCCGAGGGTACCATCGTGCGTCAGATCCTCAGCGCCATTGACGAGCCAGTGGTCATCAGCACCGCCACTGGTTGCCTGGAGATCGCCACTTCGATCTACCCCTATTCGTCCTGGCGAGTGCCCTGGATCCACAGCGCGTTCGAGAATGCGTCTTCGACCATCGCCGGGGCCGAGGCGATGTATCGCTCGCTAGTACGTCAGGGCAAGATCGAGGACAAGGGGCTGAAGTTCATCGCCTTCGGCGGGGACGGTGCCACCTACGACATCGGTCTGCAGTGGATCTCTGGCTGCTTCGAGCGAGGCCACAAGATGATGTACGTCTGCCTCGACAACGAGGCCTACATGAACACCGGCATCCAGCGCTCCAGCGCCACCCCGCTGGGCGCTCACACCACCACCTCGCCAGCAGGCACGGTCATCCCCGGCAAGCAGCAGTGGCGCAAGCCCCTGACCGAGATCTTCGCCGCCCACCACATCCCCTACGTGGCCCAGGCTTCGCCCAGCCGCTGGCGCGACCTGATGACCAAAGCACAGAAAGGCGTCGCCGCCGATGGGCCGGCTTTCCTCAACGTGATCGCCCCCTGCCCCCGTGGCTGGCGGCACGATACCGACGAGACCATCGAGATCGCCAAGCTGGCCGTGGAGACCTGCTATTGGCCCCTCTACGAAGTGGAGAACGGCCAGTGGAAGCTGAACTACAAGCCCCGCGAGAAGAAGCCGGTGGTCGAATGGCTCAAAAGGCAGGGACGCTTCCGACACCTCTTCCAGCCACAGTTCAAGCACGTCATTGACGAGATACAGGCTAATGTGGACGAGGAATGGGAGAGGCTTCTGGAACGCTGTGGTGATGCGTAACAAAGGGATAAGGTAACGAGTCAAACTCGTAAATTCGCAGACTCGTGGATTCGTAAATTGGTCCACGAGTCTACGAGCTTACGAATTTACGAATCTACCAATCTACCGATGTACCAATTGAGGGAATCCAATGGCTAACGTCTTCCAATCCAACCACCCTCTCGTCCAGCACAAGCTGGCCCTCCTGCGGGATGTGGATACTGAACCCAAGAGGTTTCGGGAGCTGGTACGTGAGGTTACCTGGTTGCTGCTCTACGAAGCGACCGAAGATTTGACTCCGGTGGAACGTCCCATCACCTCGCCTATGGGCAGCACGACGGGTAAAGTCCTGGCGGAAGAGATTGCTTTCGCGCCCATCCTGCGAGCTGGCCTGACGATGGTGGGGCCGTCCTTGGAAATGATCCCCAAAGCTCACGTCTGGCACATCGGCCTCTATCGAGAAGAGGAGACCCTCCAACCCATCGAATACTACACCAATGTGCCCGAGCAGGCGACGGCCGAGATAGCCTTCATCCTCGACCCCATGCTGGCCACTGGTGGATCGGCGGTAGCAGCAGTGGATATCCTCCGGAAAACTGGGGTTCGAAACATCAAGTTCGTGGGTCTCATCGCCGCCCCTGAGGGGATCGAGCGCCTTTCCAGCGCTCACCCCGATGTCCCCATCCACATCGCCGCCGTTGACCAGGGCCTGAACGACATAGGCTACATCGTGCCCGGCCTGGGCGATGCGGGCGATAGGCTGTTTGGGACGTAGCTCAGATAGTGTCATTGCGAGGCACGGTTTTTGTGCCGCCTGTCCTGAGCTTGTCGAAGGGAAGCAATCTCCAATTCGCGAGGTGGGGATTGCTTCGCTTCGCTCGCAATGACACGGAGCAAGATTCTTACCGCAGAGGCACGGATAACACTGAGAAATGCCTTTTCTTTTGGTCTTTATCGCGGCTTTTTTGCTGGCGCTGGCGCTGACGCCACTGGCGCGGCGGCTGGGACAGCGCTACGGCTTCGTGGCCGCGCCGGGGGGCAGGCGGAGACACGCCGGTACGAAGTCGAGGCTTGGCGGCGCGGCATTATACGTGGCCTTCGTGGTCACGGCAGTGCTGGCCCAGTTCCTGCCGGTGGAGCGGCAGGATCCCAAAGAGCTGACCAGGCTGGTGGGGCTGCTCCTGGGGGCCACGTTCATCTTCTTGCTCGGAATCTACGATGACAAGCACGATCTCCGTCCACCTCCTCAGATCATAGCCCAGCTCATCGCTGCCCTCATCGCCATCCAATTCCTCATCTTCATAGAATACGTCAACAACCCCCTCACCAATCAGCAGACAGCGCCATTCCCCTGGCCCTTTATCGTGGCCTTCACCCTTTTCTGGCTGATGGGCATGATGAACACCATGAATTGGCTGGACGGCCTGGACGGGCTGGCAGCAGGAGTGGCGGCCATCCTCTCGGCCGTGCTGGCCTTCCACATGTACCGCGAGGGCCAGCATAGCGTGGCCCTCCTGCCCCTGGCCCTTTTGGGCGCAACCCTGGGCTTCCTGCCTTACAACTTCCACCCCGCCAGGGTGTTCATGGGCAGCTCCGGTTCCTTCTTCCTGGGCTTCGCCATGGGCGCCCTGGGCATCATGGCTGGGGCCAAGATGGCCACGGTGCTCCTGGTGATGGGCATCCCCATTCTGGACGTAGCCTGGCGCATCCTCGACCGATTGCGCCGAGGTCGCTCCCCCCTTATAGGAGACCGGGGACACCTCCACTTCCGCCTCCTGGACCTGGGCTTCTCCCAGCGCCAGATAGTCCTGGCCTATTATCTCTTTTGTGCCTTCTTCGGCTTCCTCGCTTTGGTCATCTCATCCCGCATCTACAAATTCCTGGCCCTGCTGGTACTGGGGGCCATGACATTGCTCCTCCTGTTCTTTATCTCCCGCAAGAAGTAGAAAAGCTCAAAGCTCAAATGGCGAATCAGAAACCAGGTTTTTAGCCAAGGACTTGGCTCTTTTGTACCACAGAGAGCCCAGAAGTAACGAACTGCTCATTCAGGCAAGGGGAAAAACCTGGTTTCTCCAATGGTGTAATACCTCGTATGCCACAGCGTATTTATTAGTAGAGGCACCTGGGGACCTCATGGAGAGACGTCTTATGGACGGTACCGTCGCCGTGTTACCAAACGAGCTGGCGCTGGCGGCCCGTGCTACGGCCGAGCCGGCTGGCTGGGTTGAGGGCACTAGCCTGATGTGGGAAGCCGATGGCATCAGCTACACCCTGGGCGGGGCTAGTTTGAGCCTGGATGAAGCGATTCGCATCGCTGAATCGCTGAAGTGAGCTACGGCAGGCCACCAACCAAATAAACTCAAAGCCGGGCAGGAGTGAAACACTCCTGCCCGGCTTCGTTGACCCACGGCATCTTGTATAACCGCAAGGCATGTGAGCGATCTGCACATCCCTAAATCTCTTTACCTTCTCCCAACCGGCCGCCGCACTGTAAATACGCCGCCAGCCGCTTCTCACGCCCCTTGGCGACCTGTGCCCCTCTCACCGCCATCATCCTGCGTTTCAGGATTTCGCTCTTGAAGAGCAACCGCATGAGGGCGTTCACACCGCCTGGGGACAGGTAATCAAACATCTTGTGCTCTTGGTGGAACTTGTAATCTGCCCGGAGTATCATCCCGTTTGTCGCGACCAAGTCGCGGAACGTCCAGGCGACGGCGCGGGTATTGAAGCGGTCGGCAATGTGCCATTTCTCGTCGAGCGCCCGATCGAGGTCTTCAGTTGTCCTGCGCACAGTGGCAGCAAAGGCAGGGGCGTCCGCCGCGCTTTGGGTCAGCGCGGCGATGCAGCGCACGCCGGTTTTGTTCAGGACGCCCCGCAAGTACCAGGCCGCATCCGCCTCCAGCGGCCCGCCGCCGGTGGCGACCACAAACCCATATTTGCCCTTCAGTGAGGGACGATGGGCAATCCCCCAGCAGCGGTCCAGGAAAGCCTTCAGGTAACAATCCACCATCCCGGAGACACAGTTCCCGACAAACACGATGCCGTCAACCTGGTGCAGGCGCTGCTTGATCGCTTCGTACTCATCCTTGATGACGCAGACGCCCTCCACTCTAAAGTCGCAGAGGTAGCAGCCCACACAGGGGCCGACTTGACGGTCTTGCAACTCGATCACCTCCACGCTGTTCCGGGAGTAGCGGTGGATGGATTCCGCGACCCCTGCGTTGGCCGGGTCTTCTGATAGACGATTGCCAGTGACGACCAGAATCGTCTTGTCGCCCGTCTTTGCCGCTGGCGAGCCATCCACAGCAAACCCTGGGCCCCGGTACATGGGCGAGAGATACTTACGCTCCACTGGCGGATAGTGCCTGGCGGGTATGTATCCAGCGGCCAAGGCACGGTTGATCTGCCCGGCCAGCACGCGACAACTGCTCTCCGCCACTTCTTCGTCCGCATAGCCAAAGAAGGGATTGCCCTCGGCTGACACATCCCCGATGTAGCCAAAGCCCAACTGCTCGCTGACAAAGCGCGCGCGGTCAAGGATAAAGTCGTCGTGGGCGCGAGCCGAGGTCATCACTGCTGCTGCGATCTTGCCGGTAAAGTCGTATCCTTGGGTGAACAGTTTGTCGAGGAGGTATTGCATCTGCACAGGGACAAACAGCACCCACGCGCCAAAGGTCCAAACTACAGCATCAGCCGCTTGCATCTTTGCCACGATTTCCAGGAAGGCCGGCTCGGCCTCGGTGGGGTCGGTAGACAGCCTGGCCTTGGCCACGTCCACGAACTCGTAGTCGCAGTCGAGGAAGCGTGCCAGATACCTGGCCGTAGACAGGCTGGCACTTTTCTTGCGGCGGGGACTGCCGCACAGGAAGAGCACTTTTTTGGTCATTTTCACCTTTCTCCTTTACGAATTATTCTCGTACATATTGTTGGTCATTGCCTCGATCTTTGCAACTGTCTCCTGGCACCACTCAATCCAGCTCTCCTCGTACCTGATACCCATATCAAGGGTCAGACCCCAGAAAAAACTTTCACGCTTCAGGCCCGTGGCCTCTACATTCTGCCGTATCGCATCCCGCACCTCCCTTTGGTAGGCTGCCAGTCGCTCCTGGTGCAACGCCAATTGATGGCGCAATTGGGCCAGTATCTCTTCCTTCGTTAGCTTCCCACCAAAAAAGATTTTGATCAGGAAAGCTATACGGAGCGGTGGTGCGTCCGCCGGTTCCCGCAGCCAGCGATGCAGTTCCTCACGCCCGGCGTCGGTGACGTGGTAAACTTTGCGGTTGGGCTTGCTCTCCTGGTATTCCACTTCCATCATCAGCAGGCCCTCTTCCTTCATTCGGTTCAGGGTGGGATAGATCTGGCTGAGTTTGGCGTTCCAAAAGTAATAGATGGACCGGTCGAAGTGTTGCTTCAACTCGTAGCCGGTCATGGGGGCATAGTTGAGAAAGCCCAGCAGGGCGTGTTTCAGTGACATAGCCGTGTCCTCTCCAGTTCTTGCCTTATATAATCTTTGAACTATACCATTGGTGCTATATAAGTCTTGATATATTGTACGCCATTTTCTCGTTGTTGTCAAATCAGCGGGAATGAGAATTGGGAGTAGAGTAGCGGAAACAAAAAGCCCCAACCCGGCGTGTGGGCCGCCAGGTTGGGGCAGTGAATCGCCAGCAAGATTGACTATTCCTGGTCGCTTCGGAATTGCTCCTCCAGGAAGGCCAACTCGGCCTCACGGTTCGCGAACATGTGTTATCTCCCCACTCCACAGCGGTAGCTTCTCCACTTGACCTCCCGCTGGCATTATGATAATATCAGGAACATGTCCCATCCCTTCGACAGCCCTTCGACTTTACTCAGGACACTGCGTCATTCCCTGACTGCCAATCTGATGCTGCTGACGGTCGCCTTCGTTTGGGGCGTCACCTTCGTTTTCGTCAAGACCGCACTGGGGGAGATCGGCTCCTTCACCTTCCTGGTCGCTCGTTTCTGGCTGGCCTTCGCCGTGCTGGCCGTGCCTTTCCTCGGAACCCGTCTTCGCCGCCCTCACCGCCTTCTTTGTCCTGGGTGAACGGCTCAGCGGACGGGGCCTGATCGGCTGTGGACTGATCTTGATAGCCATGCTGGTGGCCGAGGCACTGCCATTCTTCAGCGCTCATCGCCTGCCGCCTTCCCATCCTACAGGCGATGGCAGACGATATCACAGCAGGCCATCAACCGAATAAACACAGAACCGGGCAGGAGTGCTTCGCTCCTGCCCGGTTCTGTTGGTCTGCCCAGTTCGGCATCAATTTCCCACTGACGTGTTAGATCCCAATCAGGCCCTCCTCCGCATCCATCTCCATCATCTCACCCGTGACGGTGAAGACCACCCGCTCGCAGATGTTGGTCACCCGGTCGGCGGTGCGTTCCAGGTTGTGGGCCACCCACAGCAGGTAGTTGGCCTGATCTATGGTGCGCGGGTCGGACATGATGTAGGTGAGTAGCTCCCGGTAGACCTGATTGTAGAGGGCGTCCACCTCGTCGTCCTCGGCGGGGATGGCGCGGGCCAGGGCCACGTCCCGCCGGACGAATGCGTCCAACGCTCGGTGGAGCATGTCCCGCGCCTTCTCGGCCATGCGAGGGATGTCAATGAGGGGCTTGAGCAGAGGCTCCTCGCCCATCATCAGGTTGATCCTGGCGATGCCCTTGGCGTAATCCCCCATGCGTTCCAGCTCGGTGACGATTTCCAGCACGGCGGCCAGGGTACGCAGGTCGCCGGCCATCGGTTGCTGGGTGGCGATGAGGGCCAGAGCATCTGCTTCAATGGCAAAGCGCTTTTCGTTGATGAGGCGATCCCCAGCGATCAGGCGTCGCGCTCCCTCCGTGTCTCGCCGCTTGAGGATCTCCACCGACTCGATGAGGGCATTTTCCACCATGCTGCCCAAAACCAACACCTCGTCCTGGAGACGTTGCAGTTCTCGATCAAAGGTTTCTCGTACCATAGAAACTTCCCTCCGCTGCTAAATTCTGCATCTGCTCCAGGTAGTCGAGCACCTTTTGGCGGAGGTCATCCCGCACCTGGCGGAACACCTCCTGCCGCTCGGCCTCGCTGCCGGTAGCCGCTGCTGGGTCAGGGAATCCCATGTGCTTCACCCGCCCCGACCCCAACCAGAGGGGACAGGTCTGGGCCACATTATCGCAGAGAGTGACAACAAAGTCAAATTCGACGTCACGGAGCTTGTCCACCGACTTGGACTCAACTTTGGCCATTTTGTTCATCCAAATCTCCCCGTGATGTAATCCTCAGTACGCTTGTCATGGGGGTTGGTAAAGATGTTCCTGGTCACATCGTACTCGATGAGTTCCCCGGCGCGGTGCTCGTTCATCAGTAGAAAAGCGGTGCGGTCGGAGACGCGGGCCGCCTGCTGCATGTTGTGGGTGACGATGACGATGGTGTATTTTTTCTTCAACTCTCGCATCAACTCCTCGATGCGCAGGGTGGCGATGGGGTCCAGCGCCGAGCAGGGCTCGTCCATCAGGATGACCTCCGGCTCCACGGCCAGGGCGCGGGCGATGCACAGCCGTTGCTGTTGCCCACCGGAGAGGGCCAGCGCGGATTTGTGCAGATCATCCTTGACCTCGTCCCAGAGGACAGCCGCCATGAGGCTCCTTTCCACGATCTCGGCCAACTGCGCCTTGTTCTTGACGCCGTGGGCGCGGGGGCCGTAGGCCACGTTGTCGAAAATCGTCTTGGGGAACGGGTTCGGCTTCTGGAAGACCATCCCCACCCGTCGCCGCAGTTCCACCACGTCTGTCCCATTGGAAATGAAAATGTCCTGCCCATCCAGGAGCACCTGCCCCTCGATTCGCACGCCGGGGATCAGGTCGTTCATGCGGTTGAAACTGCGCAGAAGCGTGCTCTTGCCGCAGCCGGAGGGGCCGATGATGGCCGTAATCTGGTTGGCGTGGATTTCGATGTTGACGCCCCGCAGGGCTTGAAAATCGCCGTAGTAGAGGCTGTAATCTCGTGTTTCCAGTTTCTTGTCAGTTCGTTTCATTTTGATCTCCTACTGGACACTGGCAATTTATTCGTAGTTTCATTACCCGACATCGAAAATCAGAAACCAGGTTTTTCACTTGCTCAGGCATTTTTGGCGCTCCAAAACACTCAAAGAGCAACGATTTGCTTGGTTCAGACGACAAAAAACCTGGTTTCTTTCCCCGTGTCGGGTAGTGAAATTCGTAGTGACGACTTCAGTCATCCATAACGAGGAGCGAGCGACTGAAGTCGCTACTACGAACCCTCATACTCACGCTACTCCCTCACTGTCAGGCGGCGCGAGAGGTAGTTGATGACAGCGTTGATCAGAATGATGCTCAAGATCAGGATAGCTCCCGTGCCCATCGCCTTGTCGAAGGCCCGCGTGTCCATCGCCAGGTAATACACGTGCAGAGCCATCGTCCTCCCCCCGGAAAGAAGTGATGTGGGCATCCGGTAACTCCCACCCAGAGTGACGTAGAAGACTGCCGTCTCGCTCACCACCCGGCCGACGCTGAGAACGATGCCGGTGATGATCCCCGGCAGGGCAGCGGGCAGGACGATGCCCCAGACCGTCTGCCATTGGGTTGTCCCCAGGGCCAGGCTCCCTTCGCGGTAAGAGCGGGGCACAGCGCGCAGGGCCTCCTCGGTGGCGCGGATGATGACAGGCAGGATGAGGCAGGCCCCGGCCAACCCCGCCGAGAGGAAGGAGAAACCGAAGTGCATCGCCGCCACGAAGAGGGCGTAGCCGAAAAGCCCAAAGACGATGGAGGGGACTCCGGCCAACGTCTCCACCCCGAAGCGGGCCAGGCCCACCAGACGGGGGATCAGGCCACCTCCCCCTTGCATCTCCCCGGCGTACTCCACCAGGTATACCGCCGCGCCCACCCCCAGCGGCGTGGCGATGGCGATAGTCAACAGTGCCAGGTAAAAGGTGGTGACGATGGTGGTGGAGATACCCCCCTCGCCGGAGAGTCCGCCCCGGGGCGGCGTCAGCAGGAAGTCGAGGTTGATCACCCGCACTCCCTGGGCGGCGACGTAGCCCACCACCGCCAGGAGCGCGACTATGGCTACCAGTCCGGTCAGCCAGAGAAAGGCGAAGGCCGCCTTTTGAGTCAGGTGCCGGCTGACGAGATTCGATTTCGCCCGTGACGTGGTTTTCCTCCTGGCGCGATGGCCGGTGACCTCCAGACATTCGCTCATCTCGCCCTCCCCCGTATCACGAGGTGGGCCGCAGTGTTGACGATCATGATCAGCACGAAGAGCACCACCCCGGTGGCGAAGAGGGCGCTCTCGTGCAGGCCCGTGGCGTAGTTGATCTCCACGGCGATGTTGCCGGTGAGGGTGCGAGCCTGGCTGAGGAAAAGGGTCAGCGGGTTGTTATCCAGCGGCCTGGGGACGATGACTGAGTTGCCGATGACCATGATCATGGCCATCGTCTCGCCCAGGGCGCGCCCCACCCCCAGGATGATGGCGGCGACGATGCCGGAGCGGGCGGCGGGCAGGGTCACGCCCACGATGGTCTGCCACTGCGTGGTGCCCAGCGCCAGCGACCCCTCTTTGTACTCGCGGGGCACGGCGCGGATGGCGTCCTCGGCGATGTTGGTGATGGTGGGCAGGATCATCACCGCCAGGACGATAGAGGCGGCCAGCAGCCCGAAGCCGGAGTTGCCGGGGACGGGGATGTGCCGCACCAGGGGCACCAGCACCACCAGGCCAAAGAGGCCATAGATTACCGAGGGGATGCCGGCCAGGAGCTCCACCGCCGGGCGGACGATGGCCCGCACGCTATCTGGAGCTACCTCAGCCAGGAAGACGGCGCAGCCCAGAGCCAGGGGCACACCCAAAATCATCGCTCCGACGGTGGCAAGAACCGAACCGGCGATCATTGCCAGGAGACCGAATCCCTCACGTCCCGGCCGCCATACCCGGCCCGTCAGCAGGTGGCCCAGGCCGATCTCCCGGAAGGCTGGCCACCCCTCGCGCAGGGTGAAGAGACCGATGAGGAAGACGATGAAGATAGAGACCAGGGCGCTGAGGAGCAGGAGGTATTTGACGCTGCGATCAACGACGTATCTTGTTTGCATAGCCTTATTGTACCTGCGTGATGCGTGAGATTGGCCTCACGCATCACGTCTCTCACGTTTCACACTGCACGTTTCACACTGCACGCTTCACTTGACCGCGATGTACCCATCTTCGACGACGATCTGTTGCCCCTCGTCACTGAGGATGAAGTCCAGCCAGGCTTTGACCACGCCGCTGGGTTCTCCTTTGGTCAGCAGGTTGAGGGGACGAACGATGGGGTAGGCGCTGCTGGCTGCGTTCGCTTCCGTGGCCTCCACTCCATCAATAGCCAGGGTCTTCACGCTCTCGTCCAGGTAGCCGAAGGAGAGGAAGCCGATGGAGTCGGGCATGGTAGCCACCGTCGTGCGCACTGCGCCGTTGGAGGGCTGCAGGATAGCCGTGTCCACGATGGGCGGGCCTTTCTTACCCATCACCATCTCCTCGAAGGCGGCCCGGGTGCCGGAGCCTTCCTCGCGGGAGACGACCACGATGGGCTTGTCGGGACCGCCCACATCTTTCCAGTTGGTGACCTCCCCGGCGAAGATGTCCTTCACCTGCTCCTTCGTCAGCCCATCCAGCGGCACAGCCGGGTGGGCGACGATGGCGATGCCGTCGCGGGCGATGGTGAAGACCTTCAGGTCGGGGAACTCCTGCATCTCGGACTCTTTGACCTTGCGGGAAGCCGCGCCCACGTCCACCGTCCCCTGCCCGGCCGACTTGACACCGACGCTGGAGCCGCCACCCTGGACGGTGATCTGCACTTGGGGATGCTGGGCGCTGAACGCCTCGGCCAGCTTCTCCGCCAAGGGCTGCACTGTCGTGGAGCCGGCCTCCGTGATCTCGCCCGCGAGCCCTGCCTCGGCAGGCGTGGGGCTCGGCGCCGTCGTCGGGGTTGACTGGCAGCCCACGACCATCGCCAGCGTCGCCAGAATCAGCAACCCTGTCAGAATTAGAAGCGACTTGTTTTTCCTCCCGGTACCGATGTACATTTTCTCCTCCTTTTGCCATTTTAGTGGTTTGCAGAGCTTGCCTCTTCACAAGCGGTCAATGGCCAGGCCGTTGTCCACCAGGAACTGCTGTATCTCCGGGCAATCGAGCACACTGACCAGACTGACCCTATCCCCATTCCAGAGGACGAAGTGATAGGTATCCTCTTGCTTCGAGCGCAGACGCGACCGCCAGCGAGGGCGGACATAGACAGGCGGTTCGATCCGCCACCCCTGGGCCAACATCGTCGTCAGGTAGGTGTAAGAAAAATGTGCTGGCCTCGACTCCTTTTGCCACGTCCCTGCTACCTTGACGGTTTCCGCCCGAGATGTCGCCATTGCCAACTCTCGCTTCGTACCCCTGAGATAAATCATACCGCTCCCCGGTCGAGTTTCTGAAGAGAAGGTTAAGAAGCAAGTTCGCAAGGCAAGAAAAAATCCGTCTCTCACCCTCTGAGACGGATTATATCACACTTGTGTTAAGGGCGTTTTAGGGGAAGTTTAACGGGGAGTTAGGGGTTTGTTAAGAGGATGTTAAGGCGGGGAGGGCCACGTAAAAGGTGGAGCATTCCCCCTCTACGCTCTCGACCCAGATGCGCCCACCGTGGGCCTGGACGATGTGTTTGGCGATGGCCAGCCCCAGGCCGGGGCCGCCGCCGGAGCGGGCCTGGTCGGCCTTGTAGAAGCGCTCGAAGATGCGGGGTAGGTCATCGGCAGGGATGCCTACGCCAGTGTCCTGTACGGCGATCAGCACCCACTCGCCTGGGGAGAGGGTTTCGAGTTTCAGGTTCAAAGTTTCAGGTTGAATGTGCCCATCACTTGAAACCTGTAACCTGTAACCTGTATCCGTCCTCCCGACGGGGTGAATTTGATGGCGTTGTGAACCAGGTTGGTGACCACCTGCTGCACTCGCTCCGCGTCGGCCAGAACGGGGGGCAGGTCGGGCGGCAGGTCAATAGAGCAATCAGCCGGTGGTCGCGCGCCACCTGGGCGAAGGGGCGGCCCAAGGCTGCTTCTTCATCAGTGCCGAGGAGCCGGGCCGCGGCGGGGTTGATTAGGCGGACGCGCCCTTCGCCGTCGGTAATGACCACTCCGTCGGCCATGTTGTCCAGCACGGCAGTCAGCCGGCTCCGTTCCTCGACCAGCGTGGTGATCGTCCCTTGAAGACGGCCGGACATCTGGTTAAAGGCCCGGGTGAGCACGCCCACCTCGTCGTGGGTGATGGGCCAGAGGCGGGCGCTCAGATCCCCTTCAGTCATGCGCTGGACAACCTGGGTCAACTGGCGCACCGGCCGGGTGGTGCGCCCGGCGATGAGCACGGCCAGGAACGCAGCGCCCAACGCTGTAAGCAGCGCCGCCGACAGCATGGCCCAGCGCAAGCGGGCCACGCTGACTTCGATCTGGCGCAGGGGGAGAGCGACACGCGCGATACCCCTCACGTGCCCCTCCACCACCGGGACCGCCACGTACATCATCTCGTAGCCCACCGTCCGGCTGAAGCGGATGCTGCTACCCTGTCCCTGGGTCAGCACCTGTTGCACCTCCGGACGGAACAGATGATTGTCCATCTGCGTCCGGTCCTCGTGCGATTCCCCCAGCACGGTGCCATCCGTCCTGATGAGAGTCACCCGCGCATCCAGCAGGTCCGCGTAGTCCTGGGCCAGAGGGTCGAGGTCGCCGCCCGGCTCGTCCCATGCGGGCGACGACGCCAGGGCGTCCCCAATCAGCCGGGCCTCGGCAGCCAACTTGGCCTGCAAGTCGGCCAGGTGCGTATCCCGCACCAGGTCCGACAGGTAGACGACCAGGCCTGCCATAGCCAGCAGGATGAGGGCCACGTAGGAAACCGCGATGCGCCAGCGGATACTGGAAAAGTGGAACATAACCTATCCCTCGAAGCGGTAGCCCACCCCCCGCACGGTGACGATGCGGGTCGGGCAGGCCGGGTCGGGCTCGATCTTCTCCCGCAGCCAGCGCACGTGGACGTCCACAGTGCGGCTGCCGCCGCCAAAGTCCCAGCCCCATACCCGTTCCAGGATCAGGTCACGGGAGAGGACGAGGCCTCTGTTTCGTGCCAAGAAGACGAGCAGATCGTGCTCTTTGGGTTTTAGACGCAGCGGTTCCCCCTGGCGCAGCACCTTAACCCGGGCCAGGAGTTCGCGCATACTGAAGGGCTTGGTCAGGTAGTCGTCGGCACCAACTTCCAGCCCCACCACCTTATCCACCTCATCCGCCCGGGCGGTGAGCATGAGGATGGGCACGCTCATCTCACGGCGCAGGATGCGGCACACCTCGAAGCCGTCCAGGCCGGGAAGCATGATGTCCAGCACGATGAGGTCGGGGCGTTCCCGCCGGGCCACCTCCAGCGCAGCCAGACCGTCGGCCGCCGTGCAGACGTCGTAGCCCTGGCGAGTCAGGTTATATTCAAGTGTTTCCACCAGGGTGGGTTCGTCCTCTACGACAAGCACCTTTTTCCCCAAGGTTAACCCCTTTCATCACGGCCAACAAAATGGCAGGCGCATGTCAACTAACCGCGGACTCGCGTCCACGTTCCCCGTTACTCGTCCCCTGCAACCTCAGTAGTCCACCCGCTTCCCCGCCAGTCTGGACACCAGCGCCTCGAGGATGGCGATGACGGCTATAAAGATGGCATCTACCAACACCGTCAGGCTAAAGGCGTAGGCCAGATAACTCAGGCCGGCCAAAGAGGCGGTCGTCACCACCTCTGGCACCTGGCGCACCCAACCGGTCAAGTAAAAGAAAAGAGCCGCCAGGCATACGAACAGGAGAACTGGCCTCCAGGGCTCCCGATCGGTCTCGCTGGGCAGCATGGCATTGGATACGGCAAAGATGAGGTAGAGCCAGAGCCAGAAATCGGGCGCTCGAAGATGGCTCACGAGGCTTTCCCAGAATGGTTCCCATTCTCCGTTGAGCAAGACCTCTCCCAGGTCGCCCAGGCCCAGAATCAGTTGACCGATGATCAGGATAGCGATGCTGCCGCTGATAAGCGGAGCCACGCCGATCAAACTGCTACGAAAGGGATCGGTGCGGGCTATCCTGACCGATCCCAGGCGCATTTGATTGCCCCGCCTTTTGGAAGGCCAAAGCGTTATCTTACCCGTCCGCACTCCCAGCAGCGTGGCCGCCAGCCAATGGCTCAACTCATGGATGAGGATGCCGGGCAGCAGCAGCACGAAGTACAGGAACATGGCTGCCTCGTTATCCCCCGTGAGGAGCATGCCCAGCCCCTGGACGTGCCGGTTTATCCAGCGTTTCATGAAGAACAGGGGGATGAGGGTGGCGACGAGCCATACAAGTGGGGTCCAGTTGCCAAACACTTTTTAACTCTAAACTCCAAACTCTAAACTTTAAACTCCCTTAACCTGAGCAGCGATGCGCACGATCTCTACAAAATCAGCGGCCCTCAAGCTGGCCCCACCTACCAGAGCCCCATCTATCTCCGGCTGGGTCATGAACTCGGCGGTGTTGGCAGGCTTGACGCTGCCGCCGTACTGGACCCGCACTGCCTGCGCCGTGGCTTCGTCGTAGAGGTCGGCGATGGCGCCGCGGATGGTGAGGCCGATGACGGAGTTGGCACCCGCGCCGGTAGCGGCTTTGCCCGTGCCAATGGCCCATAGAGGCTCGTAAGCGATGATCATGCTTCGCACCTGCTCGGCCGAGAGGCCCTCCAGGGCCGCGCGCACCTGGCCAGAAACCCACTCCCCGATCTGGCCAGCCTCGTGCTGCTCCAGACTCTCGCCCACGCAGACGATGGGGGTCAAGCCGTGGGCGAAAGCGGCCTTGATCTTGCGGTTGACTCCCTCGTCGGTCTCGCCGAAATATCCCCGCCGCTCCGAGTGGCCAATGATGACGTACTGGCACAGCCCTTTGAGCATCAGAGGCGAAGTCTCGCCGGTGTAAGCTCCCTTCTCCTCCCAGTACATGTTCTGGGCCCCTAGCTTGATGGTCGTCGGCTTCAAGAGGCCGGCCACGGCGGCCAGGGCAACAGAGGGCGGACAGAGCACTCTGTCCACGCCCCGCACCTCGTTGAGGCCCCGCCTCATCTCTCTCACCAGGCTCACGGCCTCGTCAACGGTCTTGTTCATCTTCCAGTTACCAGCGATGATCGGTGTACGCATTATCCCTCCTCACTTGTCTTCCAAAGCTGCAATGCCAGGCAACGGTTTGCCTTCGAGAAACTCTAAGCTGGCGCCGCCGCCGGTGGAGACGTGGTCTATTCTATCAGCCACACCCGCCTGCCCCACCGCCGCCACCACGTCGCCTCCGCCGATGATGGTGGTCGCTTCCAAATCGGCCAGGAAGCGGGCGATGGCGAAGGTGCCTTCTGCGAACCTGGGGAATTCGAAGACGCCCAGCGGCCCATTCCAGACCACGGTCCTGGCACCGGCCAGCTTTCGCTTAAAGAGTTCCACCGTCTCAGGCCCGATGTCCAGAATGAGCCAATCATCCGGCACCTGGTCCACAGGCATTACTTTTGAATCGGCCTCGGCGTCGAACCGATCTGCTATGACCACATCAACGGGCAGGACCAGCCTCTCGCCTGCTCTCTCCAGCATCTCTCTGGCCACGTCCAGGCTGTCGTCCTCCACCAGGGACTGGCCTATCTCGTGGCCCTGAGCCTTGAGGAAGGTGTTGGCCATGCCCCCGCCGATCAGCAGGCCATCCACCCTGGTCAACAGGTTGTCAATGACGCCGATTTTGCTAGAGATCTTGGCCCCACCCAGGATGGCCACGAAGGGATGCTCAGGAGCAGCCAGGGCCTGGCCCAAAAAAGCTATCTCCTTTTCCATCAAGAAGCCGGCCACGGAGGGCAGATACTCGGCCACTCCGACGACTGAGGCGTGGGCGCGGTGGGCTGCGCCGAAGGCGTCGTTGACGAAGACGTCGGCCAGGGAAGCCAGTTTCTCGGCGAAGGCGGGGGCGTTGGACTTCTCTTCGGGATGGAAGCGGGTGTTCTCCAGCAGGAAGACGTCGCCTGGCTGCATTCTCGCTACCGCTGCCTCCACCTCCGGCCCGACACAATCATCAAGCTTCCGCACCGGCCTGTCGACTAGCTCCGATAAGCGCTCAGCCACGGGATCGAGGCGCAGCTCGTCAACCACCTTTCCCTTGGGACGACCCAAATGGGACATCAAAATGACCTTTGCCCCGTGCTGGAGTAGATAATTTATGGTCGGCAAAGCGGCCCGGATTCTGGTATCATCGGCCACCCTGCCCTCGGTCAGGGGCACGTTGAAGTCCACCCGCACCAGGACCCGCTTGCCCTCAACTTCGACATCTCTAACTGTCTTCTTCATCTGTTTTCCTCCCGGAATTGAAGGTTGGAAGTTGGAAGTTGGAAGTTGGAGGTTGGAGGTTGGATTATCCAATCTCCAATTTCCAATTTCCAATCTCTAATCTCCAATCTCTAATCTCCAAGTAGAAGTTCATGAGACTGCGGGCCAACTTTTGAGGGTCGTGCCGCCAGGGCTGCTGGGGATCAATCACGTCCGCTGACACGACTTGATAGCCTCCCTCGGCTTCACAGTCCAACGACACTAATTCCGTGTTGGGGTTGAGTTTCACGTCGAAGTTGTCGTTCACCAGCACGTGGTGAAACACCTCCCGCCCCACGTGGCGCTGCAGAGCCTCCACGTGATCCCCCACGCTGAAGCCATCGGTCTCACCTCTCTGGGTGGCTACGTTGCACACGTATATTTTCAAGGCCCGGGAGGCGCGGATGGCCCTGGTGATGTCCTCCACCAGGAGATTGGGCAGCACGCTGGTGAAGAGGCTGCCTGGCCCGGCAACGATGAGATTTGCTTCCAAGATGGCCCGGATGGTCTCAGGATAGGCCCGCACTTTATCAGGCTGCAGGAAAACCCGCTCGATGGGCAATTCGGCGGCGGTGATGCTGGACTCGCCCTCCACCCGGCTAAGAGCGCCCGCTGCCTCGTCCTCGCCCCGCAAGTCAGCACACAGGGTGACATTGCTCAAGGTGGAGGGCAGGATGTGCCCCTGCACGGCCAACACCCGGCTCGACTCCAGGATGGCTCGCTCAAAGCTGCCCGTCACGTCGGCCATGGCGGCGATGAACAGATTCCCGAAGCTGTGGCCGTCGAGACTGTCCGCCCCGCTGAAGCGGTACTGGAAGAGTTGAGTGGTCAGCGATTCGGCGTCGGCCAGGGCGGCGATGCAGTTGCGAAAGTCGCCGGGGGGAAGCACACCCAACTCGCGGCGCAGGCGGCCAGAGCTGCCCCCATCGTCGGCCACGGTGACGATGGCCGTGACGTTGGAGGTGTATTCCTTCAGGCCCCGCAACAAGGTGGAGAGGCCCGTCCCCCCGCCGATGACAACCACCCTGGGACCCCGGCCGCGCTGGCGATGCTGATAGACCGTCTTCGCCACCTCCTGGCCTGGCCGCAAGAATGGTGCTAGCAGCGAGCGGCTCAACTGCACCACGGCGATCATCACCGCAACTAAGCCCAACCCTCCGAACAGAGCAGCCCGGGCCAGGCGGGGAACGAACTGCAGCGTGAGATAGTAGAAAGCAGTCGGCAGAGGCTGCTGCCGATAGACGTTGACCAGAAAGTAAGCGAAGCCCAGACCAATGCAGGTAACGCCCAGCACGAGCAAGAGCAGCCACCGCTTCACGCCCATGCCTGGATAAAGCCATCGCCAGCCAGAGCTCTTCTTGGGAAGAAATCTCATGCCCGTCGCCCCTCACAAACACCTGCTTCGTATTATAGCCCAACTAGCCCGTCAAGTCAAAAACGAACCCGACCTGCGCACAAGTCGGGTTCATGAAAATGGATCAACACGGATTCGAGGGGCAAAAATGCTCAAAGGGGACGAGAGTCCCCGTCTTTGACCCGAAATGCAGCATTATTGACTCGTTTCATGACGCGGACTTTCGTCCGCTCAGAGCGTACCCCACAAATCCGTGTTGAGCCATGTGACACTATCCAGCTACTCACGGTTTGGGCTCTGGGTCTTAGTCCACCAGCGGGTTAGCTGTTCGATCACCGCCTCTTCGATCTCCTGCATCGAATAGCCCAGGCTTAGCGCTTCGACAAAAGGCTTGCTGAACATTGACCCTAGCTTCTCGCGGCGCACCCACACCAATTGCAGCCGATTGGGCTGTTCAGAGACGAAAGTGCCTCGACCCTGTTGAGTGGAGATTACTCCATCTTTACTCAACTCTCTGTAGGCATGGGCCACCGTGCTGCGAGCAACCCCCAAATCCACCGCTCGCTGCCGGATGGCGGGCAACCGTTCGCCAGGCCTGAGTCTACCTGTGGCCATCAGATGTTTGATTTGATCAACGATTTGCAAGTAGAGCGGAGTCCTGCTCTGACGGTTAACCTGAATGACCATAACTGTTCTCCGAAATATTGGATAGTACAATCATATCGGTATTTGATCATTTTGTGTAGTGATAGACACAATTCACAATCTATCGTGATTACAGACCGCATCGTATTGAACTAGCAACTCTATTATATACCCATATCCCCACCAGCACAAGTCCAGTAGTACGATCAAGAGATAATAAAAAGCCACCTGCCGTCAACCGCCTGGTGGCTTTTCGCTTTGCCAAACGAGGCGAAACATGACATACTATGCCTAGCAAACAAAAAAGGGATTACAGAGTAGCCGCTCTGATAATCCCGACACCTACTCCTGAATGGCCCAGGAGACAGGCTTGGGGATATGATAGCACAAAGCCGCTTCCCAGGCAAATGGGGGGCGGCTTTTTGGGTTCCGCATGCCAGAACCTGTGGGGACTGTCGGCGAACCGGCAGTCCTACCGCGATGCCTTGTGAAGGGACGAATAGAGCGTGCCATGAAGGACCGACCACTGTCTAAGAGTCAAGGCACCGCTGGCGAGCCGTGGGGCGGTGCCCCCCATTCAGGAGGTTTGCCCTGGAACGACTCTCTCGATCTACGCAGGGCCACCAGCGCCAGGGGCAGAGCAAACGCGATGTCGGGATCAACTACTCGTCTCCCGCCTGGCCCGAATCGGGGTCCACCATCAGCGACGACACGTCCACCGCTTCAAAATCCGATCCCTTGACCTGATGCAACTGGGGGACGAGCACGTCGTTGTTCCAACGTTCGTCTGGCTCGCCAGTGATGAACCAGGACGCACCGTTGTCGGCCAGCATCATGCCGTACTTCTTGAGCGCACGGAGGATGACCTGCACCTCAGACGAGAAGCCTGAGATGTCGAAGTCGGCCTTCAGGCGGAAGCGCTGGCCCATAGGCGGGTACTGCGCCCCGGTGAGACTCGACGCGTAGTGGCGCGCCGGCCAGATGTACTCCCTGCGGGTCTGCGGCGCGGTGACGCGGATGGCGTGGCGGATCTCGCCGCTGGCCACCTCGTCGTAGCGCACCAGCCCCGCCAGGATAGACAGGCCCGCCGCGTCGGCCGAGGTCCAGGTCTCAGGCCGAAGGGCGTGGGAATTCAGGTTGAAGACTGCGCCAGAGCCGGCTGACCAACTCCCATCGGGCTGCGGCCAAGCATCGTACAGCTCGTACAGGATGCAGTTGTCGCGGTCCACGATCAGGATGTGGCGGTCGCCGTCGCTGTCCGGCCCGCCCTCGATGGGCGGATCGGGAGGGATGGGGTAGGGGCCGGGGTCGCTTTCGTCGGCGTAGTCAAAAGTGACGTCCACCAGGGGCTGGGTGCCCGGCACGTCCACGTAGGGGATGCCGATGGGTTCACCTTCCCAGGTTCCGGAGCCGAAGTCGGGGTGGAGGTGAGCGTTGGCGCCGATGGTGGCGACGTAGGCGGCCGAGTTGGGGTCCAGGGGCAACGTATCCACAGGCGCGTTCCAGATGTTGTCGGCAGGAAACACGGGGCAGCCTGCCACTTCGGGAGTCTCCGGAGTTTGAGATGGCGTGGCCGTCGGGGTGGGGGTGCTCGTGGGCGTCACCGTGGGGGTGGCCGTCGGCGTTGGAGTGGGCGTGGGTTCGGTGCAGTCTTCCCCCCAATGTATCGCCACCAGCATGATGTCCACGATGTCAATTTTGCCGTTGCCGTCCAGGTCGTAGAAGGGGTCGTAGTCCTCGTCACCGAAAGCGGTATGCCAGCGGCTGGCCACCAGCATGATGTCCGCGATGTCCACGACGCCGTTGCCGTCGAAGTCGGGGCAAGCCGACGCGCCCTCAATGATGTCCGCCAGTTCTGCCCGCGCCGCCTCCCAGTCGTCGGGGTCGGTGGACCAACTGATGTCGCTGGTGGCGCGCAGTTCGGAACGCCAGACCTTGTCGCCGCCCTCGTTGGCCCAGACCTGGGCGATGTTGCCGGGGGCGAGGGGCTGCAAGTCGCAGGTTGCAGGCCTGTCCTGAGCTTGGCCGAAGGATTGCAGGTTGACCAGTAGGCCGACCATCATAACTGCCAGGCCCAGCCATTTCTTCTGGTTTCGTCGCATGATTCAACCTCCTGCTTCGGCCATTCGATGTGGGTAGGCGGTAGGCGTCGGCGTGCCGGGGCTCTAGCAGCGTTCGCCCCAGTGAGCTACCACAAGCATGATGTCCACGATCACTAACGGCTTCAGGCTATGTGTCTCCTGAGCAACACAGCCGTGATGGCACCTATGGCAACCAGCGCCACCAGCCCTAGCCACGAGGGCAAAAGCTCCAGCCTGCTCACCGGCACGATGACCCCGCCGATGGGGACTGGAACTGGTGTGGCAGTCGGAGTGGGTGTGACTGTACCTTCAGCCGCAGGTGGGACCGCGATTTGCTCCGGCGGCTCGACCACATTTAGCGGAGCGCTCGGTAAGGTCTTGTCCAGGGCGTCGGCGTCGAGGAGGGTCACGTTCAGTCCCCCTTCCCCAACTGTCACCTCAATGGTCAGGTTGTAGACAGAGGCCTCAAAACCATGTACCTGGATCTGATAGACCCCGGTCTCTGGAGCGGTGAAGATCACCCGATCTTGCGCCGTGCCGTAGTTGATGCTGTAGTAATCGGGAGCGCCAATGCTGCCAGGCTTCCAAACGTATAAGTCGGCGTCGCCAGAGACCACGTCGAGGGTGATGGTCACTACCGCACCCTGGCTGATCTCCTGCCGATACAACCTCCACTCCCCTTGGCCGATGCTCTCGCCGCTGGGAACGTAATTGATCATGTCCTTGCCGGGCAGGTCCGAGATGTTTAGTGCACCATCGGCGAACCAGACCTGGACGTATTTCGTTCCGCCGCCAGGAAGCAGCATCCAGGGATAGCTGGTGGTGTAGGCCACCCAGCCGGATTCCTGCGCCGGCAACCACTGTAATGAAGCGTAGTTGAACTCAAATTCGATGGTGTACATTGACTGCACGCCCGTTCCACCGGGGTCGTCCTGGGCGTCCAGGGTGAGGATGACCGACCGCGAAGACGTGGTATCATCGCCGCCGTTGATCAACACCGAGCCGCTGGGCGGAATGGTGTCGGGGGCCGGAGGCAAGATGGTGATAGTGCGGTTGGCTACGTTGTTGGTCTCGTCGCTCTCAGGGATATCGTCGTCGGGATCAATCATCACGTAGATCTCGTGGTCGCCGCCGAGGCCGGTGGTGTCCCAGACTTTGCCCGTCCACTGGGCGGCTACGCCGTAGGGAGAGATGAAGGGTAGGACATAAGTGTCCGCCCCGATGATCGTCCCGCCATCGTTCGGGTCGCCAGCGTAGAAGCGGATCTCGACGTCGGAGACGGTGCGGTTGCTGGCGTTGCGGACGTTGACGCCAACACCTGCTACGTCACCCTCGCGGATGCTCACCGGATCGGTCCAGATGTCGTAGGCGTTGATGAAGAGGTCGGGGGAGGTGGGGGTTGGAACTGGCGTCCACGTGGGTGGTGGTGTCGGAGTCACTGTCGCCGTAGCTGTAGGTGTCGCCGTCTGTGTGGCAGTGGCCGTTGGTGTCTTCGTAGGCGTGCTCGTCGGTGTTCTTGTAGTTGTCATGGTTGACGTCGGCGTATTTGTGGCTGTCCCTGTTGCAGTCGGCGTCCCAGTCGCTGTCCTCGTCGCAGTTGGTGTATTAGTCGGTGTCTGAGTTGGCGTCCCTGTGGCCATCGGCGTCCTTGTAGCTGTCGGTGTCCTGCTCGGCGTGTTTGTTGGCGTGGCGGTGTCCGTAGCCACAGAGGTCGGTGTCCAGGTAGCGGTAAAAGTCGGCGTGCGCGTCGGCGTATTTGTCGCTGTAGTTGTCGCTGTCCTGCTTGGCGTGCTCGTTGGCGTGGCGGTGTCCGTTGCTACAGAAGTTGGCGTCCAGGTAGCAGTGGAGGTGGGCGTGGCGGTGTCAGTGGCCACTGACGTGGGCGTCCAGGTCGCTGTCGCCGTAGAGGTGGGAGTTGGCGTTGGGGGGATGCTCAGGTCCACAGCGATGGCAGCCATATTGGGTTGGTCCTCTCCTGCCCGCAACACCTCTATCTCCGTGACCTTTACCTTGCCCGATCCCGTGAAACCAGTGGGGATGGTCTCCAAGTCCTCCAACTTCACAACTCGCACGTGTCTTGGATCAAGCCAAGGAAGATCGAGCTGCTCTATCTCCGTCCCTTCATCATCGTAAATCTCTAGCTGGCTCTGAAACTTAGGCCCCCATTCACCATTATTCCGAATGGCGATTTCCGAGCTTTTCCCTTGATAGCCTTTGATAAGGCTGGGCAGGTCAATCTCAGTAACCCCGAGGGTCTGATCCAGAGAGAAGGCGTCATAGGTTATCACCTGCCCGGTATCGAGCTCTCTCAGGGTCACACGAGAGGAGACATCGGGAGCTGGCACAATATCCCCAAGGTAATCTACGTAGTTCTGGGATTGTATCACCACAGCTCCGTAACAGCGCCAGGGTAGAGTATCGGTGCCGGAAAGGAGAAAGGTGCGAGGATTCTCAGGTGGTGCACACGGTATCCAGTCCATCATGGTTGTGATTGTCTCCCCCAATTGGTCCAAGAAACGAACCTGCACCAAGGCCGGATCGCTTGAGCTTAGGTTCTGGACTTCAATCTCCGTGTCCCACCCGCTGAACTCCCTGTAGAATAGCGGGGCATAGTTGGTGGCTCCTCCGGAACTGGGGGGCGCGCAATCCGTCACACCTTCAGGAGCATAGTCAGCAAAGACGGGAAAGCTTTCTTGGCCGCTTGCGGAATCGTCGGGATGGCGATCAATCACCACAGCGGCTATGGCTGGTTCATGACCCTCAGGATCACACAGGTTCTCTGACCTAACTGCGGTCACCACCAGGCCCCCCAACCATTCTGCGGGAAGATTTCCGTAGTTAGCAAGGTCAACATACTCAAGGTGCTTTGGCCCCAGCGTATTTCGGCAAACACTGGATACTATCTGCCCATCCTCATCGTAGAAGTCAAGGCGGATGTCGTTTACAAAACAATCGCTCAGGTTTGCTATGGCGATCTCCGAGTTGCGGCCCTGGGATTGCCTGGATATGAGAGGGAAGGCGACTGTAGTCACTCCTGTAACCTGCTTAGAGAGAAAAGCGTTATAGCTCATCGCCTCGCCGCTGTCGCTGTTTATTAGACTGACCACGGAAAAGATGGGCTGGCCCGGATGGGGGGGCTTTCCTGGATAATCCACTTGCTGGTGGGACTGGACCTCAGCCGTCCCAACGTACCCGAAAAGAGAGGGGATGTCCATGATATCTGACAGGCGAAAGGTATTCGCGCCGTTCCGGCAGACCCAATCGCCCACCCAAAAGATGGGATCGCCATTCTGGTCCATGAACTCCACGGTGACGAAGGTGGGCATAGAATTCTGGGTCATGTTTAGCACCTGAATCTCCGCGTCCCAACCATCATAGGCGCTGTAGACTAATGGCACATAATTGGTAGCGTCCCCATAATCAGGATAAGGCACACCAGCGTGAGTCAGAAGCATGGTGGAGTCGGCGTCCCATTGGTCCACGACGATGGCCAGGGGCGCGTTGGCCGAGATGTAGGCCGAACCCATCCAGGGCGGATCGAGCTCCGGCGACGGGAACGCCATATCTGCATCGGAGCCTGGGCCTATGCGGATGGCCTCTCCTGGCGCTATGGCGGCGATGTGCTGCGCTTTCATGAACTCACAGTTGCCCTCCTCCTTGTAGAAGAGCCAGACGGAGGTGCAATGTTCACCGGAGTTCTGGATGGTGAGGGTGGTGTCCAGGCTGTTGTAGCCGTGCATGACGTTAAGTGCGAAGTAGTGGTAAGGGGGACCTGGGCCTGAACTCAGCATAGTTTCGGAGAGGCCGTTATACATGCCCGAAGCCGAAGTCCCGTTGGAGGCCAGCCGATTAACGGTTACTAGCAGAGGCTCACCGCTGTATGCGTAGGTAGCCTCCCAGGTTGATGACACCCTGTCCATGCCGTCTGCAGCCTCGCATGCAGCCTGAAAGAGGTCGTCCGATACAGAATAGAGGGTAGCTGATTTGGCCTCAGTGGGGATGGCAGATTCCAGGGCGGATGCGCCATTCTCAGAGATGAGTTGGCAGGCATGCCCGATGATTCCGGGTTCGTTGGGTGGGCATAAGCCAGAGTATCCTCCCCAGAAGAAGATGATCGCTCCCGTATCAGCGTCTCCCACGTTCTGTATATGGATTCGCGTTTCCCACCCGTCATCGGCGTCAAGGGCGGGCAACTGGATGCGCGTGTTGGGATCGGGCGTGGGGATGGGTGTGGCCGTTGGTGTGCTCGTCGGCGTGGCTGTACCCGTGACCCCAGGAGTGGGGGTCGGTGTGGGCGTAACCACTGATATGGGGAAGCCTTCGTAACCGATTATCGAATCGCTGGCATCATCGCGGTTGATTACCACAGCGGCTATGGCTGGTGTATCCTCTCCACCAGGTTCGCACAGATTCTCTGATCTAACCACGGTCACTACCATGTCCCCCACCCATCCTGCGGCAATGTGTCCATAGTTGGCCAGATCAACGTAGTCAAGGTGCTTTGGCCACAGCGCATTTCGGCAAATACTGGAGTTTATTGTCCCTGTCTCATCGTAGAAGTCAAGGCGAATATCGCTTACAAAGCAATCGCTCAGGTTTGCTATGGCGATAGAGGAAATGGGGCCCTGCTGGGCCTTAGCCACGTGCGGGAGAGCGACCGTCTCTACCCCCTCTACCTGCTGAGAGGGCAAAGCGTTGTAGCTCAACGCCTTGCCGCCATCGCTGTTTACCAGGCTTACCACGGAAGCGATGGGAGGGCCTGTACTTTCTCCGTAATCAGCTTGCCAGTGAGACCGGATCTCTGCCGTGCCAACGTACCCGAAGGGCCAATTGATGCCCAAGTCCCAGATATCTGGCAAGTAGAAGGCGATCGCGTTGTTCTGGGCGACCCAATCGCCCACCCAAAGGATGGAATCGCCACCGGTGTCGAAAAACTCCACGCTGACGAAGGCGGGCTCACTTTCGCTCAGGTTCTGCACCTGAATCTGTGCATTCCAACCATCGTAGTCTCGATAGAGCAAGGGCACATAGTTGGTGGAGTCCCCACAATCATCAGCTACAGCACTGTAAGTCAGAAGCATGGTGGAGTCGGCGTTCCACTGATCCACGACGACGGCCAGGGGTTCGGCTGAGGTGATGTAGACCGAACCCCGCCAGCCAGGAGTGATCAGGGCAGGGAAACCCACGTCCCCACCAGGTCCCACTCGAATCGCCTCACCTGGCGTTATGACCTCGATGAACTGCGTCGTATGGTAGGTGGTGGCATGTTCCTGGGTGTAGTAGATCCATACTTCGGTATGGGCGTCACCGGCATTTTGGATAGTCAACTGGGTAGTGGCCCCCTCTTGTCCCTCTCCGCCTATGGCTTGCAAAGGGGCATGATATTTGAAAAGTGGGCCTGAGCCCAGCATGGTTTCGGAGAAGCCGTTATACGTGCCAGAAACCGAAGTCCCGTTGGATGTCCACCGCATAACGGTGGCCGCCAGAGGCTGGCCGCTGTATGCGTAGGTATCCTCCCAGCTCATCCACGCCTCATGGCTATCAATACTGCCTGCGGCCTCGCATGCGGCCCCAAAAAGAGCATCTGATACAGAGTAGACGATGGCCGAGTGAGCCGTGGGGAAATGAAAGGAAATCGCATTGTGCAGGCTCCAGTTAGCGTTTGGGGGCAGGAACATACAGGCACGCCCGATGGGTCCGGGCGCATCACTTGGACGTAGGCCAGAATAGCCTTCCCAGAAGAGGGTGACCACTCCGGTGAAAGCATCTCCCACGTTCTGTATCTGGATCTTCGTGTCCCAACCGTCATCGGCGTCAATGATAGGCACCTGGATGCGCGAGTTAGGATCGGGCGTGGGGATGGGCGTGGCCGTTGGCGTGGCCGTTGGCGTCCTTGTCGCTGTGGCTGTCGGCGTCCTGGTTGGTGTGCTTGTTGGCGTAGCAGTATCCGTAGCCACGGAGGTGGGCGTCCATGTGGCGGTGGAGGTCGGCGTCGGTGTCGGGGAGCAGATGACACCAGTGCTCTTCAAATCACTGATGCCAGCCAGCCAGGTCTGGAAAGCGGTGTCCGCCGGTTCGCACAGGTCAGTGTTTTGGAACCAGAACGTATCCAGATTAACGAGGTTCGTCAGGCTTCCCGGCAGTGCCCCACTCAGTTGGTTGCTATGCAGGTAGAGAGTCCGCAAACTGGCTAGGTTGCCTAACTGCGGGGGTATGCCGCCGCTCAGTTGGTTGCTGCTCAGGCCAAGGTATCCTAAATCGGCCAAGTTGCCCAACTGCGAGGGAATGCTGCCACTGAGTTGGTTGCTACTCAGGCTGAGTCCCCCCAAACTAGCCAGGTTACCCAATTCTTGGGGTATGCTGCCGCTCAGTTGGTTGCTGCTCAGGTCGAGATTTCGCAAACTAGCCAGGTTGCCCAACCAATTGGGTATGCTGCCACTCAGTTGATTGTTGTTCAAATGGAGGTATCGCAAATTGGTCAGGTTGCTCAACTCTGCGGGTATATTGCCACTCAGTTGGTTGATGTGCAGCCGGAGGTCATGCAAATTGGTCAGGTTGCCCAACTCAGGGGGGATGCTGTCACTCAGCTGGTTGTAGTCCAAGTAGAGCCCCCACAAACTAACCAGGTTGCCCAACTCAGGGGGGATGCCGCCGCCCAGTTGGTTGCCGGCCAGCTCGAGGTATTGCAAATTGGTCAGATTGCCCAATCCTGCGGGTATGCTGCCGCTCAGTTGGTTGCCGCACAGGCTGAGCCATGTCAAATTGGTCAAGTTGTCCAATTCCGAGGGTATGCTGCCGCTCAGTTGGTTGCTGTTTAGGTGAAGGCGTCGTAAATCGGCCAAGTTGCCCAACTGAGGGGGGATATTGCCGCTCAGTTGGTTGCTGCTCAGGCTGAGCGTCCGCAAACTAGCCAAGTTGCCCAACTCTGTTGGTATGCTGCCGCTCAGTTGGTTGATGTGTAGGTCTAGCCTTCGCAAATCGGGCATGTTGCCCAAATGCGTTGGGATGCTGCCGCTCAGTTGGTTGTTGCTCAGGTGGAGAGACCACAAACTAGCCAGGTTGCCCAAC